>NZ_JACBXD010000015.1 GCF_013870525.1 Amycolatopsis pittospori
CACACGGCCGCGGTCAGCACCCCGAACAACCCGGCCGCGAGCACCAGCCCCGCGGCGGCCGACCACCAGCCGGCACCGGAACCGGCCGCGACCAACACGCCGGCCGGGAGCAGCAGAGCGGTGATCGCGAACTCCGCACCCAACGTGAGCGCGGCGAACAACCGGGTCCACCGCGCCGGGACGCCGAACGCGGGCACCGACGCCACGAACTCCGCGTAGGAGTCCTTACCCCGCACCTTGCCGGAAGCGGACACCAGCAGTACAAGTCCACAAAGGACCATCGCGAACACGGCCAGGTAACCCATCGCTCACCTCTGCCCGATCGGCCGGAGCACGACGCCGATCAGCGCGTCCGCCGGGATGTAGCCGAGCCGCCGGGAGTCGTTACTGCGCGCGGGGTTGTCGCCCAGCACCAGCAGGTTTCCCGCGGGGACGACGTCGCCGGGCACGGGGATCTGCGACGGGACGGGGTCTCCCGGCACCGCCACGGCGCGCTTCACCAGCCGCCCGGCCGTCGGGTCGCCCGGTTTGCCGGGGCCGCCCTGGACCACGACGACCTGCCCGGCCCGCACCCGCTCCAGCCGCGACCGCCGCACCAGCAGCCGGTCGCCGGCGACATACGTGGGCTCCATGCTCACCCCGTGCACCGTCACGACGATCAGCCGCCGCCGCAGCGTCACCAGCCACACGACGGCGGCGACGATCACCACGGTCACCGTCAACAGCACATACATCACTGGGACACCACCTCGTCGTAACCCGAAGCCTGCAGACGGAACAGCCGCGCGTACTCCCCGCCCGAGGCGATCAACTCGTCGTGCGACCCCAGTTCGGCGACCCGGCCTTCCGCGAGCACCGCGATCGCCGACGCGTCGCGGACGGCGCCGAGGCGGTGTGAGATCAGCACGCTGGTCGCGCCGTCACGGTGACGGCGCAGGCTGCTGTGCACTTCGTGCTCGGCTTCCGCGTCCAGTCCGGAACTCGGCTCGTCCAGGATCATCAGATCCCGGCGGTCACGCAGAAACGCCCGCGCCAGCGCGAGCCGCTGCCACTGACCACCCGACAGCAGCACACCCGTCTCCGGGTCCTCGCGGTCGGCTTCGTCGAAGAACATCCGGGAGAGAAACGTGTCGTAGCCCCGCGGCAGCCCGACCACGATGTCGTGCGCGCCCGCCCGCCGGGCCGCCGCGACGACCCGCTCCCGATCGTCCAGCACGGACACGTCGCCGAGTCCGATGTTCTCGGCGGCGCTGAGGTCGTAACACATGTAGTCCTGGAAGACCGCGCCGATCTTCGCGCGCAGCTCGTCGACCGCGACGTCCCGCAGATCCACGCCGTCCCAGAGGATCGCGCCGCGATCCGGGTCGTAGAACCGGCACAGCAGCTTGACCATCGTCGACTTCCCGGCACCGTTCAGCCCGACCAGGGCCAGCGCGTGTCCGTGCGGGATGGTGAGGTTCACGCCGCGCAGCACCCACGGCTGGTCCTCGGCGTAGCGGAACCAGACGTCGCGCAGTTCGATACCCGACTTCAGCGCCGGGATCCGCCGCGGCGAGGCCGGAACGGCGAGATCCGGGCCCTGTGACTCGATTTCTTCGTAGTGGTCGAACAACAAGGTCGAATGATGCGCCGAAGCCAGCCGGGCGACGAGACTCTGCAACGCCCCCTGCACCCCGCCGACGGACGCGACGAAGATGGCGATGTCCCCGAGTGAGAGCCTGCCGTGTGCCGCCAGCCAGGCGGCCCAAACGAGGCCACCGGCCGAAACCGCCGCCGTCAGCCCGGCCAGCAAGCCCTGCATCCGCGCGTCCCGGCGATCCTGACCTTCGACGACGGCGTGCGCGGCGGTCAGTTCGACGAGCATCCGCCGCCGGAACAGGTCGCCGAGCCCGAGCAGCCGCAATTCCTTCGCGGCGTCCAGACTCGCCAGCAGATCCGCGTAGAACACTTCGCGCCGCTCGGTGGGCGCGATCGACCACATGACGCGTGCCCTGGCGCGGCTCAACCGCAGGTTCGCGATCAGCGCGGGGAACGCCGCCGCGAGCACGATCAGGGCCATCCACACGTTGATCACCACCAGGGTCCCGAGGAACCCGCCCAGCGTGATGGCCGCTTGCACCGAACCGACCCCGTCGTCGACGAGCTGGCCCGGACCGCTGCGGCCGGTCTGCTGCGCGAGCCGGAGCTTGTCGCGGAATCGCGGATCCTCCATTCTCGCGATCCCGGCCAGTCTGCCCATCGCCCGGTAGAGCCGGTCCATCGTGACCACGGCGACCGCCCGGTCGAGCCGCTGCTTCAGGTACTCGGTACCGACCGGCAGCAGCCCCACCAGCAGCCCGGTGACCGCGAGCGCGACCGCCCACGGGAGCAGCGACAGCCAGACCTCGCCGGCGGCCAGCCCGTCGAGAAGCACCTTGGTGCACCACGCGGTCGCGATCGGGACGGCACCACCGAGCAGGGAAAGCACCATGTACAGCGGCGTCCCCACCGGGGCGGCCCGCCGGGTGAGGCGGACCGCCGACGCGAGCAGGCTCAGGACCCGGCGGGCGCCGAGGGAGGTGTTCACAGGGTGGCCGGCACCGGCAGGGCCGACATCTCCCACCCGCTGGCCAGCACGGTCCGGTCGCCGTCGACAAGGCACAGCGCGGGATAGCCGGAGGCGCCGAAGGCCTTGTGCACGGTGCCGCCGTCGAATTCGCGGATCACCTCGGCGACCTCGCCGAGCCGGACGACCATGTCGGCCGTCTCTTCCTCGCTCCCGGCCGCGATCGCGACGACCTTGCCTTCGAAGCGGGTGGCGTACTCGATGAACTGGGGCATCCGCTCCTTGCACGGTTCGCATCCCGGCGAGAAGAAGCCGACCAGGGCACGGGAACCCTCGATGTCCGCATTGGACAGCTCGGTGCCGCTGACCGTGGCGGCGCTGAAGTCGCCGATGGTGGCGCCCGCGGGCAGTGCGATGTCCGGTTCGTCGGCGGCCCGCTGTCGCACGGCCTTCAGGGTCTCGTTCTGCTCGCGCAGCCTCCGGATGATGCCGAAGCTGAGCAGCAGGTCCAGCACGCACAGGAGTCCGACGAGCACGACGGCGGCGGTCAGGATGGGCATGGTGTTCTCCAGTGGAGGAAGAGGGTCGGGCAGGATGCCGCGGGCGGCGGCCGGTGCTCGTGCGCCGGCCGCCGCCCGTGGTGTCGATCAGCCTCCGCAGGTCCGGTAGGCGTAACAGGCGCCGCAGAACTCCTTGCAGGCACCGTTCAGCGAGCAGTTGCGACGGAAGTCGCTGCGCTCGCGGCAGTAGCAGTGCTTGTAATACGGGTCCGGCGGGCAGCCGGCACCCACGTCCGCCTTGGCCACGAACACGCTCAGCAGCTTGTCGCTGAGGGATCCCACTGTCTTGCGCATGTTCCGCGCTCCTCACTTCCTCCGCGCCGGGCGGCGTCGGCAGCGCCCAACGTAGGAAAGGCCCGTACACGAACGCGGATAGCGGCGATACACGCGCCCGTGTATCGCTTGTGCCCCAACTCGGGATTGACGTCCGGCAAAGTCGAAGGTGATAGAACTGCCTTAAGGGGTCTCACGTTTCTGTCTCCAACTCTCGGGAGAGGTGTGAGTGTCGTCGATCGAGTTCAGGGTTCTGGGGAGGCTCGAGGTACACACCGAAGGCGGGACGATCGCGCTGGGATCGGCGAAACAGCGCAGTCTCCTGGCCGCGTTGCTGTTGCACCCCGGCCGGACCGTCCCGATCCGCAGGCTGATCCAGACGTTGTGGGGAGACGAACCGCCGCTTTCGGCGGTCGCCAACCTGCGCACCTACGCGAACCGGCTCCGGGGCGCCCTGCCGGGGGAACGCATCTCCGGCCGCGCCTCGGGCTACGAAATCCTGCTACGCCAAGGGGAATTGGATCTTCACGTCTTCGCCGAACGAGCCGGGACCGGACGCGTGGCGCTCGCGCGCGGTGACCACGCCGCCGCCGTCCGTCATCTCGGTGAAGCACTTTCCGCCTGCCGCGGCGCGGTGTTGGAAGATCTCGCCGACAACGAGGCACTCGCCGGATCGATCTCGCCGGTCGAAGAACTCCGCCTGTCGGTCACGGAAGACCATCTCGACGCCCGGCTCCGGCTCGGCGAGCACCGCGAGGTGATCGCGCCGCTGCGGGAGTTCGTCGCCGAACATCCGTTGCGGGAGCGGCCATGGGCGCATCTGATGACCGCCCTGTACCGATCCGGGGATCCCGCGGGGGCGCTGGCCGTCTACACCGACTGCCGTCGTGTGCTCGCGGATCGTCTCGGCCTGGAGCCGTCACCGGACCTCGCCAAACTGCACCGGGCGGTGCTCGACCGGGATCCGGGACTCACCGCGGTCTCCCCCGCCGCCGTCGTCACCGTCCCGGCCTCGACATCGGAAACAGCCGTCCCGCAAGAGCTTCCCGTGCGGTGCCGGTCGTTCGCCGGCCGGGCCGACATCGCCGCACGGCTCACCGCGCTACTCGTCGGAACCGGACGATCCGGACCGAAGGTCGCCGTGGTGCACGGCCCCTGCGGGATCGGCAAGAGCGCACTGGTGCTGGAGGTGGCACACCGGGTCGGCGCGCGGTTCCCGGGTGGACAGTTGTACGTCGACCTGAGCGTCGACGGTCCGGCTTCCCGGGTTCCGCCGCGGTTGCTGCGACATCTCGGCGTTCAGTCGTCGGACATCCCGTGGGCGGCGGACGAGGCGGCCGCCGTCCTGCGTTCGCAGCTCGCCCATCGCGCGGTGCTGCTGGTGCTCGACGGTGCGACCGAGTCCGCCGCGCTCCGCGCGCTGATCCCGGCGAGGGGCTCGTGCGCGGTGCTGATCACCGGCCGCTCGCCGTTGATGCTGGACGGCGCGGAGCACGTCGCACTCGGACGACTGTCCGATGAGGACGGACTGGACGTGCTCGCCGGACTGGCCGGAAGATCCAAGGTGGACGCCGATCCGGGTGCGGCGGCCGAGATCGTCCGGCACTGCCACGGGATCCCGGCGGCACTGCGGATCGCGGGCACCATCCTGGCCAACCGGCCGACCCGGCCGTTGTCGTGGCTGGCGCACCGGCTCGCCCCCGAGGAGAGCAGGCTGGACGAACTGGGTTTCGGCGGGGAATCCCTGCGGGCGCTGTACTCGTCGGCGTTCCGGCCGATCGCGGCGGGCAAGGATCCCTTGGCCGCGGCCGCGTTCCGCCTGCTCGGCAGACCCGGTTTCGAGGTGTGCCGCACCGGCCGGGCCGCTGCCATACTCGACACCTGCCCGTTGAAGGTCGAAGCGGCACTGGATCGCCTCGTCGATCTCGGGCTCGCCGAATGGGGCGAGGAGGACACCTACCGGCTGCCGCCGCTGATGCGCCTGTTCTCGGCCGAACTCGGCGCGATCGTCCCGGCCCAGCGAGCCGCGCTGTCCTGGTGATCACGGTACCGATCGATAACTTGCAGATTATCGATCGGCACCGTCTCCGGCGTTGATGAAGGTCGTCGCCCGGGAGATCCTTGTTCTGTCAGCGAGCCCGCTGAACACCGAAAACGAGGAGATCGCCACCATGTTCGACCCCATCCTGCTCCGGGCCGCCGACGCCGAGATCGTCAGTGACGCGCCGGGCAGCGACATCACGCTGCTGGCCGACTCGGACACCACCGACGGCGGCTTCACCACGAACCGCGCCACCCTGAAGCAAGGCGTCTTCGGCACTCCGGCACACTTCCACACCCGCGCGACCGAGTTCTTCTTCGTGCTCGAAGGAAAACTCCAGGTGCTCGTCGAAGAAACCCTGCACACGCTGGAGAAGGGCGACTTCCTCGCCGTGCCGCCGCGCGTACCGCACGCCTTCGGACCCGCCGCCGATTCCGACGCCGACGTCCTGGTCACCTTCACGCCGGGCATGGCCCGCTTCGACTACTACCGGCTCCTCGACCGGGTCGCCCGCGGCGAGGCCGATCCCTCGGAGATCGCCGCTTCGTCGAAGCAGTACGACAACCACTACGTCGACAGCCCGATCTGGCGCGCGGCCCGCGGCCAGTGAACGTCAGTCGATGACCGCGGTGGCCTCCACCTCGACCAGATGCTCGGGCACATCCAGTGCCGCGACGCCGATCAGCGTGCCCGGCGGGACCGGGGTGCCGCCCAGTTTGATGGCGGCCCGGTCCACCCCTTCGAGGAACAAGGCCAGTTTGTCCGGGGTCCAGTCGACGACGTAGACGGTCATCTTCGCGACGTCGTCGAAAGTGGCGCCGACCGCGGCGAGTGCGGTGGCGATGTTGAGATAACACTGTTCGACCTGCGCGGCGAGGTCGCCTTCGCCGACGGTGACGCCGTCCGCGTCCCAGGCGACCTGCCCCGCGAGGAAGACCAGCTTCGACCCGGTCGCGATCGAAACCTGGCGGTAGGCGGGGATCTCCGGCAACCCCGCGGGGTTCACCAGGGTGATGGCCATCTTTCGGCACTCCTTGCTCGTGGTCACTTGTGGTTACCCAGGAACTGTAGGAGAGTGTGCACCGAACTGGAAGAACGCACCTTTTCGTGACTGGGGAACCTGATGGTGACCAAGCAGCTCAGCGGCGACGCCGGCGCCGCGGACGACGCCGATCTGACGCGGGCGGACTCGCTCGCTCGCGAGATCTTCTCCGACGTCGCCAACAAATGGGCGCTCCTGATCATCGAGACGATCGGCGACGGGACGCTCCGGTTCACCGAACTACGGAACGGGATCGAGGGCATCAGCCACAAGATGCTCACCCAGAACCTGCGCATGCTGGAGCGCAACGGCCTGCTCGAGCGCACCGTCCACCCGACCGTCCCGCCGCGGGTCGAGTACACCCTCACCGAGGCAGGCCAAGGGTTGCGCGCGACGGTCGACGGGATGTGCGACTGGACGCAGCGCTTCCTCGGCCACATCGAGGGCGCCCGCCGCCGGTTCGACGCCCCTGTTAACGGTTAACGGCCTGACCAGGGCCTCGTCCGGTTCAATTCCGGGACCGCCGGATCTATGATCGTCCCCGGTGAACGTGGGGAGTCGTGATGACCGGATTCGAGCGGCCGCTGCCTGAGGGGTCGTTCGCCGGCGCGCTGCGCGAGGCCATCCGGGTACGCGGTCTCAGCCTGGAACGGCTACGCGATCACCTTCGCGCCCGAGGCATCTCGATCACCGCGGCGACGCTCAGCTACTGGCAGTCCGGGCGAAGCCGTCCGGAACGCCGCGATTCGGTGATGGCACTGCGCCATCTCGAGCAGGTGCTCGAAGTCCCGCCGGGCAGCCTGACGGGGTTGCTGGGCCCGCCGCGTGCCCGCGGCCGCTGGCCCGCCCGAGTCGACGGACTGCCGGAGATCGGCCGGTTCTGGCCGGACCGCACGCGGATCGACGCCGCCGTCAGCGGGGTCGACACCCGGTGGGACGAACGGCTGACACGGATCAGCCAGCACGACGTCGTCTCCGTCGGCCCCGGGCAGGAGGAACTCGAGTTCCGGTCGCGCCAGGTCCTGCGCGCCGAGGCCGACGGCCCGGACCGCTGGGTGGTGATCGTCCACATCGACGAGCACGACCGGCCCTTGCCGCGGTTGACATCTCTGCGGGGCTGTCGTCCCGGCAGAAGTGTGCACCGCCCCGAAGACGGCCTCATGGTCGTGGAACTGCTCTTCGAACGGCCGCTCGCGAAAGGCGAAACGGTCATCACCGAGCACTCCCTGTGCAACAGCGCCCCGTTCCCGCACGCGACGAACTACGAACGCAAATTCCGCCTGCCGGTCCGGGAATACGTGTTGGAGATCCGGTTCTCCCCCGACGTCCTCCCGGCACGATTCCGCCGCTATTCCGAACAGGACGGACAACCGGCGGAGTGGACGGAAGTCGCACCAGGCAGCGATTCCGTGCACGGCGTCGTGCTGAATTTCGGTCCGGGGCGTTTCGGATTCGATTGGGACTGGGACTCTTAAGTGTTAACGACTCGCGGGTCTGTAATTCCGCGAGGTCGGGGAATTACCGTCGGCGCACCTACTTTTCGAATCGAGGAGTGCGCATGCGACGGCACAGCGAAGTGCTTTCCTATCTGAGCCTGGTGGCCTTGGCCGCATGGGGACTCAGCCCGACGGCGCAGGCCGCGTCACCACCGTCCCCGGTCCACCCCGACGCGGAAGTGAACGGCGTGGCCGCCGCGTTCGGCTTGAGCACCTCCGCGGCGAAGTCCCAGCTCGCCGCCCAGGACGAGGCCCACCGGGTGGCCGCGGCACTCCCCGCCGGGCTGCGCGACCGAGCGGCCGGACAGTGGTTCGACGCCGCCTCCGGCAAGCTGGTCCTGGCCGTCACAAGCGCCGCCGACGCCGACGCGGCACGGGCCGGTGGCGCGGAAGCGCGGCTCGTCTCCCGCTCCAAGGCCGACCTCGACCGGACCGACGACGCCGTCCGCGCGCTCGTCGGCGACGGGGTCCCGGGCGTGTTCGGCTGGGGTGTCGACGTCCGCGGCAACGAGGTCGGCGTTTCGGTGGACCGCTCGCGCAAGACCGCCGAGACCGAGAGTTTCCTTTCCCAGGCCCGGAATCTCGGGGTGCGGATCACCGAAACCGGGTCCTCGCCGCGTCAGCAGGCGGGCACGATCCAGACCGGCAGCCCGTGGTGGCCGGGTAGCGAGAGCAACTGTTCGGTCGGCTTCGGCGCGACCGATTCCTCCGGTGCCAAGCACTTCCTCACCGCCGGGCACTGCACGAACGACCGTGACCAGGCCGCTTATGGCGCCTCGGGTCAGCAGAACCGGATCGGGACGTCGAACGTCGGCGGCTCGCGCAGCGTCAACGCCCGCGAAGGTGACATGGGCGTGGTCGCGGTGACGCAGCCCGGCTGGGAGCTTTCGGCCGCGGTCAACACCTGGGGCGAGCCCGCCGTCACCATCACCGGATCGGCCGAGGCCATGGTCGGCGACCGCGTCTGCCATTCCGGCAACACCTCGAAGTGGAAATGCGGCGAGGTGAAGTACACGCACAAGTCCGTCGACTACGGCGGCGGGCTGATCATCGAGGACCTCACCTGGACCACGGCGTGCTCGCTGGGCGGCGATTCGGGCGGCGGCTGGCTGCTCGGCACCAAGGCGGTCGGCCTGCACGACGGTGGCCCGTCGAAGTGTGTGGAGAACCCGAGCGACGGCGACATGTCCCTTTTCCAGCCGGTGATCGAAGCACTGAACAAGTGGAACCTCACGCTGGTGACCGGCGGCGGCAACGGCGACACGACGGCGCCGAGCGCGCCCGGCAACGCGAGGACCACCGGCACGACGTCGAACAGCGTCTCGCTGGCGTGGGACGCGGCGACGGACAACGTCGGTGTCGCGGGTTACGACGTCTACAACGGCTCCACGCTGGCGACGTCCGTGGCCGGAACGAGCGCCACGGTCAGCGGCCTCACCCCGGACACGTCGTACGCGTTCACCGTGAAGGCGCGTGACGCGGCGGGCAACGTGTCGCCCGCGAGCGGTGTCGTATCCGCCAAGACGCAGCCGGGCAGCGGCGGCGCCCGGACGCTGAGCAACGACGCCGACTTCCAGATCCGGGACTATCAGCAGGTGTTCAGCCCGGTCACCTCGACGCTCAGCGGACAGGCGGCGACGTCCCTCGGCGTCTCCGTGACGATCCGGCACACCTGCGCCGAAGACCTCGGCATCACTCTGCTCGACCCGAAGGGCAAGGCGTACGGGCTCAAGTACAGCGGCGGCTCGGCGTGCACGGCCTGGAACGGTGCGAAGACGTTCTCGGTGCCCGGCGCCTCGTCCCCGGCCGGCGGCAAGTGGCAGCTGCGGATCACCGACTACGGCCCCGGTGACACCGGCGTTCTGGACACCTGGTCGCTGACGCTTTAAGGCGAGGGAAGGATCGGGGTCGTGAGTGGCAATGACGGTTCTAACCGTCCTTACCACTCACGACCCCCTTGTCCGACCGGCCGTCTCGCGTGAGTGGCGGGACGGCACACGTGATCAGACGGACGGCGCGCGTGACTGGCGGGACGACTCGCTGCGCGACCGGGCCACGCAGCGAGTCGTCCCTCTGGACACGCGCGCCGTCCGTCCCATCACGTGTGCCGTCCGTCTGATCACGTGTGCCGTCCGTCTGATCACGCGTGCCGTCCACTCCGGTCACACGCGCCTAGCCCGTGGACCTCTACGGCAGCCGCACGACCCGCAGGAAAGCCGGCAGCACCCAAGGCCGTGGACCGCCCACGACGATCTTCCGTGTCAGCGCCGAACGCACCTTCCCGACGCGGTGGAAAAGCATCAGGTTCAGCGACGGCGGATCGAACGAGATCCGCGCGTCGACCGGGCCACCAGGTTCCTCGACGGTGACGCGGCCCCGGTGGAGCACCAGCACCACGGGCGACGTGTACGCCGACCGGAAGGCCACGGCGATCCGCCGCTCGTGCGGCGGCTCGTCGGTGTCGAGCAGGTGACCCGTGTCGTTGCTCAGCACACCCACCAGGAACAGATCGAAGAACAACGCCGCGTCCTCCGGCGGCATCGTCCACGGGAGTTTCAGCGCGCGGGCGATGTCCCAGCCGTGGATCTGCAGTTCGTTGACCAGGTGCGCGAGGACTCCGGCCAGCGGTACCCGCGAGTCACCGAGCCAGCCCAGCGGGGTCGCCGGGTCGGCGTCCTCGGTCACTCGCAGCACTTCGTCGATGTCAGCGAGCAACCCTTTCACCAGCACGCCGATGTCGCGTTCGGGAAAGTCGCTCAACACCAAGGCGTTCAGTACGGAAACGGTGTCCACAGTGGTCTTCGCGACCTGCTCCCGACCGCGTGCTTCCAGTACCGATTCGCCGTCCGGGCGGACCAGCGACGTGTACATCTTCGCGATCATCGCGACGTGGGCGACGGTGTCGGCCACCGTCCAGTCGGCGGTGACCATCGCGCGCGGATCCGGAACGCCGGTCACCAATTCGGCGAACCGGGCTCCCGTCACCCGATAGGCGCGCCGTACCGAACGCCACCGGTCCGCTGAGATCTCCCTGGCCACAGTGCGATTTTGCCTTGCCACAGCCGGAAATCCGTCCTCTCCCGTGCGGATTCCGGGTCCGCTCAGAGCGAAGTGACCGTACTCACTACGGAAATCGACGTGACACGACGCGACCGTCACAGGCAGACTGCAGGGGTATCCGCCACGCCTTCACCGCCACCGTTGCCGGCGTGAGGGCGGCCCCACGCGCGCGCGTCCTTCCAGGAGCTCACCACAGATGACCGAAACCCTGCCCAAGTCCACTTCCGACCAGGAAAGAGCACCGGCGAGCCCCGGGCTCCTGATCGGTGTGCTGGTCCTTTCGGCGTTCGTGATGATCCTCAACGAGACGATCCTGAGTGTCGCGCTGCGTGACCTGACCGTCGACCTCCGGGTCCCGACGACCACGGTCCAGTGGCTGACCAGCGGCTTCCTGCTCACGATGGCGGTCGTCATCCCGACCACCGGCTTCCTGCTCGAACGCTTCACCCCGCGCCAGGTCTTCCTCGCGTCCCTGACCCTGTTCAGCCTCGGCACCCTGGTCAGCGCCGTCGCCCCCGGCTTCACCCTCCTGCTGGTCGGCCGCGTCATCCAGGCGTGCGGTACGGCGGTCATGCTGCCGCTGCTGATGACCACGGTGATGCGCCTGGTCCCGGTGGAGAAGCGCGGCGCCACGATGGGCACGATCACCATCGTCATCGCGGTCGCCCCCGCCATCGGCCCGACCATCGGCGGCGCGGTGCTGTCCTCGCTGGGCTGGCGCTGGATGTTCTGGATCGTGCTGCCGCTCTCGATCGCGGCCCTGGTGGTCGGCGCGCTGCGGCTGAGGCTGGACAGCGACACCCGCAAGGTGCCGCTCGACGTGCTCTCGGTGTTCCTGTCGGCGATCGGTTTCGGCGGCGTCCTGTACGGCCTGTCGGTGTCCGGCGAGTCGGCGGGCGGTCACCAGCCGGTGCCGCCGTGGGCGCCGATCGTCGTCGGGGCCGTCGCGCTCGTCGTGTTCACCTGGCGTCAGTTGCAGTTGCAGCGGCAGGACCGCGCGCTCCTGGACCTGCGGCCGTTCACCCATCGCAGCTTCGTCGTCTCGCTGATCCTGACGGCGCTGCTGTTCATGTGCCTGATCGGCGCCGCGGCGATCCTTCTGCCGCTGTACCTGCAGACCGTCCTGCACACCAGCACGTTCGTCAGCGGCCTGGCCGTCCTGCCGGGCGGTCTGGTCCTCGGTCTGCTCGGCCGCCCGGTCGGCGCGCTGTTCGACCGCTTCGGCGCTCGTCCGCTGGTCATCCCCGGCGCGGCCGCGATGGCGATCTCGCTGTGGCTGTTCGCCCTGCTCGGCCCGGGGTCGCCGCTGGTCGCGGTCATCGCGATCCACGTCCTCCTGATGGCCGGACTCGGCCTGATGATGACGCCGCTGATGACCGAATCCCTCGGTTCGCTGCCCGATCACCTGTACTCCCATGGCAGCGCGATCCTCTCCACCCTGCAGCAGGTCGCCGGCGCGCTCGGTACCGCGGTGTTCATCGCGGTGGCCACGGCGAGCACGGTCACGGCCGGGGCGACCAGCCCCGACGCGACGGGTATCCGCACCACGTTCATGGTCGCCGGCGGGGTCGGGCTGGCCGCGTTCATCGGGTCGCTGTTCGTCCGGAAGAGCACCGGCGCCAAGGCGGTCACCGCACACCACTAGGACCGCTTCACCGAGCGCCCGCCGTCGCCTCCGCCGGAGGCCCGGCGGGCGCTCGTCGTTTGACGACCTTCCGGCCGTAGGCGATGGCGGGTTGTTCGACCCATCGGCGAAGCGCGCAGGCGATGAGCAGCGCGACGACCGTGGTCACCGCCGCCTTGGCGAGGCCGCTGGGGAGCACCCAGCCCGAAACCCCGGCGGCGCCGGTCTGGGCGAGGTAGAGGGCGTACGAACGGTCACCGACGAACGTCAACGGCCTGCTCGAAAGCAGACCGCGGACCGGGCCGGGCGACACGACGGCCACGAGCAGCAGCGCCGAACCCGCCGCGTAGACCGGGACCACGAACTGCCAGTGCCCGCCGAGCGCCTTCGCCAGCGGCCCGACGGAGAACTGAAACACGACGAAGCCGCAGCCGATCGCCGTCGCGACAGCGGGGCTGGTCAGCGGCCGGAACACCGCGAACCCTCGGGGATGGTGCAGCACCATCGCCAGCAGACAGCCGATCACCAGCGAGCAGTAGTGCACCGAAAGGCTCGCCCAGGTGTGCGACGGCGCCAGCGGCAACGCGAACAGCACGACGCCGAGCACCGCCGACGCTCCGAACAGCAGCCGCAACGCCGTCTTCCCAGTGCGCGCGAACGACGTGAGCACCAGCAACGCGGGCCAGACGAGGTAGAACTTCTCCTCCACCCCGAGCGACCACGACGTCGGATACGGCGTGTTGAAGTCGACGAGTTCGTTGCCGAAGACGAGGTAGTACGGCATGGCGTCGGCGAGCCTGCTGCTCTGGTAAGTCCCACCGAGGATCACCGCGACCGTCGTCAGCGCCAGGAGCAGGAAGTACACCGGCAGGATCCGGAAGGACCGGCGGAGGTAGAACTCGCGCAGGTCGATCCGGCCGGTACGACCCTCTTCGCGCAGGGCCAGCGTCGTGATGAGGAACCCGGAAAGCACGAAGAACAACTGGACGGCGATCCAGCCCTGCAGACGGTCTGTGACATGCCCGCCGTAGTGGAAGAACACGACGGCGACAGCGGCGAGCGCGCGCACGCCGGTGAGCCCGGGGAACCAGGACGACGCCAGGTAGTCGGTGTGGCTGAGCGGCCGCCACCAGGCGCGGCGTGGGAGAACGGACGACATGGCCCGTAGGTTCGGGCCCGGACGCTGAACCGAAGCTTAAGGAAGCTGAAGACGTCTTCAGCTTCGCGGATCGGCCGACGGCAGCCGGACGACGACGCGGGCGCCACCCTCGTGATCGGCGATCTCGACGGTGCCGCCGTGGGCTCGCGCGATGTCGGCGACGATCGCCAGACCGAGGCCGGCGCCGCCTTCGTCGCGGGCACGGCCGTCGTCCAGCCGCACGAACCGGTCGAACACGCGCTCACAATCCTCCGGCGGGATGCCGGGACCGTCGTCGGTGACCGTCAGCACACCGAAGCCGTCCACTGTGGACGCCGAGACGACGACACCGGTTTCGGTGTGACGCTGCGCGTTGTCCACGAGATTGCGAAGCAGGCGTTCGAGCCGCCCACGGTTGCCGAGGACCACCGGCGAACCTTCGACCTCCGCCCGCACACCCTGGCGTCCGGAGAGACACGATTCGACCACTTCGGACAGCCGGACCGGCTTGAGCCGCTCCGGTTCCGCGTTGTCCAGTTTTCCGAGCAGCACGAGATCGGCGACGAGATCCTGCAGCCGGGTGATGTCCAGGAGCGCGTTCTCGCAGGCTTCGCGCCAGTCCAGCCGGTTCGGATGCGCGAGCAGCACCTCCAGTTGCGTCCGCAGCGAAGCCAGCGGCGTGCGGAGTTCGTGCGACGCGTCGGAGGTGAACCGGCCCTGCCGCGTGACGGCGGTGTCGAGGCGGGCGAGCATCGTGTTCATCGTCGCCGCGAGACTCGCGATCTCGTCACGGCTGCCGGGCTCCGGGACGCGGCGGGAGAGATCGTGCGCGCCGATGTCCGCGACCTCCGCGCGGATCGCCTCGACCGGCCGCAGCGACCGGCGCACCGCGAGCCACGCGATCACACCGATCAGCAGCGCGATCACCGGGACTCCGGCGAACAGCGTCATCCGCACCGAATCGAGCGCCGCCTGCCCGGCGTCGTCCACCCTCGATGCGGCATAGATCGTGTACTTGCTGTCCCCGCTCGACACCCAGGCGACGTGCACACGGAGCCCTTCTTCATCGACGTTGGCTCCGAGCACCGGGGCACATCCGACGGATTCCCGAAGAGACAGGTCGATCTCGTACGGCTTGAGGGTCCTCACGTACTCATCGCGGCCCCAATCGCCTTCCGGGGCGAGGGAAGCCGAGCGCAGCCCAGGACAGGAGGCCATCCTGGCGATCGGCTCACGACGGACCACCTCGTAGATCGAGTCTCGGACGAGCATCGGCAGATCGGCGGGAGCGGCACCGGTGTTCAGCAACTGGACGATCGCGTCCGCCCGCGCCCTCGCGACCTGCGCCGCGCCGTCTTCCAGCCTGTCCTGGGCATCGAGCACCAGCCATGCCGAAACCACCGCGAGCGCGATGATCGATGCCAGGAACGCGGTCACCGCGACGCGGATGCGGGTCGTCCGCAGGAACCTAGGCACCGGACACCACGTGGTACCCGGCGCCGCGTACCGTCCGGATCGTCTCGGCACCGAACGGCAGGTCGATCTTCCGTCGCAGGGCGCTCATGTGCACCTCCACCAGGTTCGCGGTGGCCGACGCCGCGAAATCCCACAGGTTCTCGAGCAGCTCGGCCTTGGTGACCACCTCGCCCTGCCGTTTCATCAGGTAGGCCAGCAACGCGAACTCCTTGGTGGTCAACGAGATCTCGGCGCCACCGCGACGACAGACGTGACTCGCCTGGTCGAGTTCCAGATCGCCGAGCCGCAGCGTGCCCGGCCGCGTCGCTCCCCCGCGCCGGATCAGCGCCCGCAACCGTGAAAGCAGGACACCGTAGGAAAACGGCTTCGGCAGGAAGTCGTCGGCGCCGGTGTCCAGCGCCTCGATTTCGTCGTCCTCGCCGTCTTTCGCGGTCAGCATGAGGATCGGGGTGGCGTCGCCGCGCTCGCGCAGTTTGCGGCAGACGACGTAACCGTTGAGCCCCGGCAGCATGATGTCGAGGATCATCGCGGAATACGGATGTTCGCCGGCGTACCAAAGCGCGTCGCGGCCGTTGTGCGCGACGTCGACGGCGTATCCCTCGGCGCTCAGTCCGGCGCGCAGCGATTCGGCCAGCCGTCGCTCGTCCTCCACGAGCAAGATCCTCATCGGCACACGATCCCATACGGCCGGGCACAATTGCCCTCATGGCAGGGTGAACCCGCTGCCACCATCCGGGCATGCCCGCCAACCGCCGCCGCGGAGCGCTGCTTGTGGCGCTCGCCGTCACCGCCATCGCCGGCTGCTCCTCCGAACCGGAACCGCCGCCGAACTACCGCCTCCGAGGTGACGCGTGCACGGCGGTGAATCCCGCGGAGTTCGAAGCGCTGACCCGTGCCACGCCGACGAAAACGCCGAGCAAACTCGTCACGGGACTCGACGGCGGGAACTGCGACATGGAGTTCGACGGTTCCGGCGGCTACGCCAAGCTGACGACGTTCATCGCGATCCACACGTCCGGGGAGGCCGCCGCCAGGGCGATGTACGACGATTTCCGCAAGAACGACGGCGAACGATCGGGCCCGGGTACCGACCTCACCGTCACCGATGTCGAAGGCCTCGGCACGGCGGCGTACCTCTATCGCCAGCACGACGACGCGAAGCCGTGGGCGGTGAACGAACTCTGGCTCTACAAGTACCTCGTCCGGCACGGCTCGCTGGTGCTCACGGTCAACGGGAGCGGATACGCCCGGGAGGCGGGCGGCTGGCCCGCCACGGAAGAGGACCTGAAGGCCAAGGTCCGGAAAGTCACCGAAGACACCATGAAGACGCTCAAGGGCTGATCGCCGCCAGGGCTGTCCAGGGGAAGGCACCGCGTCCGTCAGGCGGAGTCCTCCCCTGGGCGGCCTAGTTCTTTCGTCGCTTTCTGGGAGCGATCCCACATCCCGGACCCGCCGACCTTGTCATGTCCGGTTCCTCCCCCTACGGTCACCATGGGAGCGCTCCCAGACATCGGATTCCGGTCGCAAGGAGGCGACGCATGAGATTCCGCAGAAAAGGTCTTTCGGCACCCCTGGCCATCACCGCGGTACTCGCGATGGTCGGGGTACCGGTGGTCTTGGGCTCCAGCGCCCAAGCCGCGCCGGGCTGCAAGGTCGACTACACGATCACCAACCAATGGGACACCGGTTTCGGCGCCACCGTGACCGTCACCAACCTCGGCGACCCGATCAGCGGCGGCTGGACGCTGGAGTGGGACTTCCCCGGAAACCAGCGGGTGCAGCAGGGCTGGAACGGGACGTTCGGCCAGCAGGGCACGCGCGTGACGGTCCGCGACGCGGGCTGGAACGGCTCACTGGGCACCGGCGGCACCGTTTCCCCCGGCTTCAACGGGAGTTTCTCGGGCACCAACGCGAAACCCACGGTGTTCACCCTGAACGGCACCACCTGCACCGGCTCCACCACCCCGACCACCACGACCTCCCCGACCACCTCCTCCCCCACCACCACGACCACGACGCCGGGCCCGGGCGGCCCCAAGGCGGACAACCCGTACGCCGGTGCCGGCGTCTACGTGAACCCGGAATGGTCGGCGAAGGCCGCCGCCGAACCGGGCGGCAGCCGGATCGCGAACCAGCCCACCGGGGTCTGGCTCGACCGGATCGCCGCGATCGCGGGCACGAGCACCAGCCGCGGACTGCGCGGGCATCTCGACGAAGCCCTGCTCCAGGCCGCGGGCAAACCGCTGGTCGTCCAGCTGGTGATCTACAACCTGCCCGGCCGGGACTGCGCCGCGCTCGCCTCGAACGGCGAACTCAAGGCGGACGAACTGTCCCGGTACCAGACGGAGTACATCGACCCGATCGCCGCGATCCTCGCCGACGCGAAGTACTCGGCGTTGCGCGTGGTGACCGTGATCGAGATCGACTCGCTGCCGAACCTGGTCACCAACGTGACGCCACGGGCCACGGCCACGCCCCAGTGCGACGTCATGAAGGCCAACGGGAACTACGTCAACGGGGTCGGCTACGCGCTCTCGAAGTTCGGGCCGATCCCGAACGTCTACAACTACATCGACGCGGGACACCACGGCTGGCTCGGCTGGGACGACAACCTCGCCCCCTCCGCGGCGCTCTTCGCGCAGGCAGCGCGGACCGCCGGCAGCACGCCGGCCTACGTCCACGGGTTCATCGCGAACACCGCGAACTACGGCGCCCTCAAGGAGCCGTACTTCACCGTGAACGATTCCGTCGGCGGGACTTCGGTGCGGACGTCGAAGTGGATCGACTGGAACCGTTACGTGGACGAACTCTCCTACGCCAAGGCGTTCCAGGAGGAAGCCGTCCGGGCCGGATTCCCTTCGGACGTCGGGATGCTCATCGACACCTCCCGCAACGGTTGGGGCGGCAGCGCCCGGCCGACCGGTGCCGGTCCGTCCACCACCGTCGACGCCTACGTGAACGGCGGCCGGACCGATCGCCGGATCCACCTCGGCAACTGGTGCAACCAGTCGGGCGCGGGCATCGGCGAACGCCCCAAGGCGGCACCCGAAGCCGGTATCGACGCCTACGTCTGGATCAAGCCGCCGGGCGAGTCCGACGGTGCCAGCAAGGAGATCCCGAACACCGAGGGCAAGGGTTTCGACCGGATGTGCGACCCGACCTACACCGGTAACCCGCGGAACCAGAACAACCTCTCCGGGGCGCTTCCCGACGCGCCGCTCTCCGGGCACTGGTTCTCCGCACAGTTCCAGGAGCTGATGAAGAACGCGTACCCGGCACTGTAGGACGTCGGGTCGTGAGTGGCGATTCGGGTTAGAACCCGAATCGCCACTCACGACCCGTGTCGCGTGCCGCCGCTCGGCCCCGGTCTCGGGGCAGGCGTTGCGAAAGCCACTTTCGCAACCTTCAATGTTGCGAAAGTGGCTTTCGCAACATTGTCACCCGGCGGACCGGGAGTGCGCGACGGTCAGGCCTCGGTATGCCCCAGGAGCGGCCGGGCCACGAACCGCGCCTCCGGCTCCAGCATCGTGTCGAGTTCGAGCACGACGACGTCGTTCCGCCCGGCGCGCACCACCGGGCCCGGTACGTACAACGTCCTTTGTGGACCCCGTCGCCAGTAGCGGCCGAGCAGGAATCCGTTGATCCAGACCATGCCCTTGCCCCAGTGCCCGGTGTCGAGGAAGAGGTCGGTGGGCTCGTCGAGATCGAATCCGCCCCGCACCACGACCGGTCCGGAGATCGGTCCCGGCGGGGCGTCGTCGGCGGACTCTTCCGGCAGGAGACCGGGGAGCGCGGCGAGGTCGATCGGGACGACTTCCCAGCCCTTCAGCGGTTCACCGTGCAGCCGTGCGCCGCCGACGATCCCCTTGGGCTCCCCGATCCGCTCCCCGTAGTTGACCCTCCCCTGGTCTTCCACCAGTACCAGGAGTTCACCGCGTGCCCGGGGCAGCCGGACCGCCCGGTCGTGGTGTTCCCGCAGCAGGGTGCCGACGCGGTCGCCGTCGAAGAACACCGTCGCCTGGTCGCGCACCTCGCAAAACGTCAGCACGCCCGCGGTGGAGGCATCGATCGTCGTCCGCAGGAAGGCCAGCCGCGGGGTCGGGGTCAGCTCGTCGAAGGCGGGCAGCCGCTCGTGGACCTGCGCGGTCCCCCAGCGGCGCGGCGAATCGAGCAGCGAGACGGGATCCCGCAGCGGCGCGGTCGGCGTCGGGGCCGGACGTGCCTCGGGCGGGACGCTGTCGGGCACCTTCTGATAGCGCGCGATCACCTCACGGAACGCGTGGTATTTCGCCGTCGGATCGCCGGCTTCGTCGAGCGGGGCGTCGTAGTCGTAGGACGTGACCAGTGGCTGGTAGACGCCCTTGTCGTTGGCACCGTTGGTGAGCCCGAAGTTCGTGCCGCCGTGGAACATGTAGAGGTTGACCGAGGCACCGGCCGCGAGCAGCGCGTCGAGGTCGGCCGCCGAGTCGGCGACCGACGTGGTGTGGTGATGCGCGCCCCAGTGGTCGAACCAGCCGTTCCAGAACTCACTGCACATCAGCGGTCCGGTGGGCTGATGCTCGCGCAGGGTCTTCAGGCGTGCGGTGCTCTGCGATCCGAACGACGCCGTCCGGTGCAGCACCCCGTCGAGACCGCCGTTCGCCAGCATCTCGTGCGTCGGCTGGTCCACTGTGGTCAGGGGGACGGTGATCCCGGCGGCGCGGGTGTAATGCGTCAGCGCGGCCAGGTACCGCTTGTCGTCCCCGAAGGCGCCGTACTCGTTCTCGACCTGGACGAGCAGGACCGGGCCGCCCCGGTCGATCTGGTGCGGCGCGACCACGCGGAACACGTCGTCCAGATAGCCGCGGACGGCGGTGAGGTACTTCGGCTCGAAGTGCCGGACACGGAGTCCGGGATCCCGCAGCAGCCAGGTCGGCAGGCCGCCGTTGTCCCATTCCGCGCAGATGTACGGTCCGGGGCGGACGATGGCGTACATCCCGGCGTCGGCGATCAGCCGGAGGAAGCGGTCGAGGTCCAGGCCGCCGGTGAGGTCGAATTCGCCGGGTTCCGGTGAATGCGCGTTCCAGGCGACGTAGGTCTCGATGGTGTTGAGGCCCATCCGGCGGGCCTTGTCGATCCGGTCGGCCCACTGGTCCGGGTGGACGCGGAAGTAGTGCAGGGCCCCGGAAATGATCTGGAACGGCTTCCCGTCGAGCAGGAAGTCGGTCTCCCCGATGCTGAACTCAGGCATCCCGGACCACCGCCGAGGCCAGCCGGAGCGCGGTCCAGGAAAGGGGTGGGAGCGTGGCGGTGATGGTGGTTCCTTCCGGGTCGTGCTCGGCCGTCACCCCGGGCAGCGGGACGGGCCGAACGGGCTCTGTGTTGACGCAGTTCTTGAGGTGACGGTCGTGGCCCGCGATCGTCCACGTCCCGTAGGGCGTCAGCCGTGCGCCGCGGACGCGGATCCTCACCTCGGTCGCCGACTCGGTCGCGCGGTTGGTCAGGAACAGCGCGCAGTGGCCGTTCTCGTCGAAGGTCGCCGCCGCGTCGACGACGTCCACCCGGCCGTGAAGTCCGGTGTGGACGGTGTCGCCCGTGACGGCCAGCCGCAGACTGTTCCCCTTGGCGAGCATGGAAACGAGGCTGAACGGGTGGAACGTCGTCTGCCGCCAGGCCCCGCCGCCGGGTTCGGTCCGGATCGGTGCGATGACGTTGACCAGTTGCGCCTGGTTCGCCATGGTCACACGATCGACGTTGCGCACCAGGGACGCGAGCAGCGAGCCCACGACGACGGCGTCGGTGACGGTGTAGTCGTCCTCGATGATCGGCGGATGCTCGCGCCAGCCGCCCGCGATCAGTTCGTGTTGTTCGACGTCGTTCCAGTGCCGCTGGTCCCAGACGTTCCACTCGTCGACGCTGATGCCGATCTTCTTGTCCAGCCCCGCTTTCACCAGGACGTCGTCGATGATCCCGGCGGCGGTGCGGACATAGCCGTCGAGTGCGGCGGCGCTGGCCAGGTAGCTCGCGACGTCGCCGTCGTGCTCCTGGTAGTAGGCGTGCAGGGAGATGTGGTCGACCAGGGCCGCGGTGTGCTCCAGGACGGTGCGCTCCCAGTGGCCGAACGTCGGCATCTCCTGGTTGGAACTTCCGGCGACGACCAGTTCGACGCCGGGGTCTATCATCCGCATGACCCGCGCGGTTTCGGCGGCGAGCCGGCCGTACTCGTCGGCCGTCTTGTGCCCGATCTGCCAGGGCCCGTCCATCTCGTTGCCGAGGCACCACAGCTGGAAGCCGAACGGACGGTCGGCGCCGTTCGCGCGCCGCCGCTCGCTCAGTTCCGTACCGCCGGGGTGGTTGCAGTATTCGAGGACGTCGGCCGCTTCCTGGATGCCACGGGTGCCGAGGTTGACCGCGTACATCACCTCGACGTCCGCCGCTTCGGCCCACGCGGCGAATTCGTGCAGGCCGAAGCGATGGGATTCGACGCTGTGCCACGCGGGATCCAGCCGGACGGGCCGCCGGTCCACCGGACCGACCCCGTCCTCCCAGCGGTGCGCCGAGACGAAGTTCCCGCCCGGATAGCGGACGACGGACGGCCCGAGTTCGCGCACCAGGCCGAGAACGTCGCCCCGGAAGCCGCGATCGTCCGAAGTGGAGTGTCCCGGTTCGAAGATGCCGGTGTACACGGCCCGCCCCATGTGCTCGACGAAGGAGCCGAACAGCCGGCGCGGAACCGCGCCGGCCACGTCCGAGACGTCGGCTTCGATCTGGATGCCCACACTCACCCCGCGCTGACGGTGAAGCCCTGCTGGTTGCCGTAGTCCACGAGCGCCTGTTGCCAGGCGTTCAGCCCGGCGTCGAGCGAGGTGCCGTTGAGATAGGCCTTGCCGACGGTGTCGCTGAAGACGCTGTTGGCGTAGGTCTGGTAAGGCAGGTAGGTCCAGCCCTTCGCGACGTTCTTCGACGCCTCGTTGAGCACCTGGTTGATCTTCTGCCCGCCGAAGTACGGGTTGGCCTCGTCGAGGAAGGCGGGCGAGTTCAGGTCGGCGGTGGTGGCCGGGAAACCGCCGCTGGCGATGAACGGCTTGACTCCGTTGCCGTGGTTGAGCCAGCGGACGAACGCCGCCGCGAGCGCCGGGTTGCCGCTCTGCTTGAGCACCGACTGCGTGCTGCCACCGTTCTCCGCGGTGACCGGCCGGCCGTCATAGGTCGGCATCGGCGCCACTGCCCACTTGCCCGCGCCGCCGGGTACCGAGGACTTGAAGTTGCCCGGCATCCAGGCACCGGTCACGAGCGAGGCGATGGTGCCGTCGCCGAGGGCGCGGAACCAGTCGTCGGACCACTCCTTGATCGGGGCGAGCAGTTTGCCCTCGACCAGCTGGTTCCAGGTGGCCGTCCACTTCTTGGTGCCCTCGTCGGCCAGGTTGATCTTGACGTTCCGGCCGTCGGCGGTGAACGGCTTCCCGCCCGCCTGCCAGATCATGCTGGTGGCGAAGCCGGGGTCGCCCGTGTCGGAGGTGATGTACTTGCCGGGGTCGGCCGCGTGCAGCTTCCTGGCCGCGGCGGCATACTCGTCCCAGGTCTTCGGCACGGCGATGCCGTTGGCGTCGAAGACTTCTTTGTTGTAGAAGAGCGCCATCGGACCGGAGTCCTGCGGGAGGCCGTATAGGCCGTTATTCACCCGGACGCTGGACCAGGTCGAGGGCGAATAGTCCTTTTCGAACGCGCCGAAACCGTACTGGTCGAGGTTGGCGAGCGAGTCGGTCAGCGCGAACTGCGGCAGCGCGTAGTACTCGATCTGAGCGACGTCGGGGCCGCCCGAACCTGCCTTGATCGCGTTCTGCAGTTTGGTGTACTGCTCCTTGTTGGTGCCCGCGTTGACGTAGTCGACCTTGACGTTCGGGAATTCCTTCTCGAACGCGGCCACCTGGTCCTTGGCCGACGGGGTCCAGCTCCAGTAGGTGATCGTGCCGCCCGCCTTGAGCGCGGCGTCGACCGAGTCCTGCGTCCCGCCGACGGCGGCCGGGCCGCTCGCCCCGGACGAACAGCCGACGGCCAGTGCTGCGGCCAGCGTCACGGCGGCGGCCGCCCTGACGCTTCTACGGATCCGTGACATCGAGTGTCCTTTCACGACGGTGGGGAGGGCTATTGCTTGACGCTGCCGGCGCTCAGACCGGACTGCCAGTAGCGCTGCATGAACAGGAAGGCCAGGACGAGCGGGACGATCGTGATCAGCGAACCGGTCAGCACCAGGTGATAGACCGGCTGGGCGCCGGCCCCGGAGGCCTGCGCGCTCCACTGGTTGAGCCCGACGGTGAGCGGATACCACTTCGGTTCGCTGAGCATGATCAGCGGCAGGAAGTAGTTGTTCCAAGTGGACACCACGGTGAACAGCGCGACCGTCACGATCCCGGGCGCCAGCTGCCGCAGGGTCACCGTGAGGAAGATCCGGATCTCCCCCGCGCCGTCGATGCGTGCCGCTTCCAGCAACTCGTCGGGAATGGCCTCGGAGGCGTACACCCAGATCAGGTAGAGACCGAACGGGCTGATCAGCGACGGGATGATGATGGCCAGCGGGGTGTTGGTGAGGCCGAGTTTGCTGAACATCAGGAACGTCGGCACCGCGAGCGCGGTACCGGGGACGGCGACCGCGCCGAGGACGACCGCGAACACCGCGCGGCGACCGGGAAAACGGTACTTCGCCAGGCCGTAGCCCGCGGCGGTGGCGAGCAGGGTCGCTCCCCCGGCCCCGACCACGACGTAGAGCAGCGTGTTCCCCAGCCAGCGCAGGAAGATCCCGTTGTCGTAGGTGAACGTCTCGCCGATGTTCTCGAACAGCGCGAACGGTCCGCCGAAGGCCAGGCCGGAGGTGGTGAACAACGAAGACTGCGTCTTGGTCGCGTTGATGATCAGCCACACCAGCGGTACGAGCGTGTAGATCAGGAACAGCGCCATGACCGCCGTGAGGACTCGCGATTTCCGCGGCCGCGTCACCGAGAACGTCGCCATCACATCCCCTTCCGGGAGCCGCGCAGCTGCACGACGTAGGCGATGACCGCGGTGATCACGCCCATCACGATCGCGACGGTGGCGGAGTAGTTGTACTGCTGCCCGCCGAAGGAAAGGTTGTAGGCGTACATGTTCGGCGTGTAGAAGGTGCCGATCACGTTGGGCGCCAGGGTGCGCATGATGTTCGGCTCGTTGAACAGCTGGAAACTGCCGATGATCGAGAAGATCGTGGCGATCACGATCGCCCCGCGCAGCGCGGGCAGCTTCACGCTCAGGATGGTGCGGAACGCGCCCGCGCCGTCGATCGCCGCGGCCTCGAACTGCTCCTTGGGGATCACCTTGAGCGCGGAGTAGAAGATCAGCATGTTGTACCCGGTGAACTCCCAGGTGACGACGTTGCCGATGGACGCGAGCATCCAGTTGTCCGACAACGGTTTCACCACGTCGCGGCCGAGCAGGTGATTGAGATCGGCGGCGAGTCCGAAGTGGTCTCCGTAGATGAAGCCCCACATCAGCGCGGCGACCACGGCGGGTACCGCGTAGGGCAGGAAGATCACGACCCGGAAGAAGCCGGACGCGTGCAGCCGGGCGCTGTCGATCGCCAGCGCCGCGATCAGCGCGAGCAGCAGCATGATCGGCACCTGCACGGCGAGGAACACCAGCACCCGCTGGAAGGAGTCCCAGAACTTCGGGTCGGCGAGCACCTGCGCGTAGTTGTCCACGCCGACGAACGTCGTGCCACCGAAGAAGGCCTGGTCGCGGAAGAGGCTGAGGACGAACGCGTAGACGATCGGCGCCAGGAACTCCAGGGCGAACACGAGCATGAACGGGGCGACGAAAAGCCAGCCACGCCAGTTGCGGCGGGGGCGGCGCGCGGTGACCGCGCGGCGTGGCGGCGCCTCGGCGGGCGCGACCGCTGTGGACGTCATCGTCCCTCCGGGTTCCCTGAGCGAATTGGCGACTCAGCGAAATGTTTACGTCAACATCAGACCGGCGGAGGCTATCGTGTTGACGTGAACATGTCCAGGAGCACCCGGCCGTCGATGGCCGACGTCGCCAGGGAGGCTGGCGTCTCGGGCCAAACGGTCTCCCGTGTCGCCAACGGCAGGTCGAACGTCGACGAGGCGACCCGGGAACGGGTCCTCGCGGCGATGCGCCGGGTGGGCTACCGGCCCAACAGCGCCGCCCGTGCCCTGCGCAACGGCCGGTTCCGCAGTATCGGCGTGATCATCTCGGCGCTGTCCACCTTCGGGAACAGCCGCACCCTCGACGCCGTCTCGTCCGCGGTGGCCGCCGAGGGCTTCTCGATCATCCTCATGCCGGTGACCACGCCGTCCCAGGGCGAGGTCTCGGGCGCCTTCAGCAAACTGAACGAACAGGCCGTAGACGGCGTCATCATTCTGATCGAGCAGCACCAGCTCGACCAGAGCGACATCGAACTGCCCCACGGACTTCCGGTCGTCGTCATCGACGCGGGCGGACGCCGTGACCACGCGAGCGTCGACTTCGACCAGGCGTCGGGCGCCATCGCCGCGACCAGGCATCTGCTCGACCTCGGACACGAGACGGTGTGGCATATCGCCGGCCCGCCCGAGTCCTACGCGGCCGAACGCCGCCGGAAGTCGTGGCAGGAGACGCTCAAAACCGCCGGCCGCGAGGTGCCGCCACCGTTCACGGGCGACTGGTCACCGCGATCCGGTTACGAGCACGGCGTCCACCTCGCGGGAGATCCAGCGGTCACCGCCGTCTTCGTCGCCAACGACCAGATGGCGCTCGGTCTCCTGCGCGCACTGCACGAAAAGGGCCGCGCTGTCCCTCGCGAGGTCAGCGTGGTGGGGTTCGACGACATGGACGAGGCCGCCCACTTCTGGCCGCCGCTCACCACCGTCCGGCAGTCGTTCGACGAGGTCGGCAGGCGCGCGGTCGCCGCTCTGCTCGCCGAGATCGCCGACGGCGAAGCGGCGGGGGCGATCAGCGTGCCGACCGAACTCGTCGTCCGGTCGAGCACCGCGCCGCCGGGGTGATCAGGGGACTTCCCCCTGCGCCGCACCGGTGATGTTGCGGACCATCCCGCCGAAGATGACGCCGTGGAAGGGCGCGATCCCCTTCCAGTACACGTGCCCGGCGAGGCCGTGCGGTTCGAACACCGCGCGCTGCCGGTAGATCGTGCCACCGTCCTCAGTGGACTCGACGCTGAGTTCGAGCCAGGCCCTTCCCGGGAGTTTCATCTCGGCGCGCAACCGCAGGAGGCGCGGCCGGTCGAGATATTCGACGCGCCACCAGTCCAAGGCCTCGCCGAGATGCAGCCGCCGCGGATCCCGCCTGCCGCGTCGCAGTCCGACGCCGCCGACCAGCCGGTCGGCCCAGCCGCGGACCGACCACGCCAGCGGGAACGAGTACCAGCCGTGCTCGCCGCCGATGGACTCGATGACATCCCACAGCGCCTCCGGCGAGGCGTCCGTCTTCTGCTCCCGTTTGTCCTCGTAGACCGTGCCGCCCGCCCAATCGGGGTCGCTGGGCAGCGGATCCGACGGCGCGGACGTGGTCGACGCGTCGGACCAGCGGGTCGGCACGTCGGCGTTGCGGATCCTCGTCAGCGCCAGTTCGACGGCGTGCTCGTAATGCGTCAGCCCCTCTTCCGGGTCCGGGATGTGCGCGGCGATCGCCCGATCGTGGCAGACCACCTCGTGCACCAGCGATTCGATCAGCGGCACCGCGATCGAGCGCGGCACGGGCGTGACCAGGTTGACCCACTGCGCGGACAACCAGGGCGTCAGCACCGGAACCGGGACGACCGCACGCCGGGGCAGCCCGGCGACGACGGCGTAGCGGCGCATCATGTTCAAGTACGTCAGGACGTCGGGGCCGCCGATGTCGAAGGCGCCGTTCACCTCGGGAGGAAGATCGGCGGCGTGCACGAGATAGTGCAGCACGTCCCGGATCGCGATCGGCTGGATGCGGTTGTGCACCCACCGCGGGGTGATCATCGCCGGGAGCCGCTCGGTCAGGTAGCGCAGCATCTCGAAACTCGCCGAACCCGAGCCGATGATCACCGCGGCCTGGAGGACGGCGGCGGGGACGCCCGATTCCAGCAGGACCTGGCCGACTTCGGCCCGGGACGCCAGATGCGGCGACAGCTCGTCGTCGTCCGGGACGATGCCGCCCAGGTACACCAGCCGCTGGACCCCGGCCGCTTTGGCGGCCTCGGCGACCGTCTTCGCGGCCTCTCGGTCGACCTCGACGAAGTCCTTGCGCGCCAAGGAATGCACGAGGTAATACACGACATCGCCGTCGGCCAGCGCCGTCTCTATCGAGGCCGGGTCGGTGACGTCGCCGCGTTCGACCTCGACTCGGTCACGCCACGGCTCTTCGGCCACCTTCTCCGGTGACCGCGCCACGACGCGGACCTCGTGACCCGCGTCGAGCAGATGCGGCACCAATCTTCCGCCCACGTAACCGGTCGCTCCGAGCACCACGCATCGCATTCACCCGAGTCTTCCCGGCGAAGGCGCGGCGCGCAGCACGAGTGGCCCGTTCAGGGCGCCAGGCGCCCGCGGACCTCCACGGTGGCGGCGATACTGCTCCGGAGAAACCGCGCGACCGTCCGGCGTTCGTCCTCCCCCATGTCCCGCCACGCGGCGGAGAAGCTCTGCCCGAGCGGCAGGAAGAACTCGGCGCCGATCCGCCGCGCCTGGTCGTGCATCCGCAGCTCGACCTTGCGCCGGTCGGTCGCGCTCCGGTCCCGGTAGAGGTGACCGGCCCGCTCCAGCCTGTCGAGCACCGACGTCGTCGCCGACGCGCTCAGGTGGAGGGCGTCGGCGAGCCTGCTCGGGCTCATCGGCGCGCCCATCCTCGCCGCGTCCATGATCACGGCGAGCGCGTTGAGATCGGTCCGGTGCAGGCCGTGCGCCTCGCCGAACATCTCGGCGAACCGGTCCGATTCGACGGTCAGCTGACGCAGAAGGAGAACGAGAAGCTCGTCGGTGACCGATTCGCCTTCTTCAGTGCCCATGTCCGAAACCTCCCCTCGCGTTGCCCCGTCCGGGTGACCAGTCTACTATTTCGATGGTCGAATTATTCGTTGGTCGAAATAGCACTGTCTCGGGAGCCATCCACCCATGATCTCGGAAGTCGAACGCCCCGCCCGCACGCGGTCACGTCTGCGGTGGCTGCTCCCCGCCCTCGTCGCGATCGCTTGGCTGATCTTCGGCGGGTTCAGCGGCCCGTACGCCGGCAAGCTGAGCCAGGTCACCGAGAACGACAGCAGCAGTTTCCTGCCCGCTTCGGCCGAAGCGACCGAGGTCGGCGAACTCCAGAAACAGTTCTCGAGCGCCGCAGTCATCCCGGCGATCGTCGTGGCCGAACGGCCCTCGGGCCTGAGCGAGGACGACAAGAGGTTCCTCGCCGACCGGACGTCCAACGCACGACTCGTTCCCGCGCCGAACAGCAACGCCGGCGCACAGGTCGTCGTCCTGCTCGACGCCAAGAGCGACCCGGGTGACGCCGTCGAGGCACTGCGAGAAGGCCTCGCCCGAGACACCCCCGACGGTCTGAAAGTGCTCGTGACCGGCCCGGCCGCCCAGGTCGCCGACCTCAAGGAGGCGTTCGGAGGCATCGACGGGTTGCTGCTCCTGGTCGCGGGCGCGGTGGTCGCGGTCATCCTGATCATCGTCTACCGGAGCCCGATCCTCCCCCTGCTCGTTCTGCTGTCCGCCGTGTTCGCGCTGGGTACCGCGAGTCTCGCGGTGTACCTGCTCGCGGACCACGACGTGCTGGCGCTGAACGGGCAAAGCCAAGGCATCCTGTTCATCCTCGTCTTCGGCGCCGCGACCGACTACGCGCTCCTGATGATCTCCCGCTACCGCGAAGAACTCCGGACGACCGACGACGCCCGCGGCGCGCTCCGCACAGCGTGGCGTTCGACCATCGAACCGATCGCCGCCTCCGCCGGGACCGTGATCCTCGGCGTCCTCTGCCTGCTGTTCAGCGATCTGAACTCCAACAAGGGGCTCGGGCCGGTCGCCGCCATCGGCATCGCCGCCGCCCTGCTGACGACCGTCACGTTCCTGCCCGCCGTCCTGGCCTTGTGCGGCCGAAACGCTTTCTGGCCCTTCCGACCCGCGGTCGCCCCGCCGCGCGAGGAGACCGGCGGGATCTGGGGCCGCGTCGCGGGCTGGGTTTCGCGCGCGCCGCGCACGATCTGGATCGTCACCACCGTCGTCCTGCTCGCGGGCGGCGCGTTCCTCCCCCAGCTGAAGGCTTCCGGCACCGCCCAGTCCGACGTCTTCCTCACGCCGGTCGATTCCGTGGCCGGACAGGAGGTCCTCTCCCGCTACTTCCCCGGTGGCTCCGGCTCCCCCACCGTGATCGTCACGCCCGCCGACCAAGCGCAGGCGGTGACCGCGCTGGCGCGCGTACCGGGAGTCTCCGACGTCCGCCAGAGCGCCGGACCGGACGGCAAGCCGCTCGAAGCAGGCGGGCTCGCGAAGATCGACGCCGTACTGGCCGATCCCCCGGACTCGGACGCCGCCGTCGCCACCGTGGAACGGATTCGCGCGGCCGTGCATCCGGTCGACGGCACCAAGGTAGGCGGGCCGACCGCGACCCTGCTCGACACCCGGACGACGTCCGAACACGACCGTTTGCTGATCATCCCGATCGTCCTCGTCGTGATCTTCCTCGTGCTCGCGCTGCTGCTGCGATCCCTGCTCGCACCGCTTTTGCTGATCGGCACGGTGGTCCTGTCGTTCGCGGCCACCATGGGTGTCTCGGCGCTGGTGTTCAACCACGTCTTCGACTTCCCCGGCGCCGACCCCGTCGTCCCGCTATTCGGCTTCGTTTTCCTGGTGGCGCTGGGAATCGACTACAACATCTTCCTGATGACCCGGGTCCGGGAGGAGGCGGGCAGGATCGGCACGCGGGAAGGAACGCTGCGCGGCCTCCGGGTCACCGGCGGCGTGATCACGTCCGCCGGCGTCGTCCTCGCCGCGACCTTCGCCGCCCTCGCCGTCCTGCCCATCCTCTTCCTGGCTCAGCTGGCGTTCATCGTGGCGTTCGGGGTTCTGCTGGATACGTTGCTGGTGCGGTCGTTGCTGGTGCCGGCGCTGACGGTGGACGTCGGCCGGAAAATCTGGTGGCCGTCGAAACTGGCGAAAACCGGCCAGGGATGAACCAAGCGATCGCCAAAGCCACGAGAGCCGTCCCGGCCCCGAGTCCCATGATCAGGCGGAATCCACCCTGGGACGGAACCTGGACGGGTCCGAACGAGACGGTCAGCTGAGCGAGGATCACCCCCGCGACGGCGCTGGAGATCGACGTGCCGATCGCGCGCATCAGGGTGTTGAGACTGTTGGCGGCCGCCGTTTCCGACACCGGGACCGCGCCCATGATCAGCGCGGGCATCGCGCCGTAAGCGAGCCCGATGCCCGCGCCGATCGTGGCGGACACCAGCACCAGCTGCCAGGTGCTCGCCATCAGGACGGTGCCGAGGCCGTAGCCCGCCGCGACCACGAGGGCGCCGAGCATCAGCGTCACCTTGGGGCCGCGCGCCCTCGTGATCCGCGCGGACAGTGGCGCCGTCAGCATCATCACCACCCCGGACGGCACCAGCACCAGACCGGTGACCAGCATGGTCTGACCGAGGCCGTAGCCGGTCGCGGCGGGCAGCTGGAGGATCTGCGGCAGCACCAGCGACTGCGCGAACATGGCGAAGGCGAACACGATCGACGTCAGGTTGGTCAGCAGGACCTGACGCCGCACCGTGGTCCGCAGATCCACCAGCGGGCGGGCGGTCCGCAGTTCGTACCAGCCCCAGAGCAGCAGAACACCCGTCGCCGCACCGAAAAGCCCCAGCGTCCGCCCGCTCGCCCAGCCCCACTGCGCGCCCTTCGAAATCGCGAGCAGCAAGCAGACCAGCGCTGTCGACAGGCCGGCGGCACCGACGAGGTCGAACCGGCCGCCGGTGCGCACGCTCGATTCCGGAACGAAGGCCAGCACGAGCGCCGTCACGACGACGCCGAGCGCGGCCGCCGTCCAGAACAGCAGATGCCAGTCGGCGTTCTCGGCCAGCAACGCGGCCGCGGGCAGGCCGAGGGCGCCGCCGACGCCGAGTGACGCGCTCATCGTCGCGGTCGCCGAAGCGAGCCTTTCGGCCGGGAGTTCGTCGCGCATGATGCTGATCCCGAGCGGGATCACCCCGGCGGCGAAACCCTGCAGGACCCGGCCGACGACCATCGGCACCAGCGTGTCGCTGAGCCCGGCCACCACCGAACCCGCGATCAGCATGCCGAGGCTGAGCAACAGCATCCGCCGCTTGCCGTACATGTCGCCGAGCCTGCCGACGACCGGTGTCGCGACCGCGCTCGCCAGCAGCGTCGCCGTGATCACCCAGGTGGCGTCGCCGGCGGAAGCGTCCAGGAGCTCCGGGAGTTTCGGAATCAGCGGGATGACCAGGGTCTGCATCAGCGAGACCACGATCCCGCCCAGCGCTAGCACCACCACGACGAGCTGAGGACGTGGCACGGCGGACGGCTGGGGCATACGGGGCCTCCGGAGGAACGCGGGAGTGAACATCCTCAACTTAAGTCAGTTGATTGACTTATGCCAACAGTCCGGGCACTGTGTGAATCACGCGACCACCACGCTGAAGGAGCCCTTGATGACGCAGAGCGACCTGGATCGGCTGCCGAGCTTCCCGTTCCCGACCGACGCCGCCCTCGCTCCGCCCGCCGAATGGGCCGAGTTCCGCACCAAGTGCCCGGTCGCCCAGGTGACGCTCGCCAGCGGCGACGAGGCCGCCCTGATCACCCGATACGCGGACGTCAAACGTGTCCTGTCCGATCCGCGATTCACCAGGCCGACGCCCTCGGACAACGCGGCCAGGGTCGCGGACACCGAATCGGGCGGGGTGTTCAACAGCGAGATGGCGGAGGTGATCCCCCAGCACGGCGAGGCGCACCTGAAGTGGCGCCGGATGCTCGGCAAGTGGTTCACCGCCAAGCGGATGAACGCGCTGCGGCCGCGGATGGAGGCGATGTCCGTCCAGCTGATCGACGAGATGGTCGCGAAGGGCAAGCCCGCGGATCTCAAGGCGGGCCTGGCCTTCCCGCTGCCCGTCTGGGTCATCTGCGACATGCTCGGTGTGCCGGACACCGACCGGGACCGCTTCGCCCACTGGTCCGACGTCATGCTCAGCATGACCCGCTACACCCAGGCGGAATTCGACGTCGCGCAGGCGGAATTCGGCCGCTACATGGGCGGGCACATCGCCGCCAAACGCGCCGCGCCGGGCGAGGACATCCTGAGCGCGCTCATCACCGACACCGACGTGGACGGCGAGCGGTGGTCCGACAAGCTGCTGATCGCCACCGGCATCGGCCTGCTGATCGCCGGGCACGAGACCACCGCCAACATGATCGCGAAGATGATCGCGATGCTGCTGGAGGACCGGAGCCGCTGGGAAGCGCTCCTGGCGGACCGGTCGCTGATCCGCACCGCCGTCGAAGAGTCCCTGCGGATGGACGCCAACGCGGGTATCGGCATGTCGCGCTACCTCACCGAGGACTTCGAGGTCGGCGGGACCACGCTGCCGGCGGGCACCACCGCGATGTGCAGCATGGCGTCGGCCAACCGGGACGAGAGCGCGTTCGACGGCGCCGCCGACATGAACCTCGACCGGAGCCCGAACGCGCATCTGGCCTTCGGCGCCGGCGCGCACGCTTGCCTCGGCCAGCCGCTCGCCCGTACCGAATTGCAGGTCGTCCTCGGCGTCCTGCTGGAGAAACTGCCGTCGCTGGAACTCGCCGTCGAGGCGGCGGACCTGCGCAAGGTCGAAGGGCTCGCCGTCGGCGGACTGCGGGAACTGCCCGTGCGATGGTGATGCCCATGACGAGTGAGATCACCGGTGCCCGGGCCGAACGAGCGCACGCGACGCGGGAACTGATCCTGACCGCGGCGGAGCGGCTGTTCGCCGAACACGGCGTGTTCGCGGTGTCCAACCGCCAGGTCAGCGAGGCGGCGGGCCAGGGCAACAACACCGCGGTCGGCTACCACTTCGGCACCAAGGCCGATCTGGTCCGCGCGATCGCGCGGCGGCATTCCGGGCCGATCGAAGAGATCCGGCGCCGCACGCTGGCCGCGATCGGGGACAGCTCGGAACCGCGGGACTGGATCGGCTGCCTGGTCACGCCGGTCGCCGAGCATCTGGCCGCGCTCGGGAGCCCGACCTGGTTCGCGCGCTTCGGCGCGCAGGTGATGACCGACCCGGCACTGCGCCCGATCATGGTCGAGGAATCGCTGACCTCGCCGTCGCTGATACGGATCGTCGAAGGACTGCACCGGTGTCTTCCCGATCTCCCCGCCGACGTGCGGGCCGAACGCGGCGACATGGCCCGGCAACTGCTGGTCCACATGGTCGCCGAACGCGAACGCGCCCTCGCCGAGGGCACCCCCACTCCCCGGTCGACGTGGCAGGACGCCGCGACCGGACTCATCGACGCACTCGCCGGATTGTGGCTGGCACCGGCCACCACCGGCCCGGACGGAGGAAACCGACCATGAAGATCACCGTCGACCAGGACAAATGCTGCGGCGCCGGAACCTGTGTGCTGCTCGCCCCCGACGTCTTCGACCAGCGGGAGGAGGACGGCATCGTGATCCTCCTCGAAGACACTCCCGGTGAAGACCTGCACGACATCGTCCGCGAGGCCGCCGACGTCTGCCCCGGCGCCGCGATCGCGGTGAGCGAGAACGCGTGACCGTACTCGTCGTCGGCGCTTCCGCCGCCGGCCTCGGCACGGTGGAGGCGCTGCGCCGCAAGGGTTATCCGGACCGCATCACGGTGCTGGGCGCCGAATCGCATCTCCCCTACGACCGGCCGCCACTGTCGAAACAGGTCCTCGCCGGGCTCTGGGAACCCTCACGGACCCGGCTACGGCCCGCCGAACGATTGTCTACTTTGGACGTCGAGTTCGTGCTCGGGGACGCCGCCGTCTCGCTGGACGTCCGGGAACGGACCGTCCGCACGGCGTCGGGACGGGCGCTGACCGCGGACGAGATCGTGCTCGCCACCGGGCTGCGGCCGCGCACCCTGCCGGATCAGGACGGTCTCGCCGGTGTCCACGTTCTCCGTACCCTCGACGACGCGCTGGCACTGCGGGCCGACCTGCTGTCGTGCTCGCGAGCGGTGGTCGTCGGCGACGGCGTCCTCGGTACCGAGATCGCCGCGAGCGCCGCCGAAATGGGCGTCGCTGTCACCCTCGCCGGCCCCCAGGCGGCCCCGCTGGCCGCCCAGTTCGGCCCGGTCGTCTCGGAACTGCTGGCGGAACTGCACACCGAACGCGGTGTCGGCCTGCGCCTCGGCTCCGCGGTCGCCGGCCTGGACTCTCGGGACGGTCGGGTCACCGGTGTCCGGCTCGAAACCGGTGAGGTCCTGCCCGCCGACGTCGTCGTGGTGGCGTTCGGCGCCGCACCGGCCACTGAATGGCTGGAGGGCAGCGGACTGGCGCTGGCGAACGGCATCGTCTGCGATACCCGGTGCCGCGCCGCCGAGCACGTCTACGCCGTGGGCGACGTCGCGCGCTGGCACCACGAAACGCTCGATGTGGCCTTGCGCCTGGAAAACCGGACCAACGCGACCGAGCAGGCCGGACACGTCGCCGGGGTCATCCTGGGCGACGACCGGCCCTACACCCCGGTCCCCTACTTCTGGACCGACCAGTTCGACACGAAGATCCACGTGCACGGAACGCTCTCCGCGGACGCCGAAGTGTCCATTGTGGAGGGCGACCCGGCCGGGCGCCGCTTCGTCGCGCAGTACCGGCGCCACGGCGCGGTGACCGGCGTCCTCGGCTGGAACATGCCCAAACAAGCCCGTCTGCGCCGCCCGGAACTCGGTGGAGGAATGCCTTGACCAGTACGGACACCCCGTCGTTCCCCGCGGCCCGCGCCTCCGGCTGCCCGTTCGCTGCGGGAGGAGACGCCGCGGGTGCCGCGCTCGGCGAGAAGCTGGTGAACCCGAAGCTGATCGCTTCGGCCGTCGAGGGACTGTTGCGCCCTGGCGGAGGTGAAGTTCAAAGCACGACGGCTCGGTCTACGGCGTGAGCGAACTACCCGTAGCTTGGTGAGTATGAGCGAGCTGGACGACCTGCGAGAGCGTGCCGCGAACGGCGACCGCGACGCGACCGACGAACTGATCGAGCGCGCCGGCGAGCGTGGTGACATGGACGAGTTGCGTCGGCTGGCCGACGCCGGCAGCAGCGACGCGGCCGACCAGCTGATCGAGGTGGCGACCGAACTGGGTGCACTCGACGAGCTGCGGCGACTGGCCGATGGCGGGAACCGGACGGCCGCGGAGCAGCTGGCCGAACTCACCGAGGAGTAGCGCGCAGCGCGGGGATCAGCACGGGAAGCGCCACCACCAAGGCGAGACCGCGGACGATACCCGCCACCGGATAAGGGACCCGAATCCCGAACCGGTGCGCGAGCAGTCCGCCGGTCAACGCTCCGAGCGGCATCAACCCCCAGCCGAGCAGGCGGTAGACGCTGTTGACCCGGCCGAGCAGGGACGACGGCACGTTCCGTTGCCGGAGCCCGGCGCTCACGACGTTCCAGACTGTCGTCGCGAAACCGCTGACGGCCAGGAACGCGCCGACGGCGAACACGTTCGGGCTGAACCCGATACCGACGAAGGCGACGGCGTTCACGGCCAGGGAGGCGAGCAGGGCGCGAAGGTCGCCGATCCGGGCGACCAACCACGAGATCGTCACTCCGCCGAGGACACCGCCGACCGCCGCACCGGCGAGCAGGAGACCGAAGGTTCCGGCACCGAGACGCAAGGCGTCGGTCACGAACAGCACGAGCGTCACGTTCGCGAGCTGACCACAGAAGGTGTTGACGCCGAGCAGCAAGGCGAGGGCACGCAACAGGCGATGTCCCTTGAGCCAGCGAAGGCCATCGAGGACCTTCGCGCTTCCGGTGTGGCCGCCGCCCAGCTTGGGGATCCTGGCCAGCAACGCCGCGGCGACGACGAACGACGCGGCGTCGAGGGCGAACGGGAGTGTCCAGGCGAGCGCGAAGAAGAGACTTCCGAGAGGTGGCCCGACGAACTGCCGCCCGACGATCAGCGCCACCTGCTGGCTCCCGTTCGCCTTGTGCAGCAGGTCTTTCGGGACGAGATCCGGGAGTACCGCTTGTGCGGCGTTGTCGTAGAAGACGTCGCACGCACCGAGCGCGAACGCGAGGACGACGAGCAGCGGAACGCTGATCGCCTCCGCCGAGACGAGCGCCGCGAGCACACCCACGACCAGGGCCTGGAGTGCCTGCGTTCGCCACATGAGGGTGATCCGGTCGACCCTGTCGACGACGGCTCCGGCGGTGAGGGAAAGCAGGAGCCACGGCAGATACGTCGCGGCGGAGACCAGTGCGACGTCTCGTGGGTCGCGGCTGAGTGCCACGGCCAGCAGCGGCAGGGCCGCCGTGAAGACGCCGTTGCCCAGGTTGTCGATTCCGGTGGCGTTCCACAGTCGCCGATAGTCTCGGGGCATCCTCGTCATGGCCGAATCGTGGCGAGAACCCCTGTTTCCCGGACACCATTTAGGCCAGGCCTACATACTCGAGTGGTGCCGATGACCGTCGAACTCGGTGTCGCCGAGCTGGCCGCGACCCGCTTCGCGATCTCGCCGTTGTCCGAGACCGTGGCCAGCCTGCTGCAGATCTCGGGCCTCGACCAGAACATGGTCAACCTGCCCTGGTTACGGTGGGCACAGGAGGAACTCGAGCGCGAACCGCTCGACCTCTCCACGACCTGGCCGCTGCTCGTGAACGGCAAGCCCAGCTGGCCGGAATTCCTCGTTCCCGCCCCGCGGGACGCGGGCGGGTCGATCGAGCGCGACCTCGCCGCGCTGCGCAGGACCCCGGAGAGCCGGGTTCGGGCCAGCCTCCAGCGTGTGTTCGAGGGCAAGCTCCCGAGGGCCGCCGCGGCGCTCGCCGAGAATCCGGCGTCCGGCCTGCGGGCGATCGCAGGAGAGCTCCGCGCGACACACGACCGGTTGATCGCACCGCATTGGCCGCGGATCCGGGCGGTACTGGACGCCGATATCGCCCACCGGGCCCGGCAACTGGCCGCGGGTGGTGCCGAGAAACTGTTCGCGGATCTGCATCCGCACCTGCGGTGGCGCGCCGATCGGCTATCGCTGACACGAGAGCGGCGGGAACGCACGAACCTCGTCGTCACCCGAGGGCCGGGCGGCCTGGTGCTCATGCCCGTCGTCCTCGGCTCGCCGTATGTCCTGATCAAGGCGAACACCTCGACCCAGACCACTGTGCGGTACCCGGCCCGGGGCATCGGCACCCTGTGGACCGCCGGAACACGCGCCGCCGCTCCCAACGCGGTGCGGCTGCTCGGCCGGGTGCGAGCCGAACTGCTGCAGGCACTCTCGTCCCCCGCCACCACGACCGACCTGGCTCGCGCGCTCGACGTCACCCCGAGCGCCGTTTCCCAGCACCTCAAGGTTCTGCGGGACAGCGGACTCGTCGCGCGCGAACGCTCCGGGCGCAGCGTCCTCTACCTGACCACCCCGCTCGGGGAAAGCCTGCTCTGAACCTCTGTCAGAGGTCGATCAGCTCCACGGTCACCTTCGCGACGTCGCCTTCGTCGAGCCCTTCGGCCTTCCGGACGGCCTTCTTGACCGGTAACACGTAACTCCCGCGTTGGGCGTCCGGGAAGATCGACGTCTTCCACTTGCTGCCACCGACGGTGACCTGGACGCGCACCGCCCCGAAGCCGCGACGCGGACCGTCCGTGATCTCTCGGATCTCTTCGGAGACGTCCTCGGGCAGGCTGACGAAGGTCCAGGTCTCGTCACGCCGGGCGTCCCACACCCAGAGCTCGGCATCGAACACCACGATCATCCGCGGAGCTTCGCACACCGCACCGACAGTTCCAGCGCGCGGTTTCCGCCGCGCACACGTTGCGAAAGCCACGTTCACAACCTTCAACGTTGGGAAAGTGGCTTTCGCAACACCATCCCGGAGACCCGGCGCCCAGTGGTGGCTCACCGCGTTCAAGCTGTTCCACAACCATATGGCCGTCGAGCCGGTACTGGGCATCTTCCCGTTCGGTTGCCAATCTCCTCGCGCTCGAACGCGACTACGTCATGGATACCGACGGGTCGCGCCGCGTCCATGCGCAGGAGCTGATCGAGCGTCACGATCACGTGCGGATCGACAACACCCACCTGAGCCCGGCCGAGGCCGCGGCGTCAATCCACCGCTGGATGCCGCAGTGAGCGGGTCGTCGTCGTGCCGAGCACGCGCGAAGCCATCCAAGCGAGAGCGTCGGCCGTCCGCGCCGGGGTGTCCGACGGCTGCATGATGTGGCTCAGCACCGTGCGGACCACGACGTCGATCGCGACGTCCAGCTGTGAGGCGTCCAGCGGCGGGCCGTAGGAGCGAACGCGGCCGCGCAGCATCACCCGCGCCTCGGTGAGCAGGCTGCCCGCCCGGACCGTCAGCAGCGGCAGCAGTTCGGTGTCGGCGCCATGTGTGGCCGAAACGATGGCACGCAGCAGGAGGTTGTCGTCGGCGAGTTCGAGGACGCCGCGGACGGCGTCGTGGATCGCCTCGACGAGGTCGTCGGGGTGCCGTTCGAAGGCTTCGCGAACGACGGAGAGGAACCGGGCGAGTTCGTGCGCGATCATTGCTTCGGCCAGCTGGGACTTCGACCCGAGTTCGTTGTACACGGTCTGGCGGCTGACGCCGACGATCTCCGCCAGTTTGCTCATCGTCACCGCCGACCAGCCGGAGCGCACGGTCAGTTCGATCGCCGCCGCGACGATCGGTTGCCGGTACGGGCCACCCGTGACCGGGACTGAGGGTGCCTCGCTCATGATCGTCATTCTAGGCCGCCGTCGACTCGGCGAACGCCAGCGCCTCGGGCCACGGCGCGCGGCCGGCGATGTGACGGCGGTACTTCATGATCTCGCGTGGCCGGTCGACGGTCAGCGCGCCGACGATCCGGTCCCCGCGCCGGTACAGCGCGGTGAACCCGCCGGACGCCGGGACGGCGACCGTGACCTCGTCGGCGCGCGGTGTACCGACGAACTGGATCCGGTGGGAGTACCAGTCCGACCAGAAGTACGGCACCGGCGCCAGTGCGCGCGCCGACTCCGGCGCGAGCGCGTGCCGCGCGGCCGCGGCTCCCTGCTCCGCGGCGTTCGTCCAATGCTCCAGCCGCATCAGATCGCCGTCGAACAGCGCGTTCTCCGCGTGCGCCACGTCTCCGGCGGCGTACACGCCGGGGATCCCGGTCGCCAGCGTGGCATCGCACACCACACCGCCGTCGCGGCCGTGCAGCGGGACACCGCTCCCGGCCAGCCAGCCGGTGGCCGGGACGACGCCGATCCCCGCCACCACCAGGTCCGCGGGCAGCACCTCACCGGTCGAGATCCGGACGCCCGTCACCACACCACCGGCGGATTCGAGCCCGGTCACCGTGGTGGACACCCTGAGCTCGGTGCCCGCCTCCTGGTGCAGGGAGGCGCACACCGCACCCGCCTCGGCCCCGACGGACCTGGTCAGCGGGACGTCGAGAGCCTCCACGATCGTCGCGGGCAGCCCTCGCTTCCGGGCCGCGGCGGCGACTTCCGAGCCGATGAACCCGGCCCCGATCACGACGGTCCGCGCGCCGCGGTCGAGGGCGGCCCGGACGGCGAGGGCGTCCTCGGCGGTGCGCAGCGTGTGCACGCCGGCGATGCCTTCGCTCCCGGGCAGCCGCCGTGCCGTGGCCCCGGTCGCGATCACCAGCGCGTCGTAGGGAACGGTCACGCCCGCCACCGACACCTCTCGCGCGGCGGTGTCGAGACCGTCCGCGGGTGCTCCGAGCAGCAGTTCGACGCCGAGTTCGTCGCGCAGACCCGCTTCGCTGTGGAACGGCTCGACCCGGCCAGGCCCCTCGGCGTCGAGGAAGGACTTCGACAGTGGCAGCCGGTCGTAGGGCGGATGGTCCTCCGCGCCGATCAGCACGATCCGCCCGCGATGGCCGTCCCGCCGAGCGGCCTCCACCGCGCGCAGCCCGGCCAGCGACGCTCCCACGACGACGAGGGTCATGATCAGTCCCGCAGCTTCAGGGCCAGGACCGGGCAGGCGTCGACCGCGGCCGTCAGATCCTGCCGGTACTCCTCGCCTGGCCGCTCGTCGAGCACCAGCACGGTGCCGTCGTCACCGACCTCGAAGAAGTCGGGGGCCATCGCCTCGCACATGCCCAGGCCGTCGCATTTCGCGCGGTCCGCCTCGATCCTCATCATGCGCCGACCCTTCCCGGTGCCACGAAATCGACCTTTTCCCGCACGCCGCAGTCCGGACAGCACCACGCGTCCGGGATCGCCGACCACGGGGTTCCGGCAGGGAAGCCTTCACGCGGGTCGCCGAGTTTCTCGTCGTAGACGTAGCCACAGCCCGGGCACATCCCGCCCTCGGACGCGTCGCCGCGCGTGTCGTCGGCGGCGCGGGACGGCGCGGTGACGCGGGTTCCGTAGCGGGCCAGGATCTTGGCGCGCTTACGCGGCTGGATGTTGGCGCGCGAGATGTCTCCTTCGAAATGCGCGAGCACCCGGGGATCCATCACCCGGCGCCAGAGCGGCGGGAACAACGCCAGCACGATCATCCCGGCATACCCCGTCGGCAGCACCGGTGATTCCGCGAAGTCACGCAGCGTCTGGTAGCGGCGGGTCGGGTTGGCGTGGTGATCACTGTGCCGCTGCAGGTGGTACAGCAGGACGTTGGTGGCGATGTTGTTGGAATTCCAGCTGTGGCTGGGATCCACCCGTTCGTACCGCCGCCGCGCCGCCGGGCCGACCTTCTGCCGCCGCATGCCGTAGTGCTCCATGTAGTTCACGACTTCCAGCAGCGAGAACCCGATCACCGCCTGGATCACCAGGAACGGCAGGATCCCGACGCCCAGCCAGGCGATCATGGCGCCCCACAACACCGCGGACATCAGCCAGGCGTTGAGCACGTCGTTGCCGATCCGGAACGGATGCCGGTCGCGCCGCGCGTACCGCTTGCGCTCCAGCCCCCAAGCGGACTTCAGCGAGCCGAACACCGTACGCGGCCAGAACCGGTAGAAGCTCTCCCCCATCCGGCTGCTCGCCGGATCCTCCGGGGTCGCCACCCGCACGTGGTGACCGCGGTTGTGCTCGATGTAGAAGTGGCCGTAGAAACTCTGCGCCAACGCGATCTTCGACAACCAGCGCTCGTGGCTTTCCTTCTTGTGCCCGAGTTCGTGCGCGGTGTTGATGCCGATCCCGCCGATGCAGCCGATCGAGATCGCCAGGCCCACCTTGTCCACGACGGACAGATCACCCGTGCCGATCATCCAGAAGGCGGCCACGAATCCCGCGTACTGGATGGGCAGGAACGCGAAGGTGATCCAGCGGTAGTAGCGGTCCTGCTCCAGCCGTTCGATCACGTCGTCCGGTGGATTGCTGCGGTCCAGGCCGGCGAGCAGGTCGATCAACGGGACGATCACCAGGATCACGATCGGTCCCACCCAGAACCACACGCCCCAGCCGGTGGCCGCGTGCAGCCCGATCGCCAGGAACGCGAGCGAGGGGACCACCAGGCCGATCAACCACAGGTAGCGCTTGCGGTCGGTCCACCGTTCGGTCGAGCCCGCCGGCATCGTGCCCGTCATCTCGCTCATCGCACCCTCCTCCGTTGGCTGGGTTTACAAAACAGTAGGTGATGTACACCCCGTTTGACAAGACGTCATGTTTTGTAAATGCACCGTTGCTTCCTTCGGTGAAAAATTGGCGATATCTTGCCTTCGTTAGGAAACTTACTTAACTTGTGACATCACGCCGCGATCCACTTCGTCCCGCCCCGAAGGAGCGCGAATGCCTCGATCACCTCGCCGGATCCGAACCGGCACCGTGGCCGCCGTCGCCGCGGCCCTGCTGGTCCTGCCCACCACGACCGCTACCGCGAGCACCACCGCGAACAGCCCGTGGCCAGGCTCTTCCTCCATCACGAACGCGGACGGATCTAACGTCTTCGGCGGCAATCTGAGCGGTCTGTCGTTCGAGAGCCCCACCGTGCTGTGGGCGGTGAAGAACGGGCCGGGCACGCTGTACCGGCTCGTGCGCAACGGCTCGAAGTGGCAGCCGGACACCGCGAACGGCTGGTCCTCCGGCAAGTCCCTGCGCTACGCCAACGGCAAGGGCGATCCCGACGCCGAAGCCGTGGTCGCCACCCCGGACGGCGTGGTCGCGGCCACCGAACGCGACGGCGACAACGACAAGACGAGTGCGCTCAAGGTGCTCCGGTACGACGTGTCAGGCTCGGCCAAGACCCTCACCGCCAAGGCCGAATGGAACCTCACCGCCGACTTGCCGAAGGTTTCGGCCAACGACGGGCTCGAAGCGGTCTCCTGGATCCCGGACAGTGTCCTCACCGCGAAGGGTTTCGTGGACGAGCGCACCAAGGCGGCCTACGCGCCGGGCAACTACCCCGGCCACGGCAGCGGTCTCTACTTCGTCGGACTGGAGAGCAACGGCATGATCTACGCCTACGCACTCGACCAGGCAGGCGGGAAGTACACGCGCGTGGCGAGCTTCGCGAGCGGTCTCGAGTCCATCATGGACCTCGAGTTCGACGCGTCGAGCGGTAAACTGTGGGCCGTCTGCGACGACACCTGCGGCGGCGACTCGACGACCCTCGCCGTCTCGGCTCAGGGCAAGTTCGCCGTGACCACGACCTACGACCGTCCGAGCGGGATGCCGGACTACAACAACGAAGGGTTCGCCATCGCCCCCGCGTCGACCTGCGCTTCCGGGAGCAAGCAGGTGATCTGGGCCGACGACGGGAACGAAGGCGGCCACGCCCTCCGGGCCGGCACCCTGCCCTGCGCCTGACGGTGACGCTTCGATTCCGGCGCGCCCCCTTGCGGTCCGCGCCGGAATCGAAGCATGTCCGGAATCGCGTGAATTGCATCGAATTCGGCATTTGTTCACCCCCTGTCCGTGGACTAGTTTGTCGGCATGAAATTCACCTCCCTCGCGATTCTTCCGATACTGGCCACGCCGCTGTTCCTGCCGTCCACGGCCCTGGCGGGCGACGGCTGGGAATCCATCGGAACCGGGATGACCGCGGGCGCCAGCGGCATCGCCGTCCTGAGCCGGGACGACGACCGTGTCGAGGCACTCGTCTTGCGGGACAACAAGAAACCCGGCGAGAACCGCGCGGTCCGCGTCCGGCTCGATCACGGCCTGGTGTCCAAGGTGGACCCGATCGCCTGGCCCGGCGAACTCCCGGTCGATCTGGAATCGGCCGAAGCGGTGCCCGGCAAGCAGGGCGAATACATCGCGCTGACCAGCGAAGGTAAAGGCTTCCATGTCGAACTGAACGACCGTCGACTGAAAGTACTCGGCACTTTCCAGGTACCGAAGGGCGACCCGGACGACAATTACGAGGGTTTCGCGCTGAAAAAGGTGAATGACCGCTTGTTCGCGGTCTGGGCGGACCGGGGTCAGGACACCCGCCCGGCGACGCTGTACTCGGCGGAGTTCTCGGTGTCGAAGCTGTCCTTCAAGAAGCCGAAGTCGGTCCCGTTCCGCGTCTCGTACCCCACCACCGACGTCCGCCACACCTCGGACGTCGAGATCACCGCCGACAACCGGGTCCTGATCTCGGCCGCCTCCGACCCCGGCGACGACGGCCCGTTCGATTCGGCGGTGTACGCCGCGGGCGTGCTCCGGCCCGACGGTTCGATCGCGCTCTCCCCCGCTCCCGCGAAGATCGGCGACTTCCCGGGGCACAAGATCGAGGCCATGACGTGCCTCTCGCGGTCCTGCGGCAGCCTCCTCTACGGCACCGACGACGAGGCCGCGGGCGGTAGGCTCCGGATCGCGAACAGGACCGACCCGGAGGAACAGTGATCAGCGAAGACCTGCGCGAGCGCCGCCACAAGATCATCGAAGAGCATATGGACACGGAGGTGACCCAGGAGTTCGATCGCACGCTGGGCACCTTCAACGGTCATCCGCACTACGAGATCATGGCCACCGGGCAGATCTTCGACGGCGACGAAGAGGTCATGGGCTACTACCGCATGACCCGCACGGCGTTCCCGGACCAGCGGCACGACAACGTCCGCTACCACTTCGCGGACGAGTCGGTGATCGTCGAGTTCGACCTGCTCGGCACCAACCTCGGCGAGTTCTATGGCCGGCCACCGACCGGCAAGGCGTTCCGGGTGCCGATCATCGCGGTGTTCTTCTTCGACGACGACCGGATCACCAACGAGCGGATCTACTTCGACGCCGCGAGCCTGATCACCCAGGCCGGGCACGCGGAACTGCTGTCCCTGCTCGCGTCGGGCGAGGTCTGAACCAAACGGCGGATGATCATCGGCCGATCGGCCGATGTGGGCGGCAGGGGCGCGCGAAGAGGCTGACGGAGTCCTTCCGCCGAGCCCTGGAGAACGCCCATGACCCGCAACCGGGTGGCGACCGTGCTGCTCGTGACGACGATGGCCGCGCTGGGAACACCGGCGCTCGCCACGGCGTCCGCGGCCCCGACGCTGGACTGGAAACCCTGCAAGGACATCGCCAAGGACTGGCGGCCAGCCGACGATCAGCGCACCGAATGCGCTCTGGTGCCCGTTCCGGTCGACTACGCGAAGCCCGACGGCCGCGAGATCGACATCGCGGTCTCCCGGCAGAAGGCGACCGATCCCGCCCGGCGCCAGGGTGTCGTGCTGCTCAACCCCGGCGGCCCCGGCCAGTCGGGGATCCACCAGCCCAGATGGATCGCCGAAAGCAAGGCCGCCGAGATCGGCGCGGACCACGACCTGATCGGGTTCGATCCGCGCGGCGTCGACTACAGTGCCGACGTCGCCTGCCCGCCGGCTCCCGGAGACGACGCCGAGCCGCCGTCTTCCTTGCCGCACAACGAAAAGGCTCGGTTCGTGTTCGAACGGGACGCGAAGGTGAACCAGCGTTGTGTCGCGGCGGACCCCGAGTTCGTCCGCAACCTGACCACCGAGAACGTCGCCAGGGACATGGACCGCATCCGTGAGGCTCTCGGCGAAGAGAAGATCGGCTTCTACGGCGTCTCGTGGGGCACTGCCCTCGGCGCGGCCTACCGCACACAGTTCGATTCCCGGGTGGACCGGATGCTGCTGGATTCGGTCATGTCCCCGACCTTGGACGTCGGTGGCATGGACGACGCGATGATGGCGGCGGGCGAGGTCACGGCCCGCGACTTCGCCGGCTGGATCGCCCGCTACGACGCCGTTTTCCACTTCGGTGACAAGCAACCCGCGGTCCTCGACGCGCTGCTGAAGCTGCGCGACGAACTGACCGAACACCCGCGGAACGTGAACGGGGAGACCGTCGACGGCGAGACCGTCAAGGGCTACCTCGCCGGGCCGCGGCGCGAGTGGGCGAACGCCGCCAAGGCGCTGGCCGCCCTGCGCGACGGCGGCGCGCCCACCACGAAACCCGCGTCCGGGCCGGGCACCGGTTTCGGCTGGGACGCGACTCCCAACGGGTACAACACCTTCCAGCAGACGTCGATCCTGTGCAACGCCTCCGAGGGGCCACGCGACTTCGAAACGATCTGGCAGCGGCGGGTCGACCGCGTCCGCGCGTATCCGGCCGTCGCCTCCCCTGGGTTCTGGGACGGCCGGTGCGCGGGCTGGCCGTTACCGGTCCAGCCGTGGAACTTCGCGAAGGGGACCAGTCCGCTGCAACTGGTCGGGCACGTCTACGAACCGGTGACGCCGATCGGCTGGGCACTGGCCATGCGCGAGCGGATCGGCGGCGCCCTCCTCACGATCGAGGACGATCACCACGGTTCGCTGTCCTCGCTCCCCTGCGCGAGCAAAGCGGTCGAGTTCTTCTCCACCGGCAAGACCAGTGACGAATCCTGCGCCGGGGCGCCGATCCCATCGCCGGCTGCCGGCCGCTGACGAACCACTGCCGATCACGTCTCGCGTCCACTGGGGACGCGAGACGTGATCGGCGCGTCACTTGGCTTCGGCCAGGGGCGGGACGACGCAACACGCGCCGGTGAAGCATCTGAAGGCGTCGACTCTGGCCTTGTTGGTCCAGTTGTCGAAGCGGTCGATCACGAGTTCGATTTCGCTGCCCACCTTCGCGGTGTCGATCCCGAGGCCGGTGAAGAGCAGGCTTACGTTATCGGTGGTTTCGTTCTTCATTCGACTCGCTCCCAGGCGTTCGGTGTTTCGTCGGCAGCGAAATCGTCCGTCACGAGAGCCCCGGCATCCAGTGCTATCCATCATTCCGGCTTCGTGCTTTTCGACTACGCCGAACGCGTGGCTTCGTTCATGCCGTCGGGCTCACCCTCGCTCAGCCTTCGAGGCGCGAAAGGCCGAACGCGGTGAGGAAGCCCGCGACCGTGATCAACCCGGTCCACAGGTGCGCGTCGTCGAAGGCCTCCGGGATCATCGTGTCGGCGATCATCGCGAGGATCGCGCCGCCCGCGAGTGCGGTGATCACGGCCAGGACGGTGCCGGACGCGCCGCCGAGAAGGCCGTAACCGAGCAGGGCCGCCACCCCGCTGATCACGGCGATACCACTCCAAAGCGTGAAAACATAGCGCGGGCTGCGGCCGGCTCGCTTCATTCCCGAGGCGCTCGACAGTCCTTCCGGGACATTGCTGATGAAGACGGCCGCCACGGTCACGACGCTGACGCTGCCCCCGCCGAGCAGGCTGGTGCCGATCACCATCGATTCGGGGACGCCGTCCAGCAGGGCGCCGAGCGCGATGGCCGTACCGGAACCGGCCTGCTCGGTCTCGGACGGCTGCTGGTCACCGGAACGTTTGCGATGCCGGGCGCCGCGCCGGGCGAGCACGATGTTGGCGACCGTGTAGATCAGCGAACCGCCCAGGGCACCGAGCGCGGTCGGGAGGAAACCGCCCTTTTCGTGCGCCTCGGCGATCAGCTCGAACGACACCGCCGAGATCAGCACGCCACTGCCGAAGGCCATCACGCTCGCCACGGCCTTGGTCGGGATCCGGACCAGGAAGCCGATCATCGCGCCGAGCAGCAGCGCCGATCCGGCCAGCAGACCCCAGCCACCCGCCGCCAGCAGATCCCACACGTGTCCGGCTCCCTTCGTCCGGCGGAAAACACGCCGGGCCGGCCGCGAAACGCGGCCGGCCCGGTCGGTGTCAAGCCAGGTTCAGGCTCGGATCATGCCACGTCGTACCGGTCGAGGTTCATGACCTTGTCCCACGCCGCCACGAAGTCGCGGACGAACTTCTCCTTGGCGTCGTCGCTGGCGTAGACCTCGGCCACCGCGCGAAGCTCGGAGTTGGAACCGAACACCAGGTCGGCACGGGTACCGGTCCACTTGACCTCGCCGGTCGCGGAATCGCGGCCCTCGAAGGTCTCGGCGTCGCCGGACGCCGCGGTCCACTGCACGCCCATGTCGAGCAGGTTCACGAAGAAGTCGTTGGTCAGCGACCCCGGCTTCGCGGTGAACACGCCGTGCTTCGACTCCTGGGTGTTGGCACCCAGGACCCGCAGGCCGCCGACCAGGACGGCCAGCTCGGGGGCGCTCAGGTCCAGCAGGTTCGCGCGGTCGATGAGCAGGTACTCCGTCGGGAGACGGTGTCCCTTGCCGCGGTAGTTGCGGAAGCCGTCGACAGTGGGCTCCAGCGCCGCGAACGACTCGACGTCGGTCTGCTCCTGCGACGCGTCGGTGCGGCCCGGGGTGAACGGCACCGTGACGTCGAGGCCACCGTCCTTGGCGGCCTTCTCGACGGCCGCGACGCCGCCGAGGACGATCAGGTCGGCCAGCGAGACCTTCTTGCCGCCGGTCTGGGCGCTGTTGAAGGACTCCTGGACGCCTTCCAGGGTCCGCAGCACCTGAGCCAGCGTCTGCGGGTCGTTGACCTCCCAGTCGCGCTGCGGCTCGAGGCGGATGCGGGCTCCGTTCGCGCCACCGCGCTTGTCACTGGCGCGGAACGTCGAGGCCGACGCCCACGCGGTCGAGACCAGCTGAGCGACCGACAGGCCCGAGTCGAGCAGCTTCGCCTTGAGGGAGGCGATGTCCGCGTCGTCGACCAGCTCGTGGTCGACGGCGGGCACCGGGTCCTGCCAGATCAGCGTCTCCTGCGGGACCAGCGGGCCGAGGTAACGCTGGATCGGGCCCATGTCACGGTGGGTCAGCTTGAACCAGGCGCGGGCGAAGGCGTCCGCGAACTGGTCCGGGTTGTCCAGGAACCGGCGCGAGATCTGCTCGTAGACCGGGTCGAACCGCAGCGACAGGTCGGTGGTGAGCATCGTCGGCGGGCGCTTGAGCTCGCCGGACTCGGGGTCGGGCACGGTGTTCGCGCCGGCGCCGTCCTTCGGCTGCCACTGGTGGGCACCCGCCGGGCTCTTGGTCAGCTCCCACTCGTAGCCGAACAGGTTCTGGAAGAACCCGTGGCTCCACTGGGTCGGCGTGGAGGTCCAGGTGGTCTCCAGACCACTGGTGATGGTGTCCCGGCCCCGGCCGCTGCCGAAGCTGTTCTTCCAGCCCAGGCCCTGCTCCTCGATCGAGGCACCCTCGGGCTCGGCACCGACGTACTCGTCGGGGTCGGCCGCGCCGTGCGCCTTGCCGAAGGTGTGACCACCGGCGATCAGCGCGACGGTCTCCTCGTCGTTCATCGCCATGCGGCGGAAGGTCTCGCGGATGTCGCGGGCCGCGGCCAGCGGGTCCGGGTTGCCGTTCGGGCCTTCCGGGTTCACGTAGATGAGACCCATCTGCACGGCGGCCAGCGGGCCTTCGAGCTCGCGGTCACCGGTGTAGCGCTCGTCGCCGAGCCAGGTGCGCTCGGGACCCCAGTACACGTCCTCGTCCGGCTCCCACACGTCGGCGCGGCCACCGGCGAAGCCGAAGGTCTTGAAGCCCATGGTCTCCAGCGCGCGGTTGCCGGTGAAGATCATCAGGTCGGCCCACGAGATCTTGCGGCCGTACTTCTTCTTGACCGGCCACAGCAGGCGGCGGGCCTTGTCCAGGTTGCCGTTGTCCGGCCAGCTGTTCAGCGGAGCGAAACGCTGCATGCCGGCGCCCGCGCCACCGCGGCCGTCCTCGATGCGGTACGTGCCGGCGCTGTGCCACGCCATCCGGATCATCAGGCCGCCGTAGTGGCCGAAGTCCGCGGGCCACCAGTCCTGCGAGGTGGTGAGGACGGCGTCGACGTCCTTGGCGAGTTCGTCGAGGTCGACGGTCTTGAATTCGGCGGCGTAGTCGAACCCGGCGTCCATCGGGTCGGAGGCGGCGGTGTGCTTCCGGAGGATCTTCAGGTTGAGCTGGTTCGGCCACCAGTCACGGTTGCCCGCTCCTTCGGTGGGGTGGTTGCGGCGCCCGGCCGAGACGGGGCACCCGCCCGCGCTCTCTTCGTTCATTTCGCCAACGACGGCGTCTGGGCTGTCAGACACGGGAATCCTTCCGGAGAATCTTCAGCTGTGTTCAAGAACGGGGTTCTGCCGAGCACTCGGGGCACAGGCCCCAGTAGATGACCTCGGCCTCTTCGATCACGAAGCCGTGGTCGTCCGACGCGCTCAAACAGGGTGCGGGACCGACGGCGCAGTCGACGTCGGCGATGACACCACATGATCGACACACGACGTGGTGGTGGTTGTCCCCTACCCGGGACTCATAGCGTGCTACGGATCCCGCCGGCTGGATGCGCCGGACGAGACCCGCGGTGGTCAGTGCCCGCAACACGTCGTAGATGGCTTGGTGCGAAACCTCGCCGAGCTCCGTACGCACGGCACCGATGATCGAGTCGGTGTCGGCGTGCGGGTGGTCGCGTACCGCGGTCAGCACGGCCAGCCGAGGACGCGTCACACGCAGGGACGCCCCGCGCAGCATTCGCTCGAAGTCCGGAGTCGTGGGCACGGGCGCAGTCTGGCCCATTTTCTGGAATGAATCAAGTTGAGGGGTCCCCGGGCGTGTCTTCACCCGGACCAGGGCACGACGGCCGGACGGGCCCTCGACCACCGGTCGACCGAGCCCGCCACGTACCGCCCCGACCTCCATGGGGCGACAGCGCCCACCAAGGGCGCTTGACCCTATAGACGTCACCTTTGTTGCGTTCGTTACAGAACCTATTCGAAAATTTGGCGTCAGTGACAGAATTCCGTCGCGAACACATTCCTTCGATCGGTTTGCACCGGCACCTGCCTCTTCTGCCAGATTCATGATCCCGACGACCACACCATCGGGATGAACGAAGGACGAGCCGCGGGCCGGACGATCGATCACCTCCACACTCACCCTGATCCCCCGCTACGAGGGCGACGTCGAGGATCCTCGCGGCGGCATCCGCCATGTCCTGCCCGGGACGAGCCCGACGAGTGGTTCTCCTAGCAATCCAGCGGACTTCGTGATCGTGGCGGTGAAAGACGGGCGCGGGGCCGGCCCAGACCCTGGCCGGTGGCGGGAGGATCGAGAACGCTCAGGCCGGACAGCTGATCCTCCGGGCGCTGGAGGGCGGGATATAGGTGCCGTGGGTGGCCGGCAACCGTCGCCGTATCCGCCGAAAGAGTGATCACGGCCGGCCACACTAGCCGAATTCCCTAGTTTGGAAACCCGTTTCAGGTTGCCCTGAAAGGGCTCGACAGCAAATCGGGCCACATGCAATCGTCCTGTCGTGAAAACTGGACACAAGAAAAGGGCGGCCATCGTCGCCGGACTGGTCGGCGTCATCGGGCTGATCGGCTCAGGAACCGCCTCGGCCGCGCCACAGCCCGATGCCGCGACGGGCAAATACTGCGTGACCACGCTCAAGAAGCTCAAGCCGGGCGAGGCCACCTCCAAAGTCACCTCCCGACGGTGCAGCGACGACTCGGCCACTTTCGAGATGGCCAAGAGCTCCGGTATCGCACTTGCCTTCCTGCACGAACACAACGACCTGGGCGGCAACTGGGAGATCTACCAGGGCGACGACGGCCCTTGTGACGCCTCCGGCTACGGCATCGACTGGGTCGGCGCCGTCATGCACCACAAGACGTCCTCCATCCTGACCGACAACTGGTGCAACAGCCTCACCCTGTTCCAAAATTCCTACCGGGACCCGTCGGCGGGCTCGGCTTATATTTCCCAACCCGGCTGGCAGCAGGGCCGCTGGAATTCGCTGCCGCAGTTCAATGATCGAACAGCCTCCTTCAACATCTTCCGTCGCTGACCCGGCAATAAAAGAATTACCCATTCAGCGATACGCACAGAAGCACCATCAGACTTCAGCGCGTAGGAGTTTCCTCATGAGAGGTAACAGTAGGAAAAGGGCGGCCATCGTCGCCGGACTGGTCGGCGTCGCCGTCCTGATCGGCTCAGGAACCGCCTCGGCCGCGCCACAGCCCGATGCCGCAACGGGCAAATACTGCGTGACCACGCTCAAGAAGCTCAAGCCGGGCGAGACGGCATCCGAAGTTGTTTCTCGCAAGTGCAGTAACGACCCCGCCCTTGCCACGAGCGCAGCGAGTGCCGAAAACGTCCTCGTCACACTGTATACAGACAACGACTATAAAGGCCACTGGGAGATGTTCTTCGGGCAGGACGGGCCCTGCGACAAAAGTGGCTACGGCATCAACTGGGTCGGCTTCGAAATGGAGAATGCGACTTCGTCACTCATTACCCATTCATGGTGCAACGACGTGACATTGTACAACTGGAGCGGGCGTGACCCGGGCGGTGGCACCTACCGACTGAGGAGTCTCGGCACCGAAATCTCCGGCTGGGAAGCACTGCCGGGATTCAACGACGCGACCTCCTCGCTCCACCTCTCCCAGTACTGACCGGAGTTCCGGCCGGCGAAAGTTCGACCGGGCCTTGAGCCCTCCAATAGTAGGATAACTATACCGGTATAGTTATCCTACTATTGGGGCTGCAGTTCGTGATGGTCCCGGTTTGCGGGGCGATCAGGCGACGGTTTCGTGTTCGCGGGTGGCGGCCGTGAGTGCACAGTCCGCCGCGAAGACACGTTGCGAAAGCCACTTTCGCAACCTTCAACGTTGCGAAAGTGGCTTTCGCGACGCCTCCGTGAAACCAGCCGCCACATCGGCAAGGAGTGAAGGGCTCCTTTACTACCTTCAGAGTTGGCAAGGAGGCCTTCATAACAAAGACACGTACGCAGAAGTGTCCGCAATCCCTCAAGGGGCCTTCGCCGCTTCAACTACGAACCCCTTTCCCCGACCTTCGTAAGACGGGTGAAGGAGGTGTCACCGGAACCCGACAGCTCTTCGCAGAAATCCGCACCCGCGCACTGCACGGTCTCGAACATGTCTCCCCCTGCCGCTCGTCGGAGGCCATCGTCGATCAGGGCACCTGGATTTTTGCGCACCGATATGGCCGACTTGCACGGTCATTGGGGAGAGTAACTCGAACGTCGTAACCCGGCCGTCGATTCGTGATGACGTCCGCTTGGACAAATGCAGGACACATCAAGGCCGAATACAACGGCCAGCGGAAGCGGTGATTGTCAACCGGGTGCATTCACCGGAAATCGCCGATGAAATCGCACGCACAGGCCGATCCATCGACGAAATCCGCGTTCCCGGGACTTACTGCCCTTCTCGCCCCAGGAGTTCCCGCACGCGTTCCTGCAAGGCCTCCCGCGGATACGCGTTCACCTGGGCGCCCGCCATCCGCACGGGGTCACCGAAGAAGAAGTACTCGTACAGCGACTCGCGGCCGGCGAAGCCCGACACCGACGCGTCGAGAGCGAGCTTGAACAACCGCGCGCGGTCCTTGGCGGGCAGGGTGGCCGACTGGAGGTAGGTGTCGATGTCGGCGCGGCCCTCGGTTTCGAAGTCCGCTTCCCCGGGCAGCGCCATGAGCCCGGACGCCGAGAACTTGCGGATGATCTCGGCCAGCCGCGGGGAGACCTTGGTGGGGTACCAGTTCCGGGCGGCGTTGAGGACCTCCCATTTGGGCAGGAAGACGCCGTCCTCGCTCACCGCGCCGTCGGCCTCGGCCGCGCGCAGGACGGCCTTCTCGATCTCGACGTAGGAGATCAGTTCCGAGAGGTCCTGCTGGATGTGCTGGAATCCGCCGATGCCGATGGCGGCGGCGATCTCGCTGGCGAGCCCCAGGTAGAACTCGGTCTTGGCCAGTGTGCGGGTGACGACCTGGTGGGTCATCAGCGCGCCCGCGCCGGTCTCGGAGTACCAGGCGTTGCACAGTTCGGGATGGCCCAGCAGGAAGACCCGCTCGTTGGGGACGAATACGTCGTCGAAGACGACGACCGCGTCCATCTCCTCGAATCGCGACGCGAGCGGCTCGTCGAAATGCGAACGGCCGTGGTCGAGGCCGGCGCGGCAGAAGTACTTCAGGCCGGGCGCGTCGTTCGGGACGGCGAAAGCGTAGGAGTACGGGGCGTCCTCGGGTGTCCCGCGCAGGACGGTGGACGGGAACACCAGGAGTTCGTCGGCGATCGGCGCGATGGTGGCGAGCATCCGGGCGCCGCGGATGACGATGCCGTCCTCCCGTTCCTCGATCACCTTCGCCGACAGGTTGCCGCCGCCCTGCTGACTGCCGGACACGGAGCGGTTGACCTGCGGCGGGATCAGGGTGTGCGTCGCGAGGAGATCGTTCTCGCGCGCCATCTCGTAGTACTTCTCGATGCGCTCGCCGAAGACGGGATCGGCCTGGGAGAAGAACTTCTTCGCGGTCGAGAGCGCGGTGAGCGAGGAGTTCATGTAGTCGCCGGTGCGGCCGAGGAAACCATTGGAGTACCGCGCCCACACCGAGAACGCGGCCCGGCGGCGCTTGAGGTCTTCCTCGGTTCGCGGCACCAGGAACGACGTCCCGACGCGCTCCCCCGTCGTCGGCGACTCGTAGGTGAGGACGTCGCGGTGCGCCGGGTCGTGCTGGAGGTCGAACAGCTTCGCGTAGGTCAGCGCGTTGTTGCGGAACGCCGGGTGTTCGGCGACCTTCGCCGTCACCTTCTCGCCATCGACGTACAACTCGGGCGTCAGCGCGTTGAGCCGGTCGAGGTACTGCTGTCCGGTGCGGGCTCCCATGTCGGTGCTCCTTCTCAGGGTGGACGTCGTTGTCAGAACAGGGATTCGTGGCCTTGGGCGGATTCGTGGATCGTCGAGAACCGTCCGTCGACGAAGCCGAGCGCGTCGCCGGCGCGGTAGTCGAACTCCTGTACCTCGCCGAGGAACAGGGTGTGGTCACCGCCGTCGTAGGCGGCCCACGGAGTGCAGTCGAACCAGCTGAGGACGCCCGCGAGCCTCGGTGCGTGCCCGCCTTCGACCCAGGTCGGCACGCCTTCGGGGGTCGGCCTCCCGGCGAAGTTCATCGCGAGCGCCTGCTGTTCCGCGCCCAGGACGTTCACCGCGAACGGGCGTGCTTCGAGCAGGTCGTGACTCTTCACGGTGCGCTGGATCGACACGAGGACGAGTGGCGGATCCATCGAGACCGCGGTGAAGGAGTTCACCGTCAGCCCGTGCCGCTTCACGGTCCCGTCGGCCAGTGTGGCATCGAAGGTCACCACCGCGACGCCCGTGGCGAACCGGCCGAGACAGCCGCGGAAGAACTGCGCAGGTGGCCGATAAAGGCTCGAGCCCGGCAAGAAACTGGTTTCGCGTGACGTCATGGACAACCCCGTCGGATTCCTGTTCTATAATCGAACAGCCAGTTCAACTATCGAAATGGATCGTATACGATGGTTTCGGACTCCCGCAAGGGTGCGAGCACGTCCCAGACGCTCAGCCGCGGTATCCGCGTACTCGAAGTCCTTGCGGACGCACAGGAAACGCTCAGCGTCGATCAGGTCGCCGAACGTCTCGGCGTGCACCGGTCGATCGCGTACCGGCTCATCCGCACCCTCGAAGACCACGGCCTGGTGACGCGGGATCCCGCGGGCAGGATCGAACTCGGCGCCCGGCTGGCCGCGCTCGCGGCGGGGATCAAACACGATCTGCAGGCCGCCGCACTGCCCGAGTTGACCGCCGTGGCGAACGAACTCGGCATGACGTGTTTCGTCGCGGTACTGGACCGCGAAGAATGCGTGACCCTGGTCAGCGTGGAACCCCGGCACGCCGTCGCGTCCGTCGCGCAGCGCCCGGGGTCCAGGCATCCGTTCACCGCCGGCGCCCCCGGCCGCGCGATCCTTGCGCAGCTGCCGGAGGAGGAGTGGACGGCGGGAATACGGGAAGTGGCCGCCCGCGGATACGCGGACAGCCACGGTGAGGTGATCGAGAACCTGAGCGCGGTCGCGGTGCCGCTCCCCCTGCGCGGGCACAGTCCCGCGGCGCTCGCGGTCGTCTATCTGTCGAGCACGCGGTCCCCCGCCGAGCTCGCGGAACGGCTCAAGGCGGCGGCGAAGGCCGTCCGTGACGCTCTCGGCGGTTGACCACCACGAGCGTCACGGACGGCGAAATCACTTACCGAAGCGAAGCGGGCTCACGGTCTGCTCGGCCTCGTGGTCGGGCCCGAGCGGGATCCCCGAGCGATCACGCAGGAGCAGCGTGGCGATCAGGCCGATGACCGTCATCCCGGCCAGGTAGACGGCCACCGACAACGACGTCCCGGTGGCCCCGACCAGCGCGGTGGCGATCGTCGGCGCGAACGCGCCACCGAGGATCGCGCCGAGCGCGTAGGAGATCGAGACCCCGGAGAACCGGATCGACGCGGGGAACAGCTCCGCGTAGAACGCCGCCTGCTGACCGTAGGTGAATCCGAGCCCGACACTCAGAATGATCAGGCCCAGCGCCAGGAGCACGATGTTCCCGCTGTCCACCAGCGGGAAGAGGACGGCGACACCGGCGAGTTGCGCGATCCAGCCCAGCACGTACGTCCGCCGCCTGCCGATCCGGTCGGACACCGCGCCCGCCGCCCACGTCGAGACCAGCCAGGTCGCCGCCGACGCCGTCACCGCCCACAGCACCGGACCGCGTTCGAGCCCGATCGGGCCCTTCGGGTTGGTCGCGTAGTTCTGGATGTAGCCGCCGGTGGTCATGTAGCCGACGGCGTTGTTCCCCGCGAACACCAGCGCGGCCACCAGGACGAGCAGCGCGTGCTTGCGGAACAGTTGCACGATCGGGGTCCTGGTCCGCTCACGACGTTCGGCGATCTCCCGGAAGACCGGGCTCTCCTCGACGCGGCGCCGGACGTAGTGGCCGACCAGGATCAGCCCGACACTGAGCAGGAACGGGATCCGCCAGCCCCAGTCGAGGAACGCCTGCCCGGGGACGAGCAGACTGGTCAGCGCCAGGACGCCGGAGGCGAGCAGCAGACCGAGCGGGACACCGATCTGCGGGGAAGCACCGAAGAGCCCGCGCCGGTTCTCCGGCGCGTGTTCGACGGCCATCAGGACCGCGCCGCCCCATTCACCGCCCGCCGAAACCCCCTGCAGGATCCGCAGCAGGATCAGCAGCACTGGCGCGAGGACGCCGATCTGGTCGAAGGTCGGCAGGACACCGATCAGCGTGGTCGCGGCCCCCATCAGGATCAGGGTGAGCACCAGGACCACCCGGCGGCCGTATTTGTCGCCGAAATGTCCGGCGAGGAAAGCACCGAGCGGACGGAACAGGAAGCTCACCCCCACCGTCGCAAAGGAGACGAGGGTGCTGTTCGTGCCGAGGCCGGAGAAGAACAGTTTGCCGAAGACGAGACCGGCCGCGGACGCGTAAACGAAGAAGTCGTACCACTCGACCGTGGTGCCCACGACGGTCGCGAACGCGACACGACGCCGGTCGGAGGACGGCGGGGCGGTTCGCCCGGACGTGCGCTCGCCTTGCGCTGGATTCGACACCTTGGCTCCTTTGACGTAGGCCTGACGCGAGTGGCGGCCCGCAGGGATCCCTGGGCGAGGCGAAGGCCACTCGGTGACCGCCTTGCCACTGTGGCACGGAATCATATACGTTATTAGATACGAAGCAAGGGTCGAACACATCGGCCGGACGGAGCGGGAAGGCATGGACATCTACGAGGCAACGGCGCCGTCGAGTCGCGAGGCGGGCCCGCTGGGAACGCGACCGGGCAAGATCATCGCGGTCCATCTCAGTTACGCGTCGCGGGCCGAGCAGCGCGGACGACGTCCGGCGGACCCGTCGTACTTCTTCAAGCCGTCGAGCTCGCTCGGCGCGTCCGGAGGCACGGTCGAACGCCCGGCCGGCACCGAACTCCTGGCCTTCGAGGGCGAGATCGCGCTGGTCATCGGCACCACGGCCCGCTGGGTCAAACCGGAAAAGGCGTGGGACCACGTCGCCGCGGTGACCGCGGCCAACGACTTCGGGCTCTACGACCTCCGTGCCGCGGACAAGGGCTCCAACGTCCGTTCCAAGGGCGGCGACGGCTACACCCCCCTCGGCCCCGGCCTGATCGACGCGCACGACATCGACCCGGCGGCCCTGCGTGTGCGCACCTGGGTGAACGGCGACCTCGTCCAGGAGGACACCGCGGCCGGGATGCTGTTCCCCTTGCGGCAGTTCGTTTCCGACCTCTCCCAGCACTTCACGCTCGAACCTGGCGACGTCATCCTCACCGGCACCCCCGCCGGATCCACCGTGGTCTCCCCCGGCGACGTCGTGGTGGTCGAAGTGGACGTTCCGGGCACCTCCGCCAGCAGCGGACGGCTCCACACGACCATCACGCAGGGAATCCGGGCGTTCTCCGACATCGGCAGCCGGCCCGAGGTCGACGACAGGCAGCGCGCCGAGGCCTGGGGCACCTCCGCCACCGAGCCGGTGGAGGAAGAGGAAAGCCCCGCGCTCAGCGAAGAACTCCGGGCGAAGCTTCTGCGCGCGCCGGTCGCGGCCTTGTCCGCCCAGCTGCGCAAGCGCGGGCTGAACAACGTCGCGATCGACGGTGTGCGGCCCAACCTGCCGGGATCGAAGATCGTCGGCACGGCGAGGACCCTGCGTTTCGTCCCGAACCGCGAGGACCTCTTCAAGTCCCACGGCGGCGGCTACAACGCGCAGAAGCGGCTTTTCGACTCCGTCGGCGCCGGAGAAGTGATCGTCATCGAGGCCCGTGGCGACGCGGGCTCCGGCACGCTCGGCGACATCCTGGCGCTGCGGGCCCGCTACCTCGGCGCGGCCGGAGTGGTCACCGACGGCGGGGTCCGCGACTTCGACGCCGTCGCCGAGACCGGTCTGCCGGTGTTCTCGCAGGGCGCGCATCCGGCGGTCCTCGGCCGCAAGCACGTGCCGTGGGACGTCGACGTCGCGGTCGCCTGCGGCGGGGCCACCGTCCTGCCCGGCGACATCATCGTCGGCGACGACGACGGCGTGATCGTCATCCCGCCGCACCTCGCCGACGAGGTCGTCACCGCCGCGCTGATCCAGGAGGACGAGGACGCCTGGATCGCCGGACAGGTCGGCCAGGGCCGCCCGATCGAGGGGCTCTTCCCGTTGAACCCGTTGTGGCGGGAAAGGTATGAGGCATGGCAGAAGAAGCAGTGAAGACGGCCAGCAAGTCCGAACTCGCCTACGAGTGGCTCCGCGAGAGGATCGCCCGGCACGAGTACGGACCCGGTTACCGGCTCGTCCTCGCCGAGATCGCCGGCGCGCTCGACATGAGCGTCGTCCCGGTGCGCGAGGCGATCCGGCGGCTGGAAGCCGAACGGCTGGTGACCTTCGAACGCAACGTCGGCGCGCGGGTGGCGATGGTGGACCAGAACGAATACGTCCACGCCATGCAGACCCTCGGCGTCGTCGAAGGCGTCGCCACCGCGCTGTCCGCGCCAGGACTGACCGAGCAGGACATCGCGAAGGCCCGCAGGGTGAACGAGCGGATGATCGCCCTGCTGGACCACTTCGACGCCCACGAGTTCACCGCGCTGAACCAGCAGTTCCACTCGCTGCTGTTCGAATGCTGCCCCAACCCGCAGATCCTCGACCTCGTACACCAGGGCTGGACCCGGTTGTCCGGACTACGCGACTCCACGTTCGCGTTCGTCCCCGACCGCGCGCACCGGTCGGTCGAAGAGCACGAACAGATCCTCCGGCTGATCTCCGAGAAGGCCGACCCGCTGGACATCGAATTCGCCGCGCGCAATCACCGCTGGGCCACCATGCAGGCCTTTTTGGACGCCCGAGAGCGCGCGAACCGCTGACTGGAGGACTGTTGGCGGAGCTGAAGAACCACCTGAGAAAGCGACCGGACGCATGATCCCGCCCCGGCCGAAGGCCCCGCTATCGCGGCGGCAGGGCGCCTTGTCCGCCACCGCGACGCGGACGACCACCGGCGCCCTGCCGACGTCGATCGCGGACGCGGGATCACTGAAAGAAATCGAGGAGGACTTTTGACCACCACGACTCCCCGGCCGATCCCGGACGGTGTCCCGGAGCGGATCCGGCACTACATCGGCGGCGAGCTCGCCGATTCGGCCGACGGCGCCGTCTTCGACGTGATCGACCCGGTGACCAACGAAGTCTATGTGCGGGCCGCCGCGGGCAAGAAGGCCGACATCGATCGCGCCGTCGCCGCCGCGCGGAAGGCGTTCACCGAAGGACCGTGGCCGAAGCTGCTGCCGCGAGAGCGTTCGCGGGTGCTGAACCGCATCGCCGACGTCGTCGAGGCGCGGGACAAGCGTCTGGCGGCGCTGGAAAGTTTCGACTCGGGCCTGCCGATCTCGCAGGCGCTCGGCCAGGCGCGCCGGGCCGCGGAGAACTTCCGGTTCTTCGCCGACCTGATCGTCGCGCAGGCCGACGACACCTACAAGGTGCCCGGGCGCCAGATCAACTACGTCAACCGCAAGCCGATCGGCGTCGCCGGGCTGATCACCCCGTGGAACACGCCGTTCATGCTGGAGTCGTGGAAGCTCGCGCCGGCGCTGGCGACCGGGAACACCGTCGTGCTCAAACCCGCCGAATTCACCCCGCTTTCGGCGTCGCTCTGGGCGGAGATCTTCGAAGAGGCCGGGCTCCCGCCGGGTGTGTTCAACCTCGTCAACGGCTTCGGTGAGGACGCCGGTGACGCGCTGGTGAAGCATCCGGACGTCCCGCTGATCTCGTTCACCGGCGAAAGCAGCACCGGAAGCCTGATCTTCGGAAACGCCGCGCCGTTCCTCAAAGGACTGTCGATGGAACTGGGCGGCAAGTCCCCCGCCATCGTCTTCGCCGACGCCGACCTGGAGACCGCGATCGACGCGACGATCTTCGGCGTCTTCTCCCTCAACGGCGAACGCTGCACCGCGGGCAGCCGGATCCTGGTCGAACGCTCCATCTACGACGAGTTCGTCGAGCGCTACGGCGAGCAGGCCAAACGCGTCGTCGTGGGCGATCCCAGCGACCCCGCGACCGAGGTCGGCGCGCTGGTGCACCCCGAGCACTACGACAAGGTCATGAAGTACATCGAGATCGGCAAGACCGAAGGCAGGCTCGTCGCCGGCGGCGGCCGTCCCGACGGCTTCCCGACCGGGAACTACGTGGCGCCGACGGTGTTCGCCGACGTCAAACCGGACGCCCGGATCTTCCAGGAGGAGATCTTCGGCCCGGTCGTCGCGATCACCCCGTTCGACAGCGACGAAGAAGCACTCGCGCTGGCGAACAACACGAAGTACGGGCTCGCTGCCTACGTCTGGACCAACGACCTCAAGCGGGCGCACAACTTCGCGCAATCGGTCGAGGCCGGGATGGTGTGGCTCAACTCGAACAACGTCCGCGACCTGCGCACCCCCTTCGGCGGGGTGAAGGCGTCCGGACTGGGACACGAGGGCGGCTACCGCTCGATCGACTTCTACACCGACCAGCAGGCGGTGCACATCAATCTCGGCGAGGTGCACAACCCCGCCTTCGGCAAGGCCTGACCCCGATTCTTCGTCCACAAAGGATGTCGCCATGAACCCGATCCCCACGCCGTCGTCGCCACCGCCGGACGTCCTGCGCTGTGCGTACATGGAACTCGTCGTCACCGACCTGGCACGCTCGCGCGCGTTCTACGCCGACGTCCTCGGCCTGACGGTCACCGAAGAGGACGAGACCACGATCAGCCTCCGCACGATCGACGAGTTCATCCACCACAACCTCGTGCTGCGCCAGGGTCCGGTGGCCGCGGTCGCGGCGTTCTCCTACCGGGTGCGCTCGCCGGAGGACCTCGACAAGGCCGTCGCGTTCTACACGGAACTGGGCTGCCGCGTCGAGCGTCGCGAGGACGGCTTCACCAAGGGCATCGGCGATTCGGTGCGCGTGCAGGATCCGCTCGGCTTCCCGATCGAGTTCTTCCACGACGTCCAGCACGTCGAGCGGCTCGGCTGGCGCTACGACCTGCACCTTCCCGGCGCGCTGGTCCGGCTCGACCACTTCAACCAGGTCACCCCGGACGTACCCCGCGCGGTGAAGCACATGGAAGACCTCAACTTCCGGGTCACCGAAGACATCCAGGACGACCAGGGCACGACCTACGCGGCCTGGATGCGGCGCAAGCCGACCGTGCACGACACCGCGATGACCGGCGGCGACGGACCGCGGATGCACCACGTCGCGTTCGCCACCCATGAGAAGCACAACATCCTGTCCATTTGCGACAAACTCGGTTCGCTGCGGATGTCCGACCACATCGAACGCGGTCCCGGCAGACACGGCGTCTCGAACGCCTTCTACCTCTACCTGCGCGACCCCGACGGGCACCGCGTCGAGATCTACACGCAGGACTACTACACCGGCGACCCGGACAACCCCGTCGTCACCTGGGACGTGCACGACAACCAGCGCCGCGACTGGTGGGGCACGCCGGTCGTCCCGTCCTGGTACACCGACGCGTCTCTGGTGCTCGACCTCGACGGGAAACCGCAGCCGGTGGTCGCCAGGACCGACGACAGCGAACTCGAGGTCACCATCGGCGCCGACGGTTTCTCCTACACCCGCAAGGGCGACGAGGCCGAGGAACTGCCGGCATGGAAACAAGGCGAGTACAAACTCGGCAACCAGCTCTGAGGCGGGGAAATGCTCGATCAGGAAACGATCACCGCGATCGCCGACGAACTCGCGGCCGCCGAGACGGCCCGCGAGACGATTCCGCTGCTGACGGCGCGCTATCCGGACATGACCGTCGAGGACTCTTACGCCGTGCAGAACGAGTGGCGGCGCCGGGGTATCGCGGCGGGACGCCGGCCGGTCGGCCGTAAGATCGGCCTCACCTCGAAGGTGATGCAGGCGGCCACCGGGATCACGGAACCGGACTACGGCGCCATCTTCGCGGACATGGTCTTCGAGAACGGCTCGGTGATCGAGCACAGCCGGTTCTCGAACGTGCGCATCGAGGTCGAACTGGCCTTCGTACTCCGGGATTCCCTCGCCGGACCGGACACGACGGTGTTCGACGTGCTCCGCGCGACCGAGTACGTGGTGCCCGCCTTGGAGATCCTGTCCTCGCGCATCGAGATGGCGGGACGGACCATCGTGGACACGATCAGCGACAACGCGGCCATGGGCGGCATGGTCTACGGCGGCAACCCGGTCGCCGTGGACGCCGTCGACCTCCGCTGGGTCTCGGCGCTGTTGTACCGCAACGAGACCATCGAGGAATCCGGCGTCGCCGCCGCGGTGCTGAACCATCCCGCCAGCGGTGTCGCCTGGCTGGCGAACAAGCTGGCGCAGCACGGGGACAAGCTCGACGCGGGCGACATCGTGCTGGCCGGGTCGTTCACCCGGCCGATGTGGGTTCACCAGGGCGACACCGTGACCGCCGACTACCGGGACCTGGGGGCGATCACATGCCGCTTCGTCTAGCGCCGACGTTCCGGGAAGAGCTGGCCCAGTCCACCGGTCCGCGGATCGGCATGTGGGTCACCTCGGGCAGCCCCGTCGTCGCGGAGATCTGCGCGGGCTCCGGGCTCGACTGGCTGCTCATCGACACCGAGCACTCACCCGTCGGGCTGGAAACGGTGCAGACTGTGCTGCAGACGATCGCCGCCTACCCGATCACGCCGCTGGTGCGCGCCCCGTCCGGCGACGCCGTCGCACTGAAGCAACTGCTCGACCTCGGCGCGCAGAACCTGCTCGTCCCCATGGTCGACAGCGCCGAGGAGGCGGAGGCCGTCGTCCGGGCGGTCCGCTATCCGCCGCGCGGCGTGCGCGGGGTCGGCAGCGCGCTCTCCCGGTCCGCGCGCTGGAACCGGGTCGAGGGCTATCTGCCGAACGCCGACGAGCACACGTCGCTGTTCGTCCAGATCGAGTCCACGGCCGGCGTCGGAGCGGCTTCCGGGATCGCCGCCGTCGACGGCGTCGACGGGGTGTTCGTCGGCCCGTCGGATCTCGCCGCTTCGATGGGACTGCTCGGACAACAGACCCATCCCGACGTCACCGCGGCGGTCCTGAGCACCTTCGAGGCCGTCCGCGCGCAGGGGAAGCCGGTGGGCGTCAACGCTTTCGACCCCGCCCAGGCTCAGCGGTACCTCGACGCCGGCGCCTCGTTCGTGCTGGTCGGCGCCGACGTCACGCTGCTCGCCCAAGGTTCGGAGGCGCTCGCGCGGCGGCATCCCCGCGAATCCTGACCGGGCGGTGGGTCGCCACGACCCCGCTGGCGTGGCGACCCACCGCGTCTCATCCTGTCGCGCAGGATGCCGTTCCGAGGGTGAACGCCGACGGCGACGGCGATGCCGGTCCAGTGGCCTGGAACCCGATCGAAACACTCGCGCCGGCGGCCAGCGAGGGCGCCCAGGAAGGCGCCGCCGCCGTCACCGCCGTCCCTTGCTGGACGACCGTCGCGTTCCACCCGCCGACCACCTGTACCCCGGGAGGTGCGGTCCAGGCTGCCGTCCAGTTCGCGACCGGGGCCGAACTCGTGTTGGTCAGCCGTAGCGAGGCCGTGAATCCACCGTTCCAGGTGTTCTCGACCCGGTACGCCGCCGTGCAACCCGGTCGTGGCTCCGACGGCCCGCCACCCGACGGCGGGATCAAGTACGGGCTCAAATACCCCTGCTTGACCGTGTTCACCGTCGTCCAGTCGTCGTTGAGGATGCCGCCGGTATCACCGGAGTTGGGATTCCACGACCAGAACGTGAAATCCGTCCCGGTCGGGCCGGATCCCAGGTAGCGCATCAGGTTCTGGAGCCAGACCCCGTCACGCGGATCCCGCAGCGTCGTGCCGAACTCACCGAGCAGCACCGGCGCGATGTTCTCCTTCTCCAGATAGCCGAACCAGTGATCCCACAACGCGGGCAGGTTCGCCGGGAACGCCGGATCGTCGAACCACGGCTGCGCGAACACCGAAGTGGCGTACTCGTGCGCCGAGTAGACCAGCTTGTCCGGTTTGCTCAGCCGGACGGGGAACTGCCGGGCACCGGAGAGGTTCCCGCCCCACCAGCCGCATTGCGGCGAGCCGGTGCCCGCGACACAGTCGACCCCCTCGACGATGATCAACCAGTCCGGGTTGACCGAGAGGACGGCGTTACCCGCCCTTTCCGCCGCGAGGCGCCAGTCCACCGCCGGGTCTCCACAACCCCAGCAAGCACCTCCGCCGCCGGACACCGAATGCGGCTCGTTGTGCAGATCCGCGCCGACCACGGTGGGATTTCCCTGGTATCGCGCGGCGAGCGTCTTCCAATCGTCGATCCAGCGCGACTCGGGATAGGCGGCGGTGTACCAGAGCGGCGACTGCCCGGCACCGTCCGGGCGGTGCCTGTCGAGGATCACCCGCATCCCTCGCGAGCCGGCCTCGGCGATCACCTTGTCGATGATCTGGATCCCGGAAAGTCCGGCCAGATCGGGATTCTTCGCCAGGTCGATACTCGTGGGCGCCGACCCCGCGTCGAGCATCTGGTTGGAGTACGGGATCCGGATGGTGTTGTAGCCGAGACCCGCCATCTGCGCGACCATGTCGCGGTAGCTCCGGCTCCACAGGCCGTGGAAGGCGAAGTTCGCCGTCTCGGCGCCGAACCAGTTGATGCCGGTCATCCGGACCGGATCACCTTTCGCGTCGACCAGTTGCGCCCCGCGGGCGCTCCAGTAGCCGGTCCCCGTTCCCGCCGCGGATGCGGTCGGGCTCACCGCCGTCAAGCAGGCGAGCCCGACCAACGCGGCGATCAAGCACCTCAGTGTGCGTGAACGCCAGGATGTCACCGATGTCCTCCTGTTCAGCCGAAGAGTTGGACGTGCAGGGAAAACGCGGTCGCTATCTCGGCCTGCGCCCAGAACCTGTGGAAGGTGAACGACGGGGCCTGACCACCGTCCAGATAGGACTGGACTTTCGGCCATTGTGGATCGTCCCGGAAGAACGACCGGATCGACAGGAACGTGCTGTTCGCGCCGATGGCGTCCCCGTTGGGCATCTTGCCGGTCCAGCCGGGCGGTACGTAGGTCCCTTCTCCCGTGGTGGCGTTGTAGGTGTCGTCGAACCTGCCGTAGTCGGTCCGGGTCTCCGGAGTGCCGATCCCGAGCGAGTCGGTATGCGCCAGCAACCCGTTGAGCAGGGCCTCGCCGGTGGTCTTCGCCGCCGCGTCACCGGACTTGGCCGCGTAGTTGAGCAGCACCTTGGCGTACGCCGCCGCGACCCCGACGTCCTGACTGTGGTTCAGCACCCGGACGTGCAGACCCGTGTTGGCCGCCGGATTCGACGGGTTCCAGGTCTCCGGCGCCCCGGTCCATTCGAGATCGGACGGGATGCGGAAGTCCGCGCCGCCGGTGGTGTTCGCGATCGCCCACGGCACCCACTTGTCCAGGATCTTCTTCGCCCTGGCGTCGCCGGTCAGCTGGTAGAGCGACGCGACCCGTTCCAGGTTCCACACCTGGAAACCGAACCAGCGGTTGCTCGGCGGGTCCCGCCACACCGGATGGGCGTCGTAGAACATGCCGTAGAAGGTCGGCGTCCCCGCGGGCGGTGCGCCGTACTTCCCTTCCCAGCTGTTGGTGACGCCGCCGGCGATCCCGCCTTCGGACGCCTGCAGCCACTGCAGGACCTCCAGTTGCCGGTCCAGGCTCTTCGCCCAGTCCGAAGCACCTGTCGCCGACCGCGGTTTCAATGCCGGATCATTCGCCAGCGCGTAGGCGGCGAGCGGGTTCTGATACCCCTGGTGATTCGCGCCGTCACCGATACGCCAGGCCCAGCCCGCCGAGGTGTCGGTCGCGCCGCCCCACGCGTAGTACCAGGACATCAGATAGTGCGCGCTGTCCTTGCCGGTGCCCGCCGGGCAACTCGGGCTCGTGCAACCGCCGATCTTCTTGAAATACTTGTCGAACATGGCGTACCGCAGATAGTCGCCCATCTTCGACGCCTTCTTCACGACCGCGTCGACCTGTGCGCCCTTGCCTTGCGCCGTCGCCCACTTCTGGGCCAGGTAAGCGACCTGGACGGCCCGCGCGTCGGCGTCCGGCGCGTTGGTGTACTTCCATTGCTTGGCGTAGGAAGCGTCCTTGGTGAACAGATCGAGGTACCCGTTCGGCCCGCCGTGGGCGAAGGTGTCGCAGGACGGCTGCGGGATCGTCTCCCACACCGACTCCGACGAGCCCCGCTGATAGGTGTTGATGTACGCGGGCGCGGTGCTGCTGCCGTCGCCGCAGCGTCCGAAGCCGTAGGTGTTGTCGACGTCGAGCAGCCAGTGCATCCCGTAGATGTCGTCGGTCCCGTAGGCCGTCTTCAGCTCGGCCGCGATCGGATCGGATCCAACCGGGACACCGGAGTCGAGCACCGCCGGATAGCTGTCCATCCGGGGATGCTCCGGTGCGTAGGTGGCCGGCTTTCCGGCGTTGTACTTGTCGTTCGTCGGCTGGTCGGCGTGCGCCGGGATGATGTACTTCTCCATCGCCGCCCACGCCGCGTTGAACGGTGCCCAATCACCCTGAAGCTGGCCGTATGCGGCTTCGAGCCACAGGTAGTAGCTGAACGCCTCCGACGTCGTCTCATGGCCGTGGTCCGGGGCTTCGACCAGCAGAGTCTCCACCGAGTGGTAAGGCACCAGCAGGTCGCCGAACCGCCGGAAGTAGCCGCCTGCCGGATCCTTGATCTTGTTGTACTGCGTCAGGAACGCGGCCTTGAACTCCGGTGTGGAGGGATCGAGTTCACTCGCCGTGATGGTGGCCGCGTCGTAACCCGCCGCCGTGGCGGAGAACGTGGCTGTACCCAGCGCTCCCCCGTTGGCCGCCGAGGAGATCGTGACCTTCTGGGCGACGTTCCAGTTGCCGGTGGTGAAACTCAGTCGCGCCGGGGAAGACGTGAGATCGGCACTGCCCGAGGTCCGGGCGACCGTGACCGGCACGGTCGCCGTCGGCGGACTCGCCAAGGTCACGTCCACAGTGGCGGTGGTCCCCTGTCGAACGGAGACCGTCGCCGGGGTCGCGACGATCGTCGGGGCGGCGAGCACCCTGACCGCGATCGGCGAGGACACCGTCGACGTGCCCTTGTCGTCATAAGCCCTGGCCGCGACGGAATACTGGCCCGCCGCGGCCGGGGTCCAGCCGAGCTCGAACGGCGCCGACGTATCGGTGCCGAGCAGCTCGGTCCCGGCGTAGAACTCGACCTTCCCGATCGTGCCGTCGGGGTCGCTCGCATCGGCGACGAGCGGGACGACGGTCGAGACGGGATGGCTGGAGTTGTTCGCCGGACTGGTCAAGGCGACCACCGGGGCCTTGTTGGCGCCCGTACAGGCCGTCCCGTTGACGGCGAAGTCCACCGGCGCCCGGTTCGCGGCCCCCTTGCTGCCGTTGAAACCGAACTGGACGGAGCCGCCCACGGGGATCGCGCGGTTCCAGTCCACATTGCGCACCGAGACCGCGGCGCCGGTCTGGTTCGGCACCCCGTTCCAGAGCTGGGTGATCCGCTGACCGTCCGCGAACGTCCAGGTCAGGTCCCAGCCGTTGATCGCCTCGGTGCCAGGGTTACGGATAGTCACGGTGGCGCCGAAACCGGTGCTCCATTCGTTGGTGACGCTGTACTCGGCCGTGCACGACACCGCCGCCATCGCGGGCTGGGCCGCGGTCATCATGGCGGTCGAGAGCAGCGCCGCCAAGGTCAAGGCGGGCAGGGCTCTTCTGGGTCTCATTGATCCTCTCCTCTGGCCGGACGGGCGACTGGGAGCGCTCCCATGCAGGGTAGCGGGACGGACACGTTCTGGGAAGACCGAGAGATTTGTGTCCTTTGTGGACGATCGACCGGTGATACGCCGTTCGGCGGCAGACGGCTACCGGAGGGCCGCGTCTACTTTCGAACGCGGAAGCGGAGCATCGTGACCCCGTCCGACTGGGTGTTGGCGAACGGTTCCAGCTCGATCCTGCCGAGACCCGGAGGCGAGAAGCGGACACCATCGCCGAACAGCACCGGGACGACATACACCAAGATCTCGTCGACGAGCCCGAGCCGCAGACACTGGGCCGCGACGTCGGCCCCGAGGATCTCCAAATTCTTGTCGCCGGCGGCCTCGCGTGCCGTGGCCACGGCTTCCTCGACACCACACGTGAGGAACGTGACGCTCGGGTCCGGTTCGCCCGGAGGCTCGTGAGTGAGGACGAACTGCGGGCCCCCTTCATAAGGGGTGTCCTGCTCGGCCATCCGCTTGGCGACGTCGTAAGTGCCCCGGCCGACGAGCATGGCACCCGTGGCCGCCATGACCTCAGGGAACGTGTCCGGGGTCAGATACTCGGCGACCCAGTCCATCGCGTGGCCGGGGCCGGCGATGAAGCCGTCCAGCGACATGACCCTGTTCACGACCACTTTGCCGGCGCTCATGCGTTTCTCCACGGATCTCGGAAACTCGACGTCGAAGCATACTTCGGCCGACGGTCGAGGTGGCTCCGCGCACGCGTTCCTCGTGTTGTGGAGCGCGGCTGGGCTCATCGGGCCGATGATGAGGCACTGTGTGGATTTCGGGTCATCTAACGTCCCAAAATCCACACAGTCGGGCCCACGTCGGCATCGCCGACAACCGTCGGTCCCACGCTCGTAGCGCGAAGGCGCAGCCGAGGGCGAGTAAACCTTCGCAGATGTCGTCACGGACCTCCCATCGGATACGTAGACGCCGCCTCGGCGGGCTTTGAGAGGCGTGATTCCGGCGGCGCGAGCAAGCTTGCGGTACTTGTCGTGGTCGGAGGCGCGATCGGCGTAGAGCCGTTGTGGTCGACGGCGGAATGAAGTGGATCAGCGACATCAGCTGGGTGACGTCGTGCCGGTTCCCGACGGCCGGGTTGGCTGCCAGTGGGATGCCGGTGCCGTCGGTGATGACGTGGTGTTCCGACCCGGTGCGGGCTCGAACGCCCGCGATCCGTCGACCGCCGCCCGTGACCAATCCGGCTGATTCGCCCCATGCAACTCCGCCGGCAGCAGCTTCCACACCCCGGCCTCGGTCCAGTCTGGCAGCCGGCGCCAGCAGGTCATGCCCGAGCCATGATCCCGTACAACGCCTTACGGTCGTCCAGCCGCGGCAACAACGGCTCAACTCGATCTGCGGGCATGCCGAAGGGCCCGTCGCCGGTGCGGCCGACGGGCTCTTCGGGGCAGGCGGTCAGGCGGCGCGGTGGAGGGTGTTGCGCCGGGGTAGTCGGAGCGGGTCCCGATACTGGGGTGGGATGAACTCGGGTAGCCCGTCGGCCGCCATCCGGACTTCCCACTCACCGTGGTGGATCAGGCGGTGGTGGAAGCTGCAGAGTAGGACGAGGTTGCGCAGGTCGGTCCTGCCGCCGTCTGCCCAGTGATGGATGTGGTGTGCGTGACAGCCCTTCGGCCGCCGGTGACACCCCGGGAAGGCGCAGCCGCCGTCGCGGATGTTCAGGGCACGTCGTTGGCCGGGGGTGACGAACCGTCTGAGCCGTCCCACATCGAGGGGTTCTCCGGCTGCGTTGAGGACGACGGGCAGCATGAGGCAGTCGCAGGCGGCCATGCGGGCGTCGCGGGCGGTCATCTCCCCGACGAAATCCAGGCACGCGGTCCCGAGCCCGGTTTTGAGTTCGTCGAGGCCGATGGTGACGTGCACGAGGGTCCGGTAGCCGTTGGTCCCGGGCTGATCCGGGCAGGCGATCGCCAGATCCAGAAGGTCCGCGAACGCGTCACCTTGGCGTTCGGGCTTGGTACGCCAATCGGCCTCGCCGAACTCGTCGACCGGGCGGGGTTTGGAGTAGGCCTCGATCAGTGCTGCCGTCCGGGCGCCGAGTTCGTCGTCCAACAGGCCTTTGAGGTTCCAGAAGCCGTCTTTGCGGCGCTCCACAGTGAGTTCGCGACGGGGCTGGGCGGGTTCGGGGTCCTTGGGTTCTTTGCCGTCGGGGTCGAGCCACGCCAGCATCTGCTTCGCACATTTCGCGATCTCCGAGGGCCCGGCGTCACGGCCGAGATTCGCGAGCTGATTCTCCGCACACGCCCGATCCTCCACCGAGGTTTCGGCCGGGATCTGCTGCAGTGCCTTCAGAATCTGATCGATCCGCTCGTCACCGACCAGCCCCTCGGCCGCGACCGCCGCAGTGGCAGGCGCGAATGGCGGGACTTCGGTGCCATCAAGCGCGCGCGTCGGATTCAGCGCGACCGCACGCTTCACCACATCCCCCGCCTCACCACGGGTCAGACCCGCGAGATCAGCGAACCACGCCTCGGTAGTCCCATAACCGTACAAATCCTTCGCGCCCCGAGACTCGATCTCCGCCAAGAACCGCCCCAACCCGGCCGCGGCGACCCGCATCATTTGCAGGAAGTGTCGCGCCCCATGGGCAAGCTCCAGCTTCCCGGCACGCCACAACTCCTGCGACAGCTCAGGAAGAACGGGAACCTCGATCTCGGACACCCCTCAAGAATACCCGAAACCAGTCGAACATGCGTTCGTAATTTTACGTAGCCGCGGAATTGTGCGAATAACACTAGAGGGTGATCTCGGCACGACCAGCCGACATCACTCACGACCCCGGATCCGGCCACAGAAGGAATTCACCGCCCAGCCGACTCCGGCTCAAGCTCAGCCCTCGAAGGAAGCCGGATCGCAGCGACAATCCCGCCGACGGCGACAAGCGTGATGAGAACGAACACAATCCCGAAAGCCAGCACAGGATTCGACCCGAGCCCCGCCAGCACGGCACCGGTCCCGGCCACGCCCGCCACCGCGCCGACCTGCCTCACCGTGTTGAACAGCCCCGATGCGCCACCGGCGGCGGCCGACTCGACCGAAGCCATGGCGGTGGTCGACAGCGGTGACCAGGCGACCGCGTTGGCGGCCCCGAGGATCGCGGCACCACCGGCGATCCACCAGGGATTCAGTTCCAGCACGATCACGAGGCCCATCAGCACCAGGCTCACCGTGAGCAGACTCATCCCGAGGATCGCCGGACGACGGCCGCCCGCGCGGTCGACCCAGCGGCCCGCGAACGGCGACAGAACGATCGCGACGGCGGCGTCCGGCGCCATCACCAAGGCGGCCTCGAAAGGTCCGAGACCGCCCACTTCCTGTATGTAGAGCATCGTCGGCAGGGTCATCGCGAGCACGGCCGCACCCAGTGACGCCATCGCGAGACTCGCCGACAGATATCCCGGGGACCGGTAGAGCGCCAGAGGCGCGAGGGCGTCCGCACCTTCGGAACGTTCGCGGTAATAGAAGAGGACGAAAAGCACGACGGCCAGAGCGAACGCGGGCAGCGAGAGTGTGGTCCACGAAAGCAGGGCCCACACGAGAAGACTCAGACCTGCCGTACTCAGCAGCGCACCGAGCAGATCGAATCGCGCGGCGCCTCCCCTGCTCCCGGGGATCAAGCGGCTCCCCAGGACGACGGCGACACCGCAGAAGGGCACGTTGACCCAGAAGATCCAGCGCCAATCCAGGCTCGCCGTCAGCAGCCCGCCCAGAATCGGCCCGAGCAGGGTGGCGGCGGCTGCGACCGAGCCCCAGATACCGATGGCGCGTCCACGTTCCCCTTCGGCGAAGAGCCGCCGGATGAGGGTGAGCGGCTGGGGTGACATCGCGGCCGCGGCCAGGCCTTGCAGCACGCGGAAGGCGATGAGCCAGCCGATCGAGGACGCGACACCGCATAGCGCGGACGCGACGGCGAAGCCCGCCATGCCGAAGAGGTAGACGCGTTTCGGATCGAAGAGGTCGCCGAGCCTGCCGGCGAGGAGCAAAGGTACGGAGAACGCCAGCAGGTAGGCGGCCGTCACCCAGAACAGCCCGGTGACATCCCCGCCGAGATCGCTTTGGATCCTCGGACTCGCGACGGCGACGATCGTCGTGTCGAGCAGGAGTACGAAGGACCCCGCGAGCAGAGCCGCAAGGCCTCCCCATTTTCCGGTCACCTGTCCATCCCACCAGGCCGGCCGGCAGTGGCGTAAGTTGACCTTGGGAACAAGAAGTAACCAAGGGAAGTGATCATGTACATCGACGTGTGGTCCGACGTCGTCTGCCCGTGGTGCTACATCGGCAAACGACGCCTGGAGACCGCGCTCGGCGAGTTCGAGCACGCCGCCGACGTGGAGCTGCGCTGGCACAGTTTCCAGCTCGACGCCTCGCATCCGAAGGGCCATCGCGAGCCGGTACGGGACATGCTCGCCAAGAAGACCGGCGCACCGCCGGAGCAGGTCGAAGCGATGACAGGGCAGGTCACCGAACTCGCCGCCGCCGAGGGCCTCACCTACGACCTCCGCAACGCCGTCGCGGTCAACACCCTCGACGCCCACCGCCTCAACCATCTCGCCGACCGGCACGGGCTGGGTGGTCCGATGCACGAACGGCTGCTCAAAGCACACCTTTGCGACGCCGAGGTCCTGGACGACCTCGAGACACTGGTCCGGCTGGGCGCGGAGGTCGGCGTCCCCGAGGACGAGGCGCGCGAAGTACTGGAAGGCACGAAGTACGCGGACGAGGTCGACGCGGACTTCGCCGAGGCACGCAGGATCGGTGTCAACGGGGTCCCGTTCTTCGTTCTGAACGGGACCCATGGCGTTTCCGGCGCGCAGTCCCCGGTCACTTTCCTTTCCGCGTTGGAAAAAGCGCACCAATCACGATAGGGCCACGGAACCCGTCCGACATCGGCGAGCGCGAAGGGAGACGATCTTGAACCGGGCGGGTTCGACCACCTCCGCGACGACGGCCCGGGTGCGCATCACGCTGCACTACCGTGACAGCAGGCCCGCCCCAGCGAAACCCATGAGCTGACGGTCGTTCCCCGCGACGGCCGTCCGCATCGACGCCGACACCCTCATCCGGGCGAAATAGCCTTCCCCTCGGGCTCCGATTAGGGTTCTGATCATGACCGCTCTGCCGCGGGGCGGCCGTCCCGCCGAGGCCTTGGCCGCTGTCGAGGCGAGTATCGGCGAGCGCTGGCGGCGTTTCCTTTCCGAATACGGTGTCACCGCCGGGACAGGCGAGGAAACCGATCTCGCCGAGATGGTCGTCGCCGATACCTCCGCGTTCGAATGGCGCGTGGTGGACGCGGCCTTCAGCCACCTGCGCTGCGCCGAATGCGACAGCGAACTCGGCGCGGGCCCCACTGGCTGCGCGAAATGCGATCAGGCCAACGGTTTCCGGTTCGCGGCCATCGAGATCGACCGGCAGGCCACGCCGCCGGGCACCGAGCACGGACTCCGTGTCGCCACCGCGGTCGCGCGGACGCGGCATCGCTACGGGGTCCGGGCCCGGTGCGGCTTCGAACTCGGGCTCCCTGACCTGCTCGAAGGCAAATTGCCGAGCACCGCCCAGGCGCAGGCCTACCGGGCGGCGATCAACAAGCTCAGCGAGGACGAATGCGAGCTCGTCACCTCGTTCGCCGAGATCAGTAGTCGTCTCGACCGGTGAACTGCTGCTCCAGCAGTTCGGCCGAACCGGCGACGAGTTCGAGCGGGTCGGTGAACTCGTTGATGTCGAGGTTCACCAGTGGGAGGGAATGGCGCAGCACCAGGTGTTCGCCCATGACCACCAGGCCGCCGACGACGATCGTGTTGCCGATCTCGGTCAGCACGGTCGCCAGGTCGACCTCGTCGATCCGCGCGAACGGCGTCGCGATCTGCACCCAGTCCTCGCGGCGGTCGAAGATCTCGCGCGCGATGACCACGGTTTGGGCCCGCTCTTCGTAGTCGTCGTCACCATAGGACAACCGGATTCGGATTTCGTCCGGTTCGTCCTTTACCACCCGATATTCGTGCCGTACGAACGCGACCAGATCGGCCCATTCCGCCATGAATTCAGTCCTCCCTCTCAGTCGAAGATCGAGACTAGCGACTTCGGAAGACCCGGCGCCGAACTCAGCCCGACATCACCCGGACAGCGGCGGTCCGTGCGTGTTCCAATGCCGAATACGTAGCCCCGTGGAGTGAAGCGAGCGTTCCGAGCGTTCCGCGTTCGAGACGGGTCGGACTCGGCGAGAGCGCTTCGCGCACCGGCTCCAGAAGCGCCGGGTGACAACCGACCGGGCCACCGAGCAAGACCAGTTCCGGGTCGACCACCGCGGTGATGGACGCGACGGCGCGCACGACGATGCCGCACAGTGCTCCGGTTTCGCCGTTGTCGAGAATCCGCAGCGCCGCTTCGACGTCGTTCGACGGCGCGTCCGCGCGGCCGAAACCGTCGGCCAGTTCCGCGGCGAGCGTCCCGGATCCCGCGCCGGGCAGATAGCCGATCTCGCCGGCCAGACCGTGCGCGCCGCGGACGAGCCGATCGCCGATGTACAGCCCGACGCCGAGACCCGCGCCCACGTAGACGTAGGCGAAGCTCGATACGCCGACGGCCCCGCCTGCCCGTTGTTCGGCGAGCGCGGCCAGGTTGACGTCGTTGTCCACCAGCACCGGGGCTTCCACCAGATCGGCCAGGACGTCGACGGGACTCAGCAGGCCTTCGGGGAACGGTGAGTCCGGGAGGGCGACGACCTCGTGCGTCTTCGGGTCGACCGGGTTGGCCATCGAGACGGCGACAGCGCGCAGGATCCCTTTCCCTGCCGAGGCTTCGGACACGACCGCGCGCAGGGCCGCGACCACCGCGTCGGTGTCCCCCGCGGCTCCGGCCGGATGCTCGTATTCGCCCAGCACCGTGCCCGCGAGGTCGGTCGACCAGGCCCGTACACCGGACTGGCCGACCTCTATCGCGAGTACGCGGCCCGCAGACGGCCCGAGTTCGTAGAAGGTGCCGACCCGTCCTCGCCGTCCGGTCTCCTGCGCTCCGGTCGCCTCCAGGAGGCCGCTCTCGGTCAGCCGCCGGACGGCTTCGGAGACGGTCGGTTTCGACAGCCCGGTGGTCGCGGCCAGTTCGGCCCTGGTCACCCGCCCCCGGCTCACGACCTCGTCGAGCAGACGCCGGTCGGTGGCCTCGCGCAGGACGGATTGCGGCAACGGCACCCTTGCGCTCCCCTCTTTCGCCGGTCTACCTTGGCAGAGCCATTCTAGTTAGGTGACCTTACCAAATCAGCGGAGGTTCAGCGATGACCCTGACCACCGAACTCCCCCAAGACATCCCGGCCGCCATCCGCGAGACCAAGGCCCGGCTCCGCGCCCGCATAGGCGACGTCGCGGCCGCGTTCGCCAAAGCGGAGAGGCTGATGCGGGCCGAAGTCGCGGAGATCGTCGCCCGACGTGAGAGTGGCGAAGAGGTGTGGCCGGTCATCCGGTTCGAGGACGTCGCCGCCGGTACGGTCCCCGGCGATCTCGTGGACGCCGTCCGCCGCCGTGGCTGCGCGATCGTCAAGAACACCTTCCCCCGCGAGCGTGCCGAGGCTTGGGATCGCGAACTCGTGGACTACCTGGGACGCAACGAGTTCGAGAAGGCCTACCGGTACCTGGACGACGGCGTGTTCGGCGGGCTCGCGGCCGGCAAGCCGGCGATCTTCCCGATCTACTGGTCCCGTCCGCAGATGGAGGCGCGCGAGGACGCCGCCATGGTCGCGGTACGCGGCTTCCTCAACGGCTTCTGGAAGCACGAATCCGAAGGCCGCGTCTGGTTCGACCCCACCCGCGACACCGCCTACCCCGACCGCGTCCGCCGCCGCGCGCCCGGCACGAACTCCCCCGGCCTTTCGGCGCACACTGATTCCGGGTCGGTCGAACGCTGGCTGCTTCCCGCCTACCAGAACGTGTTCCGCCACGTCTTCGACGGCGATCTCGACGCCTACGACCCGTGGGACGGCGCCTACCGGACCGAGGTCAACGAGTTCCCGTCCACCGTGATGTGCTCCGCGTTCCGCACCTTTCAGGGCTGGACGGCGCTCTCCGACATGCGGCCCACCGAGGGCGTCCTGCACGTCGTGCCGATCCCGTCCGCGATGGTGTACCTGCTGCTGCGTGCCCTGCAGGACGACGTCGCCGACGACGACCTCTGCGGCGCCGCGAACGGCGAAGCCCTGCCGGTGAACGAACGCTGGCACGCGCCGCTGCTGCCCGCGCTGACGCCGATCCCCGAGGTGGAGCCGGGCGACACCGTCTGGTGGCACGGCGACGTGATCCACTCGGTCGCCGAGGTGGAGGACCAGCAGGGCTGGGGCAACGTCATGTACATCCCGGCCAGCCCCCATTGCGAGAAGAACGCCGCCTACGCCGCGCAGTGCGGGGAAGCGTTCCTCACCGGGGCCAGCCCCGGCGACTTCGCCGCCGAGGACTACGAGACCGGCTGGACCGGCCGCCCGACCCGGGACGACCTCACCGAGACCGGGCGACGCCAGCTGGGCCTGACGTGAAGGCCTCCTTCCCTACTCTCAGGGTAGGGAAGGAGGCCTTCACGGACCATCAGCCGCCGGTCGGCAGGCCCGCCCGCGCCTCCTGCGAGGTCAGCGGGCGCAGCGACAGCGTGTACTCGTAGGTGCTGTCCTGCTGGACCTGGCTGTGTTCCCGCACCGGGTTGGGCGTGTCCCCGACCCCGGTCACCGCGTGGCTCGCGTGCAGCGTGAACCAGCCCTTGTTGCGCTGCAGCTGGAACGGGTACGCCGCGCGGTCGAGGTCGTCGAACGGCGTCGCGCTGACGTCGTTCGCTCCCCCGACCAGCAGGCCGCCGGTCCGGCCGTCGGTCAGCAGCGCCCACCGGCTGTCGGTGTGGTTGCCGTGATCCTGCGGCCGGTGGTACTCGACGTACTGCTGGTCCACCGTGCTCGACTGCACGCCGATCGGTGTCCCGTCCTTGCGGTCGACGTAACTCTCGGCCTTCCGCCCGTACCAGGCGAACCTGTCGTAGGAGTCCGGCACGGCGAGTGAGACGCCGATCCGGGGCAGGTACGGCAATGTCCGCACACTCCCCTGCGGCACCACCTTGTTGCCGAGGCTCAGTGTCCCGGTCTTGTCGACGGTGTAGGTCATCGTCTGGTCGAACCACGCCCCGGCGACGTCCGGCGCCGCGACCCGGCTGTCGACGATCACCCGCGCACCCCGTGCCCCGTCCTTCTCGACCCGGACACCGGTGACCGTGGTCTTCAACCGGTCGAGGCCGGCCTTCCGCCAGTCCTCGCCCTCGGCCCGGCCCCAGGCGAAGGTCTCGTTGCTGATCGGCGCCCGCCAAGCGTCGAGCTTCGGACCCGTGCTCAGCAATTCCTTGCCCTGGTACCGGATCGACGACAACGTACCAGTGTTTTTGTCCACTTTGTACGTGACGCCGGCCGCGGACGCGGTCACCGAAGCCGTGTCCTCACCGACGCTGACGGACTTCCCGTCGAGCGGTGTCCGGTCCAGGCCCGGAATCCGGGTGCCACCCAGGGAGAACTGGTCGTGCGCCAGGATGTGCCCTCGCGGAAGCATCGGCTCGCCCTGAGCGGTCACCGCTTCGACGGTGACGAACCGCTCCCGATCGGCCGGATTCGCCGGTACCGGCAAGGAGACCTTCCCTGCCGATCCGGCGCCGACCCGCAACGGCTGTTCACCACGAGCGACGATCCGCGATCCTTCCTGGACCCGCCATCGCAGGTTCAGGTCGCCGGTCCCGCGGAACCGCCGCTCGTTGGTCACCGACAGCGTGCCGCCGGAGTAGGCGAACCGGATCGGCTGATGTGCCCACGCCATCTGCGCGGTCTCCGGCTGCGCCGAACGATCCGAACCGATCAGACCGTCCACACCGGACAGACTGGAACCGTAGGACAGGTGACTCCCGCGATCGGTGACGCTGTCGAAGTCCAGCGCCAGCAGTGCGCCGCCGACCGGAGTGCCGCCGGACAGGTCCGAAGCGGACAGCGGCCGGTCGTAGATGCGGACGTCGTCGACGGCGCCGCGGCCCATCCAGCCGATGTCCGACGGGTCGTTCCACGACGTTTCGAAGTCACGGCCGATGTTGACCTCCGCCGACGACGAGTCGATCGCGCCGGTGAACGGTTTGGCGCCGATCTCCTTGCCGTCGAGGTAGAGCCGCAGCGCGGTGCCGTCGTAGGTGCCGCTCACCCGGTGCCAGTTCCCGTAGAAGTCGGCGGGCACCTTCGCCTGCACGGCCTGCCACGTTCCACTGTGGATGAAGAACTCCAGGGTGTCCTCGGTCTTCATCTTCAGCGCGTACTGGTGGTCGCCCTTGCCGAGGATGCGGAAATCGCCGGTCCATTTACCGGGTTTGACCCACGCGTCGAGCGTGAGCGCCTTGCCGGTGATGTCGAGCTTCCGGTCGCGGTAGACCTCGACGAAATCGTCCAGGCCGGACAGTCCCAGCGCCTTCCCGCGATGCCCTTCGACCAGGTCCGGCTTCCCGGTCACGTGCGCCGAGATGTCGTTGCCCGAGGTGTCCGGCGTGGTCCGGATCGGCTGCCGGATGTTCTGCTCCGCCCAGTCCCAGATGAACCCGCCCTGGGTCTGGGGATTCGCCCGGATGGTGTCCCAGAACTCCCGGAAGTTGCCGAGACTGTTGCCCATCGCGTGGGCGTACTCGCCGAAGATCAGCGGTTTGGTGGTGTTCTTCGCCTGTTCGGCGAACTTCTCCGGGGACGGATACCGCGGTCCCCAGACGTCCGCGAAGGGAGCATCGCCGTCAGGGTTGTTCGACTGGTGGTAGATCGGCCGGGTCGGTTCGTTCGCGTCCAGCCATTCCGCCAGCGCGAAATGGTGCGCACCGAGACCGGCCTCGTTGCCGGTGTCCCACAGGAAGACACTCGGATGGTTCTTGTCCCGTTCGACCATGCCGATCATCCGGTCGAAGAAGGCGTCCCGCCAGGCCGGGTCGTTCGCCTGGCAGTAGCTCGCGCAGTTCTCGTGGTTGTGGGTCTCGATGTCGATCTCGTCGTCGATCCAGAGCCCGTGCCGGTCGGCCAGTTCGTAGAAGTACGGGTCCGACGGATAATGCGAAGTCCGGACCGCGTTGACGTTGAGTTGCTTCATCAGCGCGACGTCGCGCTCCTGGGCCCGGCGAGGCACGTGCCTGCCGTGATCGGGATCGGTCTCGGCGCGGTTGACGCCCTTGAACAACACCCGCTTCCCGTTGACCAGCAACTGTTTGTCGCGGATCTCGATCTCGCGGAACCCGACCGTCTCGCTGGTGATGTGCGTGACCCGGCCGTCGGGCGCGGTCAGCGTCACCACCGCCGTGTACAGGTTCGGTGTCTCGTCGGTCCATTTCGCGGGATCGCGCACCGGGAGGTTCAGCGCGGTCTTCCCGCCCGGATCGACGTCGCCGCTCGTCGTTCCGACCTCCTTGCCCGCGGCGTCACGCAGGCTGAGCCCGACGCGGTGCTTGCCCGTCGTTCCGCCGGGTTTGGCGGCGACCTCGACCGCGGCCTTCAGCGTGGCGTCGGTGTAGGTGGCGTCGAGATCGGTGGTGAGGCCGATGTCCTGGACGAACGTGCCCGGCGCCGAGTGCAGGGTCACCGAGCGGAAGATGCCCGAGTACCGCCACTGGTCGACGTCCTCCAGGTACGCGCCCGCGCTCCAGCGGTGCACCTGCACGGCGATCCGGTTCGGACCGGGTCGCAGCGCCGGCGAGATGTCGAACTCCGCGGGCGTGTACCCGCCCTGGTCGTAACCGACGTACTGCCCGTTGACCCAGACGAAGTACGCCGACGTGACACCCTCGAAGCGCAGGAATGTCTCGCGTTCAGTCCAGTCGGCGGGCAGTGAGAAGTCCCGGACGTAGGCGCCGGTCGGGTTGACGTCACGAGGTACTCGCGGCGGATCGTCGGGCTGGATCTCGGTGGCGATGTTACGGAAGATCGGGTGGTCCAGACCGTCGGTCTGCCAGGTGTGCGGGACGGAGACCTCGCGCCACTTCGACGCGTCATAGCCGTCTTCGTGGAAACCCGCCGGGACCTGGGACGGGTTGTCCGCCATCGCGATCCGCCACTTGCCGTCGAGCGACATCGTGTAGGGACTTCGTTCGTCCCGGCGGGCAGCGGCGGACACGTCCGCGTACGGACGCAGATTCGCGTGCGGTGGCTCCTGTCCTTCGGCCACCTTTCGAGGATCGTCGAGATAGGACTGGACGTCGGCGGGCGGACCGCCTGCCGCGGCCGGGGACCCGGCGGCGACGAGCGTCCCGGCGAGCATCGCCAGGACCAGGATCATGGGGCGTGTTCGCAGCACTGCGTTCAACCTCCCAGAGAGTTCAGCTGAGCCGGAAGCTGACCCGTTGACGATCTCGTACCCCGGCACCGGGACGGAAGGGCAAGATCCTTCCATTGTCGTGGGCCAAATAGGTGGCAGGGTCACCCAGGAGGCGCAAGGACACCGCCTGCCTGTCGGACAAGCCCGGCACCTGGGTGAAGCTCGCCGCCCGGCCGTACGCGTCGCTCTCGTCGTACGGATCGATCCGTACCGTCGCGCCGTCCACCACCCGGACGTATCGGTCCGGGAAGTTCACCGACTGCAGCGCGACGGTGCCTGCCCCGCGGAAACCCGCCACGACACGGAACTGCGAGTCGGCGAGTTCCCGAATGTTTCCGTCCGCCGTCAGCCGGTATTCGTAGTGCCGCACGTACAACGCCGGAGCGTCCAAAGGGGACAGCCGGACGCACGGCCCGCCCTTGCCCACCGGCACGCCGAAACCCGGGGTGCCGTCGTCGTTCCAGTACAGCTTCTGGACCCTGGTGTGCCGGTTCGGGTCGTACAGCGGATCGCCGGTGATGTCGCGGTAGTCGCGGGCGTGGTAGACGAGAACGTCCGTCCGGCCGTCCTCCGCCACGGTGAACGAGTTGTGCCCCGGACCGTACTGCCGCGTCGCTTCGTTCGTGGTGAACACCGGCTGCGGTGACTTCGTCCATGAGCGCGGGTCGAGCAGGTCCGAACGCTCGTCCGCGGTCAGCAGTCCCATGCAGTACCGGGAATCGGTGGCGCTCGCCGAGTAGGTCATGAACACCCGGCCGTTGCGGACGAGCACCGCGGGCCCCTCGTTGACCTTGAAACCCTGGATCTCCCAGGGCAGCGTCGGCACGGCGAGCCGCACGGGATCACCCTTGAGCGCGAGCGGCGAGGCCATCTCGGCCAGGTAGAGATTGCTGTTGGTCTCGATCCCCGGCTCGCTCTGGGCCCACGCGAAGTATCGCTTGCCACGGTGCTCGAACGTCGTCGAGTCGAGCGTGAAGGTGTCCCATTCGGTCACCATCTGCCCACGCGGCACCCAGGTGTCCGCGCGCGGGTCGTCCGACGCCGACTCGAGCACGTACGTCCGGATGCGGAACACGTTGTCCGAATCGCCCGCCGCGAAGTAGACGTACCAGCGGCCGTCGATGCGATGCAGTTCGGGCGCCCAGATGTGGCCGCCCATCCTGCCGGACGCCGCCAGATCGTCTTCTCCCTGGCCGTGGCCAGGCCGTCGATCGTCGAAGCGCCGCGCACGACGATGCGGTCGTACTCGGGCACCGACCCGGTCAGGTAGTACATCCCGTCGACCGGCCGGGTGATGAACGGGTCGGCCCGCTGCTCGACCAGCGGATTCCTCGTGGTCAACGGTGTGGACGGAGCTTCGGCGGCCTGAGCCGAAGCCTGGGGCAAGGTGCCCAGGGCACCTACGGCCAGCAAGCCGCCGCCGGCTCTGAACAGGTCGCGTCGGTCGATCGACATGGTCATCCCTTCACTCGGGCCGGGAAGCGCAGGAAGGTCACGGAGTTCGGTGGGAACGTGTAGCCGAAGGCGTTCGCCACGCCGGAGAACCGCGACTCTCGTGGCGCGATCGGTGTCACGAAAGCGGTATTGACGTCGTCGGGCGAGCCCTGCAGCGTCGTCACGCGGGCCGTGGAGCCAGGCTGGACGTGGGTCCCGAGGTCGACCCGGGTGCGGGCGGCCGAGTTCTGCGCGTTGACCACCTTGACCAGGAGTTCGCCGGTCTTGACGTCGCGCGTGACGACCTGGCGGAACGGCTCGGCGACCTTGTCGTCGGTAAAGGCACCCCACTTCCGCCCGTCGAGGTACAGCGTCACCTGGCGGCCCCGGACCTCGACCCGCAGGTCGTACTGCTTGCCGGTCTCGATGCGGGTGTCGTTCTGCACCAGGGTCTGCTTGCCGCCTCCCTCGGTCTTCTCGACCGCGGAGACGGTGTTGTTCCAGCCGCCGAGGTTCCACCAGTAGTTGTTGCCGGTGTCCTTGACGCCGAACGCGACCAGGAACCCTTCCTTGCCCGCCGTCTTGGTCGCCTTCACCGAGAAGTCGTAGTTGCTCCACGACGGATCGCCTGCGGTCACCAAGGTGTTCTCGGCGGCCTGGTCGGACTGGACGTAGGCGCCGTTCGACACCGTCCACGAACCGCGGCCGGCCACCTTCGTCCAGCGAGAATCGTCACCGGAGAAGTCGTCCGAGAACAGCTGCGTCCCGTCGGCTCCGGTGACCTTGACGTCGTCGTAGGCGGCGCTCGTGGCCCAGGTGGACAGTCCGATCGCGCCCGAGATCGGCGCCACCGTCGCCGGCGTCGAGGACGCCTTGCTCGGCACCACGTGGTCACCGACGTTGGTCATGAACAGCTTCTGTGTCTCGTAACTGGCCGAACCCCACGAGCGCTGGTTGTCGAACCAGATCATGTCCGGCCGCCATTGCACGGAGTCGGTGTTCGCCAGCAGCGGCGCGTACGACGCCAGCTTGACGACGTCGGCGTTCCGCTCCAGACCGGTCATGTAGGAGGCTTCGGCGAGCGCGTTGCCGAACTTGTTGTCCAGCGAGGCGTACTCACCGAGGAAAACCTTGGGGCCGTTGCGGTCGTAGCTGTCGTAACGCTGGTTGTTCTGCAGGAACCACTGCGGGCTGTTGTAGTAGTGCTCGTCGACCATCGCGACCTTCGCGTCGCGGTTCAGCTGCCACAGCCGGTCGAACGTCGTCCCGGTGTCGTCGGGCCCGGAGTTGCTGATCACCGTGATCCCCGGGTACTTCGCCGCGATCGCCTCGCGGAACTCGGTGAAGCGGGCGAAGAACTCGTTCGGCAGGTTCTCCTCGTTGCCGACACCGAGATGCGTCAGGTTGAACGGCGCCGGATGCCCCATCTCGGCCCGCTTCCTGCCCCACGTCGAGGTGACCGGGCCGTTGGCGAACTCGATGAGGTCGAGCGTGTCCTGGATGTGCCGCCGCAGCAACGCGGGATCGTCGGTCGCCCGGTTCTGCCCGCAGCCGGTGACCAGTGCGGGCACCACCGGCAGCGGCATCGCGCCGATGTCTTCGGAGAACTGGAAGTATTCGTAGTAGCCGATGCCGTAGGACTGGTTGTAGCCCCAGAAGTTCGCGTTGGTGGCCCGCTGCTCGACCGGGCCGATCGTGTCCTTCCACTGGTACGAACGCTTCCGTTCCCAGTTCGGCGCCTCGTAACCCTGGTGGCTGCCGGTGTTGACGAGGCAGCCGCCGGGGAACCGGACGAAACCGGGCTTGAGCGCGGCGATCCTGTCCGCGAGGTCGGCCCGCATCCCGTTGGGCCTGCCCTGGTAGGTGTCGCGCGGGAACAACGACACCATGTCCAGCCGCAGGGTCCCGCCGCCGGAGGCGGTGAGCGCGAGCCTGCCCAGCGCGCTCGACTCCCGCGCCCGGACGGTGCCGCTGTACTTCACCCAGCCGTCGCCCCGGACCTGCACGCGCAGCGGATCGGCCAGCGCCTTCCCGGCCGGATCGGTGACGGCCACGGTGAGCGGCGTCGCCGTCCGATCGGTCCGGGCGAACACCGAGAAGTCGTACTGCTTCCCCTTTTCGACCCGGATCCCGGAGTTGTAGCCGGAATTGGCGACACCGTATTCACCGCTGGAAAGGCCGAGCCGCAGGTAACGCCGGTTCCGTTCGTTGAGCCGCTGATCGTCGTCGGCGACCGCGACCGTGCCCGTTCCCCCACCGAGCGACGTGGGTGCCCACGACGTCAGCGAGGTGTACGACGCGTTGTCGGCCTTGTCGTACTCGAACGACCGGTTCTGCACGAGTTCGGCGTAAAGCCCGCCGTCCGCGGCACGGTTGATGTCCTCGAAGAAGACGCCGTACATCGAACGGTCGATCGTGGCACCACGCCCCGCCGCGTCCACGGCGAGGGTGTAGTCGGTCACCGGTGTCTGGCCCGAAGCTGGGACGGGCACGAGGACACCGGCGGCGATGGTCAGGGACAGCACACTGATCCGGACGAACCTGCTGCGCACAGCACTTCCTTTCGCGACGTTGCGAGGAGAGCCGGGGTGAGGTGTGGGTCGGGCTGGTCGTGAGTGGCGATTCGGGTTAGAACCCGAATCGCCACTCACGACCCCGTGACGCGGGACCGCCGTTTGGTCCAGACGTCGTAGGCGACGGCGGCGAGCAGCACGAATCCCTTGACCAGGTTCACGCTCTCGGTCGGGGCGCCGATGAGGGACATGCCGTTGTTGATCACGCCCATGATCAGGCCGCCGGTGATCGCGCCGACCACCTTGCCGACCCCGCCCTGGACCGCGGCGCCACCGATGAACGCCGCGGCGATCGCGTCGAGTTCGAACATGTTGCCCGCGGTCGGCCCGGCCTGGTTGAGCCGTCCGGCCACGATGATCCCGGCGAGCGCGGAGAGCACGCCCATGTTGACGAAGATCCAGAACGTCACCGCCTTGACCTTCACGCCGGACAGCGTCGCCGCTTGGAGGTTCCCGCCGATCGCGTAGATATGACGGCCGAACACCGCCCGCGTCGTCACCAGCGAATACCCGATCACCAGCACCGAAAGCAGGATCAGCACCCACGGCAGGTTCTTGTACCGCGCCAGCTGGACCACCACGAACAGCACGACGACGGCCGCCGCGGCGATCTTCAGCAGGAACATCGGCAGCGGGTCGACCTCTTGGAGGTAGTTGAGCCGGGCCGTGCGCTTACGCCACTGGGTGAAGACGGCGCCGCCGATGGCCAGCACCCCGACGAGCAGGCTGACCAGGTCGGCGCCGCCGAGCGGGCCGAGGCCGATGTTGCCGAGGTAGCCGCCGGTGAAGCCGTTCGCCAGCGTCCGGACCGGATCCGGGAACGGGCCGATCCCCTGGTTCCCCAGCACGGTCAGGGTGAGCGCGCGGAACACCAGCATCCCCGCCAGCGTCACGATGAACGCGGGGATGCCGAAGTAGGCGACCCAATACCCCTGCCAGGCGCCGATCACGGCGCCGGCGGCCAGCGTGACGAGCAGCGCCAGCGGCCACGCCATGCCGACGTTCACCATCAGCACGGCCGAGATCGCGCCGGTCAGCGCCACCACGGACCCGGCCGACAGGTCGATGTGCCCGGCGATGATGATCAGGATCATGCCGATCGCGAGGATCAGCACGTACGAGTTCTGCACGATCAGGTTCGAGATGTTCTGCGGTTCCAGCAGCGCGCCGCCGGTGAGGATCGAGAACAGTACGACGATCAGCGCGAACGCGACGTAGATGCCGCTCTGGCGCGGGTTGAACGAGATCCGGCGCGGCGCCCTGGCCGGCGGGGATCCCTTCTCGTCCGGGACACCGGTGATCGTGTCTGCGGAGGCGGTGCTCATGACTTACTCCTGTTCCCTGGTCATCGCGCGCATGAGGACCTCCTGCGTCGCCTCGGCCCGGCCGACCTCACCGGTGATCCGGCCCGCCGACAACGCGTAGATCCGGTCGCACAGCCCGATCAGCTCCGGCAGCTCGGACGAGATGACCAGGACGGCCTTCCCCTCGTCGGCGAGGCGATTGATGATGGTGTAGATCTCGTACTTCGCGCCGACGTCGATGCCGCGCGTCGGCTCGTCGAGGATCAGCACGTCCGGATCGGTCAGGATCCACTTGGACAGCACGACCTTCTGCTGGTTGCCGCCGGACAGCGTGCCGGTCACGCTCTTCACGTCCGGGGCCTTGATGTTCATGCTCCTGCGGAATTCCTCGGCGACGCGGTGTTCCTCGTTCTCGTCCACCCAGCCGCGGCGGGCGAGCTTGCCGAGTGCGGCGCCGGAGACGTTGCGCTGGATGTCCTCGATGAGGTTGAGGCCGTACCGCTTGCGGTCTTCGGTGGCGTAGGCGAGCCCGTGCCCGACGGCCTCGCCGACCGTGCGGGCCTCGATCTCCTTGCCGTCCTTGAGGAGGCGCCCGGAGATGTCCTTGCCGTAGGAGCGGCCGAACACGCTCATCGCGAGTTCGGTCCGCCCGGCGCCCATCAGGCCCGCCAGGCCGACGATCTCACCGCGTCGCAGGGTCAGGCTCGCCCCGTCGACGACGACCCGGCCGTGCTGGGTGGGGCTGTGGACGGTCCAGTCCTCGATCCGGAGAACCTCGTCGCCGATCCGCGGTTCCCTGGGCGGGAAGCGGTTCTCGAGCTTCCGCCCGACCATCCCGGCGATGATCCGGTCTTCGGTGACCTCGGCCGCGTCCAGCGTTTCGATCGTCCTGCCGTCGCGCAGGATGGTGATCGAGTCGGCGATCGCGGCGATCTCGTTGAGCTTGTGCGAGATCAGGACGCAGGTGACGCCGTCGTCCCGCAGGCCGCGCAGCAGATCGAGCAGATGCGCGGAATCGTCGTCGTTGAGCGCGGCGGTCGGCTCGTCGAGGATCAGCAGTCTGACCTCTTTGGACAGTGCTTTGGCGATCTCGACCAGTTGTTGTTTGCCGACACCGATGTCGAGCACCGGCGTCACCGGGTTCTCCCGCAGGCCGACGCGCCGCATGAGCTCGCCGGCCTGCTGGTTGGTCCGGTTCCAGTCGATCAGGCCGCCGCGGGCCTTCTCGTTGCCCAGGAAGATGTTCTCCGCGATGGACAGCTGCTGGCAGAGGGCGAGTTCCTGATGGATGATCACGATGCCGCGGCGTTCGCTGTCGCGGATCGCGGAGAACGCGCACGGCTCGCCGTCGAAGACGATCTCGCCGTCGTACGAGCCGTGCGCGTAGACGCCCGAGAGCACCTTCATCAGCGTGGACTTGCCCGCACCGTTCTCGCCGCAGATCGCGTGGATCTCGCCCCGCCGCACCGACAGGTTCACGTCCTGCAGCGCCTTGACCCCGGGGAAGGATTTGGTGATCCCCCGCATCCGAAGGATTTCGTCGGTCACGTCGACTACCTCAGCTGTTCCGCTTTGTAGTAGCCCGAGTCGATGAGTTCCTTCTGGTAGTTCCCCTTGTTCAGGATCACCGACTCCAGCAGGAACGCCGGGACGACCTTCTGCCCGTTGTCGTAGTCCGTGGTGTTGTTGGTCTCGGCCTTGCCGCCCTTGAGTACCGCGTCGGCCATCTTCACCGTGGTCTCGGCGAGCTTGCGGGTGTCCTTGAAGATCGTCGAGTACTGCTCGTCGGCGATGATGGACTTCACCGACGCGACCTCGGCGTCCTGGCCGGTGACGACCGGGTACGGCTGACCCGGCGTGCCGTAGCCGTTGCTCTTGAGTGCCGAAAGGATGCCGATGGAAAGGCCGTCGTACGGCGAGAGCACGCCCTGCACCTTGGCGCCGGAGCTGTAGGTCTTGGTCAGCAGGTCTTCCATGCGCCGCTGGGCGGTCGCCGCCTGCCAGCGCAGGATCGCCGCGACGTTGAACGCGGTCTGGCCGCTCTTGACGACCAGCGTCCCGTTGTCCAGGTACGGCTTCAGCACCGACATGGCGCCGTTGAAGAAGAACGTCGCGTTGTTGTCGTCCGGGGAACCGGCGAACAGTTCGACGTTGAACGGCCCCTTGGCCTCGCCCGGCGAGCCGTCCTCCTTGACCACCTTGAGCCCGGTGAGCAGCGAAGTCGCCTGCTGCACACCGACCTTGAAGTTGTCGAAGGTCGCGTAGTAGTCGACGTTCGGGGTGTTGCGGATCAGCCGGTCGTAGGCGATGACCGGGATCTTCTTGTCCGCGGCCTCCTGCAGCTGCGTGGTGATGGCCGTGCCGTCGATCGAGGCGATCACCAGCAGCTTCGCGCCCTTGGTGATCTGGTTCTCGATCTGGTTGACCTGGGTGGGGATGTCGTCCTCGGCGTACTGCAGGTCGACCTGGTAACCCAGCTTCTCCAGCGCCGCCTTGATGTTGTCGCCGTCGTGGATCCAGCGCTCCGACGATTTGGTCGGCATCGTGACGCCGACGAGGCCGCCCGCGGCACCACCGCCCGCCGCCGGCTGCTGCTCTCCCATCTTGGTACTCGAACCGCAGGCGGTCAGCGCCGCGCCGACGCCGATCGCCATGGCCAAGGTGGCCAGTTTGGTGAACTTCATTGTTCCTTCTCCTCCGGTGGGGACCGCTCAGAAACCTTGTGCGAGCCGGTAGTACGCCTGGTTCCAGCGCATCCGGTCCGCGATCGACGCGGGCGTCGTCTCGCCGTCGATCACCAGCAGTTCGACGTCGAGCATGGTGGCGAAATCGCGGATGGTCTCCGCGCCGACGGCCTGGGTGAGCACGGTGTGGTGCGGCCCGCCCGCGGTGATCCACGCTTCGGCGGACGTGGCCAGCGACGGCGCCGGCTTCCACACCGCGCGCGCCACGGGCAGGTTCGGCAGCGGCTCGTCCGGTGCGACGACCTCGACCTCGTTGGCCACCAGGCGGAACCGGTCGCCGAGGTCGGCCATGCCGATCACCACGGCGTCACCGGGGGCCGCGTCGAACACCAGCCGGACCGGATCCTCACGGCCGCCGATGCCGAGCGGGTGGATCTCGCACGACGGCCGGGCGGCGGCGATGCTCGGGCAGACTTCGAGCATGTGCGCGCCGAGGATCTTCGGTTCGCCGGGGCCGAAGTGGTAGGTGTAATCCTCCATGAAGGACGTTCCGCGCTCGGAGTCGCGGCCCATCGCCTTCACCGCGGTCAGCAGTGCGGACGTCTTCCAGTCCCCTTCGCCGCCGAAGCCGTAGCCGTCGGCCATGAGCCGCTGCACGGCGAGCCCGGGAAGCTGACGAAGCCCGCCGAGGTCCTCGAAGTTCGTGGTGAAGGCGCCGAACCCGCCGCGCGTCAGGAAGGTACGCAGGCCCTGCTCGATCCGCGCCGCGTATCGCAGCGATTTGTGCCGCTCGCCGCCCTTGGCCAGCCCCGGCGCGAGTGCGTACGAGTCGGCGTACTCCTCGACCAGCACGTCGATCTCCGCGTCCGGCACCGCGTCGACCAGCGAGACGAGCTCGTTGACGCCGTAGGTGTTCACCGAGACGCCGAACTTCAGTTCCGCCTCGACCTTGTCCCCGTCGGTGACCGCGACGTCGCGCATGTTGTCGCCGAACCGGGCGAGCTTCAGCGAGCCGATCGTCTGACGCCCGACGGCCGCGCGCACCCACGCGTCGACCCGCTCCGCCACCGCCGGATCGGCCGCGTGCCCGGCGATGGTCTTGCGCGGGACACCGAGCCGGGTCTGGATGTACCCGAACTCGCGGTCGCCGTGCGCGGCCTGGTTCAGGTTCATGAAGTCCATGTCGATGGACTGCCACGGCAGGGCCTCGTTGAGCTGGGTGTGCAGGTGCAGCAACGGTTTCCGCAGTACGTCCAGCCCGGTGATCCACATCTTGGCCGGCGAGAACGTGTGCATCCACGCGATCACGCCGACACAGGCGTCGTCCGCGTTCGCGTCGAGCATGACCCGCCGGATCGCCGACGGCTCGGTGAGCACGGTTTTCGCCACGATCCCGGCCGAGATCCGGCCGGTGTCGGCCAGCATCCGCTGGATCTGCAACGACTGACCCGCGACCTGTTCGAGGGTCTCTTCGCCGTAGAGCGCCTGGCTTCCGGTGAGGAACCAGACCTCGGTCTTCCGCTGCGTGCTCACTTCTCTCCCTGCTGGCCGTAGACGTCCTGGTAGCGCGCGTAGAGCCGGTCGACGTCCTGTTCGGACAGTGGCTCCGGTTTGCCCAGCGCGGAGGCGATGTGGACGGTCCTGGCGACGTCCTCGACCATGACCGCGGCCTTGACGGCGTCCCGGGCGGTGCGGCCGACGGTGAACGGGCCGTGGTTGCGCATCAACACGGCGGGTGAACGGCTCGATCGGAGCGTCTCGACGATGCCCCGCCCGATCGAGTCGTCGCCGATCAGCGCGAACGGGCCGACCGGGATCTCGCCGCCGAACTCGTCGGCGATCATCGTGAGCACGCACGGGATCGACTCGCCGCGGGCCGCCCACGCGGTGGCGTACGTCGAATGCGTGTGGACGACGCCGCCGACCTCCGGCATGTGCCGGTAGACGTAGGCGTGCGCTGCGGTGTCCGACGACGGCGCGAGGTCACCGTAAACGACCTCGCCGTACAGGTCGGTGACGACCATCGTGTCGGCGGTCAGCGCGTCGTAGGACACCCCGGACGGCTTGATCACCATCAGGTCGTGGCCCGGGACCCTGGCGGAGACGTTGCCCGCGGTCCAGATGACCAGTTCGTACCGGGTCAGTTCACTGTGGAGCCGGGCGACCGTGTCCCGCAGTTCTTCGAACGTGTCCGTGATCTCGGCGGCCAGGCTCATCGGTGCTGTCCTTTCCGGACGGACGCGGCCGCGCGACGGCGGGCGGCGAGACGGTGCATGACGTCGTTGGCGCCGCGGCCGAAGTAGTCGTGCAGCGCGGCGTACTCGGTGTAGAGGTCGTCGTAGGCCTTGACGTTCTCCGCGATCGGCCGGTAGACCGCGCGGCGGACAGAGCCCATCGCGACGGCCGCGGCCGGGACGTCCGGATGCGCTCCGGCGGCGACCGCGGCATGGATCGCCGATCCCAGCGCGGGACTCTGCGCCGAACCGGCCACCGAAAGCGGCAGGTTCGTGACGTCGGCGTAGATCTGCATCAGGAGCGCGTTCTTGACCAGGCCGCCCGCCACGATGAGTTCGGTGACGGGGACACCCGCGCGTTCGAAGGTCTCGACGATCGTCCTGGTGCCGAACGCGGTCGCCTCCAGCAGCGCCCGGTAGGTGTCCTCGGCACGCGTCGCGAGCGTCTGCCCGACGACGACCCCGGAAAGCTCGTGGTCGACGAGTACCGACCGGTTCCCGCTGTGCCAGTCCAGTGCGATCAGGCCGTGTTCGCCGATCTCCTGCGCCGCGGCGAGCCGGGTGAGCAGTTCGTGGACGGTGACGCCCGCCTCGCGCGCGTCGTCCACATAGGACGAAGGGACGCCGTGTTCGACGAACCAGGCGAAGATGTCGCCGACACCGCTCTGCCCGGCTTCGTAACCCCACTGCCCTGCCACGATTCCGCCGTCGACGACGCCGCACATCCCCGGCACCTCGCGCAGTTCGGCGCCGTTCATCACGTGGCAGGTGGAGGTGCCCATGATCGCGACCATCTGCCCGGGCTCGACAGCCTGGACGGCGGGCGCGGTGACATGCGCGTCGACGTTGCCGACCGCGACCGCGATCCCCTCTCGCAGCCCGGTCCATCCGGCGGCCTCGGCGCTCAAGGTGCCCGCCTTGTCGCCGAGCGCGCCCAGCGGGTGCGCGAGCTTCTCGTCCACAAAGGATCCGAAACCGGGGGCCAGCGCCTCCAGGAACCCGACGCCCGGGTACCGGCCGTCCTGGAGGATCCCCTTGTACCCGGCCGTGCAGGCGTTGCGGACGTAGGTGCCGGTGAGCCGCCAGACGATCCAGTCGGCGAGTTCCACCCAGTGCCGCATCCGCGCGTACACCTCGGGTGCCTCTTCGAAGATCTCCAGCGCCTTGGCGAACTCCCACTCCGAGGAGATGAGCCCGCCGTAACGCGGCAGCCAGGATTCGCCGCGCTCCTTCGCGAGCGCGTTGATCCGGTCGGCCTGCGGCTGCGCGGAATGGTGCCGCCACAGCTTCACGTAGGCATGCGGCTCACCGGCGAACTCGGGCAGTTCGCACAGCGGGGTGCCCTGGCCCGTCGTCGGCACCATCGTGCAGGCGGTGAAGTCGGTCCCGATGCCGACGACGTCGGCGGGATCCACCCCGGCCGCCCGGATCGCCTCCGGCACGGCGACGCGGAGGACGTCGACGTAATCCGACGGGACCTGCAACGCCCAGTCCGGCGGCAGGCCGCGGCCGGTCTCCGGCAGGATCCGGTCGATCACGCCGTGGTGGTACTCCGACACCGCGCTGCCCAGTTCCGCGCCGTCGCGGACCCGGACCACGACGGCCCGGCCGGACAGCGTCCCGAAGTCGACGCCGACGACCAGCGGTTCCCCTGTACTCACTTCTTCTCCCGCGATGTTAGCGTTCACATTTCTGGCCGGAAGCCACCGTTGGTGTTGCGAAAGCCACTTTCGCAACGTTGAAGGTTGCGAAAGTGGCTTTCGCAACACCTCCCCTGAGGCCGGGCTCCGGGGGTCCGCATGAGACACACACCTTTCCTCACCCTCCTTAAGTGGCGCGCCTGCCGGCGAGCCGTTGCAGGACGATGAAGGCGAACAGCAGCGCCCCGGTGATGATCGAGGTCCACCAGGAGTTGAGCGTGCCGTCGAAGGTGATCAGGGTCTGGATGATGCCCAGCACCATGATCCCGAGCACGGTGCCGAGAACGTAGCCGGAGCCGCCGGTCAGCAGCGTGCCGCCGATGACGACGGCCGCGATCGCGGTCAGTTCCAGCCCGACGCCGTTGAGCGGGTCGCCGGAAGACTTGTACAGCACCAGGAGCAGCCCGCCGAGCGCGGAGCAGAACCCGCTGAGCGTGTAGACCGCGATCCTGGTGCGGCCCACGTTCAGACCCATCAGCAGCGCGGACTTCGGGTTTCCGCCGATCGCGTAGACCGTCCGCCCGAATCGCGTTCCATAAAGGACATACGCGGCGACGGCGACCACCACGAACGCGACGACCACACCGATCGAGACGTGCAGTTCACCGCCGAGCGGGATCTGCGTCTGCGCGAGGGTCGCGACGGTCGAATCGTCGATCGAGTACGCCTGGGTGCTGATCGTGTAGCAGAGCCCCCTGGCGAAGAACATCCCGATCAGGGTCGCGATGAACGGCTGGATCTCGAAGACCTGGATCAGCACGCCCATCCCGAACCCGAGCGCGGCCCCGATCGCGAGCACCGCCGGGATCACCGCGAACACCGGCCAGCCCTGGTTCTGCAGCAGATCGGCCGAGACCACCGTGGACAGTGCGACCACGGAACCGACCGAGAGGTCGATCCCGCCGGTGAGGATCACGAACGTCATCCCGACGGCGACCACCAGCAGGAAGGCGTTGTTGATGAACAGGTCGAGGACGACCTGGCCGGAACCGAAGGCCGTGTAGCTCGACGCGCCGAAGAGGTACGCACCGATGAGCATGGCCATCGTCGCCAGGATCGGCAGATGCCGTTGGCGAGGCCGGTAGCCCTTGACGCGGGCGAGCACGGTGGTCATACCCTTGCCTCCACCTTCTCCGGCCGGACGACGGGTGACGGCGGGGCGGACTTCCGCCGTCTCGCGAGCTTCTTGCGGAAGGCGGGCGACTGCAGCAGGCAGACCGCCAGCACGACCAGCGCCTTGAACAGCATGATCGCCTGCGGCGCGATGCCCAGCGCGTAGACCGTCGTCGTCAGCGTCTGGATGAGCAGCGCGCCGATCACCGAACCGGTGAGCGAGAACCGGCCGCCGGTCAGCTGGGTGCCGCCGATGACGACCGCGAGGATCGCGTCGAGTTCGATGAACTGCCCGGCGTTGTTGCCGTCGGCGCTGTGCACGTTCGCGCTGATCATCAGCCCGGCGATCCCGGCGCAGAGCGCGCAGAACACGTAGGTGAGCCAGATCAGCCGGGCCGAGCGGAGGCCGGCGAGCCTGCCCGCCTCCGGGTTGCCACCCACGGATTCGACCAGCAGGCCCAGCGCGGACCGGCGGACCAGCACCGCGGCGATGGCGAACACCGCCAGCGCGATGAGGATCGCGCTCGGCAGCCCGAAGGTGAACCCGCTGCCGATCCATTCGTAGGGATGCGAGTTGATCGTGATTATCTGGCCGCCGGTGATCAGCTGGGCGATCCCGCGTCCGGCCACCATCAGGATCAGCGTCGCGATGATCGGCTGGATACCGAGCACCGCCACGAGCCAGCCGTTCCACGCGCCGAGCGCGACGGCCAGGCCGAGGGCCATCCCGACAGCGGCGAGTGTCCCGCCGAGGCCGTTCTGGTCACCGAGCCCGCTGATGTGCAGGCAGGCCAGCGCGCCGCTGATCGCGACCACGGCGCCGACGGAGAGGTCGATCCCCCGCGTCGCCACCACCAGGGTCATGCCGATCGCGATGAGGATCAGCGGCGCCCCGTTCTTCAGGATGTCGATCAGGTTCCCGTAGAGGTGCCCGTCGCGCAGTTCGACGGCGAAGAACGACGGCTGTGCGATGAGGTCGCCGAGCAGCAAGGCCAGCAACGCCAGGACGGGCCAGAACAACCGGTGCTTGGACAAGCGGGTCATCGGCCGACCCCTTCCGCCATCGTCGTCATGACCTGGTCCGCGGTCAGGGAGTCGTTGTCCAGCACCGCGACCACCGCGCGGTCGCGCAGCACGACGACGCGGTGACTCAGCCGGAGCACTTCCTCGAGTTCGGCGGAGATGAACACCACCGCCATCCCCTCATTCGACAGCCGCGTCACCAGCCGCTGGATCTCCGTCTTGGCGCCGATGTCGATGCCCCTGGTGGGCTCGTCGAGGATCAGCAGCCGCGGTTCGGTGATGAGCCAGCGCGCGAGCAGCACCTTCTGCTGGTTGCCGCCGCTCAGGTCACCGACCTTCGCCTCGGGATTCGCGGGCCGGATGTCGAGCGTCCTGATGTAGCGAGCGGCGATCTCGTCCTGGCGCCGCCGCGGGATCGGCCTCGCCCAGCCCCGCGACGCCTGCAGCGCGAGCACGATGTTCTCCCGCACGGTGAGTTCCTCGACGAGGCCTTCGGTCTTGCGGTTCTCCGAGCAGAACGCGATGCGCTGGTCGAGTCCGGTCCGCGGTGTCTTCAGCGACACCTGCTCTCCGTTGATCCGCACCGAACCGCTGTCCGAGTGATCGGCACCGAAGAGCAACCGCGCCAGTTCGGTCCGGCCGGATCCGAGTAGCCCGGCCAGCCCGACGACCTCGCCTTCGCGGATGTCGAGCGAGAACGGAGCGACACCGCCCTTGCGGCCGACCTCGTCCGCTTCGAGGAACACCGGCGCGCCGTCGACCTCGGACCGGCTGTGACCCGCCTCCTCGATGTCTTCGAGCGCGGCGAGTTCCTTGCCGATCATCCTGGTCACCAGATCGACCGGCGTGATCTCCTCGGTGCGGTACTCGCCGATGAGCTTCCCGTTGCGCAGTACCGTCATCCGGTCCGCGACGGCGAAGACCTGCTCGATGAAGTGGGAGACGAACAGGATCGCCATCCCCTCCCCTCGCAGTGCCCGCACCACTTTCAGCAGCTGCTCGACCTCTCCGGTGTCCAAACTGGACGTCGGTTCGTCGAGGACCAGGACACGCGCGTCGACGTCGAGCGCCCTCGCGATCGCGACCAGTTGCTGTACCGCGATCGAACAGCCGCCCAGTTCGGCCGAGACGTCGACTTCGACGTCCAGCCTGGCCAGCAGCGCGGCCGCCCGGCGGCGCATCTCGCGCCAGTCGATGCGGCCGCGCCGTCGCGGCTCCTTGCCGAGGCAGATGTTCTCCGCCACCGACAGATTCGGGCAGAGGTTCACTTCCTGGTACACGGTGCTGACGCCGGAACGCTGCGCCTCGCCCGGGCCGCTGAACGCGACCGGGTTCCCGGCGAGTTCGATCGTTCCGGCGTCCACCCCGTACACACCGGTGAGCACCTTGATCAAGGTGGACTTCCCGGCGCCGTTCTCGCCCATCAGCGCGTGCACCTCGCCGGGGAACATCCGGAAGGAGACGTCGTCGAGGGCGACCACACCCGGGAATTCCTTCCGGATATGGCTCATCCGCAGCAGCGCGGTGGGCTCTGTCATCGTCCGGCCTTCGTCAGTACTGACGCTGGGGCAGCGCGGCCTTCGCGGCCGCCTGGTCGAATTCGGTCTCGGCGGTCTCGATACGCGGCGGCACCTGCTCACCGGCGGCGACCTTCTTCACCAGGTCCATCAGCTGCGGGCCGAGCAGCGGATTGCATTCGACGACGTGGTTGATCCTGCCGTCGGCCAGTGCCTGCAGCGCGTCGCGGACGCCGTCGACGGAGACGATCTTGATGTCCTTACCGGGGACCTTCCCGGCCGCCTCGATCGCTTCGATGGCACCGAGCGCCATGTCGTCGTTGTGCGCGTAGAGCACGTCGATCTTGGGCTGGGACTTCAGGAAGGCCTCCATGACCTCCTTGCCCTTGGCGCGGGTGAACTCACCGGTCTGCGACGCGACGACCTTGTACTTCGGCTGCGAAGCGATGACCTCGGCGAAGCCCTTCTTGCGGTCGTTCGCCGGCGCAGATCCCGTGGTGCCCTGCAGTTCGACGATGTTCACGTCGCCCGCGGCGGAGCCGAACTCCTTGGTCAGCCACTGGCCGGCCTTCTTGCCCTCGGCGACGAAGTCCGAACCGAGGAACGTCTTGTAGAGCGTCTTGTCCTGCGAGTCGACGGCGCGGTCGGTGAGGATGACCGGGATGTTCGCCGTCTTCGCCTCCTTGAGCACGGTGTCCCAGCCGGATTCGACGACCGGCGAGAAGGCGATGACCTTGACCTTCTGCTGGATGTAGGACCGGATCGCGGTGATCTGGTTCTCCTGCTTCTGCTGCGCGTCGGAGAACTTCAGCTCGATCCCGGCCGCCTTCGCGGACTCCTGGACGGACTTCGTGTTCGCCGTCCGCCAGCCGCTTTCCGCGCCGACCTGGGCGAAACCGAGGGTGATGGCGCCGCCGCCGACTCCCGTTCCGCCGCCACCGCCGCAGGCGGTGAGCACGAGCAGGCCCGCCATCCCGGCCACGATCGACGTCAAAGATTTTCTCGCCACATCGACTCCTAGATCCGCACTGATCATTTGAGTTAGCGTTAACACTCTGCTGGTGGAACAGCGCCGGGACAGGCTCCGGCACTACGAGATGCCGGTGCTCTCCCGCACGATCAACTCGGGGACCACCAGGTCACGCGCACGTTCCTCGCCGCCGTTCATCCGGCGGCGGAGCAGGTCGAACGTGCGCCTGCCGACTTCGACGAAGTCCTGGCGCACCGTCGTCAGCGGAGGCGTGTAGTAGGCCGCCTCGGGGACGTCGTCGAAACCGACGATCCGCACCTCCCCCGGCACGTTCACCCCGGCCTCGGTGCAGGCGCGGAGAAAACCGAGGGCCATCTGGTCGTTGGCCACGAATACCGCGTTCAGCCCCTTTTCGCCGACGAGGGATCGCCCCGCCGCGTACCCGGAACGCGCGCTCCAGTCACCCCGCACGACGGGCGGGATCCGCGCGCCGTGCCGTTGCAGGGTTTCCCGCCAGCCGCGCTCGCGGTCGAGCGCCTCCAGCCAGTCCTCGGGTCCCGCCACATGCCAGACGGTCTCGTGCCCGAGGCCGAGCAGATGTTCGGTGGCCCGGCGGGCGCCGTCGTACTGGTCGACCGAGATGACCGGCACCGGCGCCTCTTCCCCACCGCCGACCGCCACCAGCGGGACGTCACTGGGCGCGGCTTCGAGAGCGCGACCGGCGGTGACATGCGGGGCGATGACGACGATGCCTTCGACGGCCTGTCGCCGCAGCCGCTCCACCGCGTCGGCGATGGACGACCGGCCCGGACGGCTGATACTCGTTATGGTCGTCGCGTAGCCGGCCTCGCGGGCGGCGTGCTCGATCCCGCTCAGCGTGCTGGCCGGCCCGTAGAGGTTGGCCTCCAGCGCGACCACACCCAGCGTGCCCGAACGGCCGGTGACCAGGGCTCGGGCGACCGAATTCGGCCGGTAGTCGAGCTTTTCGATGGCGGCGTTGACCCGGACGCGGGTCTCGGCGCGCACCGGGCCGGTGCCGTTGATGACTCGGGAGACCGTCATATGCGAGACACCCGCGAGCGCGGCGACGTCGGTGAGGCTCGCCTGCTTGCCCACGGAGGACACGACCGTTTTGCCGCTTTCGGTGGTGTCGCGCGCCATCGCCTGTCTCCATCCCGTGTGACGAGTGCCGCAAGTGTTAGCGATAACACGAGTGGGGTCAAGCGCTACCCGAGTCACAGTCGGGTCACGGCCGCCCGGGGTTCAGCTCGACGCGCGACGGGTCAGCGAGACCGGCAAGATCCGCTGGCGGGGCTTGAGATCCCGGTCGTCCATGACCGCCAGCAGCGTCTCGACCATCGCGTGGACCTGCTCGCGCGGGTCCTGGTGCACCGAGGTCAGCGGCGGATCCATCTCCGGCGCCAGGGTCGCGTTGTCGTCGAAGCTGACGACGGCGACGTCCGAGGGGATCCGCCGTCCGGCCGAATGCAGGGTCCGGAGTGCGCCGAGGGCCATCATGTCGCTGGCCACGAAGACGGCGTCGAGGTCAGGACGCCGTTCAAGCAGGTTCGACATCGCCTTCGCACCGCCGGTGAGGGTGAAGTCGGCCTCTTCGACCAGGTCCGCCGGGTCGTATCCGGCGTCGAGCAGGGTCTTGCGCCAGCCCGAGAGCCGGTCGATCGCCGCGCTCTGGTCCTGCGGCCCCGCGATCGTGGCGATCCGCCGGTGACCCGCCTCGACCAGATGCGCGACGGCCAGCTTGGCGCCGCCCTCGTTGTCGAAGTCGACGACGTGGACGCCGCGTTTGAGTCCGGCCGCCTGCCCGCCGTAGACCACCGGGATCCGCAGCTGCCGCAACGCCTTGGGCAGCGGGTCGGTGCGGTGCGGCGCGAACACCAGCACGCCGTCGACGTGCCCGCCGTCGAGGAAGCGCACCGTGCGGTCGAGGTCCTCACGGGTGTCACTGAAGATCAGCACCATCTGGCAGCCGATGTCGGCCAGCTCGCGGTAGCCGGCCCGCATGACCGCGGTGCGGTACGGGTCGTCGAGCAGCCGCGCCTCCGGCTCGGACAGCACGACCGCGACCGCGCCGGTCCGACGGGTGACCAGCGACCGGGCCGCCTGGTTCGGGGAGTAGCCGAGTTCGCGGGCCGCGGCCTGCACCTTCTCGCGGGAACGCGCGCTGACGTAGCCGTCGTCGTTGAGCGCGCGGGAAGCCGTCGACCGGCTGACCCCGGCCGACGCGGCGACGTCTTCCAACGTCGGCCGGTCGTCTTCCCCTGGTCGAGGCCCCACCCGCGTCACCTTCACCCTTCAGCACCATCCGTACCCCCACAGCTTAGTGTCCGCGCGCCCGGAACACTGAGAGCGCTCCCCTGATGGAAACGCTCTTATTACAAGCCCTTGACACGGCCATGGCGCGGCGACAGACTCTGCGCATCCTCTGGGAGCGCTCCCACTTTCGGTCACGCGACGGCGTTCCCACCCATCGGCAAGGGGTTTGACACGTGAGAAGCATCCGGAACGGCCTGGTGCTGGCACTGGGTATCACCATGACGGCGTTCGGAGTGGCGGCCTGCGGGGGTGACGACGGCGGGGCACCCGCCGCGTCGGACCCGAACGCGAAGATCGAACTGACGCTGGCGACGTTCACCGAATTCGGCTACGAGAATCTCATTCCCGAGTACGAACGACTGCACCCGAACATCAAGGTCACCCACCGCAAGACCGGACAGGGTGGCCCGTACCACCAGGATCTGATCACGAAGCTCGCCGCCGGATCCGGCCTCGCCGACGTCACCGCGGTCGAGGAGGGGCACCTGTCGAACGTCCTCGACAAGGGCTCGAAGTTCAACGACCTGCCCAAGATCGGCCCGGCGGACGCCTCCCCCGACCGCTGGCTCGGCTGGAAGTACGACGCGGCGAAGACCAAGGACGGCAAGGTCATCGGCTACGGCACGGACATCGGCCCGCTGGCCATGTGCTACCGCAAGGACATGCTGCAGGCCGCCGGCCTGCCGACCGACCCCGAAGCGGTCAAACCGCTGTTCGCGACCTGGGACAGCTACTTCGCCGCGGGCGAGCAGTACGTCTCCAAGACCGGCGGCAAGGCATGGTTCGACTCGGCGTCGCAGAACTTCAACGCCATGGTCAACCAGCTGCCCACCGGCTACATCGGCAACGACGACAAGCTGGCGCTGGAAGGCAACCAAGGCATCAAGGACGCCTGGACCAAGGTGACCGCGGCCGTCGCGAAGGGACAGTCGGCCAAGCTGACCGCGTTCAGCAACGAGTGGAACTCCGGGTTCAAACAGGGCGCCTTCGCGACCAAGGTCTGTCCCGCGTGGATGCTCGGTGTCATCGAGGAGCACTCCGGCCCGGAGAACGCCGGCAAGTGGGCGGTCACCGCGGCCTTCCCCGGTGGTGGCGGCAACTGGGGCGGTTCGTACCTGACCGTGCCCACGCAGTCGAAGCACCCGAAAGAGGCGGCCGAACTCGCCGCCTGGCTGACCGCGCCCGAGCAGCAGATCAAGGCGTTCCAGGCCAAGGGCACCTTCCCGAGCCAGGTCAAGGCGCTCGAGGACCCGGCGCTGCTGAGCGAGACCGACGCGTACTTCGGTGACCTCAAGGTCGGGCATTTGTTCGCGGAGCAGGCCAAGAAGGTCGCCAAGCCGCAGTACAAGGGCCCGGGTGACGGCCAGATCCAGGAGAACGCGTCGAGCCCGGCACTGCAGGCCGTCGAACAGGGCAAGTCGGCCGACGAGGGCTGGACGCAACTGCTCGACGCCGCGAAGAAGATCACGCGCTGACCGATGACCGTCGTCGACAAGATCGCGCCGGAAGGGAGTAAGGCCGGGGTGCGCACGTCGCCCCGGCCCACCCTCCGGCACCGGCTGAGCCGGTGGGACGTCAAGGTCTCGCCGTACCTCTACATCGCCCCGTTCTTCCTCGTGTTCGGGATCGTCGGGCTGTTCCCGCTGCTCTACACGGCGTATGTGTCGCTGTTCAGCTGGGAGGCGGGCGACGACGCCCCGGACTTCATCGGACTGGACAACTTCAAGGAGCTGTTCGCCGACACGCAGTTCTGGAACGCGCTCGAGAACACCGTCAGCATCTTCCTGCTTTCCAGCGTCCCGCAGCTGATCATCGCCGTCATGCTGGCGGCCCTGCTCAGCGCCAGGCTGCGCGGGGCGACCGGGTGGCGCGTCGGCATCCTGCTCCCCTACGCCGCCAGCCTGGTGGCGCTCGGGATCATCTTCGCGAACCTGTTCGGACCAAAGTACGGCCTGGTCAACGGCCTGCTGCAGACCATCGGACTGGACCCCGTCGACTGGCAGGCGGGCCGGTTCAGCAGCCACGCCGCGATCGCGATCATGGTGAACTGGCGCTGGACCGGCTACAACGCGCTGATCGTGCTGGCGGCGATGCAGGCCATCCCCAAGGAACTGCACGAAGCCGCCCTCATCGACGGGGCGGGCCCCGCTCGCCGGTTCTTCGGCATCACGCTCCCGCTGCTGAAGCCGACGCTGATCTTCGTCACGATCACCTCGACGATCGGCGGGCTGCAGATCTTCACCGAGCCCAAACTGTTCGACGCCATGCCCGGGTCTAACAACGGCGGCTCGTCCAACCAGTTCCAGACCGTGACGCTCTACCTGTACCAAACGGCCTTCGAGAACTACGAACTCGGCTACGCGTCGGCCATCGCGTGGGTGCTGTTCCTGATCATCGTGCTGATCGCGCTGGTGAACTTCTTCCTCACCGGCAGGCTCGCCCGGACTCCGGCGGTGAAGAAGAAATGACCGTGCTCACCAGCAGTGTCAAGCGGAGCGTTTCGGCGCTCGGCAAGCCGCGCCGCGCGACCTACATCGTGCTGACGATCTTCGTCCTGGGCTCGCTCTTCCCGTTCTACTGGTCGTTCCTGGTGGCCAGCCGGGACAGCGGGATGCTCACCGAACGGGTCCCACCCTTCCTGCCCGGCGGCAACTTCTTCGCCAACGCGGCCAGGGTGTTCGACACCGTGCCGTTCTGGAAGGCGCTCGCGAACAGCCTGATCGTGTCCGGCACGGTCACCCTCACCACGGTGCTGTTCTCGTCGCTGGCCGGATTCGCCTTCGCCAAACTGCGCTTCCGCGGCCGGAACGGGCTGTTCGTGTTCATCGTCATCACGCTCGCCGTCCCGACCCAGCTCGGCATCATCCCTTTGTTCATGGCGATGTCCGAGTTCGGCTGGGCCGGCGGACTGCAGTCGGTGATCGTGCCCAACCTGGTGACCGCGTTCGGCGTCTTCTGGATGCGTCAGTACACAGTGGACGCGGTACCGTACGAACTGATCGAGGCGGCCAGGGTCGACGGCTGCAGCATGATCCGGATCTTCTGGAACGTCTGCCTGCCCGCGGTCCGCCCGGCGGCGGCGATCCTGGCGATGTTCACGTTCATGACGTCATGGAACGACTTCCTCTGGCCGCTCGTCGTGCTGGACGCCGGCAATCCCACCGTCCAGCTCGCCCTGGAGAAGCTGCAGAGCGGCTACTACGTCGACTACTCGCTGGTGCTGGCCGGGACGACCCTGGCCACCATCCCGATCCTCATCGTCTTCCTCCTCCTCGGCCGCCAGATCGTGGCCGGGATCATGCAAGGTGCCGTGAAAGGGTGACCATGTCCGCTCATCCCGACAGTGTCCGGGCGAAGACCGCGCTGCTGTTCCCGCCCGGATTCGTGTGGGGCGCCGCCACCGCGGCCTTCCAGGTCGAAGGGGCCACCGACGCCGACGGCCGCACCGACTCGATCTGGGACGTCTTCGCCCGCCGTCCCGGTGCCGTCGTCGGCGGCGACACCGGCGAACCGGGTGCCGACCACTACCGCCGCTACTCCGAAGACGTGGACCTGATGCGTCGGCTCGGGCTCGGCGCCTACCGGTTCTCCCTGTCCTGGCCCCGGATCCGGCCCGACGGCGGCGCGCCGAATCCGGCGGGCCTCGCGTTCTACGACCGGCTCGTCGACAGGCTCCTCGAAGCCGGCGTCGAACCGTGGGCGACGCTCTACCACTGGGATCTCCCTCAGGCGCTGGAAGACCAGGGCGGCTGGGCTTCGCGCGAGACCGCGTTCCGGTTCGCCGAGTACGCCGAAACGATCGTGGCGCATCTGGGCGACCGGGTGGCGAACTGGTCGACGCTGAACGAGCCGTGGTGCGCGGCGATGCTGGGTTACGCGGGCGGGATCCACGCGCCCGGACGGCGGGAGCCGCGCGCCGCCGTCGCCGCCTCGCACCATCTGCTGCTGGGCCACGGCCTCGCGATGGACGTCCTTCGACGGCACGCGCCCGCCGCGTCCTCGGGCGTGACCTTGAATCTGTATCCGGTCTCCGCCGCGGATCCTTCGTCCACTGTGGACGCCGAGGCGGCACGCCGGATCGACGGCCTGCAGAACCGGCTCTTCCTCGACCCGATCCTGCGCGGGCGCTACCCCGCCGACCTGCTCACCGACCTCGCGCCGCTCGGCATCGAATCGCTGATTCGGGAGGGCGACCTCGACACGATCGCGGCCCCGATCGACTGGCTGGGCATCAACTACTACCGCGGCTACCAGGTCGCCGGTTCGCCCCGGCCCGGCAGCGAACCGGCGGGACCCGACTGGCTCGGCGTCCCCGACGTCCACTTCGTGCCCGACGAGACGGCGCCGCGCACCGACTCCGGCTGGGAGGTGCAGCCCTCGCGGCTCACCGAGTGCCTTCTCCAGGTCCACCGGGAATACCGGCCGATCCCGTTGTACATCACCGAAAACGGCGCGTCCTATCCGGACACCATGATCGGCGGCGACATCGCCGACACCGACCGGATCGCGTTCCTCGACTCGCATCTGCGTGCCGCCTACGAAGCCATCGAGGCGGGCGTCGACCTACGCGGGTACTTCTACTGGTCGCTGCTCGACAACTTCGAGTGGGCCGAGGGATACGCCAAACGGTTCGGCCTCGTGCACGTCGACTACGCGACCCAGCGGCGGACCCCGAAGCAGAGCGCGCTCTGGTACGCACGGGCGATCAGCCTCAACGGCCTGAGCTGATCCGCGGTCGCGGCCCGCCGGATATCCCCCGGCGGGCCGCGACCGGTTTTGTTATGGTGGACGCGCAGCTGATCAACGATGCGGGAGACCAGACGTGGCAGGTGAAGACGACATCTCCGGGTGAGCCGGAGTTGCCAGGCCACCGGCGGGAAACGCCGATGTGGCCATGTCGTCGTTCCCTCAACGCCACGTCCGCCGCGGTGCAGCCTTGAGGCGCCCGCATTCTTCGCGAGGTCTTCTCCATGTCAGACGCCTTCGTCGTCGTGTCCGCCCTGTCCTTCTCCTGGCCGGATGACACCCCGGTCTTCGACGACCTTTCCTTCACCGTGCCCGGTGGCCGGACCGGCCTGGTCGCGCCCAACGGGGCGGGCAAGAGCACACTCCTCAAACTGATCGCCGGCGAGTTGCGGCCGCTCTCCGGGACCGTGTCCGCGCAGGGTGTCCTCGGCTACTTGCCGCAGTCGCTGCCGCTCACAGCGGACCTGACCGTGACCGAGGTCCTGGGCATCGCTCCGCAGCTCGCGGCGTTGAACGCGATCGAGTCCGGCGACGCGAGCGACGAGCACTTCACCACCATCGGCAACGACTGGGACATCGAGGAACGCACTCGCGCCCAGCTCGACCGGCTCGGCCTCGACGCCATCGCGCTGGATCGGAGCCTGCGCACGCTGAGCGGTGGGCAGATCATCTCCCTCGGCCTGGCCGCGCAGCTGCTCAAGCGACCCGACGTCCTCCTCCTTGACGAACCGACCAACAACCTCGACCTGGATGCCCGCCGCAAGCTCTACGGCGTCCTCGAAGACTGGTCCGGCTGCCTCCTGCTGGTGAGCCACGACCGGGAACTGCTCGACAAAATGGACCGGATCGCCGAACTCGATCGCGGCGATCTCCGGTACCACGGCGGGAACTTCACCCAGTACGAGGCGGCGGTCAAGGCAGAACAGGAGGTCGCCGAACGCAACGTCCGCAGTGCCGAACAGCAGGTCAAACGCGAGAAGCGGGAGATGCAGCAGGCGCGGGAGCGAGCCGACCGGCGAGCGGGCAACGCGACCCGCAACCTCGGCAACGCCGGGCTGCCGAAGATCTTCGCGGGCACCATGAAACGCAACGCCCAGGAATCCGCCGGCAAGGCGAACGAGACCCACGCCGCACGGGTCAGCGAAGCGAAGAGCCGTCTCGACGAGGCCGAGCGCTCGCTGCGCGACGACCACAAGATCGCGCTGATCCTGCCGGGTACGAACGTCCCGGCCGGACGCACGGTCTTTCACGGCGAGCACATCCAGGTCCGCTACGGCGACCGGAACGTGTTCTCAGGCGACGGCGTCGACCTGACGATCCGCGGCCCCGAACGGATCGCGCTCACCGGCGGCAACGGCTCCGGGAAGTCGACGCTCCTGCGAGTGCTCAACGGAGACCTCGAGCCCAGTGGTGGCACGGTGAAGCGAGCCGAAGGCCGGATCGCGTATCTCTCGCAGCGCCTGGACCTCCTGGACCTGGACCGCACCATCGCCGAGAATTTCGCGACGTTCGCTCCGGGACTACCGGAGTCGCAACGGATGACCTTGCTGGCGCGGTTCCTTTTCCGCGGCGCCCGCAGTCAGCTTCCCGTCGGTGTGCTCTCGGGAGGCGAGCGGCTGCGCGCGACGCTCGCTTGCGTCCTCTTCGCCGAACCCGCGCCTCAGTTGCTTCTCCTGGATGAGCCGACGAACAATCTCGACCTCGTCAGCGTCGGGCAGCTGGAGAGCGCGCTGGGGGCTTATCAGGGGGCTTTCGTAGTGGTGAGTCACGATGAGCGGTTCCTGAAGGAGATCAAGGTAAACAGGAGGATGCGGTTGGCCGGAGGGTCGCTCGTGGACGCTTGAGCCGGTCGATCGCTTGCCCGCGGCCGGTGTTGCGAAGGGCACTTTCGCAACGTTGAAGGTTGGTGGGGCTGGGCGTCGGGGGCTCCGGAGGTCGCGGGTGGTAAGTCGCGTTCTAACGCCACTTACCACCCGCGACCCCTTTCCGGCGGTTCTGTAGTCACGACATTCGGCCAAATCACCCTCTAGTGTTATTCGCACCATTTCGCCGTCACATAACATTACGAACGCATGTTCGACAGGTTTAGGGTATTATTGTGGGGTGTCCGAGACCGAGGTTCCCGTTCTTCCCGAGCTGCCGCAGGAGTTGTGGCGTGCCGGGAAACTGGAGCTTGCCCATGGGGCGCGACACTTCCTGCGAGTGATGCGGGTCGCCGCGGCCGGGTTGGGACGGTTCTTGGCGGAGATCGAGTCTCGGGGCGCCAAGGATTTGTACGGCTATGGGACTACGGAGGCGTGGTTCGCTGATCTCGCGGGTCTGACCCGTGGTGAGGCGGGGGATGTGGTGAAGCGTGCGGTCGCGTTGAATCCGACGCGTGCGCTTGATGGCAGCGAGGTTCCGCCGTTCGCGCCTGCCACTGCGGCGGTCGCGGCCGAGGGGCTGGTCGGTGAGCAGCGGATCGATCAGATCTTGGACGTGCTGCGGAAGATCCCGGCCGAGACCTCGGTGGAGGATCGGGCGTGTGCGGAGAATCAGCTCGCGAATCTTGGCCGGGACGCCGGGCCTTCGGAGATCGCGAAATGTGCGAAGCAGATGCTGGCATGGCTCGACCCCGACGGCAAAGAACCCAAGGACCCCGAACCCACCCAGCCCCGTCGCGAACTCACTGTGGAGCGCCGCAAAGACGGCTTCTGGAACCTCAAAGGCCTGTTGGACGACGAACTCGGCGCCCGCACAGCAGCGTTCATCGAGGCCTATAGCAAGCCTCGCCCGGTCGACGAGTTCGGCGAAGGCGACTTCCGGAGCAAGGCGGAACGTCAGGGTGATGCGTTCGCTGATCTGTTGGATCTCGCGATCGCCTGCCCGGACCAGCCCGGCACCAACGGCTACCGGACCCTGGTGCACGTCACCATCGGACTCGATGAACTGAAAACCGGTCTCGGGACCGCGTGCGTCGATTTCGTCGGAGAGATGACCGCCCGCGACGCCCGCATGGCCGCCTGCGACTGCCTCATGCTGCCCGTCGTCCTCAACGCAGCCGGAGAACCCCTCGATGTGGGACGGCTCAGACGCTTCGTCACCCCCGGCCAACGACGGGCGTTGAACATCCGCGACGGGGGTTGCGCCTTCCCGGGCTGTCACCGGCGGCCGAAGGGCTGTCACGCCCACCACATCCACCACTGGGCAGACGGCGGACGGACCGACCTGCGCAACCTCGTCCTACTCTGCAGCTTCCACCACCGGTTGATCCATCACGGCGAATGGGAAGTCCGAATGGCCGCTGACGGGTTACCCGAGTTCATCCCACCCCAATACCGAGACCCGCTCCGACTACCCCGGCGCAACACCCTCCACCGCGCCGCCTGACCCCGAAGAGCCCGCCAGCCACCGGCGACGGGCCCTTCGGCATGCCCGAGTGCCGACACGGGCTCTACCTCTCAGTTGGTACTCCAGCTGCAGATCGCTCCTGAGCTGTTGGTTCCTACGCCTTCCGTGGCTTACGCCGCTTGCCCCCGCCGTCTCGCGGCCGGTTCCGGTCGGGGGCCAGCGTCGCCGCGTCGAACTGGGCTTTGCTGCTCACTGGTCGGGGTTCAGGTACGAGCGTGGTCGCCGTCGATCGCCACGGGACGGCCGAGGCCCAACCGACCAGGGGCATGGTCTCGTCGTAGTGTGGAGCGAACTGCGCGACGGTGATGGTGGGCATTCGGTAGTTCAGGCCGCGGACGTGTTCGACGAACGTCCGGGGCAGCGAGACGTGGTGGGCTTCCAGGTAGTGCGGGAAGTCCTGGCGCCACAACCAGGTGCCGTCGGTCACCGGTGACGAGCATCCCGGAGAGTGCCGGTGGGTGCTGCCGGTGATGACGTCGTGACCCGCTTCCATGACGTCGATCAGGACGTGGCCGGCGTCCAGGTAGGCCACCAGGTCCGCCTCGTCCGGCTCGCCGACGGACCGGACGGCATCGCGGATCGATCCGTTCGGCTGGCCGGAGCGGGTTTCGAGTTCGTCGTAGAAGCCCAGCAATCCCAGCACTGCGTCTCCTTCGACGAGCCGTTCTCCTGCTGACAGTGGCAGGTGCGGTCACAGATGATCATCGGTGTGTGAAGATAAACGATCACGCGGCGGCCCCAGGTCACAGCGTACTGGCAGGAAGCGTTCGAGGATCTGAGGGACCGCCTCGCGGGCAAGTTCACCCGGACCGGCCACCCGCATGATCACGCGCTTTCTGGACTCCGGACATCAGACACCACCGCTTCTACGACTGCTCACATCCTGCCCAGTACCGCGCCTGGCCACCGCCACCTGCTGATCCGCCGCAATCGCACCAGTCGACCCTGTCACGAGGCAGACCGCTGGCGGCGGCGTATTTGAGCATCACGGAACCGGGATTACCTAACGAAGATCGAATGCCGACACGGGCAAAGTGATTAAAGAAAAGGTCCCGCTTCCGCTCAGCGAAGGCTGGGGGTTCCTGCGAGCGGAAGCGGGAGTTCGGTGGCCGGTACGGTGGGCCGCCTCTCGGCGAGTGGCACATCATGGCTCCGGCCGAACCGGTATTCCATGAAGGCGGAGTTTGAGGCCCGGGGGCACCATCCGTACCGACACCCTGTACAACGATCCGCCGCGTGAAATGTTCCGCGCCGCGGAGCTCTCCCTGACGTGACGTGCGTCAACACTCGATCGTAGCAACGCCGAATATCCGCGCCGGATAAAGAAAAGACCCGCTCCCGCTCAGCGAAGGCCTGGGGGTTACCTGCGAGCGGAAGCGGGAGCTAAAAGCCGGTACGGAGGGCCGCCTCTCGGCGAGTGGCACATCATGGCTCCGGCCGAACCGGTATTCCATGAAGGCGGAGTTTGAGGCCCGGGGGCACCATCCGTACCGACACTCTCTACAACGCACAGCCACCTGGAATGTTCCCGACCACTACCCCACGGAAACAGTGACGCACGTCAACACACGATCGCAGTAACGCTCAACAGGGCGGCGGAACCTGCGCGACGAGTTCCTCGGGGGCCGACAGCCGCCAGGCCTCGTAAACCAGTTCGGTCAGTTCGTCGGACTCGATGCCGTCGAGGTGGACGACCACCCAGCCGAATCCTCCGGCGGTGAACTGGACCTCGAAGACGTCCGGGCGTTCGGCCACGAGCGCCTCTTGTTCCGACAGCGTCTGCTTCAGGCCGACGGTCTGGGTCCGCGGCCAGTAGTACCCGAACCGCTTGCCGCGCACGCTGTACGACTCCCACTCCTTCGCGTCGGAACGCTCGACGTCCGCGAGCTTTTCCAACATCCGGTGGAACTCGTCACTCTGCACACTCACCTGAAACCCCCAGAACTCGGCGGCCACAGTGTAAGCGCACCGGCCGACAGGTTCAGGCGCCCGTCCGCAGGTCGGCCTTGCGCACCTTTCCCGACGCGGTCCTGGGCAGCCGCTCGACGAACTCGAACCGCACCGGCACCTTGTACTTCGCCAGCCGTCCCAGCAGGAACCGTCGCAGCTCGTCGTCGCCGGCGTCACCCGACAGGACGACGAAGGCGCGGCCGACCTCGCCCCATTTGTGGTCCGGGACACCGATCACCGCGGCTTCGGCCACCGCCGGGTGTTCGTAAAGGACGTTCTCCACCTCGGCCGGGTACACGTTTTCCCCGCCGGAGATGAACATGTCCTTCAGCCGGTCGACGATCCGGTAGTGCCCGTCCTCGTCGACGGTCGCGAGATCGCCGGTGCGGAACCATCCGTCCTCGGTGAACGCGGCCGCCGTCGCGACCGGGTTCCGCCAGTAGCCGGGTGTCACGTTCGACCCCTTGACCTGGACCTCGCCCGTTCCCGGCGGCTCCAGCCGGACGTCGGCGAAGAACACCGGAACACCCGCCGAGCCCGCCCGCCCACCACTCTCCCGCGCCTCCAGGAACGTCACGCCCGGCGCGGTCTCGGTCATCCCGTATCCCTGGCAGAACACGAGCCCGCGCCGCTGATACGTCCGCACCAGTTCCTCCGGAACGGACGCGCCGCCGCACATCACGCTCCGCACCGACGACAGGTCGGCGGAAGGCCACCGCGGGGACGCGGCCAAGGTGGCGTACATCGTTGTCACGCCGAACATCCACGTCACCCGGTGCCGCTCGATCAGGTCGAAGCAACCGTCCACATCCCACGATGGGGTGATGAGTGCGCAGCCGCCCTTGACCAGGGTGGGCAGCAGCGTCTGCGCCAACGCGGCGATGTGGAACAGCGGCGCGGTGACGAGGGTGACCTCGTCTCCCCCGACGTCGACCCCGATCAGCAGGTTGAAGGTGTTCCAGAGCAGGTTGGCGTGCGTGAGTGCGGCGCCCTTCGGCCGTCCCGTCGTACCGGACGTGTAGAGGATCAGCGCGACGTCGTCGGCCGCCACGGTCACGTCTGCCGGGGTCTCACCTGGCTCGGCGAGCCAGGTTTCGTAGTCGTCCAGTGTGACTGTTCGGACCGCGGGCCTGTCGGGGACGGTTCGGGGCGCGTGGATCAGCACCGTGGCACCGGAATCGTCGAGGATGTGCTCGATCTCCGGGGCGGTCAGCCGGAAGTTGAGCGGGACGAAGATCGCGCCGAGCGAGGTGGTCGCGAACAGGGTTTCGACGAACGCCGGATGGTTCGGCCCGAGATAGGCCACCCGATCGCCCTTGCGGACGCCCGCCGCGCTCAGTCGCGAAGCCAGCTTCGCGACGCGCTGGGCGAGACGGGCGTACGTCGTCGGTTCGTCTTCGAAGAGCAGGGCGGTGCGCCCGGGCGAGATCCGCGCCCGGCGGGCGGGCCAGCCGCCGATTCCCTCGTCGAGCATCCGCGGTCTCCTATTCGACGGTTTCCACAGCGGCGGTCCTGGCGGGCGACGTCTCGATCAAGTCTCGCCGGTTCGTCTCCTTCAGCGCCAGCACGCAGCCTGCCGAGAGCAGGCAGAACGCCGCGATCGTCCAGGACACCGCCGTCGTCGACGGCTCGCCGGACGCGCGCTGGAACTCGGCGAACAGCACCGGCGCGAAGCCCGCGCCGAGGCCGGCGAGCTGATATCCCAATGAGGCGCCGGTGTACCGGTTCTCGGTGGCGAACAGTTCGGTGTAGAGCGCGGCCAGCGGCCCGTACATCATCGGGTGCAAGACGCCCTGTCCGATCACCAGCGCCACGAGCAGCAGTGCGCCGCTGCGGCTGTCGACGAGCGGGAACAGCAGGAACCCGTACACCGCGGTCACCACCGCGCCGATCATCACGACCGGCCGCCTGCCGAACCGGTCCGAGACCGCCGACCAGCCGATGATGCCCACGACGGCGCACGCGGACGACACGGTGAGCGCGTTCAGCACGGCTTGCCGCCCATGTCCCGCTTGGACGCCGTATGCGAGCACGAACGTCGTCAGCGTCGCCTGCACGACGAACGCGGCGAGCCCCACACCGACGCCCAGCAGCAACGTCTTCGGCTGGTCGCGCAGCACGGCGACGAGCGGGAACCGGCGTCGCGGCGCTTTCGTCTTGGCGGCGAGGAAAGCCGGGGTCTCTTCGACCCGGGAGCGGACGAACAACCCGATCGCCAGGAGCACGACACTGAGCAGGAACGGCACTCGCCAGCCCCAGTCCAGGAACGCAGCCTCGCCGGTGATGGCCACCGTCGCCGTCATCACCAGGGTCGACACGACCATCCCGCTCGGCGCGCCCGCGTTCGCGAAGCTGGCCCACAGGCCGCGCCGCGTTGTGGCGTGTTCGGCGGACATCAGGACGGCGCCGCCCCATTCGCCGCCGACCGAGACGCCCTGCAGCACCCGCAACAGGATCAGGCCGACCGGCGCGGCGGGCCCGATCTGGTCGTAGGTCGGCAGAAGCCCGATGAGGAAGCTGGAGACACCCATCAGCGTCATGGTCATCACGAGCATCCGCTTGCGGCCGAGCTTGTCGCCGAAATGTCCGAAGAGCACGCCGCCCAGCGGCCGGGCGAGATAGCCGGTGGCGAAGGTGCCGAAACTGGCGACCGTCGCGAGCGCGGGGTCGAGATCCGAGAAGAACACCTTGGTGAACACCACCGCGGAAGCCGTGGCGTAGAGCAGGAAGTCGTAGTACTCGATCAGGCTGCCGAGGTAGCTCGAAGCGACCGCTCGGCGGAGCTGGACGTTGCGCTGGGACCGCATGGCCTTCTCCTCCTCGTCAGGCGTAGTGCCGGTAGACGGCGCGCGCGACGCAGGCCGGTTTGGCGGAGCCGTCGAGTTCGATCGTGAAGTCGAGGACCATCTGGACCCCGTCGGCGATGTCGGTGACCTCGGCGACCTTCCCGGCGAGGCGGATCTTGCCGCCGGCCGGGACGGGGCTGGGGAACCGCACCTTCTCCAGTCCGTAGTTCACGCTCATCCGCACGCCGGTGATCTCCAGCAGATCTGAGAACAGCGGGATCAGCAGGGACAGCGTCAGGTATCCGTGCGCGATGGTCCCGCCGAACGGGCCCCCGGCCGCGCGTTCGGGGTCGACGTGGATCCACTGGTGGTCGTCGGTCGCGTCGGCGAACCGGCCGATCCGGTCCTGGGTGATCTCCACCCAGTCGCCGTGGCCGAGGTCCGCGCCCGCGAGGGCCTTGATCTCTTCGATGCCGTTCGCGTGGGTCATGTCTCTCCTAGCCGTTCTTGACGAGGCCGAGCAGCTTCGCCGCGTTGTCCTTGAGGATCTTCGGGCGGACTTCGGGTTTGATCTCGAGTTCGGCGAAGTCGGCGAGCCACCGGTCCGGGGTGATCACCGGATAGTCGGAGCCGAACAGGACCTTGTCCTTCAACAGGGTGTTGGCGTACCGCACGAGTTGCGGCGGGAAGTACTTCGGCGACCAGCCCGACAGGTCGATGTGGACGTACGGTTTATGCGTCGCGACCGCCAAAGCCTCGTCCTGCCAGGGGAAGGACGGATGCGCGAGGATGATGCGGAGTTCGGGGAAGTCGACGGCGACGTCGTCCACCAGCAAGGGATTCGAGTACTTGAGCCGGATCCCGCCGCCACCGGGGACGCCGGCGCCGATGCCGGTCTGCCCGGTGTGGAACAGCGCGGGAACCTCGAGTTCTTGGATGGCTTCGTAAAGCGGGTACGCCATCCGGTCGTTCGGCGCGAAACCCTGGAGGCTCGGGTGGAACTTGAAGCCTCGGACGCCGTGTTCCTCGACCAGCCTGCGGGCCTCACGGACGCCGGCCCCGCCTTTCCACGGATCGACGCTGGCGAAGGGGATGAGGACGTCGCCGTGCTCTGCGCAGCTTTCGGCGACCTCCTCGTTCGCGATCCGCGCGTGACCGGTGGCGTGTTCGGCGTCGACGGTGAAGACGACGGCGGCCATCCTGCGTTCCCGGTAGTACGCCGCCATTTCCGCGATGGACGGCTGCCGGTGACCGTGTGCCTTGAAGTACTTCTCCGACGCGCCGAACAGCGCGGGGCTCAGCGAACCGTGGCCGTCCTTGGAGATCTCCGCGTGGGTGTGGACGTCGATCGCGACCACTTCGTCGAGGTCGATCGGCATGTCACGGTCCCTTCGGCGCGGGGATGCCGAAACTCTCCGGGGCGGCGCCGACCCCGGCGTGCCAATCGAGCGCGATCCCGTCGGCGGTCCAGCCGCCGTCGGCGAAGGCCACGGTCTTCTCCCGCGGGTGTGCCCAGAGAGCGAGCCGGTCTCCGCCGATGCCGATCGCCTGACCGGTGATGTCCTTCGACTCGTCCGAGGCCAGGAAGACGACCAGGGACGCGGCGTCCTCGACCGTGCCCAGCCCTTCGTCGCGGCGCAGCCAGGGCGGGAACGGTTCGCCGGTGCGTTCCGCTTCCTCGATCACCGGCGCGAAGGCCGGGATGGTGCGCGTCATCTCCGTCGCGGCCACCGGGACGACGGCGTTGACCAGGATCTCCGCCTTCGCCAGTTCCATCGCCCAGGTCCGCGCCATGGCGGCGATCCCGGCCTTCGCGGCGGCGTAGTTGGTCTGCCCGAAGTTGCCCCGCTGCCCGGCGGGCGAGGAGACCAGGATCAGCCTGCCGCCCTCCCCCTGTTCCCGCATCCGGACTGCGGCGGCCCGAGCGCAGGTGAACGTGCCGCGGAGATGAACGCGGACGACGTCGTCGAAGTCTTCGTCGGACATCTTCCACAGCACCCTGTCGCGCAGGATCCCGGCGTTGGTGACCAGCACGTCGAGCCGGCCGAACTCCCCGACCGCGGTGGCGACCAGTCGTTCGGCGACCTCGGCGTCCCCCACCGGCGCGATCACCGGAACGGCTCGCCCACCTGCCGCGGCGATGGCGCCGACGGTTTCCCCTGCCGCCGCCTCGTCCACGTCGTTGACCACGACGGCGGCACCCGCGGCGGCGAGCGCTGCCGCGTAGGCCCGCCCCAATCCGCGGCCGCTGCCGGTGACCACCGCGACCTTGCCCGACAAGTCCATGGAGCCGTCCTCTCGTCGTCCGTTGCGGACCTAAAGTAGGTCACAATTCAAACGGCCGTCAAGAATCTGCCCAACATCATCGTCTAAGCTGCTCTGCGTGACCGAAGACGACACCGCATCCGGCCAGGCCCACCGGCCGCAGTCCCTGATGCTCAACTTCCTGGGCCTGTACGTGCTCGGCCGCGACACCGCCGTCTACTCCGGCAGCGTGATCGACGTGTTCGCCCGGGTGGGCGTCTCCGAGGAGGCCGTGCGCTCGACGCTGACCCGGATGGTCGCCCGCGGCCTGCTGACCAGACAGCGCCGAGGGCGACGTGTCTACTTCGGACTGACCGCCCGCGCGACCGAGGTCCTGGAGGACGGGCGGCGGCGGATCTGGGACACCGGCGCGGTCAACCGCGACTGGGACGGCACCTGGACCCTCGTCGGCTACTCCCTGCCCGACAGCAGGCGCGGCGACCGGCACGATCTGCGCAGCCAGCTCGTCTGGGCGGGTTTCGGCCTGCTGCAGAACGGTTTGTGGATCGCACCGGGCACCAGGGACGTCACCGCGATCGCCGGACCGCTCGGCCTGCTCGACCACGTGACCGTGTTCAGCGCCCAGGAGGCCAAGCCGACGGAATCCGCCGACCTGGTGCGCAAGGCCTTCGACATCGACGAGATTTCCGCCCGGTACCACGCCTTCCTCGACCGCTGGGATACGCCGAACCCGCTCCCCTCGATACCGGACGAGCTGGCCCGCCGCCTGCTTCTCCACACCGACTGGCTGCAAGCCGTCCGGCAGGACCCCCACCTCCCCGCCGAACACCTGCCCGAGGACTGGCCGGCCATTCGCGCGGAACAGGTCTTCGCGAAGCTCGACGAACGGATCCGGGACGCGTCGGCGAAATCGGCCGAGGAGGAGCTCGACGTCGTGAGTGCCGCCGACGGCTAGGCCGCGCTACCCTCGGTTTCCGGTGTGGATCATCGCGCGATCCGAGGGAGCTGCGAAATGGACCGTCCGGCCACGGCGGAGGAACTGTTCGACACCATCGGTTCCGCCTACGAGGACGTTTTCGGCCGTCCACCGGTGGTCGGCAGGGCGGTGCGCCATCTGCTGGAAACGCTGCCGCCGTCGTCGAGGGTGCTCGACATCGGCAGCGGAACCGGCCGTCCGGTCGCCGAAGACCTGACCGCCGCCGGGCACCGGGTGACCGGGCTCGACGTCTCGTCGGTGATGATCGGCATCGCCCGCGAACAGGTCCCCGCCGCCACGTTCGTACGAGCCGATGTGCGGGAATGGACGTCTCCGCCCGAGTCGTGGGAAGCCGTCTGCGCGTTCTTCCCGTTCCTGCAGATGCCGCGCAAGGACACCGAAGCCGTACTCGCCGACGTCGCGCGCTGGCTGGTGCCGGGCGGGCTGTTCGCCCTCGTCACCGTGCCGCGAGACTATGAAGACGTGCCGGTGCAGTTCTTCGGCCACACCTTCCACGAAACGAGTTTCATGCCGGACGACCTCGTCCGGCGGGTCGGCGCGGCCGGACTCGAGGTCACCGGCACCCATTCGGAGATCTTCACCGCGGACGAGCCGGGGACGCCGCCCGAGGAGCATCTGCTGATCACGGCGCGCCGCTGAGCAGGGCAAGGAGACAGCCATCATCGCGGTCGCGATCGTCGACCCCGGCGGAATCGGCTAGGCGACGGCCGAACCTTCAGCCACCGGTGCCGCAGGCAACTCCCGCGGTTCTTCCCGCTCCACCCCGGGGAACGCGACTCTCACCGAGAGTCCTCCGTCCGGCCGGGCGGCGGCCAGGATCGCGGCGTCGTGCGCGGTCGCGATGGCGCGGACAATCGACAGTCCGAGTCCGTGGCGGCCTTCCGGCCCCGCGGTGCGGTCGAGCCGCTGGAACGGTTCGAACAGGCGCTCCACCTGCTCGGCCGGGATGGTCTTGCCGGTGTTCGACACCGACACGACGGCGTAGGCGCCTTGCGTCTCCACGCTGACTTCGACCCTTCCGCCGGGCACGTTGTACCCGACGGCGTTGTCCACGAGGTTCGCCACCAGGCGTTCCACGAGCGCGGGGTCCCCGGTGGTCAGCGCCGGGGCGACGCGCGCCTCGATACGAACGTCGCGGTGCCGCGCGGCCGGCCGGGAGACCTGCAGGACCTGCTCGGTCAGCACCGCCAGGTCGACCGGTTCCCGGTGTTCCACCCCGCGTTCGCTGCTCGCCAGTGTGAGCAGCGATTCCAGCAGCCGTCCCTGCTGGCGGCCGAGCACCAGCAGGCGCTCGAACGTCGCGCGGAAGGCAGGGAGTGAACCCGCCGGGTCGATCAGCGTCTCCTCCAGCAGCGCGTGCTGGACGGTGAGCGGGGTGCGCAGTTCGTGGGCGGCGTTGGCGATGAAGCGTTTGTGCGCGTCCAGCGCCGATTCCAGCCTGCCGAGCAGTCCGTCGATGGTGTCCGACAGATCCTTGATCTCGTCGCGCGGTCCCTCCGCGGCCAGCCGCTCGTTGACGGTGCGCGCGGAGATCTGCTGCAACGACTCGGTCATCGTCCGCAGCGGCCGCAGTACCCGCCCGGCCACCAGCCAGCCGAGCACGATCGAGATCACCGTCATGATCGCCAGCGCTATCCCCGACTGGACCAGCAGGACCCGCAGTTCCTCCTCGTGCCGGACGACGGCCTGCGCCTGCCGTTCCGCCGCGCTCGCGGGCATGTCGGCCGGGGCCTGGTCGGTCACCGTCGGCGCACCGCCACCCGGCCGCTGCGTGACGAAGGTGAAGTTCTCCCGCGGCGAGTTGGCGACCAGCAGATAGGTGATCGCGAGCAGCACGGCGCCGGAGAACACGAACAGCAGGCCGTACAACGCGGTGAGCCGCAGCCGGACCCGGCTGGGCTTGAGACGCGGGAGCCACTCGGTCACGCGCATGTCAGATCCGGTAGCCGCCGCGCGGCACGGTCTCGATCACCGGCGGGCTGCCGAGCTTGGACCGCAACCGGTTGATGGTGGCCTTGACCGTGGTGGTGAACGGGTCGATCGCCTCGTCCCACACCCGTTCGAGCAGTTCCTCCGCGGAGATGACCCGGCCTTGGGCGGCGAGCAGGTACTCCAGGACCGCGAATTCCTTGGCGCTGAGCGCGAGCCGGGTGCCGCCGCGGGTGGCGATCCATTTGGCCGGGTCGAGCGTCAGGTCGCCGTGGACGAGCACCGGCGGGAGCGCCGGCTGGGAGCGTCGGCCGACCGCCCGGATCCGCGCGACCAGTTCGGCGTAGGCGAACGGCTTGGGCAGGTAGTCGTCGGCGCCGAGGCTGAGGCCTTCGACCCGGTCGGCGATGGTGCCGGACGCGGTCAGCATCAGCACCCGCGTCTGCGAGGCCTCGGCCGCCAGCGAGCGGCAGACGTCGTCGCCGTGCACGCCGGGGATGTCCCGGTCCAGCACCACGACGTCGTACTGGACCAGCGACGTGCGCTCGAGGGCGGATGAGCCGTCATAGACGACGTCGACCGCCATGCCCTCACGCCGCAGGACCCGGCCGACCGAATCCGCGAGTTCGGACTGGTCTTCGACGACCAAGACCCTCATCCGCCCTCCCCTCCCTCGCGCAAGGCTGCCAGGCCGGCGGTCACACGCCGGTCACAGACCCTCCCGTTCCCCTCAAAGTACCCCGCGTGACCGTCCAGGGGCAGCCGGTCACAGCGAGGTCACAGGTTCGCGGACCGTCGTGTGACCACCCGATGAGTAGAACTCGTCCCACGGACTTTCCCGAGGGAGGAAACAGGAAATGGCCATGGTGAAGGAAAAGAAGCAGCGTCGGGCGGGGATGCTCGTCGTCGCGCTGACGGTGGCCGGGCTCGGCCTCGCCGGCTGCGCCGGCGATCCCGCCGACAAGACGCCGGCCGACACCGGCAATACCGGTAACAGTGGCAACACGGGTAACAGCGAGCAGGACGAGCGGACCGCGGCGCTGGTGAAGTATTCGCAGTGCATGCGGGAGAACGGCGTCCCGAGCTTCCCGGATCCTGTCGGCGGGCGACTGCAGTTGCAGGCGCAGCGCGGAAGCGATCTCGACCCGAACAGTCCGCAGTTCCAGGCGGCGCAAGAGAAGTGCAAAGCGCTGGAGCCGCCGGGCCTCGCGCAGTCGGGCCAGAGCGGCGAACAGCAGGAGGCGATGCTGAAGTTCGTCGCCTGTATGCGCGAGAACGGCGTGCCGAAGTTCCCGGACCCCCAGCCCGACGGCCGCATGCTGATCAACCGCGGTGACGGTGTCGACCCCGAGTCGCCGTCGTTCAAGGAGGCACAGGAGAAGTGCCGCAAACTGCTGCCGGGCGGCGTCGCCCCCGGCCAGGGCTGAGGGACAACGGTAGCGCGATGAATGCGGGCAGACCACTGAGACGACGGCTGATCGTCGGTTCCACGGTGCTGGTGCTGACGGTCGGCGCCGGTGGCGCGGTCGTCGTGACGGCGCCGTTCACCGGAGAACCCCAGGCGGCCGCGCAGACGAGTACACCCACCGGGGCGACCGCGGCCGTACGGGAAGGGCCGCTTTCGGCACAGGTCAACACGAACGGCACGTTGTCCTACGCCGGACAGGACGACGGCTCGCCATATACGGCGGTGAACCAGGCGGAAGGGATCTACACCGCCCTGCCGGCGCAGGGCCGGTCGATCAACTGCGGCGACGTCCTCTACACCGCGGGCGACGACCCGGTGCCGTTGCTGTGCGGCGCACGGCCCGGCTATCGCGCTCTGTCCTATGGGGACGAAGGCTGGGACGTCCAGCAACTCAACAAGAACCTGGTCGATCTCGGCTACGCGACCACGTCCCAGCTCGATCCGAACGAGGATGATTTCACCTACCAGACCTACAAAGCGTTGAAGGAACTGCAGGAGAAGATCGGCGCGGACGAGACCGGCAAGCTGAAGCTGGGCGAGGCGGTCTTCCTGCCGGGTGCGTCGCGGGTCAGCAAGGTCGTCGCCAAACTCGGGACGCGGGCCGTGCCGGGGACGCCGGTGTTCGAGGCGACTTCGACCGGGCGGCAGGTGACGGTCGAGCTCAACGCGGCGCAGCAGTCCGCGGTCAAGGTCGGCGACAAGGTGCAGATCACGTTGCCCGACAACAAGATCACCCTCGGGAAGGTGGCGCGAATCGGCACTGTCGCGAACTCGGCGGCCGAGGAGCAGGCGACAGGTGGGGGGTCGGCGAACGCGACGATCCCGGTCTACGTGTCGCTCGACAAACCGGAGGACGCCGGCACACTCGACCAGGCGCCGGTCCAGGTCGAGATCACCACCGACGGCGTCGACAAGGCGCTGATCGTCCCGGTGACCTCGCTGACCGGGCAGGCGGGCGGCGGATACGCCGTCGAACGGGTCGACGCGCAGGGCGCGCACCGGATCGTCCCGGTCAAACTCGGCCTGTTCGACAACGCCAAGGGCCTCGTGCAGGTGACGGGAGAACTCAAGGCGGGCGACCGCGTGGTGGTGCCGTCGACATGACCGCGCCGATGAGCACCGGGGTGTACGCCCCGGACACCGGCAACGGCCTCGCGCCGCCGGTGCTGGAACTGGAGAACGTCACCAAGGAGTACGGCAGCCAGCCACCGGTCCCGGCCCTGCGCGGGGTCAGCTTCACCGTCCGCAAGGGCGAACTGGTCGCGATCGTGGGGCCGTCCGGTTCGGGGAAGTCGACGCTGCTGCACGTGATCGGGACGCTGGAGGCGCCGACGTCCGGGATCGTCCGGATCGACGGGGTCGACGCGGCGGGATTGAACGACAACCGCCTCGCCGCCCTGCGGGCCCGCAGCATCGGGTTCGTGTTCCAGCAGTTCTTCCTCGCCGAGCATTCGACGGCGCTGGAGAACGTCGCCAACGGTCTGCTGTACGCCGGGATCGGGCTGAAGGAACGACGGCAGCGCGCGGCCGACGCGCTGGAACGGGTCGGCCTCGAACACCGGGCGAACTTCCGGCCCAGCAAGATGTCGGGCGGGGAACGACAGCGGGTGGCGATCGCCAGGGCGCTGGTCGGGAAGCCGGCGATCGTGCTCGCCGACGAGCCGACGGGCAACCTCGACAGCAACACGGGAGCGTCCATCATGGACCTGCTCCACGAGTTGCACGACGGCGGCGCGACGATCCTGGTCATCACGCACGACAGCGACCTCGCCGCCGGGCTGCCGAGGCAGGTCCACGTGCTCGACGGACAGATCGTCTCCGACAGCGCGGGCCGGGGCGGGGAGTCATGATCGGGAACTCGCTGTCGCCCGCGCGGCTGAAGGCAGGCGATCAGGCGCGGGTCGCGCTGATCGGGATCCGCACCCGGAAACTGCGGGCGGCGCTCTCGGCACTGGGGATCGCGATCGGGGTCGCCGCGATCGTCGCGGTCCTGGGCCTTTCGTCGTCGTCGCAGGCGGGTCTGCTGGCCGAGATCGACCGGCTGGGCACCAACCTGCTGACCGCGACGACCGGGCAGACCTTCACCGGAAAGGACGCGAAACTGCCGCTGGAGTCGCCCGCGCGGATCAACCGGCTGCCGGATGTCGAGCAGGTGGCGAACACCGGCACGATCAGCGATCCCAAGGTGTACCGCAGCCCGCTGATCCCCGAGGTGACCACGAACGCGCTGCAGGTCAAGGCCGCCAGCCTGAACCTGCTGCCGGTGGTCGCGACGACGGTCGCGCAGGGCGTGTGGCTGAACGAGGCCACCGCGACGGAACCGGTCGTCGTCCTCGGGGCCACCGCGGCGAAACGGCTCGGGGTCGTCGCGGTGCATCCCGGGTCGCGGATCTGGCTCGGCGGCCAGTGGTTCTACGTCGCCGGCATCCTCAGCCCGGCGGTGCTGGCGAACGAGATCGACACCAGCGTCCTGGTCGGCTACCCGGCCGCGCAGCGCTACCTCGACTACGCGAGCATCGCCGACGGCAAGGCGACCATCGGCCCGCCGAGCACGATCTACGTGCGGGCGAACACCGACAAGGTCGGCGCCGTGCACGGGGTGCTGGCGCAGACGGCGAACCCCGAAGCCCCGAACGAGGTCGACATCAGCCAGCCGTCCGACGCGCTCACCGCCCGGGCAGCCGCGACCGGGGCGTTCAACAGCCTGTTCCTGGGACTCGGCGCGGTCGCGCTGATCGTCGGGGCGGTCGGCGTCGCGAACATCATGATCATCTCGGTACTGGAACGGCGCTCGGAGATCGGGCTGCGGCGGGCGCTCGGCGCGACCCGGCGCCAGATCCGCACCCAGTTCCTGTCCGAGGCGATCCTGCTGGCGCTCATCGGCGGCGCGGTCGGGGTGGCCGCCGGCGTCGCGTCCACGGTGATCTACGCCCGGATCAAGGACTGGGCCGTGGTCATCCCGCCCGAAGCGTGGGCGGGCGGCATCGGTTCCGCCGTCCTGATCGGCGCGCTCGCCGGTCTTCTCCCCGCCATCCGCGCTGCCCGGCTTTCCCCCACCGAGGGACTCCGGACGGTCTGATCAGCCGAAGACGCCGCCGTGCCACTCCGACTTCACGGCGGCGTTTTCCCATTCCAGGAAAGGGTTCCGACCATGACGTTCCCCGTTGTGCGGATCGACACCGGCAAACTGGTGATCCGCGAATTCGACACCGCCGACGCGACCGCCGCGACCATGGTGATCGCGGCCGGGGACTGGGCCGCGCTCCCGCCAGGGGCCCCGCGTTCACCGCTCGGCGTCTCCCACTGGCTCCGTGAGCGGCTACCGCGGTTCCGGAACGCCGGAATGGGCGTGCACCTGGCCGTCCTGGACGGTGAATCCGGTGCCCATCTCGGCGCGATGAGCCTGTTCAATCCCGATTGGGACCGCCGGAGCGTCGAGATCGGCTACGGGCTGCGCTCCTCCTTCCGCGGTCAGGGCGTAATGAGCGAAGCCCTGCCCGCCTTGACCGCGTGGGCACTTTCGACCGGCCGGATGCGGCGGGTCGAACTGAGGACCGAGCCCCGGAACGCCGCGTCGATCCGGGTCGCGGAGAAGAGCGGGTTCGTCCAGGAAGCGACCGTGCTCGACATGGAAAGCGGTACGGCCATGCTGCTGTTCAGCCAGGAACACGCCCGTAGGCATATCCACGCCGCTCTGCGCGCGTTCTGAGGCGCTGGGCCGGCGCGGTCGTGAGTGGCGATTCGTGTTCTAACCCGAATTGCCACTCACGACCTTCAGGTGTGATCTTTGGTGACGGTGGGGCGGCTGTGACGTCGGTTGGCCGGTCATGTCTTCGGTAAGGCGTGACTCGCGTGCCTGGATGCCGCACTCGGGTGTGCGGCGTCTGAGCACGCGAGATCCGGGTTTGAGCACGTGAGTGCGGTGTAGCGTCACCCAGGCTGCCGTCTCGCCCGAGACAGGACCCGTTCGCCTTTCCCCTCAATAGAACCCAAATCGCCACTCGCGACCCTGCACCCCGCTGGCCTGGCCCGCGTGAAGGCCCCCATTCCTCGGCTCAACCGAGGAAAGGGGGCCTTCACGCGCTTCACACAGATCACTCAGTCATTCGCGAGAGTGGCTTCGAACTCCTCGATGTCGTCCTGGGCGAGGGAGATCAGGCCGAAGTCGGACGGCGTGTGCCCGCCCGCGCCACCGGCGTCGATATATGCGACCAGACCGGTCAGCATCGCCGCCCAGCCTGCCGCCAGATCCTCGAGGTCCGCCGCCGCGAACAGGCCCGACGGTGCCTCCAGGTTCAGGTTCAGTTCGGGACCTTCGGGCAGGTCCCGCACGATCCCGCCCGCTTCGAGCGCGTGCCTGGCCGGCATGTCGTCGTCGACCGCTCCACCGAGCGCTCGCTCCCCCGCCGGCTGCCACGGCCGAACCTCGGGAACGGCACCGGCACCGTCCGCAACAGCGGGTTCCCGCGTCGCGGCGAAGCGGCCCATGTAGTTGAACCCGATCTGAGGTACCGGCAACGCGGCAAGGCTCCCCGCGGTGGCGTCGTTGAGGTAGCGGAGCATGCCGTACCCGAGTCCGTCGCCGGGCACCGCGCGCATCCGCTCCTTGATCCGTTTGACCAGTCTTCCCGCGTCGGCGCCGCCGGAGCGGACCTCGGCGAAGTCGATCGGACCGGGATCGAGCCGCACCGGGTACTGGCTGGTGAACCAGCCGACGGTGCGGGCCAGATCCATGTCCTCGGTCAGCGGTTCCCGGCCGTGCCCTTCGACGTCGACGAGCATTCCACCGTCGGCGGTCCGGCCCCTCGCGCGCTGCCATTCGCCCACGGCGGCCAGCAGTCCGGCGAGGAGGACGTCGTCGACGCCCGTGTGGAACGCCGACGGCACTCGCGTGAGCAGCGCGGACGTCACCTGTTCCGGCACCGAGACCGGCGCGCGCCGCACGCCCGCCGCGACGGTGTCGCGTTCCGCGTCGAGCGGCCGGTCGCCGAGCAGGTGATCGGTGCCTGCCAGCATCCGCTTCCACTCCGGCAATTCGCCGACCCGGTCCTGGCCGCGTGCCTGCTCCGCGAGCGCCGTCGCCCACCGGCGGAACGAGGTCCCCGCCGGATCCAGCACGGGATCCTGCCCGGCTTCCAGTTCCTTGTACGCGGTGGCCAGATCCGGCACCAGGATCCGCCACGAGACACCATCGACCACCAGGTGGTGTGCGACGACGAGCAGGCGCCCGGTCTCGTCCGGTCCGGCGTCGAGCCAGACGGCCTGCACCATCACCCCGCCCGCGGGGTCCAACCGTTCCAGCGCCAGGCCGGCCTGCGTCTGCACCAGTTCGCGCTGCTCCTCGGTGCCGAGTCCGGTGGCGTCGACCTGCCGGACGAGCGAGACGGCGGAAACAGCTTCGTCCGAACCCGGCTCGGGGACGGCGAACGCCCGCTCCTCCAGCCGGGCGCGCAGCAGCGGATGGCGGTCCATCACCAGGTCCAGTGCCTGCGCGAGCCGCGTGAGATCGAGGTTCGCGGGGACCGCGACGAGCATGGACTGGCTCCCCGCCTTGGTGACCGAACCCGTCCGCTCGGCCAGGTCGTACATCACCGGGGTCAACGGGATCGAGCCGGTCGGGACGTCCTCCGCGGCGTCGGCGGGATCGAGTTCCGCCACCGAACCAGCCACCCGGGCCAGTTCCGCGGGCGTCTGGAGTTCGAACACCTGCCGCGGCGTGATCACCACTCCGGCCCGGCGGGCCCGGGAGACGACCTGCATCGACATGATCGAGTCGCCGCCGAGTTCGAAGAACGAGTCCTCGGCTCCCACCCGCTCCAGGCTCAGCACCTCGGCGAACAGTCCACAAAGGATCTCCTCGACCGGGGTGGCCGCCTCGCGTCCCTTGACCAGCGCGCCGAAATCGGGAGCGGGCAACGCGGCCCGGTCGAGTTTCCCGTTCACCGTCACGGGAAGCGCGTCGAGGGTCAGCACGGCGGCCGGGACCATGTAGTCCGGCAGCCGCGACGCCGCGAAGTCCCGCAGGATCTGCCCGGCCGTTTCGGCGTGGCCGTTGAGCCCACCGTCGGCCGGGACTACGTAGGCCACAAGCCGTTTGACGCCGGGCAGATCCTCTCGCGCGATCACGGCGACCTGCCCGACCAGTTCGTGTCCGGACAGCACCGCCTCTACCTCACCCGGTTCGATACGGAACCCGCGGATCTTGATCTGCCCGTCGGCGCGGCCGGCGAACTCCAGTTCCCCCGACACCGTCCAGCGGCCGAGGTCGCCGGTGCGGTACATGCGGCCGCCGGTCCAGTCGGCGCCGTCGTGCCCGACGACGTCGGTGAAGGGGCAGGCGACGAACCGTTCCGCCGTCATCCCGACCCGGCCGACGTAGCCGCGGGCGAGACCCGCGCCGGTCACGTACAGCTCGCCGGTGACGCCGGGCGGCACCGGCCGCATGAACTCGTCGAGGACGTACACCTGCGTGTTGTCCAGCGGGAAGCCGATCGGCACCGCGGCCGGGACGCTTTCCGCTTCGGTGAACGGGATCTGCGTCGTGAACGACGTGTTCTCGGTCGGCCCGTAGGTGGTCCGCACGATCATCCCGGGATGGGTTTCGAGCAGTGTCCGGATCGCCGTCGCGGAGACGACGTCGCCGCCGGTCGAGACCTCGCGGACGCCGGCGAAGATATGCGGCGTCTGCTCCGCGAGTGCCCGGAACAGACCGGCCGTCGCGTGCACGTTCGTCACGCCCTGTTCGGCGATCAGCTTGCCGCGCTCGATCGCGTCGACCTCACCGGGCGGGACGATGACCAGCCTGCCACCGCGCAGAAGCGGCACCCACAGTTCGTAGGTGGACGCGTCGAAGGCGTGGTTGGCCTGCATCAGGACCCGTTCGGTGATGTCCTCGCGCCAGCTGCGGTCGAGGACGAAACTCGCGACGTTCCCGTGCGTGATCGCCACGCCCTTCGGCACGCCCGTCGAGCCGGAGGTGTACATGACGTAGGCCAGGTTCTCCGTCGAGACGGGGATCCCCGGGTTGGTCGCGTCCACTTCGGACAGTGCGTCGGCGAGGTGGACGATCTCCGCGTCACCGAGCACGCCACCGGTGACGACGGCGTGGTCCGCGGTCGTCTCGTCGACGAGCACGGCCGACAACGCCGCTTCGGCGACGACGGCGCGCAGTCGCTCGACCGGATGGTCGCGGTCGAGCGGGACATACGCCCCACCGGTCTTCATCACCGCGAGCAGTGCGGCGACCAGGTCGGCCGACCGCCGCATCACCACGCCCACCAGACTTTCCTGCCCGACGCCCGCCGCGAGCAACCGGTGTGCGACGCGGTTGGCCCGCTCGTTCAGCTCGCGATAGGTGAGCACCGCGTCGTCACCGACGACGGCGATCGCGTCCGGTGTGCGTTCGGTCTGCGCCTCGAACAACGCACCCATCGCCATCCCCGGCAGCGGCCGGGTGGTGGCGTTCCACTCCAGGACGACCTGGCGACGCTCGCCCGGGTCCAGCACCTCGATCCGGCTCAGAAGCACGTGCGGGTCGGCGACGATCTGCTTGAGCACGCGGACCAGCCGCGCCATCAGCGCTTCGGCCGCCGACGACTCGAACAGGTCGGGCCGGTAATCCAGCCGCAGTTCCATCGCGCCGGCCGGGGTCACCACCAGCGTGAGCGGATAGTGCGCGGCCTCCTCGCCGCCGGCGCCACTGACCCGGATGCCGCCGTACTTCGGCTCCGCCGGATCGCCGCCGGGCGGCGGGCCACCCTCACCGGGCGGAGG
>NZ_JACBXD010000150.1 GCF_013870525.1 Amycolatopsis pittospori
GCGCCAGCCCTTCGTCGGTGCTCAGCGCGGGGAAACCGTTGCGGCTCAAGCGTTGTCCGGCCTGCTCGCCGAGCGCGCCGCCCATGCCGTCCGCCCAGCGGCCCCAGGCCAGCGAGCGAGCGGGCAGGCCGAGGGCCCGGCGGTGGACGGCGAGACCGTCGAGGAACGCGTTGGCCGCGGCGTAGTTGCCCTGCCCGGCGTTGCCGAGCACACCGGCGGCCGAGGAGAACAGGACGAACGCCGCGAGTTCGTGGCCCTTCGTCAGTTCGTGCAGATGCCAGGCCGCGGTGGCCTTGGGGCCGAACACGGTCGCGAGGCGGTCCGGGGTGAGCGCGCCGACGAGGCCGTCGTCGAGGACACCCGCGGCGTGCACGATCCCGGTCAGCCGGGGAATCCCGGCCAGTACGGTTTCGACGGCTGCGCGGTCGGCGACGTCGCAGGCCTCGACCCGGACGCGCGCACCCAGTTCCGTCAGTTCCGCGGTCAGATCCGCCGCGCCCGGGGCGTCCGGACCGCGACGGCTCGTGAGAACCAGTTCCGTGACACCGTACGTCCGCACCAGGTGGCGGGCGAGGTGGGCGCCGAGCCCACCGGTGCCGCCGGTGACGAGGACCGCGCCACCCGCCAGCTCCGGCGCTTCGGTGGCGGAGCCACGCACCTGTGCGAGCCTCGGCGCGTAAAGCCTTCCCTCACGGAGAAGCAGCTGGTCCTCACCGGTGGCCAGTGCCTTGCCCAGGGCCGTCGTGTCTCCGTCACCGTCGACGAGGACGAACCGGCCGGGCTGCTCGGACTGCGCCGCGCGCACCAGACCCCAGACCGCGGCGGCGGCCGGGTCGGCACCGTCCTCTTCGGACAGTGCGACCGCGCCGGCGGTCAGGACCACCAGGCGGGTGTCCGTGTACTTCGGGTCCTGGAGCGCGGAGAGCACGGTCGCGGTCGCCGCCCGGGCCGCGTCGGCGACATCGCCGTCGGGCTCGGCGAGTTCCAGCACGACGGCGCCGGGCAGTTCCGCTCCGACGTCTTCGAGGCGAGCCCACGACGTTTCGCCGTCGGCTGCCGGAACCGGGCTCCAGACGATCCGGTGGAGCGACTCGCTCGGAGCCATCACGGGGGCGGGGCGCTCGCCGAAGGTGATCTCGGCGGACAGCACCGGGGCACCGGAGAGGTCGAACACCGCCAGCTCCCCCGCCTGGCTCAAGCTCGCCCGGACCGTGGTGGCGCCGGTGGCGTGCAGGGTGACGTTCCGCCAGACGACCGGCCAGCCGTGTTCGGCCAGCACCGGGTCGAGCAGCTCCGGGTGCAGGCCGTAGAGCTGCGCGGCGTCGTCCGGCACGGTCAGTTCGGTCAAGTCGCCTTCCGGAACCGAAGGGGCCGGGGCGGGCGTGGCCACCAGGAAACCGGTGGCGTGCCGCTGCCAGTCCGTTCCGGCGCGGGTGTGGAGGGAGACCGGACGGCGGCCCTCGTCTTCGGCACCGACGGCGACCTGGACCTCGCGTTCCCCGGCCGGCGGCGCCTCGACGGTGAGCTCGGCCAGGGTGCCCGCACCCACCTCGTCGCCGGCCCGGATCGCCAGTTCGACCAGCAGCGTGTCGGAGGGCTCGGCAGGCAGGACACCGGTGCAGAGGACAGAACCGTCGCCCGCCGAGGTCACGGCGGAGGCCAGCACCGGGTGGCGCAGGCCACCGGCGATACGCGCCACGGCCGGTTCGCGCAGCCAGTACCGCTCGTGCTGGAAGGCGTAGGTCGGCAGATCGATCACGCGCGGCTTCGCGGGGGCGAAGTACGCCGTCCAGTCGACGTCGATCCCGCGGACGTGCAGCCGCGCCAGCGCGGTGACGGCCGTGGTGGGCTCGTCGCGGTCCTCGCGCAGGGCGGGGATCGCCTCGCCGGTCCCCGCGGCCAGCGCCGAAAGCACCGCCGCCGGACCGATTTCGAGGAACGTCGTGACGCCTTCGCCCGCCAGTGTCCCGAGTGCGTCGGCGAACCGGACCGGTTCCCGGACGTGCCGCACCCAGTAAGCCGGGTCGGTCAGCTCGGTGGCGACCACGCCGGTGACCGCCGAAACGACCGGGATCGACGGCTCGGCGTAGGTCAGGCTGCGGGCCACTTCGGCGAATTCGTCGAGCATCGGGTCCATCAGCGGCGAATGGAACGCGTGGGAGACGTCGAGCCGCTTCACCTTGCGGCCACGGGCTTCCAGTGCCGCCGCGGCGGCGAGCACCGGTTCCTCGGCACCCGAGAGCACGACGGCGTCCGGACCGTTGACCGCCGCGACGGCGATGCCGTGGAACTCGGCGACCTCGACCGCGTGATCTTCGGGCGCCTGCACGGCGACCATCGCGCCGCCTTCGGGCAGCGCCTCCATCAGGCGACCGCGGGCCTCGATGAGCTTCGCCGCGTCCTCCAGGGAGAACACCCCCGCGATATGAGCGGCCGCGATCTCGCCGATCGAGTGCCCCGCGACATAAGCCGGGCGGACGCCCCACGATGCGAAGAGGCGGTGGAGCGCGACTTCCAGGGCGAAGATGGCGGGCTGCGCGGTGCCGGTCCGGCTCAGGTCGCCGCCTGCCGGGAGCAGTGCGGTGACCTCGTCGTAGGCGGCGGCGAAGGCCGGGAACGCTTCGTACAGACCGCGTCCCATTCCGGCGTGCTGCGAACCCTGTCCGGTGAACAGGAACGCGAGCCGGCCGCCGGCGGGCTCGCCGGTGACGACGTCCGGCGCGGATCCGCCGGAAGCCAGCGCCTGCAACCCGGGCGCGCCGAGGACGACCGCTCGATGCGTGTGCTGCGTGCGAGTGGTGGCCAGCGAGAAGCCGGTGTCGGCCGTGAAGTCCACAGTAGACAGACGGACAGCCTGGGCGGCCAGCGCCTCCGGGGTGCGACCGGAAAGCACCAGCGGCACCACGGGCATCGGCCGCGACGGCTCGGGCTCGGTGTCGGCGGGAGCCTGTTCGAGGACGACGTGGGCGTTGGTGCCGCTGATGCCGAAGGACGAAACCCCGGCGCGGCGCGGGCGTCCGGTCTCCGGCCACGGCGTCCGCTCGGTGAGGAGTGAGATGTCGCCCGCGGTCCAGTCGACGTGCGGGGTCGGCTCGTCCACGTGCAGGCTCGCCGGGACGAGGCCGTGGTTCATCGCCTCGACCATCTTGATGATCCCGGCGACACCGGCGGCGGCCTGCGTGTGGCCGATGTTGGACTTGACCGAGCCGAGCAGCAGGGGCCGCTCGCGCTCACGGCCGTAGGTCGCCAGCAGTGCCTGAGCCTCGATCGGGTCACCCAGCGGGGTCCCGGTGCCGTGCGCCTCGACGACGTCCACGGTGGACGACTCGACGCCCGCGTTGGCCAGGGCCGAGCGGATCACCCGCTGCTGTGAGGGTCCGTTGGGCGCGGTGAGGCCGTTGGACGCGCCGTCCTGGTTGACCGCCGAACCCTTGACGACCGCCAGCACGCGGTGACCGTTGCGGCGGGCGTCGGAAAGGCGTTCCAGGACCAGGATTCCGACACCCTCGGCCCAGTTCGTGCCATCGGCCGCTCCGGCGAACGGTTTGCAGCGCCCGTCCGGTGCCAAGCCGCGCTGACGGGAGAACTCGACGAACATGTCGGGCGAGGCCATCACGTTGACGCCACCGGCCAGGGCCAGGGTGCACTCCCCCGACCGCAGTGACTGCGCGGCGAGGTGAACGGCCACCAGCGACGACGAGCAGGCCGTGTCGACCGAGACGGCCGGGCCTTCCAGTCCGAGCGCGTAGGCGACGCGGCCGGAGACGACGCTGCTGAAGGACGCGGTGCCGAGGAAACCCTCGACCTGCTCGGGAATCGCGCTCAACCGCGAGATGTAGTCGTTGGACAGCGCCCCGGCGAACACGCCGGTGCTGGTGCCGCGCAACGTGCCCGGCTCGATGCCCGCACGCTCCAGCGCCTCCCACGCGGTTTCCAGGACCTGACGCTGCTGCGGATCCATGGCGAGCGCTTCACGCGGTGAGATACCGAAGAATTCGGCGTCGAAATCGCCCGCGTTGTAAAGGAAAGCGCCTTCGGAGGCGTAGGTGGTACCGCGGTGGTCGGGGTCCGGGTGGAACAGGGAGTCCAGGGGCCAGTCGCGGTCGGCCGGGAAGTCGCCGACGCCGTCGCGGCCGTCCGCCACCAACTGCCAAAGCTCGGCGGGTGAAGTGACCTCGCCCGGATAGCGGCAGCCCATGCCGACGATGACGACGGGGTCGTCGTGGATACCGGACCCGGCCGCGGTGGAGGAAACCGCGACCGGGGCCGGCGTCTCGTCCCCGACGAGTTCGCCGCGCAGGAAGACCTTCAGCGCGTCCGGTGTCGGGTGGTCGAACACGAGCGTCGCGGGCAGGCGGAGGCCCGTCGCGGCGCCGAGACGGTTGCGCAGCTCGACCGCGGTGAGCGAGTCGAAGCCGATTTCGTTGAACGCGCGGGTCGCGGCGATCCCGGCCGCGTCGGCGTGGCCGAGCACCAGCGCGACCTCGCGGCGTACCAGGTCCAGCAGCAGTTCGTCCTGCTCCGAAGCGGGCAGGCCGGTGAGCTTGCGCCGCAGTTCGCCTGCCTGCTCGGCGGTGGCGGTCTTGGCCTTGGCGCGTCCGGAGCCGCCTACGAGCGCGCGGATGAGCGGTGAGATCGGGGCGTCGCTGCCGCGCACCGTGGCGCGGTCGAATTTGAGGCCGAGCAGGACGGCGTGGTCGAGGCCGACGGCGCGGTCGAACATCGCCAGGCCCTCTTCGGGGTCGATCGGCGGGAAACCACTGCGGCGCATACGTTCCTCGCCCGCGTCGCCGAGTTCGCCCTTCATCCCGCCGGACCACAGACCCCACGCGACGGACTGCGCGGCGAGACCGTCGGCGCGACGGCGGGTCGCGAGGCCGTCGAGGAAGGCGTTGGCGGCGGCGTAGTTGCCCTGGCCGGGGTTGCCGAGCACCCCGGCGGCCGAGGAGAACTGGACGAACCAGCGCAGCGGGAGGTCCGCGGTCAGTTCGTGCAGGTGCCAGGCCGCGTCGGCCTTCGGGGCGAGGACGCGGTCGAGCCGTTCGGGGGTCAGTGCGTCGATCGGGGCGTCGTCGAGGACACCGGCCGCGTGGACGACGCCGGTGAGCGGATGCTCGGCCGGGATCGCGGCCAGCAGCGCGGCGACGGCGTCGCGGTCCGCACCGTCGCAGGCAGCGATGGTGACGGACGCGCCGAGAGCGGTGAGCGCGTCGAAAAGTCCGGCCGCGCCGGGCGCGTCCGGGCCGCGACGGCTGGTGAGCAGCAAGTGCCGGACGCCGTGTTCGGCGATCAGGTGCTCGGCGAGCATCGCGCCGAGACCACCGGTACCGCCGGTGATCAGGACGGTGCCCTCGGGCTCCGGGCCGCGCGGGATGGTGAGCACGACCTTGCCGATGTGCTTGGCCTGGCTCAGCAACCGGAACGCCTCCGGCGCGCGGCGGACGTCCCAGACACGGCGCGGCAACGGCTTCAGGACACCGCCGACGAACAGGTCCAGCACTTCGGCCCACATACGGGAGAACTTCTCGGGTCCCGCTTCGATCAGGTCGTAGGGCCGGTACTCGACACCGGCGTGCCGCGCGGCGACCTCTTCGGGATCGCGCAGACCCGCCTTGCCCATCTCCAGGAACCGGCCGCCACGCGGCATCAACCGCAGGGAGGCGTCCACGAAGTCACCGGTGAGCGCGTCGAGGACGACGTCGACACCGCGGCCCTCGCTGGTGGCGAGGAAGTGCTGCTCGAAGTCGAGGGTGCGGGAGTTGGCGATGTGGGCGTCGTCGAGCCCGGCTTCGCGCAACACGTGCTGTTTGGCGGGGCTGGCGGTGCTGTAGACCTCGGCACCGAGGTGGCGGGCGATCTGGATCGCCGCCATGCCGACCCCACCGGCGCCCGCGTGGACCAGCACGGACTCGCCCGCCTTCAGCCCGGCGAGTTCCTTGAGACCGAAGTAGGCGGTGAGGAACACCAGCGGTACGGACGCGGCTTCTTCGTCGGTCCAGGTTTCCGGGATCCGGGCGCACATCGAACGCTGCGCGGTGGTGATCGAGCCGATACCGCCGATCGCGACACCCATCACGCGGTCGCCGGGGCTCATGTCGTCCACATCGGAACCGACTTCGAGGACGACGCCCGCGATCTCGTTGCCGAGCGGGCCGGGTTCACCCTCGAACATGCCGAGGACGTTGAGCGCGTCCCGGAAGTTGAGGCCTGCGGCGCCGACGGCGACCCGGATATGCCCAGGCGCCAAGGGTTCCAGGGCCTGCGGGCAGGGCTCCAGGCGGAGTTCCTCCAGCGTGCCGCGACCGGCCATGCCGAGCCGCCACGCGGGTTCGGCGGGCGGCGCGAGTTCGTCGGTGCCCGGCACGGGACCGAGGCGCAATGCGGCGAACGCGCCTTCGCGCAGGGTCAGTTGGGGTTCGCCGGTCGCCAGCGCGGCGGCCAGTTCGGCGTCGGTCAGATCGCCGGTCTCGGTGTCGACGAGGACGACGCGGCCGGGAAGTTCGCTCTGCGCGGAGCGGCCGAGGCCCCAGACCGCGGCGGCGGCCGGGTCGACGCGGCCCGGACCGATCGCGTCGCAGGTCACGATGACGAGCTTCGCGTCGGCGAACCGGTCTTCGGTCGAGAACTGCTGTACGACGGCGAGGACCTCGCGGGTGGCGATCAGTGCCTCGGTCGGGTCGGTGAACACCGGCAGCACGACGACCGGCGGCACGACGCCGCCGCCGACCCGCCCGTGGTACGCCCATTCGACCCGCGCCGGGTCTGCCGGCGTGGGAACCGGCGTCCAGTCGAGACGGAACAGTGAATCGAGACCGGGGGTCGCCGCGGTGACGGGGGCGAGTTCACGCAAGGTCAGGGAGCCGATGGTGACGACCGGAGCGCCGGTGCCGTCAGCGGCGCGCAGGGCGACCGAGCCGGAGGCGTCGGGCGTCAGCTTCAGCCGCAGGGCCGAGGCACCCGTGGCGTGCAGAGTGACGTCCTGCCAGAGGAACGGCAGCTTGGCGCCTCCCGGCTCCTCGGACAGGAGACCGATCGCGTGCAGGCCCGCGTCGAGCAGGGCCGGGTGGAGCCCGAAGCGCTCGATGTCGGCCTTGCCGGTGTCGTCCGGCAACTCGGTTTCGGCGAAGATCTCCTCGCCCCGGCGCCACGCGGCCTTGAGTCCTCGGAAGACCGGTCCGTACTCGAGACCCGCGGCGGCGAACACCGGATAGACCTCGGTGACGTCGATCCGGGTGGCGTCCTGGGGCGGCCATTCGGCCAGGTCGAAGCTCGCGGCCGGGGCCTGGGGCGCCAGCGTGCCCGAACCGTGGAGCGTCCAGGCGCCTTCACCGGCACGGGAGTACACGGCGACGGCGCGGCGGGCGCTCTCGTCCGGCGCGCCGAGGACGACCTGGACGTCCAGCGGTCCCGCCAGGACCATCGGCTCGCGCAGGGTCAGTTCTTCCAGATGCGCACAGCCCGCTTCGTCGCCGGCTCGCAGCGCGAGTTCGACCAGTGCGGTGCCGGGCACGATGACGGTCCCCGCGACGGCGTGGTCGGAAAGCCAAGGGTGGGTCGACGGCGAGAGGCGGCCGGTCAGCACGATCCCGGCGCCGTCGGCGAGCAGGACACTCGCGCCCAGCAGCGGGTGGGCGGCGTCGGCGAGGCCGAGGCCGCCCGGGTCACCGGCGCTGTGGCCGCCGCGCAGCCAGTAGTTCTCGCGCTGGAACGGGTACGTGGGCAGGTCGATCGTGCGGGCGCCGGTGCCGGAGTGGAACGTGGTCCAGTCGACGCGGGCGCCGCGGACGTGCAGTTCGGCGAGCACGGTCATCGCCGTCCGGGCCTCCGGACGGTCCTTGCGCAGCACCGGGACGGCGAGGGTGCCTTCCGGTGGCAGCGTCCGCGCGGCCATGCCGGCCAGGACCGAGTCCGGGCCGATCTCGACGAACCGGGAAACCCCTTCGCCACGAAGGAAACCGACGCCGTCGGCGAACCTGACGGGCTGCCGGACGTGCCGCGGCCAGTAGCCGGGGACGGTGACCTCGTCCGGTCCGGCGAGGCGGCCGGTCACATTGGACACCACGGGGATCGACGGCGCGTGGTGCGGGATCTCTTCGGCGATGGCGCCGAATTCGGCGAGCATGCCGTCCATCCGCGCGGAGTGCGACGCGTGGGAGATGTTGAGGCGCTTGATCTTGCGGCCGCGTTCGGCGAATCCGGCGGCCAGCGCTTCGGCGGCGGCCTCCTCGCCGGAGACGACGACCGAGTCGGGAGCGTTGAGCGCGCCGATGGCGAGGCCGTCGGTCAGCTCGGCCGCGACCTCCTCCTCGGTGGCCTGGATGCCGATCATCGCGCCGCCGGGCGGCTGCGCCTCCATCAGCCGTCCGCGCGCGGTGATCATCCGCGCGGCGCCTTCGAGGTCCCAGACCCCCGCGACGTGGGCCGCCGCCAGCTCGCCGGCGGAGTGGCCGACGACGTAGTCCGGCCGGGCACCCCATGACTCCAGCAGACGGAAGAGCGCGACCTGCAGGGCGAACATCGCGGGCTGGGCGAAGGTCATCCGGTCGAGCAGGGCCTGGTCGTCGCCGAAGACGACGTCGGCCAGCGGCCGGTCGAGATGCGCGTCGAGAGCGGCGCACGCTTCGTCGAAGGCGGCCTTGTAGGCGGGGAAGGTGTCGTAGAGTTCGCGGCCCATGCCGCAGCGCTGGGCGCCCATCCCGGAGAACAGGAACGCGGTGCGGCCGAGCAGCGGTTCACCGGTGACGACGCCGGGCGCGGGTTCACCCGCGGCCAGCGCGGTCAGCCCGGCCTTGAGGTCTTCACGGGTACTGCCGACGATCGCGGCGCGGCTTTCCAGCGCGGTGCGGGTGGTGGCCAGCGACCAGCCTAGGTCGAGCGGCTCCACGGTGTCCACAGTGGACAAAAGCTGGGTGGCGGCCGCCTTCAGCGCGGCGGGGCCACGGGCCGAGAGCGGCCAGGTCAGGACGGCGGGCGGAGTGCGCTCGGGCTCGGCGTCCTCGCTTTCGGGTGCCTGCTCCAGGATGACGTGCGCGTTGGTGCCGCTCATGCCGAAGGACGACACCCCGGCGCGACGGGGACGGTCGCCGGTGTCCCAAGGCTTCGGCTCGGTGAGGAGTTCGACGGCCCCGGCCGCCCAGTCGACATGCGGCGACGGCTCGTCGACGTGCAGGGTGCGCGGCAGCACGCCGCGGCGCATCGCCTCGACCATCTTGATGATGCCGGCGGCACCCGCGGCCGCCTGCGTGTGGCCGATGTTCGACTTGATCGAGCCGAGCCACAACGGTGTTTCGCGTTCGCGGCCGTAGGTGGCCAGCAGCGCCTGTGCCTCGATCGGGTCGCCCAGGGTGGTGCCGGTGCCGTGGGCTTCGACGGCGTCGACGTCCACAGTGGACAGCTTCGCGTTCTTGAGCGCGGCACGGATGACGCGCTGCTGAGCCGGGCCGTTGGGCGCCGTGAGCCCGTTGGACGCGCCGTCCTGGTTGACCGCGGAACCGCGGATGACGGCGAGGACGCGGTGTCCGTTGCGACGGGCGTCGGACAGCCGCTCCAGCAGGATCATGCCCGCGCCCTCGGACCAGCCGGTGCCGTCGGCGGCGCCGGCGAACGCCTTGCAGCGGCCGTCCGGCGCCATTCCCCGCTGGCGTGAGAACTCGACGAACGTCTCCGGCGTGGCCATCACCGTGACCCCGCCGGCCAGGGCGAGCGAGCACTCCCCCGACCGCAGCGAGTGTGCCGCCAGGTGGACCGCGACCAGCGACGACGAGCAGGCCGTGTCGATCGTGACCGCCGGGCCTTCGAGGCCCAGGGTGTAGGCGAGCCGGCCCGACAGCACGCTGTTGGACGAGCCGGTGCCGAGGAATCCTTCGACCTCTTCGGATCCGCCGTCGAATCCGGAGACGTACTCACTGCGCATCGCCCCGGCGAACACACCGGTGGCGCTGCCCTTGAGCGCGGCCGTGTCCAGCCCGGCGCGCTCGAACGTCTCCCAGGTGACCTCCAGCAGCAACCGCTGCTGCGGGTCCATCGCCAAGGCTTCCCGCGGCGAGATGCCGAAGAAGCCCGCGTCGAACTCCCCGGCGTCGTGCAGGAATCCACCCTGATCGCTGTACGTGGTCCCGCGGTGTTCCGGGTCCGGGTGGTACAGCGAGTCGGTGTCCCAGCCACGGTTCGCCGGGAAGCCCGACATGCCGTCACCGCCGCCGTCGACGAGGTCCCACAGTCCTTCCGGCGAGGTGACCCCGCCCGGGAACCGGCAGGCCATGCCGATCACCGCGAGGGGTTCGGAGCTGCTTTCCTCGGCGTCTCGCAGGCGGCGCCGCGTCTCACGCAGTTCGGCGGTCAGTCGCTTGAGGTAGTCGAGCGTCCGCTCGTCGGTCGTCATGACGGTGGTCCTCCTCGCGGCGGCGGTGTCGTACGCCGGGCCGGGGTCAGAGTTCGTTGTCCAGCAGGGCGAACATGTCGTCGATGGTGTCCACTTCCAGATCCGCGTCGCCGCCGGACGGCCGGACCCGCTCCTGCCACAGGGCGACCAGGTTCCGCAGCTTCGCCTCGACCTCGTCGGCGCCCGTAGCCTCGATGTCCACTGTGGACAGCTCGGCCGCGAGCCGGTCGATTCCCGACGCCAGCCCGGTTTCCGCGGCAGGTCCTGCGGGAACTATTTCGGACTGCAGGAACTTGGCGAGGTCGTCCGGGGTCGGGTAGTCGAAGATCAGCGTCGCGGGCAGGCGCAGCCCGGTGGCCGCGTCGAGCCCGTTGCGGAGCTCGACAGCGGTGAGTGAGTCGAAGCCGAGTTCGGTGAACGCCCGGCCCGGCTCGACCGAGTCGGCGCCGTCGTGCCCGAGGGCCGCCGCGGCCTGGCCGCGCACCACCCCGACTGCTCCCGTTTGTGCACGTTGGAGATGTGCAGTTCGATCAGCG
>NZ_JACBXD010000151.1 GCF_013870525.1 Amycolatopsis pittospori
GCCGTCGGCCTCCGCACGGCCGCCAACGGGACGGTTTCGGGGATCGAGGAGACGTCGGTGCGCGCGCTCGCGAAACTCGAGCAGGTGCTGCCCGCGCGGCTGCGGCACCGGGTGACCGCGCTGAGCACCGCGATGATCCCGCTCGGCGGCACGGTGCCGGTCATCGACGCGGAGGCGCTGACCGTCATCGCCTCCGCCTGCCGGGACAGCCAGCGGCTCCGGTTCGGCTACAAGAGCCACAAGGGCGACGTCACCGAGCGGTACATCGAGCCGCTGCGCATGGTGCACACCGGGCGCCGGTGGTACCTCGTCGCGTTCGACCTCGACCGCGACGATTGGCGGACCTTCCGAGTCGACCGGATCGACGGCGTCCCGGACACCAGTTTCCGTTTCACGCCGAGGGAACCGCCCGCCGAGGATCTGGCCGCGTACGTCTCCCGCGCGATCACTTCGTCGCCGTATCCGCACCAAATGGTGCTGCGGGTGAACGCCTCGGCGGACGTGCTCGCCGAAAACGTGTCCCCGACCGTCGGGACGATCGAGGCCATCGACGAGCACACCTGCCGGGTCAGGGTCGGGTCCAACGACCTTTCCGTGATGCCTTACTACCTCGCCCATTGGGACGTCGACTTCGTCGTGGAGGAGGCGCCGGACGAGGTCAAGGAACGGCTACGGCTGGTCGCCGACCGCTTCGCGCGCGCGGTCGGTTGAGTCCGAAGTGGACCGGGCTGCCTTCGCGCGTTTGGCCAGCAGGCCGATCGAGCCGAGTGAGATCAGGGCCAGCACGATGATGTAGAGCGAAACCGACATCGACGTCCCGGTGGATTCCAGCAGCAGCACCATGATGAACGGCGCGAGCCCGCCGCCGACGACCGCGCTGATCTGGTAGCCGAGCGAGGCACCGGTGTACCGCATCTCGGCGGTGAAAAGCTCCGCGAACAGCGCTGCCTGCGGGCCGTACATGATGCCGAGGAACAGCGAGCCGACGAACGACGCCACCACGAACAACGGCAGGGACGCGGTGTCGATCAGCAGGAACATCGGGATCGCCCAGATCGCGACGCCCGCCGCGCCGAAGGTGTAGATCTTGAGCCTGCCGATGCGGTCGGACAGTTTCGCCGAGAGCGGGATGATCGCCAGCTGCAGTGTGCTGATCAGCAGGGTCGCGACGAGCACGGTGGTCCGCGACATCCCGAGATGGCGGGTGGCGTAGTCGAGGACGCCGTTGAGCAGGATGTAGAAGGTCGCCGTGTTCACCATGAACGAGCCGCCCGCCAGCAGCACGGTGCCCTTGTGGTCGCGCATGACGTCACGCAGCGGCGACTTCCCCCGGTCGCGCTCCTCGGCGGCGAGTTTCGCTTCGGCGCGGCGGTATTCCGGGGTTTCGTCGATCTTGACGTGCATGTACCAGGCCAGTCCGAGCACGAGGATGCCGACCAGGAACGGGATGCGCCACGCCCAAGTCAGGAAGTCGCCGGGCGGGGCGACCTGTGCGGCGATCAGGAACACCGTGTTCGCCAGCACCACGCCGATCGGGACGCCGAGCTGGACCAGACTGCCGTAGAGGCCGCGTTTGCCGGGCGGCGCGTATTCGGTGGCGAGCAGCATCGCGCCGCCCCACTGGGCACCGACCGCGACGCCCTGCACGAGCCGCAGCAGCACCAGGATGATCGGCGCGGCGATGCCGATCGTGTCGTAGGTCGGGAGCAGGCCGATCAACGTGGTCGCGGCGCCCATCAGCGCGATCGCCATGACCAGTACGGGTTTCCGGCCTCGTTTGTCGCCGATACTGCCGGCGATGATCCCGCCCAGCGGCCGGGCGAGGAAACCGACGGCGAAGGTCGCGAACGAGGCGAGGACGCCGGCCGCCGCGTTGGTGGTGGGGAAGAAGGTCTTCCCGAAGACCAGGGCGGCCGCGATCCCGAAGACGAAGTAGTCGTACCACTCGACGGACGAAGCGAGCGCCGCCGCTGTCGCGGCCCTCCTCCGCTGGGACACGGTGATCGTCGGTTCTGCGGCGGTTTCGGGGGCGTTCGGTGCACTGTCGGCCATCTGTGTGCCCTTCGCTCGGCGCTGCTGCGGCGATGCAGTCCGGGCAAATTAACAACCGCTTAGTATGTGGTCAACGTCTCAGCGGGTATTTCTCGATACCGACTGGTTGGTATGTCACCCTGGTGGCGGTATCGCCGACGGAAGCCGATCAGTACTGGTCAGGAGAGTTTCGTGCCGAGCATCCGGAGGACCAGCTCGCTGTACTCCTGCCCGAGGGCCTTCGGCGTGTGGCGGGCGCGGTCGGTGTACCAGCGTGCGACGTCGACGCCGAGCGAGAGCACGGCCCGCGCGGCGGTGTGCGGATCGCCGACGGTGAACACGCCCGCGTCCGAGCCCTGGGCGATGACCTCGCGCACGACCTGCTCGATCCGGCGGCGCAGTTTCGCGACGACCTCGAACTCCTCGTCCGGCAGCGCGTGCAGTTCGTACTGCACGACGCGCGCCACGGTGTGCCGCCGGGCGTGCCAGGCCACGAAGTCCTCGACCAGCAGCCGGATCCGCTCGACGGGGTCGGTCTCGCGGGCCACGACGCTCTCGACCAGCGCGAGCGTCTGCTCGTGGCCGTACTTGGAGATCGCGAACAGCAGTGCGGCCTTGGACGGGAAGTGCACGTACAGCGCCGCGGGGCTCATCCCCGCCGCCGAGGCGATGTCCCGGGTGGTGGTCGCGTGGTAGCCGCGGCGCGCGAACGATTCGACCCCGGCCAGCATCAGCCGTCGTGCCGTCTCCGGCTGGACGTCGGGCCACAGCTCGGCCGACAGCGACATGGTCATCCGCAGATCCTCCCAGACGCTCGTATCCGATGGTGGGCTTGACACCATCTCCGGACCTTTCCATTGTAAGTGAGCGCTCGCTTAGTGACTGTGCTCGGCAGTGAATACAGAGGAGATCAAGAAGTGAACTCGTTCAAGGATCGCGTCGCGATCGTCACCGGCGCGAGCCGCGGTATCGGGCTCGGGATCGCCAAGGACCTGGTCGAGCGCGGCGCGAAGGTGTGCATCACGGCGCGCAAGCCGGAGCCGCTGGCCGAGGCGGTCAACGAACTGGGCGGCCCCGGTGTGGCCATCGCCGTCCCGGGCAAGGCCGACGACACCGCGCACCAGGACGAGGCCGTCGCCAAGACCATCGAGGCATTCGGGCGTCTGGACATGCTGGTCAACAACACCGGTATCAACCCGGTGTACGGGCCCACGCTGGACATCGAGCCGGAAGCCGCCGCGAAGATCTTCGCCGTCAACGTGCTCGCGCCGCTCTCGTGGACCCGCCGCGCACGCGACGCGTGGATGGGGGAGCACGGCGGCGCGGTGGTGAACGTCGCGTCCGTCGCCGGGCTGGGCGCGTCCCCCGGGATCGGCATGTACGGCGTCAGCAAGGCCGCGCTGATCCGGCTCACCAAGGAACTCGGCTTCGAACTGGGCCCGAAGATCCGTGTGAACGCCGTCGCGCCGGCCGTCGTGAAGACCAAGTTCGCGACCGCGCTGTATGAAGGCCGTGAGGAAGAGGTCTCGGCGTCGTACCCGATGAAGCGGCTCGGTGTTCCGGCCGACATCGCGAGTGCCGTGTCGTTCCTGCTTTCGGAAGAGGCGGGCTGGATCACCGGGCAGACCATCGTCCTCGACGGCGGCGTGACGCTGGCGGGTGGCCTGTGACCAGTTCGTTCACCGGAGCCGGTGTCGTCATCACGGGTGGGGGCGGCGGCATCGGTGCCGCGCTCGCCCGCCGGTTCGCCGCCGAGGGCGCGCGCGTCGTCGTCGGTGACCTGAACGGCGACGCCGCCGCTGAAGTCGCGAAGGAGATCGGCGGGACCGCGGTCGCCGGAGACTCCGCGAGCGAAGCGGGTGTCGCGGCTCTGATCGAAACCGCGCGCGAGACGCTCGGCGAGATCGACGTCTTCTGCGCCAACGCCGGAATCGCTCCGATGGGCGGCGTCGACGCGCCCGAGGAGGACTGGGCGCGGATCTGGGACGTCAACGTGATGGCACATGTGCGCGCTTCGCGGCTTCTCCTGCCGGCGTGGCTCGAACGCGGTCGCGGGCATTTCATCTCGACGGTGTCGGCGGCGGGATTGCTGACCACGCTCGGTTCGGCGTCGTACTCGGTGACCAAACACGGCGCGCTGGCGTTCGCCGAATGGCTGTCCGCGACCTACCGGCACCGCGGACTGACCGTGCAGGCGATCTGCCCGCAGGGGGTGCGGACCGCGATGCTGGAGAACACCGGCCCCGCGGGCGAACTGCTCATGGGAGCGTCGGCGATCCAGCCGGAGCAGGTCGCCGATTCGCTGTTCGAGGCGATCGCCGACGGACGCTTCCTGGTGCTGCCGCACCCCGAGGTCGCGGACTACTACGCCGCGCGCGCCACGCAGACCGACCGCTGGCTCGGTGGTATGAACAAGCTGCAGCGCAAGGTGGAGCAGCTCCCCGGCGAGTGACTTCCCGGCCGCGCACGGTTTCCGCCGTGCGCGGCCCGGGTTTCAGGCGACTTCGTTCAGTTTCCCGGTGGCGACATCGAAAACGAAGCCGCGGACGGAATCCTTCTTCGGGATGAACGGGCTGTTCCTGATCCGCGCGATCGACTGCCGGACGTCCTCGTCGAGATCGCCGAAAGCCTCTGCGGCCCAAGGGGGTTTGACCCCGACGTCCTCCTGGATCGACTTCTTGAAGTCGTCGTCGGTGAAGGTCAGCATCCCGCAATCGGTGTGGTGGATGAGGATGATCTCCTCGGTGCCGAGCAGACGCTGGCTGATCGCGAGGGAACGGATCTCGTCCTCGGTGACGACGCCGCCCGCGTTGCGGATGACGTGCGCTTCGCCTTCCTGCAGGCCGAGTACGCCGTAGACGTTGATGCGGGCGTCCATACAGGCGAGGACCGCGATGTGCTTGGCGGGCGGCAAGGGGAGTGGTCCGGAGAAGCCGGCGGCGTAGTCGGCGTTGTTGGCAAGGAGTTCGTCGGTGACCGACATGATTTCCCTTCCGTTCGGAGTCCCGCCGAGTGGACCGTTCGGATGCACGCATGCGCAACCGTGCCCATGAGCTGGGACTCTCGTGACGCCGGACCGATTAAGCGACCGCTTTGTTCCAGGGGTCGAGGAGCCGCCCCATTCGTAATGGCCCCTATGCGGAGTCGGCGATGTCCCGATCACCGGTGCCCCGCGTACTTTCGGGCAGAAGTCCCGGCCGGAAGTTACCTTAAATCAATCTTAAGAACCGGGGGATCGGTGCTATCTTGTCTTGGCGAACCAGTGGGAAGCGGTTGACGCGGAATTCACTCCTCGTCCCTCCCGAAGTACGGTTCCGCCGCGGTGGTTCGGTCACCGAACCGGCCGCTGAGCTGAGGATTCTCCTTCGAGGACACCGATACCGAACCTTCGGTACGGCCTGTCCGCACGGCGGGTTCGGTGGCCACGAACTTCTCTTCCCTTGCTCCGGAATTCGTTGACCTCGCTGTTCGACGGTTCGTAGTGTTTGCCGAGTCTTGGGCAGGGACGGCTTTGGTGGACACGACGAGCTCAGGCAGAAGGGGGCTTTTCCATGGCCGGCATCCGAACGATTTCCCCGATTGGTCAGCGGACTTTCGACGCGGGTCGTATCGCGCGGCCCGGAATCATCAGTGAATTCGTGGAAGGCGCGGACATGCCGCTGGCGGCGCTCAGCGCCGGACTGCGGCTCGGTGGTGGCAACGCCGCCTTCTATCGGCTGCTGGGCAGGCGGCCGGCCGAAGTGCTCGGCGAATCCTTCCCCGAACTCGTCACCACGGGTCCGGATCATCTGCGGCACCGGCTGAACCGGGTCGCCGAGGGCTGGGAGCAGCGGTTTCGCGGCAGTGTCGCCGGTCTCGGGTCCTCCGGGCCCGACAGGCTGACCATCGTCGCGGGCCGGATGCGGGCGCCGGGTGCGGCGATCCTGTTGACCGTGCTCCCGGAGACGGGGCCCGCCGAGGAACGCGCCGAGCAGCTGGGCTCGGTCAACGACATCGAGGCGAAGATCCTTCAGGGGATCGCCAGTGGCCTGTCCAGCCTGGAGATGGCCGACAAGTTCTACCTCAGCCGCCAGGGGATCGACTACCACGTCGCCCGCCTGCAGCGGAAGTTCAAGGCGCGCAACCGGGTCGAACTGGTTTCGCGGGCCTTCGCCACCGGGCTGCTGGACTCGACGGCCTGGCCGCCGCGGGTGCCGGAGTCCCGGCGCGCGAGCTGATGGCCCGGACCTGACGGGCGGATGGCCGTGGCGTGACGTGCTCGTGCGGTTACGGTGCGGTCCTCGTGAACTACCTGGTTACAGGGCGATATTTCGTGAGAATTCGCAATGACTCACCAGGCTGTATCGCTCATTTGAGCGTCCACACTCGCCCCTGTCGGATCCCCTGGCCTGTCGTCGACGTTGTTAGCTAGGCGAAGGTTTCGTTAAGGTGTGACCTCGCCGGACGGCTGTCTTGAGCATCCGCGAAGCCGCCGGAGTGACGGTCCCGACTTCGCCCGAGGACGACGCTCGACCCCTCGTGGCTCCTTCGTTCCCGGCCGCCGCAGTGTCGCGGCACTCGCCGGTTCGCTCATCTGAGCACCACGTGTCCCCGTAGTGAGGGATAACCCTTATCGAGGGTTGACGGTCTATTCGGTAAGACGATCACACGATGAGATGGAAGCACGTAAGCAATCGTTCGCTCTGTGTGACAGGAACGACCCGATGGGACCACGGGGAGGCGGAGATGGTGGACGAGGACGCCAGCAGATCCGGGCGCACACTGGCCGGACGTGCCGACGAGCTGCACTGGCTCGCCGCACGACTGAGCCCCGGTGCGCCCGGTGAAGGGCTCGTCGTCGTTCTGCGCGGCCAGGCCGGTATCGGCAAGACCAGCCTGCTCGACGCCGCGCTGGCCACTCTCACGGACACCGTCGTCTGCCGAAGCACCGGTGTGGCCGGGGACGGGGCGGCGGTGTCCCGGGACCTGCTCGCGGCCCTGCGGCGGGCCGGTGCCCGCGTCCCGAACCTGGAAACGGATGATTTCGCGGCCTGGTATGAGGAATTCGCGGCCTGGGCGGTCCGGACGACCGGAATCGTGGTGGCCGTCGACGACGTCCAGTGGTGTGACGAACCGACGCTGCGCTGGCTCAGCCTGATCGCCCGGCACGCGACGAGGCTCCCGGTGCGGATGGTCCTGGTCCGGTCGGCCGCCGACGGCCTGGCCGAGGCGGCGGAACGGTTGTCCGACCTCGAATCCTGGTACAGCACCGAAGTACTCGACCTCGGCCCGTTGTCCGCCGAGGCGGTCGCCTCGCTGGCACGTGAGGCCATCGGATCCGAGCCGGGTGAGCCGTTCGTGCGGCACTGCGTCGAACAGTCCGGCGGGAATCCGTTGCTGCTGCGGGAAATGCTCGACGAACTGGGCAGGGTCGCGGCCGGGGTGGCCCCGGTGGCCGGGTCCGCGGCCGGTTCGGCGCTGATCCGCTCGCTGTTCGCCGGCGTCCCGGACTACGCGCGGACCGTCGCCACCGCCATCGCGATCCTCGGCGGCCAGGACCTGTCGCTGGTCGCGCGGCTGGCCAAGGTGCCGGCGCGCACCGCCGGGACCGCCGTCGACCTGCTCCGAAGCCAGCACATCCTGGTGCCGGAAGGGCTTTCGTTCCGCCACGACCCGGTGCGGGAGGGGCTGCTCGGCGCCCTCGAACCCGCCGAACTGAGCCTGCTGCGACGCACCGCCGCGATCCTGCTGAGCGACGCCGCCAGGGCGCCGGAGGAGGTCGCCGAACAGGTGCTCGAAGTCGGCGAACTCGAATCCTGGATGGTCGACCTGTTGCGAGACGCCGCGACCTGCGCGTGCGAACGGGGCGCTCCCTGGGACGCGCTGCGCTACCTCCGGCCCGCGGCGGCGGCCAGGCCCGCCGACGCGAGTCTGGCCGTCCAGCTCGCCGAGACGGTCGCGCTGCTCGAACCGGACAGCGGATTCGACCTGCTGCGGCGGGCACTGGAACTCCAGCAGGATCCGGCGGACCGGGCCCGTGCCGCGATGAAACTGGGCCGGGCGGCGCTCGTCGCCCGCCGGTGCGGGACCGCGGTCACCGAGTTGGACCGGGTGCTCACCTTGTTCGGCGGTGACGTGGACGAGCAGGTGCGGATCCACCTCGAAGGCTTGCTGTGCCTGGTGGGCATCGAAGATCGCGACAGCCTGCCGAAGCTCGACGCCTGGATGCAGCCCCGGTTCGAGGACGGCGCGGAGAGCGTCGTCGACGCGAGACATCTGGCCGTCTGCGCCGTCGTCGCCGCGCTCGACGGCACCCGTCCCCGTGAGGCGGCCGAATGGGCGATGCGCGCGATCCGCGGCTACCTCCCGACTTCCGACGATTCGGCCGTCAGTTCCGCCGTACTGGCCCTGCTGCTGGCCGACGAGGTCGACGTGGCCAGGGACGAACTGACCCGGGTGATCGAGCTCGTTCCCGCCCAGCGCAGTGAATATCTCGCCTTCCGAGGTCTCCTCGGCCATTGGTGCGGCGACCTCGCCACGGCGGCGGCCGACGCCGGCCAGGCCTACGTGCTCAGCCGGCGCGCGGAGGGCCGCACCGGCGGCGTCGTCCCGCGGATCGCGCTCGCGACCGTTTCGGCCCAGCAGGGAGAACTCGCGAAGGCGGCGAAGTTGCTGCGGGAAGCGGATTCCCCGCAGTTGTGGGACCACACGGTGATGCGGCCGTGGTTCGAGCTCGTCGACGCGCGGGTCCGCTGGGCTTCCGGGGACCACGACACCGCGCTGAAGTTGTTCCACCGATGCGGGGAAAGCCTCACCGAGGTCGGGATCGCCAATCCGCTGCTGGCGCCGTGGTGGTTCGAAGGCGCCTGCCTGCTGGCCGACGACGGCCGCTACGAGGCCGCCGCCGAACTCGCCGCCGAGGGCAGTGGCCCGGCGGTGCGATGGGGTACGCCGCGGGCGATCGGGATGTCCCGGCTCGCGACCGCGGTCGCCACCCCGGGTGCCGACCGGGTCGACCTGCTCGAAGAGGCGGCGACCATCCTGGCCGGCTCGCCCGCCCGGCTGGAGGAGGCGCTGGCGGAGTTCCACCTCGGACGCGCGCTCATCGATGCCGGAGACCTCACCGCGGCGCGCACCCGGCTGCGACGGTGCGTCGAGCTGAGCCTGCGCACCGGGGACCGGTTCCTGCTGCGCCGGGCCCAGCGGACCGCCGCCGACGCGGGCATCCCGAGCCAGGTCACGCCGCTTTCGTCGCTGAGTCCCGCCGAACGGCACATCGCCCGGCTCGCCGGGCGCGGGGTCAGCAACCGCGTCATCGCGGAACGTCTCTTCGTCACCGTCCGGACCATCGAGACGCATCTGACGAGCGTGTACCGCAAGCTGCGGATCGCCGGGCGGACCGAACTGGCCGCCGTACTGGGCCACGCGGACGAAAGCGACCGCCCGGTCGTGCTCGAGGGGGCAAGGTGAACGCGGTCCGGCTCGAAGCCGAGGGTACGGATCAGCTCGTCGAGCGCGAGACCGAACTGCGCCTGCTCACCCGGCTGATCGGCGACCTCGAACTCGGTCACGGCGGTTCCGCGCTCGTGCTCGGCCCGGCGGGCAGCGGGCGGACGGCGCTGCTGGAGCAGGTCGCGTCGCTCGCCGGCGAACGCGGTCTCCAGGTGTTCGCCGCGCGCGGATCGGCCACCGAATCCCAGCTGCCGTACGGACTTCTTTCCCAGCTGCTGGCCTCCATCCCGGAACTCGCGGACGTCCCGTGGCTGCGCGCCGCGCTGTCCGACGGCACCGACGTCCAGGTCCTGCACGAACTGCTCTGCCAGCGGCTCCTGGAATCGGCCCGGCGCTGCCCGGTGGTGCTGGTCGTCGACGACCTGATCCTGGCCGACGACCAGTCCGTGGCCTGGCTCGCCGCCCTGCAGCGACGGCGCGGGCACGATCCCGTGCTGCTGGTCGCCGCGCATTCCGGACCGCAGGACGACGGCTGCGAGGACTCGGGCCCGCTGTCCCTGGCCGGTTTGCCTTGGGAGAACAGGCATGTCGTGCGGTTGCGGCCGCTGAGCGA
>NZ_JACBXD010000152.1 GCF_013870525.1 Amycolatopsis pittospori
CGGGCGACGGTGGGCATCGACGGCTGCGAGATCTCGGCGCGCGAGACGCCGGGCATCGACGGGCGGGAAACCTCGGCGGGGGTCACCGGCGGCGGGGTCTTGCGCTGGGCGTCGATCCTCGGCATCGGCCGGGAGGTCTCGACGGGGGACATGCCGGGATTCGACATCTCGAGCCGCTCGCGGCGGGCGGCTTCGGCGGCGAGCGCTTCCGCGGCCTTCGAGGCGCGAGCGTCGGCCTTGCGCATGCTGCGGCGGGTGGATTCGTCGGCGGGCTTCGGGCGGGGGACCTGGTTGCTCTGGCCGTAACCGTTGGCTCCGTTACCCGAGCCGTTCGAGCCGTTGGTCCCGTTGACGCCGTTGACCTGGCCGTTCGCGGGTTTTCGGCGAGCAGCGGCCGGGGCGTTCGCCCGCGCGGACGCGGGTTCGAGGACGCGGTCGATCATCTCGGTCGGGCGTTCGCGGCCGCGTTCACGCTCGTCGACGTCGATCGTGGTGCTCTTGGCCGCCATCAGCTGGGGCTTGCCGTTGCCGTTCTCGGAACCGGCGCTCATCAGCTGCTTGTTGTCGAGCGACCGCATCCGGGTGGCCTGCGCGGTGAGCGCGACACGTTCGAGAAGGACCTCGCCACCGCCGAAGAGCGACTGGAGGCTCTCGCGCAGAGCGCTCACCTCGGCTCTGAGCGCTTCGAGCTCGTCCTGGGAGCGGCTGTCGGCGGCCTGCCGGTTCTCCGCTTCCATCTCCAGCTCGAACTCGCGGCGGGCGGCGATCTCGCGTTCCAGTTCGAGCTCGTAGACGGCCTGCGCCTCGGCGACGGCGTCCTCGCTCTGTGAGACGTGCTTGCGGTAGCGGACCGCCAGGAACGCCCCGATCAGGGCCGCCCACAGCGCCGCGACGATACCCAGCCGCAAGTAGCGGAGGTCATCGGAAAGCACCAATGCGAGAGTCGCGCCGACGGCGAGAACCAAGCCGACGACAAGCCACGGCCTACCCGCAAGGCGGCCGCGCGAGTCGTCACCCACCCCGGTCATGCCCAACACCGTACCTTCTAGTAATCCGAACGAGACCTAGTCGGTACTTCGAGCGGTGCCTCTCGAGCGTTAACCGGTCGGCTCGGGATCGCGGTCCCGATCACTGCCCTCGGGGGTCCGGCAGCAGTGTTCGAGCCACAAAGCCGCAGCTACCAGCGCCACCGAGCTGACGAACCCGACCACCGCCGACCGAAGATCACCGGTCGCCGCGAGGAGTTCGTCACGTCGCGGAAAAAGATACGCGAAGGCAGCCAGCCAGACACCCGTCATGGCGGATCCGGCCAAAGACGACGCCTTGGCGAGGGCCACCGATCGGGCGACGGAGATCGCTGAGAGTACGCGGCCCTCCTTGATCCGCGAACGGACGATGAAGGCGAGCACGACCTCGCAGAGCGCGAGGACGAGCAGCGTCGCTCCGGCGAAGAGCGGTAGCGCGGGGATCGAGCCGTAGGCGACCTGGAAGAGCAGGTAGGCCAAGACCAAGCCCAGAAGGCCGGCCACCGCCAGCTCGCGTGGCCGGGTGAAGTGCATGGACCAACGCTACCTGGCAGGCTTGACTCTCCACCAACTGGAGAGTCGACGATGAAGCATATGGGCACCGCAGCGGTTTTCACCATCGGGGAGCTGGCCAAACGGACCGGCCTGCCGGTGAAGACCATCCGCTTCTACTCCGACGAAGGCCTCCTGCCGCCGACGGACCGCACCGGCTCCGGCTACCGCCTCTACGACGCCACGGCGATGGCGCGCCTGGAGCTGGTCCGGACGTTGCGGGAACTCGGGCTGGGACTCGCGGACGTGGAGCGGGCGCTGACCAGGGAAGCGACCATCGGGGACCTCGCGGTCCAGCACGTCGCGGCCCTGGACGAGCAGATCCGGCGGCTGGAACTGCGCCGGGCGGTCCTGCGAGCGGTGGCCAAACGGGACTCACCGCTGGAGGAGGTCGAACTGATGAACAAGCTCGCGTCGATGTCGGACGAAGACCGCAAACGCTTGCTGGACGAGTTCTGGGCGGAGATGGTCGAAGGGCTCGAACTGGATCCGGAGTTCTACGAGCGGATGCGCTCGGCGAAACCGGAACTGCCCGACGACCCGACGCCCGAACAGCTGGAGGCGTGGATCGAGTTCGCCGAACTCGTGCAGGACGACGAGTTCCGCGCGTCCATCCGCCGGATGAGCGAGTGGCACTCGAAGCTCCGCGCGGAGGACGGGGCCGACTACAGCGCACAGCAGCAACAACTGTGGATGGCGTGGAGCGAGAAGGCGTCGGAAATGCTCGAAGCCGGTCTCTCGCCGGATTCCGCGGAAGGCCGGGAACTGGCCGAGACGATCTTCTCGCAGTCCTCGCGGAACGGGCAGGACGCGGCCGACCCGGTCTGGCGGAAGAAGCTGACCGACGGGATGGCGATCAGCACGGACCCGCGGGCGGAGCGGTACTGGTTCCTGCTGGGGAAGATGAACGGCTGGCCGTCGTTCCCCTCGCAGATGCCACAGGCCGAGTGGATCGTCGCCGCCCTCCGCGCCGCGCGGGGGTAGCAAGGGACCTTTGCTCTCACTTTGCCGCCCTGCCACCCTCCGCGTTTAGTCCTCTGAATGCGGTAGTTGCGCGTGCAAGGACCGCATTCAGAGGACTAAACGCGGGGGGGTCAGGCGAGGGTAAGGGACGTCCGGCGGACGGAGGAGACGTCGGATTCGGGGCGCGCGGCCAGGAGGCCGGCGACCGGACCGTGGCCGGGGAGCACCGCGTCGGGCTCGATCTCCAGCCAGGGGATCAGCACGCTCGCGCGCTCCGGCGTGCCGGGATGGGGAAGCAGCAACTGGGGGTCGTCGGAGCGAACCCCGGCCACGGTCACCACGTCGACGTCCAGCGTCCGCGGGCCCCAGCGGAGTTCGCGCACGCGCTCCGCGGCCTGCTCTGCCGCCTGACCGGTGCGCAGCCAGTCCCAGTGATCACGCGCCGGATCGTCGACCAGGACGACGGCGTTGAGGAAGTCCGGCTGGTCCTCGACACCCCACGCCTTCGTCTCGTAGACCGACGAAACCGCGACGAGCGCGGGCCGCACGGCGTCGACGGCCGACCGCAGGAACGCGAGCCGGTCCCCCAGATTCGATCCGAGCGAGAGCAGTGCGCGGCTCATCGTTTACGCGACACCGTGACGGCGACGTCGTCGAAGTTCAGCGGGATCGGCGCGGACGGCTTGTGCACCGTCACCTCGACGCCGGTCAGCCGCTCGTCACGCAGCACCTCGTCCGCGATCTTCCCGGCGACGCTCTCGATGAGGTCGTACGGTTCGCCCGCCACGATCCCGGCGGCGAGTTCCGCGAGTTCGCCGTAGTGCAGCGTCTTGGTCAGATCGTCGGACGCGGCGGCCGGGCCGAGGTCCAGCCACACCACGATGTCGACGACGAATTCCTGCCCGTCACGCTTCTCGTGGTCGAAGACCCCGTGCCTGCCGAAGACCCGCAAACCGGTCAACGTGATGCGGTCAGACATCGGGACTCCCCTTTCGCCAAGCGGCCGCGACGGTCACCGCGTCGATGCTCGCGCCGACCTCGTGCACCCGCACACCCCAAGCACCCGCCGACGCGGCGAGCGCCGACACCGCCGCCGTCGCGTTCTCCCGGCCGTCCGGCGGCGCGGGCGTTCCGTCCTTTTCAGACAGAAGCCGTCCGAGGAACCGCTTGCGCGAGGCGCCGACGAGCACCGGGAAACCCAGTGCCAGAAAGGAATCCAGTCCGTTCAGCAACGCCCAGTCGTGCTCGGCGTTCTTCGCGAAACCGAGCCCTGGATCCAGCACGATCGCGCTCGGGTCGACCCCGGCCGCGACGGCTTCGTCCACTCGGGACAACAGTTCGTCGCGGACGTCGGCGACGACGTCCCCATAGGACGCCAGCGTGTTCATGTCCTTGCTGTGCCCACGCCAGTGCATCAGCACCCAGGGCACAGCGGTCTCCGCCGCGACCTTCGCCATGTTCGGATCGGCCAACCCGCCGGAGACGTCGTTGATGACCGACGCTCCCGCCTCGACGGCGGCGAAGGCGACCTCGGCGCGAGTCGTGTCGACGGACATCGCGACACCGTCGGCCGCCAGCGAGCGGATCACCGGCATGATCCGGGAAATCTCGGTCTCCGCGTCCACCCGGGACGCCCCGGGCCGCGTCGACTCGCCCCCGACGTCGATCAGGTCGGCACCGCGCGCCCACATCCCCCGCGCGTGCTCCAGGGCCTGCTCGACCCCGAGGTAGCGGCCGCCGTCGGAGAAGGAGTCGGGTGTGACGTTGAGAATGCCCATCACCGCGCACCGGCCGGGCTGCGGCAGGGCGGTCATCGACGGCCCTTGATGAGGTCCAGCGCCTCCGACCGCGAGGACGCCGAAGTCTGCAGCAGACCGCGTACGGCCGACGTCGTCGTCCTGGCGCCGGGCTTGCGGATCCCGCGCATGGCCATGCAGAGATGCTCGGCCTCGACCACGACGATCGCGCCGCGGGGCTCGAGCTTGCGCATGAGCGCGTCTGCCACCTGCGAGGTCAAGCGCTCCTGAACCTGGGGCCGCTTCGCGTAGAGATCGACAAGGCGGGCCAGTTTGGACAGACCGGTGACCTTGCCGTGGCCATTCGGGATGTAGCCGACGTGGGCGACACCGTGGAAGGGCACGAGGTGGTGTTCACAGGTCGAGAACATCGGGATGTCCGTCACGAGGACGAGTTCTTCGTGCGCCTCGTCGAACGTGCGGTCCAGGACGTGGTCCGGCTCGGTGTAGAGACCGGCGAACATTTCCCGGTAAGCGCGAGCGACCCGGGCGGGGGTCTCAAGGAGACCGTCCCGGTCCGGATCCTCACCACAGGCGAGCAGGAGTTCGCGTACGGCTTTCTCGGCCCGGTCCTGGTCGAAGACCGGGCTGTCGCCGTTACCGCTTGTCGTCGTCCTGTCCGTCGGTTTCACGCCGCTGCTGTCCCTTGTCCTGCTGCTGATCGGGCTGGTCGGCAAACCAGTCATCACGCGGACGGTCTTCAGCGGGACGCCAGGGCTGGTTCGGCTGGCCGCCCGGCTGCGTGGCCGGGGTCCATCCGGGAGGAGCCCCGTAGTTCGGGGGCCCGCCAACGGGCCCGCCCTGGTAACCGCCTGCCGGACCGCCCGGCTGCTGCCCACCATATGCCTGGGGCCAGTGGCCGGTGCCGTTCGGCCCACCGTTGGGGCGACCACCGTTGGGGTAGGCGCCCGGCTGCGGCGGTGCGTACGGGTTCGCGTTCGGGTCCGGCGGCGGGGCCGGGGTCGAGTAGGGCGGACCGCCGGGAAGCTCGCCACCGCCCTGCGCGGTGCCGACCGGGGTCGGCGCCGGCTGCAGCACCGGCTGCTCCTTCTTCTCCTCCGGCGGGGGCCACGGCTCGCCGCGTTCCATCGCCAGCTCGCCCGGGGTCTTGATGGGCGGCTTGTCCGACGGCTTCCGCTCGCCGAACTCGTTGAAGATGGTGATGTGCGGTCGCTTCTCGACGCTCGCGAAGATCCGCTCGAGGTCCTTGCGGGTCAGCGTCTCCTTTTCGAGGAGCTCGATGACCAGCTCGTCCAGCACGTCGCGGTAGGTGCTCAGCACGTGCCACGCCTCGGTGTGCGCGGTCTCGATGAGCTTGCGCACCTCCTCGTCGATCTCGTGCGCGACCTCGAGCGAGTAGTCCGCCTGGCGGCCGGCCGAGCGGCCGAGGAACGGGTCGCCCTGTTCCTGGCCGTACTTGACCGCGCCGAGCCGGGCGCTCATGCCGTATTCGGTGACCATCGCGCGGGCGATCTTCGTCGCCTGCTCGATGTCGGAGGAGGCACCGGTGGTGGGCTCGTGGAAGACGAGTTCCTCCGCCGTCCGGCCACCCATCGCGAAGACCAGGCGCCCGATCATCTCCGAGCGGGTCATCAACTCCTTGTCGTCCTCCGGGACGAGCAGGGCGTGACCGCCGGTGCGCCCGCGCGGCAGGATCGTCAGCTTGTAGACCGGTTCGATATCCGGCATCGCCCACGCGGCGAGCGCGTGCCCGCCCTCGTGGTAGGCCGTGATCTTCTTCTCCTTCTCGGAGATGATCCGGCTCTTGCGGGCGGGGCCGCCGACGACGCGGTCGACGGACTCCTCCAGCGCGGCGTCGGTGATCACGTGCCCGTTCTGGCGGGCGGTGAGCAGCGCGGCCTCGTTGAGCACGTTCGCCAGGTCCGCGCCGGACATGCCGACCGTCCGCTTGGCGAGGCTGCTCAGGTCGGTGCCCTGCGCGATCGGCTTGCCCTTGGCGTGCACCTCGAGGATCGCCTTGCGGCCGCGCATATCCGGTGCGGACACCGGGATCTGGCGGTCGAACCGGCCCGGGCGCAGGAGCGCCGGGTCGAGGATGTCGGGACGGTTGGTCGCGGCGATCAGGATGATGCCGCCACGCGCGTCGAAGCCGTCCATCTCGACGAGGAGCTGGTTCAGGGTCTGCTCGCGCTCGTCGTGACCGCCGCCGAGGCCGGCGCCACGCTGACGGCCGACCGCGTCGATCTCGTCGACGAAGATGATGCAGGGCGCGTTCTGCTTGGCCTGTTCGAACAGGTCGCGGACGCGGGAGGCACCGACACCGACGAACATTTCGACGAAGTCGGAACCGGAGATCGTGTAGAACGGCACGCCCGCCTCGCCGGCGACGGCTCGCGCGAGCAGCGTCTTACCGGTACCGGGCGGCCCGTAGAGCAGAACGCCCTTCGGGATCTTCGCGCCGAGAGCTTGATATCGCGCGGGGTTCTGCAGGAAGTCCTTGATCTCGTACAGCTCTTCGACGGCCTCGTCGGCGCCCGCGACGTCCCCGAAGGTCGTCTTGGGCATGTCCTTGTTGAGCTGTTTGGCCTTCGACTTGCCGAAGTTGAGGACGCGGTTCCCGCCGCCCTGGGCGTTGTTCATCATCCACATCAGCAGGCCCAGCACCAGGGCCAGCGGGATGGCGAAGATCAGGATCTGGGTGAGGACGTTCTGCTGGGTGACCTTGGTGGTGAACTTGACCGGGTTGTCACCGCTCTTGAGGGCGATGAGCTGCCCGTAGATGGTGCCCGCGACGTTCGCCGGGTACTGCGCGATGATCTGGTCGACCTGCTGGCCCTCGACCTCGATCTTCTTGTTCAGCAGCAGCTTGATCTGCTGCTCCTTGTCCTCTTGCGAGGCTTCCTTGACGTTGTTCGCGGTGATCTGCTGATTCGCGATGGAGATCGGCACCTGGGTATAGCCACGATCGCTGTCGAAGATCGTGTTGTATGCGAGAAACGCCAGTACCGCCGCGAGAATCCAGAGCACTGGGTTCTTGAGCACGCTCTTCCGGTTCATACGACTCGGCCCTGGTGGCCTCGACCCTTCCTGGTTGGGCGGCTCCTGTGATACCCGCCATCACGATCTTGACGACCCATGGTGCTCCGACACCCGCCCCTCAGGATACCGCCCGCCTGGACGGACGAGGGTGGTGAGCCTCTCGGACGTCAACGGCGGACGCTGCGTGAGGGTTCCCGGGGAGTGAGCGTGACGGTCACCCTAACGTGTGTCGACCGCCACACCGGCGACCATTTCGCCGAGCCGCATACGGAGTGTCTTGACGTCCGCGGGTGAGACGGTGACCCATTCGCGTCCGTCCGGACCGGCCTGTGACGTGCTGAGGTACCGCCCGCTGGAGGTGTCGAACCAGCCGATGACCCGTGAGCGCTGCTTCGCGCCGACGTGGGAGCGGCTGTTCGCTGCGAGCTGACCTCCGCGCAGCCGCGGCTGGCCGGTGAGCTTGCCGAACGCCTCCCGCGGGTCCGCGGTGATGCGCTCACTGAGTGAGACGCGAGGCTTCTCCTTGCGACGGGTCTTCGCCGCTTCGGGCTCCTCGGCCTGTTTCGTCGGGTTGACGGCGGCGCGGATCGGCTCGGTCCGGCGGGCGTCGTCGATCGGCAGCGTGACGGAGGCCTCGGAGCCGCGGCGACCCGGCGGGAGCAGGTCGACGACCGCGGTGGGGAGCCCGTCGGCCGGGGCTTCGCGCAGCCAGATACCGCTCTGGTCCTGGATCGCGAGGACGCCGTCGCGGCCGTCGGTGGCGCCGAGGACGGCGATCGTCGGGGCCTGGAATTCGGGGATGTGCAGGGCGTCGATGGTCAGCGAACCGCGGGCGAGGAGGTACAGCCAGTCCTCGATCCTCGGCTCCAGCCTGCCGCGGCTGTCGCGGATGCCGCGGGCCTTGAACTCGACGTCGGTGCGATTGCGCAACGCCCGCCGCTCGGCCTCGGTCGCGCCGTGCGAACGCACGCGCAGCGGGTACGGCGGGTCGCCGAGTTCGGCGGACTCCCAGAGGAAGTCGAACGCCATCGGCGTGAAGTGTTCCTGGTGCATTGCTCCGTGCCCTCCCGGCACCTTGGCTCCTGCTGCGGGCCTGTGCGCGGCTGGTCGCTGTGCGTCAGAACGCCCTGGGGTTCACGATAGCGAAGGGGTCCGACAGGCGGCGAGCGGATGGCGTGAGGTGGTCCTGAGTGGTGTCGTCGGTCGTGCGTGTGAAGGCCCCTGTGCCGCGTGCCGTGGTTAGGCGCCCGGTCTCGCGGGAGGTGTTGCGAAAGCCACTTTCGCAACGTTCAACGTTGCGAAAGTGGCTTTCGCAACACGCCTTCACGGCAGCCGTACCGGGACAAGGGGGTCAGCGAGCGACAGTGGAGTCCGCGGCGATCTTCCCCAGCATTTCCGTGAGCCGGTGCCGCAGGGTCGCCGGATCCGCGGGCGCGATGGTGATCCAGTCGCGGCCGTCCGAGCCGCGGGTGGCCTGGGTGAAGTACCGGCCCGATTGCGTGTCGAACCAGCTCAGCACCGAAGAGCGGCTCCGCGTGCCGTGCCTGCTCCGCGCGTTGGCGCCGAACTGGCCGCCGCGCAGCCGCGGCTGCGCTTGGAGCCGCGAGAGGGCTTTGCGGTCTTCGTCGGAGGTCGCGGTCCCGTCGACCTGCGGCTGGCGGCGCTGGAGGAAGTCCGCCCCCGAGGCGCCGACGAGGCCGTCCAGCGGGAGGGTGATCGACTTCTCCGTGCCGCGCGAGCCCGGCGGCAGGAGGGAGACGATCGCGCTCGCGAGGCCGTCCGGGGCGATGGGGTGGAAGTGGAAGCCGCGCGGATCCTGCACGGTGAGGAGTCCCTCGCCGCCGAGCAGCGACGCGACCGCGAGCAGCGGTTCGGTGTTGGGGTTGTTGAGCTGGACGCAGTCCAGGCTCAGATCCGGCCTCGCGAGGACGCCGAAGAAGTCTTCGATATGGGGTTCGGGACGACCTCGGTCGTCCGCGAGCCCGCGTTGGTTCAGGACCGAGAGCGTCCGCTTCCGCAGGGCGTCACGCTCGTCCACGGTCGCCCCGTGCGAGCGCGCACGAAGCGGGTACGGCAGTTCGCCGGCGTTCGCGGTCTCCCACAGGAAGTCCAGTTCGACCGCGGTGAGCAGTTCACCGTTCGCCATATCCCGCCCCCAAACAGGTCAGCGGGCGCGCGGCCGGTTCGGCCGCGCGCCCGGTGAAAACAGCTCTAGCGATCGTCGTCTTCGGTCCACGCACCGATGACCGGGGGCGGCGTCGCTTCGTTGGCACCGAAGGCGTCGTCCGGGTCGGGCTCGATGAGGAACGACGCGTGCGTGTGCTCCTCTTCCTGCTCGGCCTGCGCGCCGTGGGCACCCATGCCCATGCCGCCGCCCATGCCCTGCATCGGCGGGGTGGCGCCACCACCGATGGTGCCGCTCGAGTTCACGATGCCCTGCTGAGGCAGTGCCTGCGACGCGGCGCTCTGCGCGGGCGCGTTGTCGGACGCGGCCGCGTCGGTGCTGTCGGTCTCCTTGGCACCGGACTTGTTGCCCTGGCCGAGGGCCTTG
>NZ_JACBXD010000153.1 GCF_013870525.1 Amycolatopsis pittospori
CGCCGCGATGATCGCCTGCGGCGCCGTCGTGTTCACCGCGGCCACCGCGCTGTCCTGGTCCACAGTGGACAGTCTTTTCGAATCCGGCTTCGGCGCGAGCTTCGGCATGTTCGTGCTTTCCGTGGCGTATCTGCCGAACGCCGTCGTCGCCGCGCTGTCCTTCACCACCGGGCCGGGTTTCTCGGTCGGGTCGCTGACCGTGGGCATGTTCGGCTACAGCGAGGGCAAGGTGCCGGGAGTACCGGTGCTGGCGGGGATCCCGTCGCACCACGCCGTCTGGTGGCCGGCGCTGCTGCTCCTGCCCACGCTGGTGGGCGCACTGGTCGGCTGGAAGATCCGCCGGATCGACGAGGATCCGATGCTGCGGATGCGGGCGGTCGCCGTCGCGGGCGCGCTCGTCGCGTTCGGCTGCGTCATCCTCGGGACCGTGGCGGGCGGCAGGCTCGGCGACGGCCCGTTCGACCCGGTCAGCGTGCCGGTCGGGGTCGCGTCGGTGATCGCGTTCTGCTGGATCGTCATCCCCGGCGGATTCGTCGCGTTCTTCGCCGGAGCACATCTTCCGCCGGAAGCGCCCGGCGAACCTGAGGAATACGTCGACGACGCCGAGGAAACGGACGATAGCGAAGCCGTCGCGGAAGAAGCCGAGCCGGAAGAGTCCGAAGAGGACGAACCGGATGAGGAAACCGAAGCCGCCGAACTCGACGGCGAATTCGACGAGGAAGCCGAGGCGGAACTCGCACGCGAACTGGGCGAGGACCTCGACGAGACACCCTCCGAATCCGAGCCGGAAACCGCGTCCGAGCAGGATGGCGCTGTGACCGAGTCCACCGAGGGGTCTGGCGACGAAAGCGCGCCCGACGGCGACCGTTAGGGTTGTCGCGACCAGGTGAAGCGCCGTACGCCGAGTGCGTACCGCCGTGGCAAGGAGCGCGTTCTGGCTAGTCGGTTGGACCTGCCCACTCCGGTGAAGCTCGTCGTCCTAGCGTCCGGTTCCGGCACGCTGCTCCAGGCCGTGCTCGACGCCGTCGAAAAGCCGAACTATCCGGCGAAGGTGGTCGCCGTCGGAGCCGACCGCACCGGGATCGAGGCGCTCACGCGGGCCGAACGCGCCGACGTGCCGTCGTTCACCGTGCGGATGGCCGACCATCCGGATCGCGCGGCGTGGGACAAGGCGATCACCGAAGCCGTCGCCGCCTACCAGCCCGACCTGGTCGTCTCGGCGGGGTTCATGAAAATCCTCGGCCCCGAATTCCTCACGCGGTTCCCTGGTCGCGTGATCAACACGCATCCGGCCCTGCTGCCGTCGTTCCCCGGCGCGCACGCCGTGGCGGACGCACTGGCGATGGCCGTCAAGATCACCGGGTCGACGGTCCATTTCGTCGACGCCGGAGTCGACACCGGGCCGATCATCGCGCAGGAGCCGGTGATTGTGGAGTCCGATGACGACGAGAACGTCCTGCACGAGCGGATCAAGGCCGTGGAACGCAGGCTCCTGGTGGAAACGATCGAGAAACTCGGCCGGAGCGGGTGCGCGGTCGAGGGACGAAAGGTGAGGTTTTCGTGAGTACTGCACTCCGGCAGCGTCCCGTCCGGCGCGCGCTGATCGGCGTCTCGGACAAGGCCGGCCTGCTCGAACTCGCCACCGGGCTGCACGCGGCGGGTGTCGAGATCGTGTCGACCGGCGGCACGGCGAAGGTCATCGCGAACGCCGGGGTGCCGGTGACGCCGGTCGAAGAGGTCACCGGGTTCCCCGAGTCCCTCGACGGCCGGGTCAAGACACTGCACCCCCGCGTGCACGCGGGCCTGCTCGCCGACCGCGACCGCCCGGAGCACGTCGAGCAGCTCAAGCAGCTCGACATCGCGCCGTTCGACCTGCTCGTGGTCAACCTGTACCCGTTCACGCAGACCGTCGCGTCGGGCGCGAGCCCCGAGGACTGCGTCGAGAACATCGACATCGGCGGCCCGGCGATGGTGCGTGCCGCGGCGAAGAACCACGGCAGCGTCGCCGTCGTGGTCGACCCGTCCCGCTACGAGTGGGTCCTGGAGCGCGTCGCCGCCGGCGGTTTCGAACTGGCCGACCGCAAGCGGCTCGCCGCGCAGGCCTACGCGCACACCGCGGCCTACGACACCGCCGTCGCCTCGTGGTTCGCGAACGTCTACGCACCCGCGGACGACTCCGGCTTCCCGGACTTCACCGGCGCTTCGTGGGAGCGCGGCGACGTCCTGCGCTACGGCGAGAACCCGCACCAGAAGGCCGCGCTGTACAAGCACTGGCGGCCGGGTCTCGCGCACGCGGAACAGCTGCACGGCAAGGCGATGTCGTACAACAACTACGTCGACACCGACGCCGCTCGCCGCGCCGCCTACGACTTCGAAGCCCCGGCCGTCGCGATCATCAAGCACGCCAACCCGTGCGGGATCGCCGTCGGCGAGGACATCGCCGACGCCCATCGGAAGGCACACGCCTGCGACCCGGTTTCGGCCTACGGCGGGGTGATCGCGACCAACCGGCCGGTGAGCCGCGAGGCCGCCGAGCAGATCGCCGAGGTGTTCACCGAGGTCGTCCTGGCGCCGGACTTCGACGCCGAGGCACTGGAGATCCTGCAGCGCAAGAAGAACGTGCGGCTGCTGAAGCTGCCCGCGATCACGGCGCCGGATCCGATCGAGTTCCGGCCGATCTCCGGCGGCATGCTGGTGCAGACCGTCGACACGATCGCCGCCGAGGGCGACGACCCGGCGAACTGGACCCTGGCGACCGGCGCGGCCGCCGACGAGCGGACGCTGGCCGACCTCGAGTTCGCGTGGCGTTCGCTGCGCGCGGTGAAGTCGAACGCGATCCTGCTGGCGAACGACGGCGCGACCGTCGGTGTCGGCATGGGCCAGGTCAACCGGGTCGACTCCTCGCGTCTCGCGGTCTCGCGGGCGGGGGACCGGGCGAAGGGCGCCGTTGCCGCTTCGGACGCCTTCTTCCCGTTCCCGGACGGCCTCGAAGTCCTGCTGGAGGCAGGCGTCCGCGCCGTCGTCCAGCCGGGCGGTTCGATCCGCGACGCCGAGGTCATCGCCGCCGCCGAGGCCGCCGGGGTCACCCTGTACCTCACCGGCACACGCCACTTCGCCCACTAGCGCCGACCTGCGTTCAGCCCGCTAATCGCGATCCGGTGCCGGTGGCGCGGACCTGCGTTTAGCGGGCTAATCGCGATCTGGCGTGTGTGGGTGCGGACCTGCGTTTAGCGGGCTAATCGCGATCCGGGGTGGCGTTCCCGGTGCCTCGCCAGGGCCGTCGTGCCATGCTGGCCGCGTGTCGCCTTTAGCGGGCTGAACGCGATGCTGAGCGTACGCAAGTATCGGTAGGGGAGGATCGGTGCACCAGCCGCCGCAGGGGTACGGCCAGGGACCGGGCTATGGCCCGCCACCTGGGCCGGGAGGCCAGCCGGGCTACGGACAGCAGCCGGGCTACGGCCCGCCCCAGGGCGCGCCCGGATACGGTCCGCCACCCGGATATGGACCGCCGCCCAAGAAGAAAAAGACCGGGCTGATCGTCGGCCTGGTCGTGGGCGGCGTGGTCCTGCTCGGCCTGGGCATCCCGGGTGGCATCTTCGCGTCGGAGTACTACTCGTCCGTCGGCAAGCCGCCGGTCTCCCAGCAGCCGCCCAACGAGTGCAAGGTCTCCCCGGAGATCCTGAACAAGACGGTCACCAACAGTTTCCAGGGCGTCCGCGAGAACGAGATCGTCGCGGGCGACATCGTCACCAAGCAGTACGGCTGCTCCTGGGCGGCGCCGGACGGTGACAACGTCCACGACCGCACCCTGCAGGTCATGGTCTACCGCCACGAGGGACCGGACGCCGAGGACCGGGCGGCGAAGTCGTCCGTCGGGTCGGCCGCGCCCTCCGAACGTCAGCAGCAGGTGCAGGGGATCGGGCAGAAGGCGGTTCTCGTCTCCCTCGACACCGAAAGTGCCTTCAGCGGCGCGGAGCTGCGGTTCACCCAGGGCGTGTACGTCGTCCTCGTGACTTACAAGGGATGGGACAAAGGGTTCTTCACGAACTCGCAGATCCCGCCCGCCGAATCGGCCGAAGCGGCGAAGTCCGTCGGGGCCGAGCTCGCGAAGAACCTGCCCAAGTAGGCGTCAGGTGTAAAGGTCGGTCAGCCAGGCCGTCCACGCCTTCTCGGCCTTGTCCGCATCGGCGTCTTCGGCGAACAGGTGGTGCGCGAGGCCGACAGGCCAGCCCCAGACGTTCCGGCCGTAGAAGCGGTAGAGCGCGTCCTCCGTCCGGACGCCGAGGAAGTTCGACGTCAGGTAGTCGACGACGCCTTCCACGGTGCCGACGCCCGGCACCTCAAAGTCCACCTTCTCGTCCGCGACCTTCGCGCCGACCGCCTTCAGCACGGCTTCGAACGCCTCCGGCGCTATCGACGCTTCGGGTGCGTCGGCCTTGAAGTATCGCGCCTGACGGCCGTTGAAATGCGTCAGGTACTCGCCGAGCGAGTGGTAGTAGAACGCGGTGTGCTGCTCGCAGGCGTCGTATTCGACGTCCCAGTCTTCGAGGACGGTGTTGTGTTCGAAGCGTAGGTACGTGCCGCCGTCCTTCGGTTCGAGGACGTACTCCAGGGTGTTGAACCAGCCCTTCCCGTCTTCGGCGTAGGTGACGAAGCGGCGTGACGGCTTCCAGACGGTCACCATGCCGCCGTTCGGGGTGAGGCCGCATTCGGCGCCGCCGTCGCGCGGCTCGTACCGGATCGGCCAGAGCCAGCCGCCGGTGTCCGCGGTGATCGCGGCCCAGGTGTCGGCGGGTGTGGTGGGCAGGAAGCCCTCGAAGCGGACCTCGGATTCCTTCGCCATGACTGTCCCTTTCTCGTTGCCTTCATAGACGCGACGCCTGGCCAGGGCCGGTTTCGACAAATCGCGCCGGGCAATCTCAGATCGCGTTTAGCCCGCTAAACGCGATCTGGCCGAGGGGGCGTACGTCCGGGGGCGTAGGCGCGAAGCCGCGTCTCGACGGATTCCCGCGAAGCCCCGCGCTGCCAGCATTTCCGCATGACACTGACAGGAATCCTGGCCGCCGCGCTGATCGTCACCGGCGCGCCCGCCATGCCCACCGAAGACGTCCGCGTCCACACCGGGGTCATCGACGGCGCCCAGTACCGGGTCGAGGTGCCGTCGAACTGGAACGGCAAGCTCCTGCTGTACAACCACGGGATCTATCCGCAGGGTTACGTCCCCGAGCAGATCGAGCTCGCCAACCGGGCGGAAGCCAAACCCGTGCTCCTGGGCGAGGGTTACGCGCTGGCGGCGTCGCTCTACAGCAAGCCGCACGGGTTCTCGGCCCGGGAAGCCGTCCACGACCAGACCGCCCTGCTGTCCTGGTTCGACCGCACCGTCGGCCGCCCGAGACAGGTGCTCACCTGGGGTGCCTCCGGCGGTGGGCTCAACGCGGTGCTGCTGTCCGAGCGTCTCCCGCACCGGATCGACGGCGCGCTGGCGCTGTGCGGACCCGTCGCGGGCGGCTCCGCGTTGTTCGGCCAGCTGCTGGACCTCGGCTTCGCCGTCCGGACGCTGCTGGCACCCGAACTCGAGATCGTCCGCATCGCCGACCCGGGGGCGAACCTGGCGAAAGCGCACCAGGTGATCGCGAAGGCGCTGGAATCACCCGATGGACGGGCACGGCTCTCGCTCGCCAACGCGTTCGCCGACATCCCCGGCTGGTCGACGGCGCACCATCCCCGCCCCATCGACGTCGCCGAGCAGATCCGCCAGCAGACGAAGTTCGTCCAGGCGGTCTACGACGAGCTCGTCTGGGGCGGCCTGCGGGCCGATCTGGAGACGCAGGCCGGCGGGAACCCGACCGGGAATCTCGGAGTGGACTACCGCGGCCTCCTCACGAGGTCGAGTGAACGCGACCTCGTCAAGCAGGCGTACCGCGACGCGAGCCTGGACCTCGGCGCGGATCTGGCCGCACTCGCCGCCGCGCCCCGGGTGAAGCCCGACAACGCCGCCGCCCGGTGGCTCACCCGCACCGGGACGCCGACCGGACGCGGCCGGCAGCCGGTCGTCACGCTGCACCCGATCGGTGACGGCGTCGCGCCCGGGCATGAGCGAACCTACGGCGACCGTGTCGATCCCGCCCGGATCCGGCAGCTCTTCGTGAACCGCGGCGGCCACTGCCAGCACACCGCGGCCGAGGAGCTGACGGCGTTGCGTGTGCTGCGGGACCGCGTCGAAACCGGCCGCTGGCCGTCGACGTCGCCGGAGCGCCTGAACGCGGAGGCGAACCGGTTCGGCCCGGAGTTCCGCTTCCTCTTCGACTGGCTGCACGACGAGCCGGGCACCACCGCGCCCGCCTTCAAGGCCTACCGGCCCGCTCCGCTGCCCCGCGTGTCCTGATCAACCGTCGACGGGGTGGCGCGCTTGAAAGGCGAGCCTCCCGTCGGCTCGGCCGCTATCCGGTCGAGTACGTCGTCCAGCGCCATGAAGATCTCCCATGGCGACTGTCCACTCGCGACGATCAAGCGGTCGAGCGTCCGCGCGAATCGCGCCCACTTCGCGTCGATTCCTTGGGACAGAAGGAGGTCGTATCCGGCTTGCTCGTGAGCGGAGGCGGGGCCGGACAGGCTCGCCTCACGGTCGAAGGTCACCTCCGGATGCTGCTTCTCCATCCAGTCCGCCAGAATGCGCGGCGCAAGGCTTCCGAAGGCGTGGCGTCCAGAATGACAGAAATCGGCGCCGTGCCCCTACCGAAGTCGTACCCCTGCCACCACCCTCGGTCGAAGCCGTTTCGGGTCGCCGGACCGATGTGCCGACGACGTCGCGCGGAGAGACTCGTCCGGTATCGAAACAGCCGGATTAAGGGGAACGCGATGGGCAGGGGCGGTTACAAGGCACTCGAGGTGGTCGGGCTGGTGATCATGGGCCTCTGCGCCCAAGCGGTGATCCGCGGCTTCTTCAACCGCGACTCCGAGATGCTGTGGGGTGCCGTCGCCTGGGCTCCGGGCGGTTTCACCGGGCAGGTGATCCTGCTGGGGTTCGTCGCGCTCGTGGGACTGGCTCTCGGCGGCTGGGCGCACACCCGTCAGGGAGCCACGGAGGATCGCTAGCCCGCCTTTTCGTACTTCGATACCACGGTGACGCGTTCGTCCGTGGCGGCCAGGGTTTCCGAGAACACGTACGTTTTCAGGTGTGGGTACGGAACTCGCCACCGGGCCCGGCGATGAAGTCGTCGAGGGTGACGCCGATGTAATACGTGAGCTTGCGCAAAGCGGATGTCTTTCAGCCGAAGACGCACTGATGTACTGTGGTTGCAGTGGTTTCAACGTAGTACTGCACTTGCAGTGGCGTCAATTGCCTTGCTCCGGGAGATCGAGATGCGTCAGAACACCGCGCGCCGTAACGCTTTGCTCGACGCCGCCATCGAGGTGCTCGCCAAGGAGGGGTCGCGAGGGCTGACCTTGCGCGCGGTCGACAAAGAGGCCGACGTCCCCGTCGGCACGGCCACCAACTACTTCGCCAACCGCGCCGAGTTGCTCCGTCAGATCATGGAGCGCACCCACGAGCGCCTCACCCCGGATCCGGCCGCGCTGGCCGAGACCATGAAGGCCGAGCCCGCCCCCGAGCTGACCGCCATCCTGCTGCGGCAGCTCCTGGAGAGGATGCGTGCCGACCGCAGCAGTCATCTCGCCATGCTCGAACTGCGGCTGGAGGCCACCCGTCGCCCGGAGTTGCAGGAAGACCTCACCCGCACCTTCGCCGCGACGCTCGACGCCAACATCGCCTGGCATCTGGACGCCGGTCTCCCTGGTGACCGCGACACCGTGCTGCTTCTCTACACCGCCATGCTGGGTGTGATCGTGGACGACCTGACGGTCCCCGGGCTGCTGGAGCCGCACGGCATCGAGAAGATCATCGACGAACTCGTGCGACGAAGCCTGCCGAGGTCCCACGGCCGGTGAGCGTGCGAATTCGAGGACGCACTCTCGCCTGGTGACCCGAATCGCTCATGAAACCGGCCGAAGACGACACTTCAAGCGACGCGGGCACAAAGCTTGCCACCCCGGAAGTCCCACGAGTAGGAACCAGTGGGGCAGGCGCCGTTGGTGAGGGCGGTGATCTGGAGAATGTAGGTGAAGATCTTGGGAACGACGCCCTTTCCGCATCCCCATGAGGTTGTCATGCCGTGTCCGGTGATGGAGATGCCGCCATTGTCCGCCTTGCCGAGGACACATTCGCCCACGCGAAGCTGACGCTCCAGGCAGAGGTAGATCGCTTCGCCTCCACTGATGTGGCTCCACCACGTCTCCGCGTTCAAGGCGTTGGACCGGCAGGTCTCCGCACTGCTCGCCACCCTGGTCACCCGCATGTAGGCATCCGTGCGGTCGCAGTCGACGACGGAGGGCACGTCCTGGCTCCATTCGAGGATCTGATACGGGTCCGCGAAGGCGTTCAGGCAATCGCCGGGCGAGACCTTCTTGAATGCCTCGTGGGTGGGATCCACCGTTGGGGCGGCACGGGGAGACGGCGTCGACTGCTCGACGGTGTAGTCCTGCCGGGGGGAAGTGGTGGACGTCGCCGTCGCGCCGCCCGGTCCGCCGTCGATCCTGTCTTCCAGGTCGGCCCAGCTCTTGACGCCGAGAAACGCGAGAAGCGAGATGGCCCCCGTGAGGATGCTGATCCACAGCAGCGCCTTCTTCGCTCCGGCGTCATCCTGCCCGTCCGCCATGGTGTCCCCCTCTGCGACGACCCGCCGCCGATCGTGCCGACGTCCGCCGATGACATCCGGACGCGCACCCAGAGTGGCAGTGCGACATGACGTTTCGATGACCCGCGGTCAAGGGGGTCGGCCGCGCGGCGCTCGTGAAACCGCTGTGATGCAAAGGGATACGGCGAAAGCCGGGCACGCGGACGTCGGCCCGGATCACCTGTGACAGCCGGCTCAGGGGCACATCGGCGCTTGACAGCCCCGGCGGCATCCGGTCTACTGGAGCCATCGAACACCTGTTCGAGGTGCCGCCTTCCCCGTGGCATGCCCAGAACCGTCCATAAAGGACGGTCTAGGTGTGATGGGGAGGCGAGGTCCGGTGACAGCGGAGGTGGTCGAGACGCGGGCCTTGCCGTTGGCGAGGCTGGCGGCTCTGCCAGGAGTGAGCACGGCCAGTGGCGTGGCTTCCGCGGCCGAACACGCGAGGACGACGGGAAGGGTGCTCCCGGTGTCCCCGGCGTTGTCCGGTCTGCTGCCCGCCGCGGGGCTCCGGCGCGGGAGCACCGTTTCGGTGCTGGGGTCCACGTCACTGATGCTCACCCTGCTG
>NZ_JACBXD010000154.1 GCF_013870525.1 Amycolatopsis pittospori
GCGACGTCGGCGAATGGGTCCGGTGGACGTCGGAGGCCGTCGACCGGGCCGCGGCCGAGGGCAGACCGGACGAAGCGGTGCGGTTGCTCGAATCCGCGCTCGGCGACGAGGGCCTTTCCCGTGCGGACAGGGAGAACTTCGCCGTCCGGCTCAGCAGGGAAACAGCGTACGGGCTGGTCCGGGAGCATACGATGCGGTTGCTGCGCACCGCGGTGCGCGACTGGCCGATGAGCAAGGCCGCCCGCGGCGAGATCCGGCTGAACCTCGGCCGGGTGCTGATCAACCAGACCGCGCAGATCGACGCCGGCCGCTCGGAGATCCAGCTCGCCGTCGCCGACCTCTCCGACCACCGCGCGCTCCTCGCCCGCGGCCTGGTCACCCTGGCGCTCCCTCACGTCGGCGCCGTCCCGGTCGAGGAGAATCTGCGCTGGCTCGGTCAGGCCGAGCAGGCCAGCAAAGGGATCCGCGACAGAGAGGTCCTCGCCGCGGTGACCGCGAACCGGATGTCCGGCCGGATGCAGGTGGCCGATCCCGGGGTCTGGCAGGACGTCGGCACGCTGCCGGACGCACCCCGCTCGGCCGACGTCCGGCGGCAGGTCAGCCGAACCTACGTCAACCTCGCCGACGCGGCCGCGTGGAACGGTCACTACCCGGTGGCCAGGGCGTATCTCGCGACGGCGAGGCGGCTGATCCACGACGAGCACCAGCCTTATCTGGAGGCGCTGGCCGCCGGGACGGACCTGCGCCTCGACGTCGTCATGGGTACGTCGTCCACTGTGGACACCGAAGCCCGCCTGCTGGTCGAGCGGGTCGGCGAGGACAGTTCACTGGCCGCGGAACCCTTGCTGGCGCTCGGCTGGCACGACTTCGGACGCGGACGTCGGGCGGCGGCCCTGCGCCACTTCGACGGCGCCTTCGCCCTCGCGGCCGGGAGTGCGCCGCTCCAGGCGTCCGCGTTCGCCGGGCGGGTGGCGGTCCGGCTCGCGGGCAAGGATCTCCCGGCGGCCCGCCGTCTCGCCGACTTCGGCCTCGAGAACGTGCGCCGCAAGAACAACTGGGTGTGGGCGGCCGAACTCCTGCCCCTCGCCGTCCGGGTCCTGCTCGGTCAGGGCGAGACCGGGACGGCCGAGACGCTGGTGGCGGAATACCGGGAAGGGATCGACGGCCGCGACGCACCTCTGGCCCACGCCGCCGACCTGCTCTGCCGGGGTCTGCTCGCCCGATCACAGGCGGCCGAAGCGGCCGAACTGTTCAGCCAGGCGGCCCTGTCCTATCAGGGGTTGCCGCGCCCCTACGCCGCCGCGGGCGCGCACGAACTCGCCGGAGAGTGCTACATCGAACTCGGCGACCAACGGCGGATCCTCGGCTCGCTCACCTCGGCCGAGACGACCTACCGGACACTGGAGTCCCTTGTGGACGCTCAGCGGTGCCGCCGGGCGCTCGCGGCCCACGACCCGGGCATCCCCCGGCGCGGCCGCCGCGGTTACGGCCAGGCCCTGTCCCCGCGCGAACTCGAGGTCGTGACCCTGGCCGCGCGGAACCTCACCAACCGCCAGATCGCCGAACGGCTCTTCCTCTCCGCCCGCACCGTCGAGGTCCACCTCGGCCGGGCGCTGTGCAAACTCGACCTGCCTTCGCGCGCGGTACTGAGTGAAGAACTGCTGCGCGAACGCGTCTCCACGCCGAAGACCGCCTGAAAGTCCATTCTCCGGCAATTCCTTCGACACCTTCACGCCCGCACCGATAGATAGGGTCCCTTATTCATTGGCACTACGGCTCGAATAAATTATCGCAATTATCGATCAGCGCGGTTTACGGCAGTGAACCAGCAGGTCAGAGCGCTGGCGAATTTATTGGGTAGCCCTGTCGAGAAGACCACTATTGTTCTCGGACCCCGGGAAATTCACTGTTGTCACGGCGAGGTGGCGGCGCGTTCAGCCTGCTCCCCGACGCCCGATTCCCCACTTTCAGGAGTATGCCGATGCGTGAAAGTTTCCGTCCACGAAGGGCCGTCGCCCTCACCGGCCTGGCCTTCGCCCTCGCGACAGCCGCCTTCGCCGCCCCCGCCGCGGCGGCGGGAGGGCAGACCGTCCTGAAGGGCGGCCCGGACGCCATTCCGGGCGCGTACCTCGTCACGTTCAAGGCCGGACAGGCGTCCACCGCCGACGCCCACTCGCTGGCCGCGGGCTATGGCGGTCAGGTCACCCGCACCTACGACTCCGCGTTGCGCGGCTTCGCGGGCCGGATGACCGAAGCGCAGGCACGGCGGCTCGCCGCGGACCCGGCGGTCGCCACCGTCGAACCGGACGCCCTCGCGCACGGCACCGACACCCAGAACGACCCCACCTGGGGGCTGGACCGGATCGACCAGAAGGACCTGCCGCTCGACAAGAAGTACAGCTACGCCAACAAGGGCGACGGCGCGACGGTCTACGTCCTCGACACCGGCACGGACTACCGGCAGAGCGAGTTCGGCGGCCGCGCGAGCAGCGGCTACGACTTCGTCGACAGCGACAGCGACGCCTCGGACTGCCACGGCCACGGCACGCACGTCGCCGGAACCGTCGGCAGCACGACCTACGGCGTCGCGAAAGGCGTGAAGATCGTCGCCGTCCGCGTGCTCGGCTGCAACTCCAGCGCGCCGTGGTCGACGATCGTGTCCGGTATCGACTGGGTCACCAAGAACGCCAAGAAGCCCGCGGTGCTCACGATGAGCATCGGCGGCGGCGCGACGTCCACCGTGGACCAGGCGGTCCAGGGCGCCGTCCGCGCCGGGATCACCGTCACGGTCGCCGCGGGCAACGAAGGCCAGGACGCCTGCAACGTCTCGCCGGCGCGTACCCCGGAGGCGATCACGGTCGCCGCGAGCGACGCGCAGGACAAACGGTCGATCTTCAACTCCTCGCAGTCGTCGAACTACGGGACCTGCACCGATCTCTTCGGGCCGGGCAGCAACATCACCTCCACCCGCAACGGGGGCGGCACGCAGCAGATGAGCGGCACCTCGATGGCGACCCCGCACGTCGCCGGCGCCGCCGCGCTCTACCTGACCGCGAACCCGTCGGCCACCCCGGCGCAGGTCGCCACGGCGCTGGTCGACAACGCCACCCCCGGCAAGATCTCCGACGTCAAGGGCTCGCCGAACAAGCTGCTGTACACCGGTTTCCTCGGCGGAGGCACGCCGAACCCGCCCTCCTGCGCGGGCGGCACCAGCACCGACGACGTCGCGGTCCCCGACGCGGGTGAAGCCGTGAGCAGCACCGTGACCATCGGTTCCTGCGACGCCAAGGGGACTTCGGGCACTTCGGTGGCCGTGGCGATCAAGCATCCGTACTCGGCCGATCTCAAGATCGACCTCGTCACGCCGAGCGGCAAGGTCGTCAACCTCAAGCAGGCGGGCGGAGAGAGCTCCGTCGACCTCTCGAAGACCTACACCGTCGACACCTCGGCCGAAAACCGGTCCGGCGACTGGAAGCTGCGTGTGCAGGACGTCTACCGGTTCGACACCGGCGTGCTCGACAGCTTCGGCCTGACCTTCTGATTTCCCTCCCCTGCGAAAGGAAACACCGTGCAGAGAAAAAGAATCCTGGGCCTGCTGGCACTGGGTGTGACGGCGCTGTCGATCCCCGTGACCGCCGGAACCGCCGGGGCGGCGCCCCAGCCGACCACGTCGGCGATCGCCCCCACCGGCGACGTCCGGATCCCCGACGGCGCCCACGCCCAGGGCATCGGCGGGGCACCCGCTTCGGTGAAGGACTACCCGTTCGCCATCGCCGCCCTGCGTGAAGGCGGCTCGCGGCCCAAGGGCCAGAGCTGCAGCGGTTCGGTCGTGGCGCCCCGCAAGGTGATGGTCGCCGCGCACTGCAAGGAACTGGCAGGCGAGAAGTCCGTCCTTTATGGACTGGACGATCTGAAGAGCACCGGCGGTACCCAGCTCAAGGCCGTCGACTACCAGCTCCACCCCAAGTTCACCCAGCCTTGGAACGGGTACGACGTCGCGATCATCACCACCGACGCCGACATCCCCGTCCCCGCCGGCGGTTACGCCAAGGTCGCCACGTCGGCCGACACCGGCCTGGAGACCCCGGGCAAGGACGGTTTCAGCCTGGGCTACGGCAAGAAGACGCAGAACGACAGCCCCGCCGACGTCACCCTGCAGAAGCTGACGCTGCCGATCGTCGACGCGAACCAGTGCACCGGCGTCGAGAACGGCGTCGACCCGGCGACGATGATCTGCGCCGGGTACTCCGACGGCCGCAAGACCGTGCTGCCCGGTGACAGCGGCGGCCCGTTCGTCGTCAACGGCGTCGTCGTCGGCATCACGTCGTGGAGCCGCAGCGACTTCAAGTGGTACAGCGTCTACAGCCGCCTGAACAACGAGATGGGCGACTGGGTCAAGCAGCAGATCGGCGAGGTCCCCAGCACCGACAAGTTCACCCTCGCGGCGGCGCCGGGCTCGGCGAAGGTCGACCCCGGCAAGTACGTCTCGACCTCGATCACGAGCAAGCCGGGCAAGAACGGTGCCGAGGACGTCGCGCTGACCGCGTCCGGTCTGCCCGATGGTGCCAAGGCGACCTTCCAGCCCTCGACCATCAAGTCCGGTGACACGGCGAAGCTGACGATCGAGACCGCGGCGGGCACGCCGGAACGGGATTACACGATCACCGTTTCCGGCAAGGGGAACACCGACACCGCGACCACCACGCTGACCCTGACCGTCGGCAAGGGCGGCAGCGAGCCGGGCGACCTCAAGGTGACGCTCAACCCCGCTTCGGGCACCGCACGGCCGGGTTCCATGGTCAGCACGAAGGTCTCCGTGACCGGTGGCAGCGGTTCCATCACCCTCTCGGCCTCCGGCTCCGGCCTGCCGTTCGCGCCGTTCTTCACCCCGCAGACCATTTCCAGCGGCGGCACCTCGACGATGCAGGTCTTCCCGCCGTTCCAGGCGGGCACCTATCCGATCACCGTGACGGCGAAGGACGGCTCCGGCAAGACCTCGACCGCCACGTACACGCTCACCGTCCAGTGACCTCCCGGAATCCTGAGGTGATCTCCCATGCGTAACCATCGGAAACTACTGCTGGCACTGGGCGCGCTGGCGCCCCTGCTGGCGCTCGGCGCCGGAAACGCGGTCGCCGCCGAAGCCGAAGGTGTCGTGGTACAAGCGAAACAGCACTACGGCGACCAGTACATCGTGGTGCTGAAGGACGGGCTCGCGACAGCGCAGGCGTCGTCGGCTTCGCTGACCCAGCGGTTCGGCGGCGAGGTCCGGTCCACCTGGTCCGCCGCGCTGAACGGCTTCTCGGTCAAGAAGATGACCGAGAAGCAGGCCCGGCGGCTCGCGGCCGACCCGTCGGTCAAGGCCGTCTACCAGGATGGCACGGCCCGCGGCACCGAAACCCAGACGAACCCGACCTGGGGCTTGGACCGCGTCGACCAGAAGTCCCTGCCGCTGGACAAGAAGTACACCTACAACAACAGCGGGGAGGGTGTCACCGCGTACGACCTCGACAGCGGCATCAACCCGGCCAACCCGGAGTACGAAGGCCGGGCGAGCCTCGGTAAGGACTTCATGGGCGGCGACGGCAAGGACTGCCACGGCCACGGCAGTCACACCGCCGGCACCCTCGGCAGCAAGACCTACGGGGTCGCCAAGAAGGTCAAGATCGTCGGGCTGAAGGTGCTGGGCTGCGACAACTCCGGGCCCGACTCCGGCATCATCGACGCCGTCGACTGGGTGACGGCCAACGCGAAGAAGCCGGCCGTGGCGAACATGAGCCTCGGCATGGACGCACCGGGCGTCGGCGACGACGCGGTCAAGAAGTCGATCGCGTCGGGCGTCGTCTACGGCGTCGCGGCGGGCAACGCCTCGACCGACGCCTGCAACACCAGCCCGGCGCGGGTGCCGGAGGCCATCACGGTGAACGCCACGGACTCCAGCGACAACCGGTCGTCGTTCTCGAACTACGGAAGCTGCACCGACATCTTCGCGCCGGGCACCAACATCACGTCGCTGAGCCCGACCAACGGTGGGTCCGCGGGGATGAGCGGGACCTCGATGGCGACGCCGCACGTCGTCGGCGCGGCCGCGCTCTACCTGGCGGCCAACCCGTCCGCGACGCCGAAGCAGGTGCGTGACGCGCTGGTGAACAACGCCTCCGACGGTGTCGTCAAGAACCCTGGCAGCGGCTCGCTGAACAAGCTGCTGAACGTTTCGTTCATCGGCGGCGGTGGCCCGGCGCCGAAGTGCGGGACGAAGTCGAACACCACCCCGGTGTCGATCCCGGACGCAGGCGCCGCGGTGACGAGCACGGTGACGCAGGAGGGTTGCGACGGCAGGGCGTCTTCGTCGCTGCCGGTGAAGGTCGACGTCAGCCACACCTACACGGCCGATCTGGTGCTCGACCTGATCGGGCCGAGCGGCAAGACGTACCGGCTGAAGGGTTCCGGCGGGGTCGGCTCCGCGGGCGGTGTCCACGAGACGTACACGGTCGACGCCTCGGGGGAGAACGCCAACGGCACCTGGAAGCTGAGCGCCCAGGACGTCTACCGGTTCGACACCGGATCGCTCGACGGGTTCACGATCACCTTCTGACCAGGGTGGGGTGAGAGGAGCGGGACCGGTGCTCGACGACCGGTCCCGCTCCGGCCGTCCCGCCGCCCGGACAGTGAACAAGCCCGCACACCGTGGACTCACTCCGCGGCTCCCCCGTACATTCCGAGGGTGCGCGGGCTTTCCGCGCGGATTGGGGGAATTCCGATGGCGGTGCAGGCTCCGCGCGGCTGGACGCGACGTTTCCACCCGGCGCCGGCGGCCGGGACGCGGCTCGTCGTCTTCCCGCACGCGGGCGGTTCGGCGAGCGCGTATCACTCGCTGTCCGCGGCGCTCTCCCCCGCCGTCGACGTGCACACCGTCCAGTACCCCGGCCGCCAGGACCGCCTCGCCGAGCCGGTCATCGCCGATCTCCACGTCCTCGCCGAAAGGCTGGTCGACGTGGTCTCGGCGATCGAGGGACCGTTCGCGCTCTTCGGGCACAGTATGGGCGCCGTCATCGCGTTCGAGGTCGCGCGACGGCTCGAAGCGCGTGACGTCGTCCCGGCGGCGCTGTTCGTTTCGGCCCGCTCCGGACCGGACGTGCTCAAAGAGGAATGGCACCACCTCTCCGACGACGCCGCGTTCCTCGCCGAGGTCGACCGGCTCGGTGGCACGGACATGACGGTCCTCGGCGACCCGGACCTCCTCGAACTCGCGATGCCAGCGCTGCGCGGCGATTACCAGGCCATCGAGACCTACCGCTACCGGCCGGGCCCCGGCGTGACCTGCCCGATCGTGGCGTTCACCGGCGACGCGGATCCGGTCGTGAACGTGCCTGACGTGGAGAAGTGGCGCGAGCACACGACCGGCTCGTTCGAGATGGACGTCTTCGACGGCGGGCACTTCTTCCTCGACAAGCACTTGGACGCCGTCGTCGCCCGGATCCTCGGCACTGCGGCCGTCAGTCCCTGACGCCTTCCCGGCTCGCCCACGCGACGACCTCGGTCCGGTTCGCCAGCCCCAGTTTCGCCAGGATGCTCCGGACATGGCTTTCCACCGTGCGTTCGGAAAGCACCAGCCGTTCGGCGATCTTCCGGTTGCTCAGGGCGTCGGCGAGCAGGGCGACGATCTCGCGTTCCCGGCCGCTGAGCGGGTCGGCGGCACGGCGTCCGGCGCGGATCCGGTCGAGCAGTGCGGAAGCCCGCGCGAGCGGTCCGGGAAGGCCGAGCCGGCGGAGCTCGTCCGACGCCTCGCGCGCGATCCCTTGCGCGCGATCGAGATCGCCTCGGGCGACCAGGACTTCGGCGAGCAACAGCCGGGCCCACGCGACGCCGGGTCGCGCGCCGATGCCTTCGTTGATGGCGATGGTCTGCTCGAACAACCGCATCGCCTCGTCGTGCCTGCCGAGCACGGCGTTGAGCCGGGCGGGTTGCTCCAGCGTCGAGCCGGTACCGAAGACGCCGGCGCCCCCGGCCACGACCGGCCGCACTTCTTCGAGACGCCGCAACAGATACTCCGCCATCTCGACGTCTTCGAAGGCTTCGACCAGCGGCACGAGATTGGGCAGCGCGCCGGTCGCGTGCAGGGCGAACTCCGGGCTGCGCACCAGCGGCACGAGCTGTTCGTACCGCACCCGCGCCTCGTCGGTCTTGCCGGTGAGCAAACTCAGCAGCGGCCGCGAGACCAGGGTGACCGGCAGGTGCGGCGCCAGATCCAAGAGCGTCCCGTAGTCGCCTCGCAGGTCTTGGACATCGCCGGTGAGCAACACGAGTTGCGTCCGGAACGCGTACGACATCCCTTTGGCGGAGAAGTCGTCCGCGAGTTCGGTGTCGGCCAGTTCCTCGGCCTCGAAGTCGAGTTCCCGCGCCTCCGCCAGATCCCCTCGTAACGCCAGCACCGAACTGCGCAGCCGCAGATCGTGCCAGCGGATCAACGGCAGCCTGGTCAACCGCGCCAGCGTCGTCACCGCGACCAGCTCGTCGTCGACGAGCGCCATCCGCCCGTCCTCCAGCGCCGCGTCGATCCGCCATTTGTGGCCCCACAAGGAGACCAGCGGCTGCCCGGTCCGCGTGCCGAGTTCGGCCGCGAGCGCCCCGAGCCGCAGCCGTTCGGACAACGGAAGGCTGTCCGGATCGACCTTCATCCGGGCACGGACGGCGTCGACCAGCGTTTCGGGATCGCCCACCTCCTCAGCGAGCGCGAAGGCCTCTTCGGCGAGTGTCCCCGCTTCGGCGAACCGGCCGAAGTCGGCTTCCACCGACGCGCTGTGGGCGAGCAGGCGCGCCCGCGTCGCCTTGTCGACTCCGTCCTCGGCGAGCGCGCGGGCGGCGAGATCACGGATGCCGGGCAGCAGATCCGGCGCGGCGACGTCGCGGACCACCAGCGCCGCGCGGGCGACGAGCCCGGCGTCGGCGGCGCGTCGCGCGTGTTCGAGACTCCGCGCGAACCGGCCTGTCCGGTACTCGGCGACGGCGAGGTCCAGCAACAGCCCGGCTCGATCCACTTTGGACAGTCCGGTCTTCGCTCGCGCGTCCAGCGCCATCGCGAGGAATCGTGCCGCCTCGTCGAAAGCCAGCGCGCGGTTGGCTTCTTCGGCCGCGAGCGCCGCCCACTCGGCCGTCTTCCCCGGCGCCGTCGCCGAGCGCAGCCAGTGCCCGGCGACCGAGATCATCGGTGTCCTCGCGGTCGCCCGGCACTGGCGCACCGCGATGGC
>NZ_JACBXD010000155.1 GCF_013870525.1 Amycolatopsis pittospori
TGACCGCCACCCGGCCCCGGCACCCCGGTGTGCCCGCCACCCGTCGTGATCCCCGGCCCCGGCACACCCGGGTTGCCGGGGTTACCCGGGCCAGGCATCCCCGGCGCCGACCCAGGCCCAGTGCCCGGCCCGGACCCCGGCCCGCCACTGAATCCCTTGACGTCCCCGCCGGAAAACCCGGACGCCGTCGTCGACTCGCCCATTTCCGGCGGCGGGGCGAAGGTGGGCTGCTTGGAATTGACGTCGAAGAGCGACTGGTCGTAGGTGTGCATCACCTGCGCGGCCTGCTGATGCGCCTGAAACGACTGCTCCTGCTTGGCCGAAATGTTCCCGACCGTGTCCACCGCCCCCGCGAAGTTCCCCGAGGCGAGTTGCTGCATGGCGTTCTTGTACTCGGCATTGCGGTCGAAGGGGACCTCTTCGGGCATGGAATTCTTGGCGGTCGTCGCCGCGGCCGCCGTCTGGGAGAAGCGGTTGGAAGCCAGGTAGGCGCCGTCGCCCGCTGTGTCGGCCCACTTGCCCAGGTTCTTGAAGAAGCCGTGCGCCGATTCCGCGGCAGGCCCCTGCCAGTGGGCGCCCTCCTTGTTCGCGGCGGAGGTGAGGGCGTTGCTGAAGGTGTTCAAGGCGTCGCCCTGGTTGTTCCAGATCTCGCCCTTTTGGTCGATCTTCTCGGCGGAAAGGTTGTTGTTGACCATGCCGATCAGATCGCCGTGCGAATTGCCCTCGTACCGCTGCCCCGACGGCCCGAGCCCCGCCCGGAACTCCTGCCCCTTCGTGAGCGTCTCGGCCTGCTCGCCGGAGTACTGGCCCGCCTTCGCTTCCGCGGTCAGCCGCGCCGTGAGGGAGTTGCCGCCCGGTCCGGTGTTGGTCTCGTCGTAGGTCTCCGCGTAGCGCTTGCCCTCGTACGTCCGGTGGGCCTTCCCGTCGGCGCTCAGCACGGACTCGAAGTTTTCCTGACCGGCGTTGTCCACCATGATCCCCTCCCGATCTGGTCAGTTCCCTCTTGGCAGCTTGGGTGCGATCTGCTCGGCGATGGACCTTGCGTCAGTGCAAGCTTGTTCGGTCGTGCCGCTGTTCGACAGACCGAGGTTCACTGTCACCCTGGCCTTTTCCGCGACAGCGATTCCGATCAAGCATGCGCCTTTGCCCGCACTGCCGGGTAGTTCGACCGCCTCGCGTCCTGCGATCGAGGTCTGCTTCACTTCGCCTGTGTCGGACTTCAAGTCCGCGATTCCCGCATTCGGAACGAGGTAAACCGCTACGGTTCCATATCGAGGTTTACTTGAGCCGCATCCGTTTTCGCTCTCGTAAGTCTCAATTGCCGGGGGGTCGAATCCCAGGGAAGAGGAGATGGGTTCAAGCAGGTCGCATGCCTTCAAATCGCCGAAGATATCCGCCGGAGCGGCGCTGGAGTTCTGGCCTGGACTTGAGGGCGCGGGCGTGGATGGCGTCGGGTTTCCCGGCTTTTCGGTAGTGCAACCGGCAAGGGTAAGTAGTAATGAGGCGAGCGTGATCACAAGGAAACGCGTCAGGGACTTGGGCCGGTACTGGCTCATCTAGTGGATTTCCTTGCTGATATTGGACAGGTCCTTGCTGCCCGCCTGGTCGCTGGCCTTGTACTTGCTGATAGCCATGTTGATGGCGCCTTGTGCGCGCTCGACGACGGCCTGAAGACTTTCTAGTTGTGTCTTCGCGGACTGACCGTCCCCCGCGGCGATCATCGTCATGTGTTGGCCGACCTGCTCGGTGTATGGGCTTGTTCCGAGTTCAGGTGAATGCGCCAGGTTATCGAAATTGATCTTGTTCTTCGTCCAGCTGTCCAGGTAATCCTGGAGTGCCGTCTTGTAGGCCTCGCCCATCTCCTCGCTGACCGCGAACTTCCCCTCCTTCGCGGCCTTCACCATCGCGTCGGCCTGGCTGGAGAAGTCGCCCAGCATCTGCGAAAAGTCTCCCGGTGGCCCACCGGTGCCGTCTGCCATGGTCTCTCCCCTGTACCAAGTGCCGGTTACTCGTCGCGTTCGTCAGGTCACGATATCAGCGGAAACGGCCCCGGAGGCCGGGTTCCGGCGAGGATCACGCGCTGCCGACGCGGGCGGCTTCGACCAGGTCGTGGATCCATCGTGCCAGGTGGGAGCCGTTCGTGGGGGTGAACGTGCGGCGGACTTCGCCGTCGGGGAAGCGGTCGGTGGTGAGCATGAAGCGGCCGTGGACGCTGTCGAACCATTGGACGCTCTTCTGCTGGGGTTTGCCCCGGTCGTCGCGCAGGGTGATGGCGACCGTGCCGAGCCTTGCCAGCGGGTGTTCGAAGAATCGGCCCGCGTCACCCAGGCGGAGGTTGTCGGGGTCCTCGTCGAAGGGGTCGTCCGGTCGTTTGGCCGGCGGGAGGGTGCTGGACGTCATCACCCGTCCGGGGAACGGCTGCAGTGACGGCAGGTTGTCGAGAAGGACGGGGACGACCTGTTCGGGGTAGACCGGCTCGAAGAGGATGTCGAAGCCGCGTTGCTGGCTCACGACACCCAGCCGGCGGTCCCAGGTCCCTCGGTAGAGGTATTCGGCGTCCTGTTCGACTTCGTGTGCTTCCAGGGTGACGACGAAGTCCGCGGTGGTCCAGAGCCGGATGGTCTCCTCGTAGTCCCGGAGGAGTTCACCGCCGCGTGCGAAGCCTCGGTCGGCGAGCTCGGCCCAGATCTGCTCGCAGTGCCGTTCGCGTTCGGTGATGGTGGTGCCGACGGTCGGGATCTGGAAGGGCAGCACAAATCTGCCGAGCCCGAGTTTTTCGAGTACGACGTCGAGCTGGGCCATCGACATCGAAAAGGACGCAGGCACCGAAGACCTCCCCTTCATCACCTGCTGAATCGGTTCTCTCTCGCACCGTAGCGGGTCCGACCCGGCGCGGGTACGACCTGCCTGCTCACCACTGGTCCATCCATGCCCCCGCCGCCGCCCTCAACGGAGGAGCTGCGCTCCCGGGCCTAGACTCGGTCAAGACGTCGTCGCGGGGATTTCGGGAGGTACCAGTGTCGGAGGAGCCGCGCCGTCCTCGGCACGCAGCACCGGATGACACCACGCCGGACCACGAGGCGGAATCCGCCTCCTGGACACCACCGGCACCGGTTCGCTGGGAGACGCCGGAGCCGTCGATTTCCGGCAGGCTCGATCTCTCCGAACCGCCGCGGCCGAAGCCGGAGGCGAACGCCGAGCAGACGGTCTATCACGCGCCCGTGCAGCGGCCGCAGACGCCGCGCGGTCAGCAGCGGCCGATCCCGGGCGCCGAGGATCCGACGCGGCCGCCGGGTGACATGGCCCCGGTGAGCCCGCAGACCCAGGTCGTCCGCCCCGAGTGGCAGGTCCCGGCCGACGCACCGCAGCCCACCAGCGTGCTCTCCTCGCCCACTCCCGAGACGCAGAGCATCATGCCGCCGACGCCGCGCGTCGACCACGGGCCGGGGCCGCTGCCCGACCCGGGGACCGAAAGCGTCCTCCCGGAACGGTCCAGCGAAAGCCGGGGAACCGGCACAGGCACCGGTACGGGGACCGGATCGGGCAGCCGGGGGACCGGCACCGGTACGGGTTCGTTCCCGGGGACCGCGCGCCGGACGTCGTCGCGCACCTCACGCCGCGGCCGTCTCGGCGCGGGACTGGTCGACGTCCCCCAGGTGCCGTATCGCGACCCGGCGTCCGCGGTCCTCGACAACCCGATGGTGTCGGAGGAGAAGCGCTTCTGCGGTAACTGCAGCGCCAAGGTCGGCCGAGGCAAGGACGGGAAGCCCGGTTCGCCCGAGGGCAAATGCGAGAAGTGCGGGAACTCGTTCTCGTTCGTCCCGAAGCTGCAGCCGAACGAGATCGTCGGTGGCCAGTACGAGGTGCTCGGCGCGCTCGCGTACGGCGGCCTCGGCTGGATCTACCTGGCGCAGGACCACAACGTCAGCGACCGCTGGGTGGTGCTCAAGGGCCTGATCGACACCGGTGACGCCACGGCGATGGCGGCCGCGGCCAACGAGCAGCGGTTCCTCGCCGAGGTCGAGCACCCGAACATCGTCAAGATCCACAACTTCGTGCAGCATCCGGACCGCGAGACCGGCACCTCCGTCGGCTACATCGTCATGGAGTACGTCGGCGGCCAGTCGCTGCGGCAGCTCGCGCTCGCGCACCACCGTGAGACGAAGCGTCCGGAGCCGCTGCCGATCGGACAGGTGATCGCCTACGGGCTCGAGATCCTGCCCGCCATGGGCTACCTGCACAGCCAGAACCTGCTCTACTGCGACCTCAAGCCCGACAACGTCATCCAGACGCATGAGCAGCTCAAGCTGATCGACCTCGGCGCGGTCCGCCGCATCGACGACTACGAGAGTCCGCTGTTCTTCACCACCGGGTACAGCGCGCCGGAGCTGGCGACCCACGGTGCTTCGGTGGCGTCGGATCTCTACACCGTCGGGCGCACGCTCGCCGTCCTCAGCTTCGAGTTCTCGGGCTACACCAGCAAGTACAAGGCGACGCTGCCCGGACCGGACGTCGTCCCGCTGTTCGCGCTCTTCGGTTCGTACTACCGGTTCCTGAGGCGCGCGACGCATACCGACCCGGACCGCCGGTTCATCGCGGCCGAGGAGATGGGCGACCAGCTGACCGGTGTGCTGCGCGAGATCATGGCGCTGGGCACCGGGAAACCGCGACCGGGTGCTTCGACCGTCTTCGGCCCGGAGACCCGCACGTTCGGTGTCGACCTGGTCGTCCCGGAACACGGCGGGAGTGTGCCGCTGCCTGATCCGGGCGAGGTGGTCTCGGGCCTGCCGATCCCGCAGGTCGACACGGACGACCCGGCGGCCGGCATGCTCGCGTCGACGGTCGCGCTCGACCCGAGCGGCGCGATCGAGTCGCTGGCGGGCGCGCCGCGCGAGTCCATCGAGGTCCGGTTGCGCATCGTCCGGGCCCGGATCGAGCTCGGCGAGCTGGTCGAGGCGCAGCGGCAGCTGCAGGCCGCGCAGTATCTCGCGATCAAGGCCGGTTTCCCGCACGACTGGCGGATCGACTGGTACCGCGGGCTGATCGAGCTCGCGGGTGGCCGGTCCCGCGTCGCGCAGGTCGCGTTCGAGGCGGTCTACGACGATCTTCCTGGAGAGGTCGCGCCGAAGCTGGCTCTCGCTGTCAGCGCGGAGGGCGTCGGGGACTACTTCGGCGCCGCGCGCTACTACGAACTGGTGTGGCGAACGGACCGGTCGTACGTCAGCGCCGCCTTCGGGCTCGCTCGCGTGTACCTGGCCCAGGGCGCTCGCGCCAGCGCGATCGAGGTGCTGGAGGCCGTCCCGGCGTCGTCCACGCACTACGTCGCCGCGCAGGTCGCCGCGATCAAGATCAAGACCAGGATCAACGGCGGTGGCAAGGATCCGGTCATGGTCTCCGAGCGCGACCTGGTCGACGCGTCGGCGCGGCTCGAGCGTTTGCAGCTCGACGCCGAGCGTCGCACGCGTCTGTCGGCGGAGGTCCTCGAAGCGGCGCACGGCTGGCTCAACTCGCAGAACCGGCCGACGCCGGGAGTGAAGGTGCTGGGCTGCGCCCTGGACGAGCGTGACCTGCGATTCGGCCTCGAACGCTGCTACCGGACGCTGGCCCGCCTGGCCGGCAGCATCGACCAGCGCGTCGAACTCGTCGACAAGGCCAACGCGATCCGCCCCCGCACGCTCACCTAGCCACGCGTTCAGTCCTCTGAATGCGGTAGTTCGGCATGCCAACTACCGCATTCAGAGGACTAAATGCTCAGGGGTTGATGTCCCACTCGCGTTCGCGTTTGGCCTTTTCGTGCGCGGCGGCGAGCTTTTGCAGCGCCTCGGGGTCCCCGTGGTTGCTGAAGTGCTCGAACTCGACCCGCACGAACAACGCCCGCGCGCGAACCGCGACAGGGCCGTCTTCGGCGTCGAGGCGCCCGTCGGCGCTCACGTAGATCTTCCGGCCCGCGATGCCGTCCAGCTTCGTCGCGATGTACAGCGTCGAGCCGACCGGGACCGGCCGCAGGAAGTCCGTCTCCAGCTTCCCGGTGACGGCGGGCCGCCGAAGCAGGTTGCCGACCGTCGCGCCGAGCGCCTCGTCGAACGCACAGGCCAGCAGGCCGCCATGGGCGAGGCCGGGCGCACCTTGGTGGGCGGAGGTGACGGTGAACTTCGAGTACACCGTCGTTCCTTCGCCCACCGTGGAGTGCAGGTGGAGCCCGGCCTCGATCTCGTCGCCGCACCCGAAACACTCACCGAAGTGAATGCCCAGATGGCTGCCCGGTTGCGGGGCTTTCGGGTGGACGGTCGCCGGTTCGACTTCGACCGGCGGCCACGGCTGCGAGATACGGCTCATGGACAGACGTTAACTCGCCGGTAGCTCCGACGCGCCGCCGGGAGTGGCGGCTTCCGGCTTGCGACGCCGCGCGATCCGCGAGTTCACGATGCCGCGCAACGAAACCCCGGCCGTCTCCGGCAGCAGCAGGATCGGGATGGCCGCGATCGCCGCCGCGCCCATCAGGTAGTACGCGGGCCACAGGTTGTCGCCCGTCGAGGTCACCAGGCTGCCGATGATGTACGACGCCGTCCCGCCGAACGCGGCGGTGGAAACGCTGTACCCGATGGAGAAACCGCCGTAGCGCTCCTGCGTCGGGAACATCGCCGGCAGCGTCGCCGCCAGCACGGCCAGGATCAGCACCAGCGGCACCGCGATCATCGCCAGCCCGAGCATGAGCTGCCAGGCGTTCTGGTCGTCCGCGGCCGCACCCATCAGTGAGAACGCCGGGATGGGCAACACCAGGAAACTCGCGCAACTCGCGATCAGGATGGGTTTTCGGCCGATGCGGTCGGACAGGATGCCGACCGGCACGATCAAGATCAGCATCAGCGCGATGGTCGCGAGGATGATCAGCAGCGGGGTATGCCCGCTGAAACCGACCACGTCCTTGAGGTAGGTCTCCAGGTACGTGATCACGATGTAGTCGGCCACGTTCAGCATCACGACGATGCCGATCAGGTGCAGGATCGACGTCCAGTGCTTCTTGAGCAGTGCCCTCAGCGGCGACTTCTCGACCTGGTTCTTCTTCTCGATCTCCTGGAACAGCGGAGTGTCCTCCAGCTTGTTCCGCAGGTAGAGACCGACGATGCCGAGCGGTCCGGCGATCAGGAACGGCAGTCGCCAGCCCCATTCGCGCATGGCCTCGTCGCCGAGGACCACGGTGAAGATCGTGACGAAGCCGGCGCCCATCGCGAACCCGACGAGCGTGCCGAACTCCAGCCAGCTGCCCCAGAAACCCCGGCGCCGGGCGGGGGCGTACTCGGCGATGAACGTCGCCGCGCCGCCGTACTCACCGCCTGCCGAGAAGCCTTGGATGGTGCGCAACAGGATCAGGAGTACCGCCGCCGCGGGGCCGATCGTCGCGTAGGACGGCAACAGGCCGATGATGAACGTCGACCCGGACATCAGGATGATCGTCAGCGCGAGGACCTTCTGGCGCCCGATCTTGTCCCCGAGCGGCCCGAACACGAAGCTGCCGAACGGCCGCACGATGAACGTGATCGCGAGGACCGCGAAGGTCGCCAGCGCACCTTCCGACGTGCTCGAAGCGTTGAAGAAGACCTGCCCCAGGATGGCGGGCATGAAGCCGAAGACACCGAAGTCGTACCACTCGATGCAGTTACCCATCGCCGCACCGGCGACGGCCTTTCTGATCTGTTCAGGCGGGGCTTCCGCCGGTTCCCCTTTTTCCTGATGCGCCGCGCTTAGCGCCTCTTCGGCCATGGGTTTGACCTCCCGACCCACCCGTTACTTACCCATCGTCGAGGGTTTGTTCCCCCGACCGTAGGGGTTCAAACGTCCGGGTTCAGCGCTTTGAATCGTTCGCGCGACCGTCGTTCCCCCATCTCGGTGACGAACCGCCAGGTGAGCCCGAAGTCGGAGAATTTCCGATTACTTTGGGTGAAACCTCGGGATCCGGACCTTCCGGGCAGGTTTCACCGGCTGATGCCCGCCGTCGGCGGGCTCACCGCACTCGTCGTCGTGGGCTTACGCGGAGGGGAATCCGGGGAGTCGGGGTTCGTCGTCCTGCTCGGTTCCCTGGTCTTGGGCGTCGAGCGTGACTGGCCCGGCTTCGGGGCCGATTCGGGGCCGGGAGGGTGGGGTGTGACCTCCGGCTTCGGCGTTCCCTCGGAGGGGGCGGGCGTGACCGGTGCGGGGGAGACGGTCGACAGCCCTGGTCCGGCGGGTTGCACCGGTGCGGGTCCTTCCCCGCCGCGACCGCCGACGGCGACCGCGCCGAGCACGATCACCGCGGCCGTCGCCAGGGAACTGCCCGCGACCGCCAGCCGCTTGCGTCGTCGCCGGATCCGGCCACCCCGCTCGATGATGTCCGCCGCCCGGATACCCAGCGGGGGACCGCTCACGCCGTGCGAAAGCACGCCCTTGATGTCCTCGTCCATCTCCTCACCTCCCATCGCCGTGCGCTCCGCTCAAGGCCAGTTCACTGAAATGCGGTCCGAGCCGCTTGCGCAGGGTCGCCAGACCCCGTGCGCCCTGACTCTTCACGTTCCCGGTGCTGCAGCCCAGCGCCGAGGCCGTCTCCTCGACGCTGAGATCTTCGAAGTACCGCAGGACCAGCACGGCCCGCTGCTTCGGGGCGATACCGGACAGGGCGTGCCTGACCAGCATCTCCTGTTCCGTCCCGCCGGTTTCAGCGGGGAGCTCGGGAGGCTCGTCGGTGAGCTTCTCCCGTTTGCGCCAGACGCGCCGGTGCTCGGAGAGGAACGTCCTCAGCACGATCTTGCGCGCGTAGCCGTCGAGCGCGTCGTGCCGGGAGAGCCTCGGCCAGGCCAGGTACAGCTTCAGGAGCGCGGCCTGGGTGATGTCCTCGGCCTGGTGCCAGTCGCCGCACAGGAGGTACGCGGTGGCCCGCAGGCTGTGCGCGCGCTCGCCGAAGTACCGGGCGAACTCGCCGTCCCACGGCGAGCCCGTCCCGGTCTTCGGCGAACGGCTCAGCGACACCTAGTTACCGGCTCCTTCGACGATGGCGGGGAGGTTCAGGTCCCCGGTCGGCCCGGCGGGGACGGCCTTCGGGACGCGGTGCTCGCCC
>NZ_JACBXD010000156.1 GCF_013870525.1 Amycolatopsis pittospori
TGCCGAGTTCCCGGCGGTGACCGCGGCGCTGCTCGACGGTTTCGACCTCGTGGTCGTCGGCCCGGGGCTCGCCCGGCCGGACATCGCGAGGCGGCTGTCCGCGCGAGCTCGCAACCGCGGTTCGGTCCTGCTCTCCCTGGGTTCCTGGCCGGGCGCCGAGGTCGAGCTGAGCTGCCGTCGCACCCGCTGGACGGGTTTCGAAGGCGATGGCGCGGGTTACCTGCGCTCCCGTGAGGTCGAGGTACGGACGGGTGGCCGGGGTGCGGCCGCCCGGGGGATGTCGGCGTTGCTGCGTTTTCCCGGCGAAGGCGAAGTCGAGAAGGCCGCCTTCCCGGCGGCTAGGTGGGGGACGGCGTGAACCCTCCTGTGCGCATGTTGGTGCTGTGGTGCCCGGACTGGCCGGCGGTCGCCGCCGCGGCCGTCGCGGGCGAACCCGTCGGCCGCCCGGCCGCGGTCTTCTCGGCGAACCGCGTGGTCGCCTGCACCGCGGTGGCCAGGGGATACGGCGTCCGCCGGGGGATGCGGCGGCGTGAGGCCCAGTCCTGCTGCCCGGATCTGGCGGTCTTCGGCGAGGACGACGGCCGGGACGCCCGGCTCTTCGAGTCCGTCGCGCAGGCGGTGGAGGAACTGGCCGTCGGGGTCGAGGTGGTACGTCCGGGGATCGTCGCCGTCCCGGTCGATGGTGCCGCCGGCTACTTCGGCGGCGAACACGGGCTCCTCGAACGTCTGGTGGACGAGGTCTCCGTGGCGGCGGGAGTGGAATGCCAGGTCGGCGTGGCCGACGGCCTGTTCGCCGCGACGCTCGCGGCACGCCGCTCGGCCCTGGTCGAGCCAGGGGAGACCGCGGACTTCCTGGCCCCGCTGCCCATCCGTGAACTCGACCAGCCCGAAGCCGGGCGAGCCGAACTGGTCACCCTGCTCCGGCAACTCGGACTTCGTACGTTGGGCGCCTTCGCCGCGCTCGACGAAAGCGACGTCTCCGGGCGCTTCGGGATGGAAGGCGTACTCGCCCACCGGCTGGCCCGAGGGCGGTCCGAACGTCCGCCGTTGCGACGGCGTCCGCCACCGGAACTGTCGCTCGCGAAGGCGTTCGACCCACCGATCGACCGGGTCGACGCCGCCGCGTTCGTGGCGAAAGGGCTCGGCGAGCAGTTCCATTCCGGGCTCGCCGCGCACGGGCTGGCCTGTACGCGGCTCGGCATCTACGCCACCACCGAGACCGGCGAGCAGCTCGGCCGGGTGTGGCGCTGCGCCGAACCGCTGACCCCGCTCGGCGTCGCGGACAGGGTGCGCTGGCAGTTCGAAGGCTGGCTGAAAGCCAAGGACAGACCGAAATCCGGTGTCGTACGGCTGCGGCTGGAGCCGGAGGAGACCGTCGAAGGCCGGTCGCTGCAGCTCGGCCTGTGGCAGGCGGGTGCGGCCGGTGCGCTGCGTCCGTGTACCGAGGACGACGGCCTGGCCGGGGAACGCGCGGGCCGGGCTTTGGTGCGGGTACAGGGTTTGCTCGGTCCGGAGAGTGTCTTCACCGCCGTCCTCGACGGCGGCCGTGATCCCGTCGAACGCGTCCGGTTGGTGCCGTGGGGCGACAGACGGGAGAAGTCGGCGCAGGTGGACGCGAACTGGGCCGGACGGCTTCCGTCACCGTCCCCGGCGACGGTGTTCGCGCGTCCGGTGCCCGCCCAGGTGCTGGACGAGGACGGCCGCACCGTGGAGATCACCGTGCGGCGCCGGGTCACCGCCGCGCCGTTCCTCGTGAGCTTCGAGGGTGGTGAGCCGCGTGAGGTCCTTTCCTGGGCCGGTCCGTGGCTGGTCGGTGTCCGCGCCGGGGCCGGGCACGCGCGGTCGGGGACCCGAATCCGGTTGCAGGTCCTGCTCGCCGACGGGAGAGATGCCGAAGAAGCGGTCCTGCTCCGCTTCGAAGGCCACAAGAATCCGATGTGGACGCTGGAAGGGAAGTACGACTGACCATGGACGAGGAGTACACGCGGCTGGTGCGGCGATGGCTGGAGGAACCGGTCGTCCCGGTGCAGCGAGCGGAGCTGGACACAGCCTGGTCGGCTTGCGTCCCGCGGGCGGAAGTGTTCGTCCCCGCGCCGAGACGTTCGACCGAGAACCGGTGACCGATGGGCTGGAACAACCCGCCTCGGCCGTGGAAGGACCTCGCCCGTGAACTCGCGGGCGAGGTCCCGCCCGGGGACGGCGGCGACAGCCCCGCGTGGAGTGCCAAACGGGAGGGCTATCGGCCTCCGTCGGATCTGACCGGGCTGATCGGCGACGACGACGGCGCCACGGCCAGGCGGGTGCCGTACGCGGAACTGCACTGCCACTCGAACTTCAGCTTCCTCGACGGCGCGAGTCATCCCGAGGAACTGGTGGAGGAGGCCGCGCGGCTGGGCCTGGACGCGATCGCGCTCACCGATCACGACGGCATGTACGGCGTCGTGCGCTTCGCCGAAGCGGCCAGGGAACTGGGTGTGCACACCGTTTTCGGCACGGAGCTCAGCTTCGGGCTGTCCGGGCCGCAGAACGGGTTCGCCGATCCCGAGGGCGAGCACCTCTTGTTGCTGGCCAAACAACAGGACGGCTATCTGAGCCTGAACCGGGCGATCACCGCCGGCCAGCTGTACGGCTTCGACCGCGAAACGCTGTCGCCGAAGGAGAGGGCGGAGAAGGGCAGACCGGTTTACGACCTGCGCAAGGTCGCGGAAGAGGTCGCCGGGAAATGCGTCGTGCTCACCGGCTGCCGCAAGGGCGCGGTGCGGAAGGCGCTCGTCACCGAAGGTCCCACTGCGGCCGTGACGAAGCTGAAGGAACTCATCGACTGCTTCGGCCGGGACAACGTCTACGTCGAACTGACCGATCACAGCCTTCCTTTGGACAGCACGCACAACGACCTGCTGAGCGAGATGGCCCGAGAGTTCGGGCTGCCGACGGTGGCCACCACGGCGGCGCATTACGCCCGCCCGGAACGCGCCCCGCTCGCCGACGCGGTCGGCGCCATCCGCGCCCGGCGGGGCCTGGAGGACATGGAGGGCTGGCTGCCCGCCGCGGGGACGGCGTTCCTGCGCTCGGGGGAGGAGATGGCCGGGATCTTCGCGCGGTATCCGGGAGCGGTGCAGCGAGCGGCGCTGCTCGGCCGGGAATGCGCGTTCGAACTCCACCACATCGAACCGAAGCTGCCGCCGTTCGAGGTTCCGGACGGCCACACCGAAGCGACCTTCTTGCGGGAACTCACCTATGCGGGCGCGAAGGACCACGAGAAGAACAAAACCGAGGAGTACCGCGAAAAAGCCCGGAAGCTGATCGAGCACGAACTGGAGATCATCGAAGAACTGGGCTTCCCCGGCTACTTCCTGATCGTCTGGGACATCGTGCGGTTCTGCCGGGACAACGAGATCCTCTGCCAGGGCCGGGGATCGGCCGCGAATTCGGCGGTCTGCTACGCGCTCGGCATCACCAAGGTCGACGCCGTGCGCTACAACCTGCTCTTCGAACGCTTCCTCGCCCCGGATCGCGACGGCTATCCCGACATCGACCTCGACATCGAGTCCGATCGCCGTGAGGAGGCCATCCAGTACGTCTTCGACAAGTACGGCAGGCTGAACACCGCGCAGGTGGCGAATGTGATCACCTACCGGGCGCGGTCCGCGGTCCGGGACGCGGCGCGGGCACTGGGGTATTCGCCCGGCCAGCAGGACGCGTGGAGCAAGCAGATCGACCGCTGGGGAGCGTTGCGCACCACGGAAAAGGACCACGATCACGACATCCCCGAGGAGGTGGTGGAACTCGCCGCCGCGCTCGAGGACTTCCCCCGGCACCTCGGCATCCACTCCGGCGGAATGGTGATCTGCGAGCAGCCGGTGAGCGAGGTCGTGCCGATCGAATGGGCGCGGATGGAGAACCGCAGTGTCGTGCAATGGGAAAAGGACGACTGCGCCGCCGCCGGACTGGTCAAATTCGATCTGCTCGGGCTCGGAATGTTGTCGGCCCTGCACTATATGATCGATCTGGTTCACGACCACAAAGGGGAAGAGGTCGACATCTCCGAATTGGATCTGAAGGATCAGAACATCTACGAAATGCTCTGCCGCGCCGACGCGATCGGCGTCTTCCAGGTGGAGAGCCGGGCGCAGCTGGCCACCCTTCCTCGGTTGCGCCCCAGGAGTTTCTACGACCTGGCGGTCGAGGTCGCGCTCATCCGGCCGGGTCCGATCCAGGGCGGTTCGGTGCATCCCTACATCCGGCGCAAGAACGGCCAGGAGAAATGGGACTTCGACCATCCGAAACTGGAGAACGCGCTGAAGAAGACCCTCGGCGTCCCGTTGTTCCAGGAACAGATGATGCAGATCGCCCTCGACGTCGCGGATTTCACCCCGGCGGAGGCCGATCAGCTGCGGCACGCCATGGGGGCCAAACGGTCCGAACGCAAGATGGAACGGCTCAAACGGCGATTCCTCGAAGGCGCCGCGAAGCACGACATCGGGGAGGAACTCGCGGAGAAGATCTTCGGCAAGCTCAAGGCGTTCGCGAATTTCGGCTTCCCGGAGAGTCATGCGCTGAGCTTCGCCCTGCTGGTGTTCGCGAGCGCGTATTTCAAGTACTACCACCCGGACGCGTTCCTGGCCGGACTGCTGCGCGCCCAGCCGATGGGCTTCTACTCGCCGCAGTCGCTGGTCGCCGACGCCCGGCGGCACGGCGTCACGGTGCTCGGCCCGGACATCAACGCGAGCCTCCCGCACGCGACGCTGGAACCCTTGCCGGAAGGGGGAGAACTGCTCGCCGTGCGGGGCGGTCTGTCCACCGTGCGGATGATCGGCGAGAACCTGGCGAAGACGATCGTCGAGGAGCGCGAACGCGGCGGCCCGTTCGCGGATCTGCCCGAGGTCGCCCGGCGGGTCCGCCTGACCAAACCCCAGGTCGAGGCGCTGGCGACGGCCGGCGCGTTCGGTTGCTTCGGCGAGAGCAGGCGGAGCGCGCTCTGGGCGGCGGGCGCGGTCGCCGACGAAAGCCTGGAGAAACTCCCCGGGCTCACCACCGGGGCCAAGGCGCCGATGCTGCCGGGGATGGACGAAATCGACGTCGCCGCCGCGGACGTCTGGGCCACGGGGGTGTCCCCGGACAGCTTCCCGACCCAGTTCATCCGCGGGAACCTCGACGAACTCGGCGTCGTGACGGCGGCGGGCCTGCGCGAAGTCCCGCACGGCACCCGGGTGCTGACCGGTGGCGCGGTGACCCATCGCCAGCGGCCGGCGACCGCGGGAGGCGTCACCTTCATGAACCTCGAAGACGAGACGGGGATGATCAACGTCATCTGCACGAGGGGCGTGTGGCAGCGCTATCACCGGGTCGCCCGCGGCAGTCCCGCGTTGCTGGTCCGCGGCGTGGTCGAGCGCACCGGCGAGGTGGTGAACGTCCTCGCCGAACAGATCCGGCACCTGCCGCTGCGGATCACCGCCAAGTCCCGTGACTTCCACTGAGCTCCCTTGACGGTCGCGCCGGGGCTGTGCTGTAGTTCGATCAACGTCGCAGTGCACCCGGCAAAGAGACCGTCGTGGGCGCGGAGGCGTCGGACCATGGGAAATCATGGAAACCCCTTCTTCCTCGAACGGCCGGTTGACGGCGTTCGGAAATCAACTCGTCCAGGTTCACAACTGGCTGCGTAAAGAGCTGGCCAGGTTGCACGACGACCTCGGGTCGGTCGCGGCCGGGCGCACCGAGCGGCTGCGCGATCTCCGGGCGCATTGCCTCACCTTCTGCTCGGCGCTCACCAGGCATCACACCGGGGAGGACGGCGGCGCTTTCCTTGTGCTGGCGGAGAAATTCCCCGAACTGCGCCCGTCACTCGAAGAGTTGGCGCACGACCACGACGTCGTGACCGAGATCCTCGAACGACTGGAGGAACTGGTCGCGGGTGTCGGGCCGGAGTCGCGCGCGGACGAGATCCTGCATGTGCAACGGGAACTCGACGGGCTCACGGCGATCATGGAGACGCATTTCCGCTACGAGGAGAAGCGCATCGTCGAGGCGCTCAACTCCCTGGACATGCCGGAGTGGCAGGACGCGAAACCGTCCTTCCTGCTGAAATCGCATTAGGACATGTTCTGTCCTATACGCCTTCTAGTGTTCTTCTCAACGCACCACGACGACTGAGGAGAACTTCGATGAGCAACCCGATTCCCGCCGGCTACCACTCGGTGACCCCGTGGATCATCTCGCGCGACACCGCGGGCGTGATCGACTTCCTCAAGCGGGTCTTCGACGCCGAACCGATGGGCGAACCGGTGTATGTCGAGGGCGGGAAGATCGGGCACGCCGAGGTCCGGGTCGGCGACTCGGTCGTCATGCTGTTCGACGCGCAGGACGACTGGGTCGAAACCCCGGCGTACCTGCGGCTCTACGTCGAGGACAGCGTGGAGACGCAGCGTCGGGCCATCGAGGCGGGCGCCGAAGAAGTCACGAGGCAGACCGAACTCTTCTTCGGCGACCGCGTCGGCCGGGTCCGCGACCCGTTCGGCAACCTCTGGTGGATCCAGACCCGGCTGGTCGACCTCGAATACCCGGAGATGGAGCGCCGCATGAACGACCCGAAGTTCATCGAGGCCATGAAGTACGTGTCGGGCTCGAAGATCATCCCGAGTCGCTGAAGTCGGTAGGGTGGTGACAGCGACGCGGAGGTGAGCCGGTGGATCACCACCCACTCCGGGGCAACCCCGGGGAGCACGACGACAGCAAGACAAGGCGCCCCGCGCGAGCGCGGCATGCTTCGCGTACGAGTCCGCGCGGATGACAGGAGAAAGAGTCACCTCCGCGTCGCTTCTCGGGCCCATGCCGGTCTGGCGGTGGCAGGTCGCCCGCTGGACGACGTTCGACGAATGCGCCGCCGCGCTCGACCTGACGCCGGGCGAACTCTCGTGGTTCGCCGATGCGAAAGGCTGGAACAGGCGCGCGGCCGACCCGATCCGGCATTACGGCTACCGCTGGATCCCGACCGCGTCCGGAGGGGTGCGGCTCATCGAGCGGCCGAAACCGCGGCTCGCCGAACTGCAGCGCCGGATCCTGCGGCACGTCGTCGAGGCGCTGCCGGTGCACGAAGCCGCGCACGGCTTCCGCCGCGGACGTTCGCCGATGTCCTGTGCCACGCCGCATGCGGGCCGGGCGACCGTGGTCAGGATGGACCTCGAAGGCTTCTTCCCCACGGTGTCCGCGCGCAGGATCTCCGCCCTGCTCGCACTCGCGGGGTATCCGGAGGCCGTGGCGGAGGCGCTGGCGGGCGTACTCACCACCGCCGCGCCGCCCGACGTCCTCGCCGCCGCGCCCGGCGGACGCCGTGATCCCGCCCGTCAGCGGCTGCTGAGAAACCTGGCGGCCACACATCTGCCGCAGGGCGCGCCGTCGTCGCCCGCGGTCGCGAACGCGGTCACGCATCACCTCGACCGGCGACTCGACGGCCTCGCGCGTTCCTTGGGCGCGGCCTACACGCGCTACGCCGACGATCTGGCGTTCTCCGGGAATTCCCTGCCGCTGCGCCGGTTGCTGCCCGGTGTCCGGCGGATCGTGACCGACGAGGGCTTTCGGCTGCGGGACGACAAGACGTCGATCACCGGTGCGCATCAGCGGCAACGGGTCGCGGGGTTGGTGGTGAACAGCGCACCGGCGGCGTCGCGGGCCGACTACGACACCCTGCGCGCGTTGCTCCACAACTGCGCCCGCACCGGGCCGGAGGCGCAGAACCGGGCCGCGCATCCGGACTTCCGTGCCCACCTGCTCGGCCGGATCGGCTGGATCGCCGCGTCTTCGCCCGCGCGGGCCGCGAAGCTGCGCGCGTTGTTCGACGGGATCTCGTGGCCGTGAGCGGGTATGCCATCCTGGACGGGTGATCGAAACCGGCGAAGACTACCGTGAAGCCGTCCTTTCCCAGCAATGGTGGGAAAAACGCAGTTTCGTCGGATGTGATTTCACCGAGGCCGACCTGCGTGGGCTGCGCACCCAGGGCTGCACTTTCGACCAATGCGACTTCACCAAGGTCGACTTCGAAGGCTCCCGGCACGAGGCGTCGGCGTTCCGGTCGTGCACCTTCGACCGCACGGTGCTGGCCGGCGCCCGGTGGAGCTCCTGCTCGATGCTCGGATCGTCCTTTGTGGACTGCCGCTTCCAGAAGGTCGCGTTCACCGAATGTGATCTCTCGCTGGTCTCGCTGAGTCGCAACCGGTTGTCCAAAGTGGACTTCGCCGGACTGCGGCTGCGCGAGGCCAACCTGACGGAGGCGGACCTCGCCGGCGCCGATCTGCGCGGTGCGGACCTCACCGGAGCCCGGCTGGCGGGCGCGAAACTCGAGGGTGCGGACCTGCGCGGGGCGCGGATCGACGCCAACGGCCTCGTACAGGCGAACCTCAGGGGCGTCCACGTGGACACCGAGACCGCCGTCGCCTACGCCGCCGCCCACGGCCTCGTCATCCACTGACCCCCGGCTGTTATGAACGGACCTTTCATAACAGGATTTGTTATGAAAGGTCCGTTCATAACACGGAAGGGCTAGTCGATCGGCGGTTCGCCCGGGTCCAGCTCGATGAGGTCGCCCTCGGCGAGCAGTTCCTCGATGGACGCCGGCAGCAGGTACGCCGACCCGCCACCGGGCTGGTTGAACCACGGGATCGCGACACCGGCGAGCGCTTCGAGCGGACGCTGCACGCGGTATACGTGATACGGCCGGTTGACCCACTCCGGCACGAGCGAGCGCTCCTCGAACGGCGTCCCGGCCGCGTAGGTCAGGTTGCCGTTCGGGCCGCCGAAGCGGTCCAGCTCGCTACCGGCGGGCAGCTCACGCAGTTCCTTGCCGCGGAACAGCGTCAGCGGCGGCTCGCCGTTGAGCGGCCCGATCGGCCAGTTCTGCTTGCTGTCCGGAGCTCCGGCACTCTGCGCGGCCGCCGGCGGA
>NZ_JACBXD010000157.1 GCF_013870525.1 Amycolatopsis pittospori
CTCGCCGACGCGCCGAGCGCCGAGCCGACGGACCGGATCATCGCCGCCGTCCGCGACCGTGAGGTCCTGCTGATCCTGGACAACTGCGAGCACGTGATCGAGTCGGCGGCGGCGTTCGCCCATCGGGTGCTCGGGGAATGCCGGCGGCTGCGGATCCTCGCGACGAGCAGGGAACCGCTCGGCATCACCGGCGAGGCGCTCTGGCCGGTCGTGCCGCTGGCCTTGCCGGACAAGGACGCCGGCCCCGGCGAGATCGAGGCCTCCCCCGCGATCCGGTTGCTGCGGGACAGGGCGAGCGCGGTGCGCAAGGACTTCACGGTCGACGACGCCACCTTGGCGACGATGCTGCGTGTCTGCCAGGTGCTGGACGGGATGCCGCTGGCGATCGAACTGGCCGCGGCGCGGCTGCGCACGATGTCCATCGACCAGCTCGCCAACCGCCTCGACGACCGTTTCCGTCTGCTGACGGGCGGCAGCCGTACCGCGCTGCCCCGGCACCGGACGCTGCGCGCGATGGTCGACTGGAGCTGGGAACTGCTTTCCGACGCCGAACGTGTGGTCCTGTGCAGGCTCTCGGTGTTCTCCGGTGGGGCGAGCATGGAAGCGGCCGAAAAGGTCTGCTCGGGGGACGTGGTCGAGGAGTACGAGGTGCTCGAACTCCTCACCACGCTGACCGAGAAGTCGCTGCTGGTCGCCTCGGGCGACGGCGCGCCGCGCTACCGGATGCTCGGCACCATCAAAGAGTACGCCTCTCAGCGGCTCGACGAAGCGGGCGAAACGGAGCTGGCGCGCCAGGCGCATCTCACCTACTTCACCGAACTCGCCGAGACCGCGGAGCCGCTGCTGCGCCGAGCCGAACAGCTGGAATGGCTCGCCACACTCAATTCCGAGCACGACAACATCACTTTCGCGATGCGTGGCGCCCTCGCGGCGGGCGAGACGCACGCGGCGATGCGGCTCGCGGCGGCCGCGGGCTGGTACTGGTGGCTCAGTGGGCACCGGGCGGAAGGCATGGAGCTGGTCAGCGCGGCCGTCGAAATGCCCGGCGAGGTGCCCGGCGAAGTCGGGGCCATGGTGTACGGGCTCGTCTCGCTGTTCGTGAGCTCCGGCTTCGCCGACGAGAACACCGCGGCGAAGTGGATCCACGAGGCATACCGGCTCGGTCAGGAAGGTGCGGCGAACCATCCGCTGCTGGGACTCGTCGTCCCGCTGGTCCGCATGCTGGAGGGGGCCGACCCGCTGTCCGCGTGGGAACCCACGCTGGAGAACGAGAACGACTGGGTCCGCGCGCTGGCCCGGCTGCACCTGGGCAAGATGCGGATCTCACTCGGCCGCCCCGGGGACGAGGCGGAGGCGTATCTCGAGCGGGCACTCGCCGAGTTCCGGGTCATCGGCGAACGGTTCGGGATCTCGTTCGCCCTGACCGAGCTGGCGGACCGGATCGCCACCCGCGGCGAATTCGCCACCGCGTGCGAGTACTACGAGCAGGCGGTCACGGTCGTGACCGAGGTCGGGGCCGTCGAGGACCTCATCCGGCTGCGGTCGCGTCAGGCCCAGCTGTACTGGCTGCTGGGCGACGAGGAGGCGAGCGCGGCCGCCACGGCCGAAGCGCTTCGGCGCGCCGAAGGTGTCACGTGGCCGGGTGCGCTGGGCATGCTGGCCCTTTCGCGGGCGGAACTCGCGCATTGGCGCGGCGAAGCCGAGGAGGCGGCGCGGCAACTCGCCGTCGCGACGACGGTGATGGGCGACGAAGCGCGGTTGGGACACGTCCGCGCCATCACCCACGACCTGCGGGGTTATCTCGCCGACGATCTCGAGGAGGCCCGGCGGCACCGCGCGTCGGCCTTCGAGGCGGCGGCCGAGTTGCGGCACGTGCCCCTCCTCGCCCACGTCCTCGTCGGGGTCGCGGATCTGGCCCTGCGCCGCGACGAGCCCGAGCAGGCCGCGCGGCTGCTCGGAGCGGCCGACGAACTGCGCGGGCTGCCGAATCGCGCGCATCCGGACGGGGCCAGGATCGAGGAAACGGCGCTGCGCCGCCTCGGCGAAACGAAGTTCGCGGAGGCGGCGCGGGAGGGTGCCCAGGCCGGCTGGCAGAAGCTGGCGGAGGTCACGCTCGCTTCTTGAACGTCGAGGACGCCCACAGGTACCCGACGAGCGCGATCCCGGCCGACCAGCCGAGCGCGGGGATGACGTCGCCGGCGGCCGGCGTGCCGTTGAGAAGCCCGCGCAGGGTCTCGATGATCGGCGTGAAGGGCTGGTACTCCGCGAATTCCCGGAGTCCCGGTCCCATCTTCTCGGCCGGGACGATCGCGCTGCTGAAGAACGGCAGCATGACCAGCGGCACGGAGGCCATCCCCGCGGTCTCCGGGGACTTCGCCGCCAGACCCAGCGCGATGGTGAGCCAGGACGCCGCGAAACCGAGCAGCACGACCACGCCGAGCACGCCGAGCCATTCGAGCAGGCCCGCCGACGGGGTGAAGCCCAGCAGGAAGGCCACTCCGACGAGGGCGGCGATGGCGACGAGGTTGGTCAGCACGCTGGCGACGACGTGGCCGGTCAGCACCGCTCCTCGCGAGACGTCCATGACCTTGAACCGGTTGATGATGCCCTTGGTCATGTCGGAGTTCACCGCCGTGGCGGTGGCCCCCAGCCCGTAGCAGACGGCGAGCAGCATGAGACCCGGCGTCGCGTAGTCGACATAATCGACGCCGACGCTGAAGGCGTCTCCGAACACGTACACGAACATCAACATCATCACGACCGGCATCAGGACCGCGTTGAAGACCGAGGTCGGATTCCGCGCGATGTGCTTGAAGTTGCGGCGAAGCATGACGATCGAGGGGGATTTGGCACTCATCACTTGGCCTCCGTGCTGTGGCCCGTCAGGGCGAGGAAAACGTCGTCGAGATCAGGGGTGTGGACGGAGAACTCTTCGGCGGCGACAGCGTTCTCGTCGAGCAGGTCGAGGAGGTCTCGCAGGGATTTCGTTCCCGCGTCGCTGGGGACCCGGAGGACCAGCGCCTCGTCGTCCCGGGTGGAATCGGTGAAGAGCCGCGCGGCCGCGTCGAGTTCGGCGGGGGTGGTGAAGCGGAGCCGGACATGTGTCCCGGGGATCTGGCGCTTGAGCTCGTCGGGAGTGCCCTGGGCGACCAGACGGCCCTGGTCGAGTACCGCGACCCGGTCGGCGAGCTGGTCGGCTTCTTCGAGGTACTGGGTGGTGAGGAAGATGGTGACGCCGTCGGCGACCAGGTCGCGGATGATCGACCACATCGTGCGGCGGCTGCGCGGGTCCAGTCCCGTCGTCGGCTCGTCGAGGAAGATGATCCGCGGGCTTCCGACGAGCGTCATCGCGAGGTCGAGTTTCCGGCGCATACCGCCCGAGTAGGTCGACGCCGGCTTCTTCGCCGCCTCCACCAGGTCGAAGCGTTCCAGCAGATCGGCGACGACCCGTTTGCCGTCCTTGACGCCGGCGCTCAGGTCCACCATCAGCTGCAGGTTCTCCTGCCCGGTCAGCAGTTCGTCCACCGCCGCGAACTGGCCGGTGACCCCGATCGCCGCCCGCACCGCCTTGGCCCCGGACACGATGTCGTGCCCGGCGACCCGGGCCGTCCCGCCGTCGGCCTTCATCAACGTGGTCAGCAGGTTCACCGTGGTCGTCTTACCCGCCCCGTTCGGGCCGAGCAGCGAGAAGATGGTGCCCGCGGGGACCTCCAGGTCGATGCCGTCGAGCACGACCTTGTCCCCGAAAGTCTTGCGCAGTCCGGAGACCGCGATCGCTGTTTCTGTCATGGGAGCCACTTTGGGCGGCGGTCCTGACACGGCCCCGCCACGCCGCTGACACGGCCACTGACACGGGTTCGCCGTCGTTGGTGTCAGTGCCGTGTCAGGTGTGTGTCAGCCGCCTCGGCGAGGGTGGGCGCATCGACCACCACGAAAGGAAGACCGATGACGCAGACGGTTCCCGTCCCGCAGGGCCTCCCGATGGACCGCGACGCGGGCCCCTTCTCCCCGCCCAGCCGGATCACTGAGCTGCGCGATACCCGCCCGGTGAGTCCGCTGGTCTTCCCCGACGGACACGAAGGCTGGCTCGTCACCGGCTACGAAGAGGTCCGGCAGATGATGGCCGACACCCGGTTCAGCTCCCGTCTGGACCTCGGCATCGTCCACGTGCCGTACGAGACTCCCGGCATGCCCGCCCCGACCGAGCCGTCCCCGCCGATGCCGGGGATGTTCATCGCCATGGACCCGCCGGACCACGGCAGGCTGCGGAAGCGGCTCACCGGCGCCTTCACCGTGAAGCGGATGAAGCAGCTCGAAGAGCACATCGTCGAGATCACCGAACGGCAGCTGGACGAGATGGCGCGGCTGACGCCACCGATCGATCTGGTCAAGGCGTTCGCGCTGCCGGTGCCCTCCCTGGTGATCTGCGAACTGCTCGGCGTCCCTTACGAGGACCGGGACGGCTTCCAGGCGCACTCCGCGCAGTTCATGGTCCGGGACCAGTCGCTCGAAGAGAAGATGGGCGCCTACATCGGGCTGAACACCTATCTCACCGAACTCGTCACCCGCAAACGCGCCGAGCCCGGTGAGGACATCCTTTCCGACCTCGCCCGCCATGACGACCTCACCGTCGAGGAGCTGGCGGGCGCCGCGTTCCTGCTGCTGCTCGCCGGGCACGAAACCACCGCGAACATGCTGGCGCTGGGCACTTTCGCGCTCCTGGAGCACCCCGATCAGCTCGCTGCGCTGCGTGCCGACGCGGAACTGCTCCCCGGCGCGGTCGAGGAACTCCTGCGGTACCTGTCCGTCGCCGACATCTTCCTCCGCTACGCCACCGAAGACCTCGAACTCGGCGGGGAAACGATCCCCCAGGGCGCGACCGTCGTCGTCTCGCTGCTGGCCGCCAACCACGATCCGCGCCGCTTCGAAGACGCCGGCACCCTGGACATCCGCCGCAACGCGCGCGGTCTGCTGTCCTTCGGCCACGGCGTCCACCAGTGCCTCGGCCAGCAACTGGCCCGTATCGAGATGCGGGCCGGGTTCGAGGCGCTGCTGCGGCGTTTCCCGGATCTCGCGCTCGCCATCCCCGCCGATGAGGTGAAACTCAAGACCGACATGAACATCTACGGCGTCCATGAGCTGCCGGTCACCTGGACCGCCTAGCCGATCCCGAGGCCCAGCCGGAGCTGGTGCGCCCACCAGCGCACATGCGCGGCCGAGCCCTTCGACGCGGCGCCGGTGAGTCCGGCGCTGCGTCGGAAAGCGTTGCCGTACAGGGCTTCCATCACCATCGCCTGATGCAGTGCGGCGACGGCGTGCCGGGTGTCGTCGAGGTCGCTGCCGGGCGGGCGGAGGCGGTGGAGGGCGTCGACGACCGGGTCGAGCATGCCGCTGCCCGGATCGCGCCATCCGGCCGCGTGCAGCGCCACCGCCAGTTCGCCGTAGCCGCGTTCGTACAGCGCATGAAGGGATTCGACGAGTTCGAAGAGGTCCGCGCCGTGGTCCAGCCACGCCGCGAGGACGTCCTTGAGGGCGTCTCGCAGCCCTCGCCCACCATGCCGGAGCAGTTCTCCGAGCAGCTTGTCGCGATTGCCGAAGTGGTGCGTGACGCCGGCGTCGGTCATGCCGACCCGCGCCGCCACCGCGCGCACCTGGACGGCGGCGACCCCCGACTCGGCGAGCAGGGCGGCCGCGGCGTCGAGGATCAGCCTGCGGGCCTCTTCCGGAGACCTTCGCGCTCGTGATGCGGTCACGGCCGACACTCTACCTTGATTCGCCAAGGTATCTGCTCTACCTTGACAGGCCAAGGTAGAGAGGGGGTGATCGCCTTGACCGACGTGAAGCTCGTCCTGGGCGAGGTCACCTTGTGCGGCACGGTGACCGGCACGGGTCCGGCGGTCCTGCTGCTCCACGCCGGCGGGGAGCGGCGCGGTGTCTGGGCTCCGGTCGCCGCACGGATGGCCGGGCACGGACTGCGGACGACGGCCTTCGATCTGCGCGGCCACGGGGAAAGCACCGGCCGGGCGACCACATTGCGGGCGCTCGCCGAAGACGTGGGCGCGATGGTGCGCCGGGAACCGGAGCCGATCGTCGTGGTGGGCGCCTCCGTCGGCGGGCTGGCCGCCATCTCCGCCCTCGCGGAACCGGCGCTCGCCCGTCGCGTCGCCGGTCTCGTGCTCGTCGACGTCGTCCCGGATCCCGATCCGGCGCGGGCCCGGTCCTGGCTCGACTTCCGCGGCCTCGGCGACCGCTACACCTCCCTCGTGGACGACATCCTCGGCTCGGGCCCCGCCCTGCTCGCGACGGCCGGTGCGCTGGACGTCCCGATCCTGCTCGTCCGCGCCGGAAAGGGATCTCCGCTCGACGACACCGACGTACGACGGCTGCACGCGGCCCATCACCGCGTCACCCTCGTGCGCATACCGACCGCCGGGCACCTCGTGGCCCGTGACGCGCCCGAGGTACTCGCGGACGTCGTGGCGGAGTACGCCTGCCACTGGCTCGCGAACCCGGACGGCCACCGGTGACCGTCCGGGTTCGCCGGTGTCAGTTCTTGAGCCAGCCGAGCAGCTTGACCTGCCCGCCGCCCTTCGCACCGGTCTTGTGGATCGACACGTCGACGGCTCCGTTCACGACATAGGAAGCACCGGCGCCGCCACCGCCCCCGGCGCTGTCGTTGGTGCCGGATCGACCGCCGCCTCCCCCGCCACCGCCCTTCACCGCGTATCCCGCACCGCCGCCTCCGCCGCCACCGGCCGTCGAAGCCCCGGGCGCGTCTTGCCCGCCGGCCCCCTTCGTCGTCTTCGCGGAGCCGCCACCACCTCCGTCGCCGCCGACTCCGAACGTCCCGCGGCCGCCTTTCTCGCCGTTGCCGGGTTTGTCGGCACCCGCGCCGCCGTCACCTCCGCCGGCCACCAGCGATCCGCCACCGGCGCCGCCGCCCCCACCGGCGACGATCAGGGGGACGTCGCCGCGGCAGACCGCGCTCGATCCGCCGCCTCCCCCGCCGTTGCGGCCGGAATCGGTCTCACCGGAGCCGCCCTTCCCGCCGGTGGTGAATCCGGAACCGCCGGATCTGCCCGCCTGTTTACCGACCACGACCTTGAGTGTTTCCCCGCCTTTGACCGGCAGTGTCGCTTCTACTTCGGCGCCGTGACCGGGGCCGCCGGAATCCGCGTTCCCGTGCCCTCCCTGGCCACCGCGCACCACGAACCTGCCCCATTTCGCGTCCGTCGGAACGTGGATTCCCGGTTCGCCTTCGACGTCTTCGAAGGTCTGCGCGAGTTCACCGGTGGCCGTCGTGTCCGTCATCGTTTCCTCCTGGATCGGCTGATGGACATCCAGTTTGGGAGGAGCGGAACACGCGCTGATAGTGCACGATCGGTCAAGAAAAAACTCCGCTGTGTCGCCCGGTCCGTCTTTTCGTACCAGCGAAGAGCAATGCGCTTCTACGTTCGTGTGAGAGGCGGGATTCGGCGCTTCGATCGAATGGTCCTGTCGAGTGAGGCGAGCAGATCGGAGAGCAGCGACGCGGTGAAATCGTCGGTGAGCTTTCCGTCGTCGTCGAAACGTTCGTGGCTGCGGAACACGGTCACTTCGGGTTTGACCACGACGTCGGAACCGATCGCGGCGAGAATCTGCCGGAGCGCCTGCTGCGCCCGGATCGAACCGAAGGCACCCGGTGAAGCGCCGGCCATCGCGATCGGCTTCCCGGACAGCGGCGACGAACCGGTGCTCGCCCAGTCGATCGCGTTCTTCAACGCGGCGGGCACGGACGAGTTGTGCTCGGGCGTCGCGATCAGCAGACCGTCCGCCTCGGCGATGTGACGGCGGAGAGCGGTCACCGCCTCCGGCGGGGTGCCGGTGTCGAGATCCTGGCTGTACAACGGAAGCTCGCCGAGTCCGGAGTACAGCTCGATGGTCATACCCCCGGGGCCGATCCGCCGGGCCGCCCGCAACAGGGCGGTGTTGTACGAGCCCGCGCGCAGGCTGCCGGACAGGGCGAGGATCTTGAGTTCGGTCATGGCTCTTCTCCTTCAGTTCTTGGCGCGGTCGAGGGTCTGGCTCAACGCCAGCGCGCCGAGGGCCAGTGCGAATCCGGTCACTTGCCAACCGGTGAGGGTCTGCCCGAGCACCAGGAAACCGGCGAGCGTGGCGACCAGCGGGGTGGTCAGTGTGAGCAGGGAGACCGAGGCCGGGGCGAGGCGGTCGATGCCGCGGAACCACAGCGGGTAGGCCAGCGCGGTGGCGACGATGCCGATGTAGCCGTAGCCGAGCAGGTTCGAGGTCGTCAGCGTGCCGGGAAGGCCTTCGAACAGCAGTGTCGCCGGGGCCAGCACGAGTCCGCCCAGGGTCAGCTGCCAGCCGGTCATCGCCAGCGGATGTTCGGGGCGGCCCCATTTCTTGGCGAGGACCAGGGCGACGGCCATCAACCCGACGGCCCCGAACATGGCGGCCAGCCCGAGTGGATCGAGGCGGGCTTCCGAAGTCAACGTCAGCAGGGCGACACCCCCGGCGCCGGCGATCGAGGCGAACAGGATCGGCGCCGGTGTCCGGACGCGGAGGACCGGGAGCGCGAGCAAGGCCACCAGCAGCGGTTGCAGGGCACCGAGGGTCGCGGCGACGCCGCCGGGGAGCCGGTACGCGGCGAGGAAGATGAGCGGCAGGAAGGCACCGAAGTTCAGCATCGCGAGCACCGCCGTCTTCCACCACCATGAGCCGTGGGGCAGCCGCCGGGTCAGGGCCAGCAGGACCAGACCGGCCGGAAGAGCCCGCAGGACGGCGGCGAGCAGCGGCCGGTCC
>NZ_JACBXD010000158.1 GCF_013870525.1 Amycolatopsis pittospori
GTGCCGTGCCCGGGAGGGCGGCGAGCGCGAGCACGGGCGGCTTCCGCCACCGGATCTCCGGAGTCGGGATCGGTGCCAGGGTCATCGCCTCGACCTCGACGTCGGTGCGCTTCTGATCGGAGTCGATCTTCAGGAACACGTCTCCGACGCGCAGGGTCGCGCATTCGTGATGGGCGACGACCACCTTGACCTCCACGACGGCCATTCTCGCGGAAGAGTCCACTGATGTCGCCGGATTTATCGCGTGATCGTCCACAATGGAGTTTCGGCGAGGCGTGGCCCGGCACGTTGGCGGAGCCGAGGCGCGTTGTGCCCGCCCGACCGGCCCGGGTCAGTCGGAGGTGGTCGGGAGCTGGTCCGCCGGGCGCGGTCTCCCGGCCGGAACGGTCACTTCGACGCGTTCCATGACCAAGGCGAAAGCCATGATCACCATCGGGGTCGCCAGCATCATCCACATGAGGCTTGAGGTACCCGAACGGCCAGTGGTTCAATCCCGCGGCCGCCGCCGGTGCGATCTGACGTCACCCGAACCGGACCTCGGGGATCGCCGCCATCAGCCGCGGATCAACTCCAAGTCGGAAAGTTTGTGAAGCGTCACCCGCCCGCGCACAGAACCTGCGAGGTGGGTACGTCGCGTGGATCATGGGGACGGTCCCACCGCCGCAGCATCGAAGGGGTCGTGATGGCCAAGCCCAACGTCGCCGAACAGTTCGTCCAGGTCCTGGTGCAGGCCGGGGTGGAACGGATCTACGGCGTGGTCGGTGACAGCCTGAACCCGGTCGTCGACGCCATCCGTCGTACGCCGGGTATCGACTGGGTGCACGTGCGCAACGAGGAGGCGGGCGCGTTCGCCGCGGCCGCCGAGGCCCAGCTGACCGGACGGCTCGCGGTGTGCGCGGGTAGCTGCGGGCCCGGCAACACCCACCTGGTGCAGGGTCTTTACGACGCGCACCGCACCGGCGCCCCGGTGCTCGCGCTCGCCTCGCATATCCCGTCCAGCCAGATCGGTACCGGGTTCTTCCAGGAGACCCATCCAGAACGGCTGTTCGTCGACTGCAGTGGCTATTGCGAGCAGATCAGCCGGCCCGGGCAGATGCCCCGGGTGCTGCGGATCGCCATGCAGCACGCGCTGGGGCGCGGCGAGGTGTCGGTGCTGGTGCTGCCGGGTGACGTCGCGCAGCTGGAGGCCGCTTCGCCGACCGGCGACGGGGTGCCGGTCACTGAACGCGGGACCGTCATGCCGCCCGAACCTCAGGTGGAACGGCTGGCCGAGCTGATCAACGAAGCCGAGACCGTCACCCTGTTCGCCGGTGCCGGGGTGCGCGGCGCCCACGCCGAGGTGATGGAGCTCGCCGGAGCGGTCCAGGCGCCCGTCGGTCACAGTCTGCGCGGCAAGGAGTGGATCCAGTACGACAATCCCTACGACGTCGGAATGAGCGGACTGCTCGGCTACGGCGCCTGCTACCGGGCCATGCACGACGCGGATCTGCTTCTCCTGCTGGGCACCGATTTCCCTTACGACTCCTTCCTTCCTCAGGCCCGGACAGTGCAGATCGACCACGACGCGACCCGGCTCGGCAGGCGCACCCCGCTGGAACTGGCCGTGCACGGCGACGTGCGGGAGACCCTGCGAGCCGTGCTGCCGCTCCTGCGGCGCAAGACCGACCGGGCGTTCCTGGACCGCATGCTGCGCGACCACTGCAAATCGCTGGAACACGTCGTCGACGCCTACACCCGCAACGTGGAACGGCACGTTCCCATCCACCCGGAGTTCGCCGCCGACCTCCTGGACGAACTCGCCACCGACGACGCGATCTTCACCGTGGACACCGGCATGTGCAACGTGTGGGCCGCCCGATACCTCACTCCCAACGGGCGTCGCCGGGTCATCGGCTCGTTCCTGCACGGCACCATGGCCAACGCGCTGCCGCACGCCATCGGCGCGCAGTTCGCCTATCCGGGACGGCAGGTCGTGTCCATGTCCGGCGACGGGGGACTGGGCATGCTGCTCGGCGAACTGCTGACCGTCGTCCTGCACGACCTCCCGGTCAAGATCGTGACGTTCAACAACTCCTCGCTCGGCATGGTCAAGCTGGAGATGCTGGTCGCCGGCCTGCCCGATTACCAGACCGACCATCGCCAGGTCGACTTCGCCGCCATCGCCCGCGGCGCCGGCCTGCACGCCGAACGGGTGACCGATCCGACCCGGCTGCGCGCGGCCCTCGAGGAGGCGCTGAGCCACGACGGACCCGCGCTGGTGGACGTCGTGACCGACCCGAACGCGCTGTCCGTCCCGCCGCACATCACCGCCGGCCAGCTCGGCGGATTCGCCTTGGCCGCGAGCAAGGTCGTCCTCGAAGGCGGCGTCGGCCGGATGATCGACCTCGCCCGGGCCAACCTCCGCAACATTCCCCGGCCCTGACCTCGGCGCAGCGGCCGGAAAGTGGCACGCGGATCGTGGATCCACGCTTCCGGGTTCTCCCACGGTCCGAAATACGGCAAAGCCGACGAAGTGCTCCGGTCCTTCGCTCGCCTGAACCATTTCTGAATCGATTGTGAAAATTACCCCGCCGGTTGCTTGTAAACGTATTCCTTGGTGCGGTGTCGGTTAATATCCGACGTGTCACTGAATGTGATCAACCGAGTGTCGATGGTGGCCGGAGGTCGGTCGCAAATTGCCGTCTGGGCGGTCGATTCGTTCGCAAGACACGGAAAACTGCGACGTATGGTCCAATATGGATAGATCGTTCGGACTAAATCCGCGGAATTCGTATTCCTTGGTGCGGCCGGTCGTCATAACCTTGCGTGATTCTTCACCTGAATTGTCCCTGGGGGAGCAAGATGAAGTCCACGCCGTTGTTGTCGCGCGCCCGAAAAACCTCGGGGCGACTGTTCGACGCCCGATGACACCAACCGGCTGCGTCAGCCGATTCCACCTGCACGCCCGGCGATCGCCCGACCGGATCGCGGTCTTCGAGCACGGCACCGGGCTCACCTACGCCGGGCTCGCCGGGCTCGCGGGCGGCCGCGCGCTGCGGTTGCGCGACGCAGGTGTCCGGCCAGGGGAGCGGGTCGGGCTCGTCACCGGGCACGGCAGCGCCACGATCGCGGCGATCCTCGGCACCCTCGCCGCGGGCTGCACCTACGTCCCGCTCGACCCGACCTTCCCCCGGGAGCGTCTCGAGTACCAGCTCGCGGCCGCGCGGGTGACCGCCGTGCTCGCGGATCCGGAGTACGTCGAGCTGGCGGAGTCCTTGTGCCGCAACGGCTCCGCTCGCCTCGTGCGCTCGGGCACGGAGACCGCGCCGCTCCCGGTACCCGAACCCGATCCGGACAGCCCGGCGTACGTGCTGTTCACCTCCGGGTCCACCGGCCGGCCGAAGGCCGTCGCGCAGACCCACCGCAACCTTCTGCACGTCGTCGACAACCAGATCGCCGCGCTCGGCATCACCGCGGACGACCGGCTCAGCCTGCTCGCGTCCTTCGGCTTCGACGCGGCGATCCCGGACCTTTACCCGGCACTGCTCACCGGCGCCGCGCTCGTGCCGGTCGACCTGCGCGCGCACGGCCTCGCCCACGCCGCGCGCGAGCTGGCCCGGCACGAGGTGACCGTCTACCACTCGACGCCCACGGTCTACCGGCATCTGCTCGATGTCCTCGGTGAGACCGGCCTCCCGTCCGTGCGGACCGTACTGCTCGGCGGCGAACAGGCGACCCACGCCGACGTCCGCCGCGGCCGGTTCGCGCCGGACTGCGTGTTCGTCAACGGTTACGGCGCCACCGAGGTGACCTTCGCCGCGCACTACCGGACAACCGCCGCCGAGCTGGGCCCGGACGCCGATGGTCCGCTGCCGATCGGGCGCGCGCTGCCCGGGTTCACCCTCACCGTGCTCGACAGCGGCGAACTCGAAGTGCGCGGGCAGCACCTGGTCGAGGGCTATCTCGACCAGCCGAGCCCGGCGTTCGGGGTGACGGCCGACGGCGGCCGTCGCTACCGGACCGGCGACCTCGGCCGGCTGCTGCCGGACGGGAACCTCGTCTGCCTCGGCCGGCTCGACCGGCAGGTCAAGGTCCGCGGCTTCCGGGTGGAGCCGGCCGAGATCGAGGCCCGGCTCGCCGAACAGCCCGGCGTGGTCGAAGCCCGCGCGATCGTGCGCGACGGCGACCTGCTCGCCTACGTGACCGCGACCGACCCGCGTCCGGACGGCCGGGTGCTGCGGGCCGCGCTGGCGGACGTCCTGCCCGGCTATTCGGTACCCGCGGCCATCGCGGTGCTGGACCGTTTCCCTCTGACGGTAACCGGAAAGCTCGACGAACCGGCGCTGCCGGACCCCCGGGTGGGCGAGACCGTCCCGGCCGAACGGCTGACCCCGGCCGAGGAACGCGTGCACCGGATCTGGTGCGCGGTGCTGGGCCGTGACCGGGTCGGGCGCACCGAGGCGTTCTTCGACGCCGGTGGCGACTCGCTGCGGCTGGGCCGGGTGCAGGCGCGGCTGGCCGACGAGTTCGAGGTGGACGTCCCGCTGCTCGCCCTGTTCGAGCGCACGACGATCGCCGGACAGGCCGCCTGGTTCACGGAGTCCACTTCGGACACTCCGTCGCCGGTGACCGCGGAGGAGCCGGCCGGGGATCTCATCGCCGTCGTGGGGCTGGCCTGCCGGTTCCCCGGCGCGCCGGACGCCGCGTCGTTCTGGTGGAACCTCTGCGCGGGCGTCGACGCGATCCACGACTACGCCGACGACGAGCTGGCGGCGATGGGCATCGGCCCGGGCCTGCGTGCCGACCCGGCGTACGTGCGGGCGGGTGGCCGGATCGAGGGTGTCGAGGAGTTCGACGCCGGGTTCTTCGGGTTCACCGCCGACGAGGCCGCGCGGACCGACCCGCAGCACCGGCTGTTCCTCGAAACGGCGTGGCAGGCGCTGGAGGACGCGGGACGCGACCCCGCCGCCGAGACCGGGCCGGTCGGGGTGTTCACGGCCGCCTCGGTCAATCGCTACTTCCTGTTCCACCTGTTCGGCAACCCGGCGGTGACCGGCGACGTCGACCCGGACGACTGGGAGGGGCGGCTGACCGGCCGCCAGCTCACCGACCACCTGCCCGGCCAGGTCGCCTACCGGCTCGGGCTGACCGGGCCGGCGGTGGCCGTGCAGAGCGCGTGCTCCAGCTCGCTCGCGGCGGTGGCGCTGGCCGCGCAGAGCCTCGCGGACTACCGGTGCGACGTCGCGCTGGCCGGCGGGGCGAGCGTGACCTGGCCGCGGTACCGCGGCGGCGGGCTCGTCTCTCCGGACGGCCGGTGCCGCGCGTTCGACGTCGCCGCGGCGGGCGCCGGGTTCAGCTCGGGCGCCGGGGTGGTCGTGCTGCGGAGGCTGGCGGACGCACTCGCCGACCGTGACCATATCTACGCCGTACTGCCCGGCTGGGCGATCACGAACGACGGCCCGGACCGCGCGGGCTACGCCGTGCCGGGACCGGCAGGGCAGGCGGCCGCGGTGGCCGAGGCACTGGCCGCCGCGGAGGTCGAGCCGGACGAGGTCGCACTGCTCGAAGCCCACGGCAGCGGCACCCCACTGGGTGACGCGATCGAGGTGGCCGCGCTCAACCGCGTCTACCGGGACGCGTCGCCCGAAACGTGTGCGCTGGGCTCGGTGAAGACGAACATCGGGCACCTCGACTCGGCGGCGGGCGTCGCCGGGCTGATCAAGACCGTGTTGTCCGTGCGGCACGGCGTCATCCCGCCGAACCTGCACTTCACCGCCCCGCATCCGGAGGTCGACCTGGCTGGCGGCCCCTGGTATGTCCCGGCGAAGGCCACCGACTGGCCCGCCCGCGAACGGCGGGTGGCCGGGGTCAGCTCGTTCGGCATGGGCGGCACGAACGTGCACGTGATCGTGGCGGAGGCCCCAGCCGCCCCACCACGGCCGGCGGCGAGCGGTCCGTTCGTGCTGCCGGTGTCCGCGCGTGACGCGAAAGCGTTGCGCGAGGCGGTGTCCCGGCTGCGCGAGCGGCTTGCCACGGACGCGCCGGACCTCGGGGACGCGGCGTACACGCTTTCGGTCCGGCGGGCGTTCGCGTGCCGGGCGGCCGTAGTGGCGGACTCGGTCGCGTCGGCGATCGCCGCGCTCGATGCGCTGCTGGCGAACGGAACCGACGTCGAGGGCCCGGCCGGGGCGGCACGCGACCTGGCTGTCCACTGGGCCGGGGGCGGCGAGGTCGAGTGGGCCGCGCGGTTCGGGAGCGGTGAACCGGGCCGTGTCCCGTTGCCGGGCTATCCGTTCCAACGGGAGCGGCACTGGATCGACCCACCGCCTCAGCACACATCCGATCAGGGGAGCCCTCGGTGACCGACACCTTGCCCGTCGCGGACGGCCATGGCCTGCCACTGTCCTATCCGGACACCACACTCACCGGGCTGATCCTCGCGCAGGCCGTGCGCACCCCGAACGCCGTCGCCGTCCGGCAGGGTGACGCCCGGCTCACCTACCGCGAACTGATCGCGTCGGCGACCGGTGTCGCCCGGCTGCTGCGGGCCCGGGGCGCCGGGCCCGGTACCCGCGTCGGCGTCTGCGCAGACCGGCGGCCGGAGCTGATCTCGACCGTCGTGGGCGTGCTGCTGTCCGGGGCCGCCTATGTGCCGCTCGAACCCGGCGGCCCGAAGGCGCGGCTGGCCGAAATCGCCGCGGACGCCGGGATCTCCCTCGTCGTCGGTGACTGTGCGCGGGCCGAGTTCGGTGCCGCGGAAGGCATCGAGGCTCTCGACGTGCCCCCTCCCGCGGACGGATCCGCCGAGTGTCCCGCCGGTCCGGACGACCTCGCCCACATCCTCTACACGTCCGGCTCCACCGGTCGTCCCAAGGGCGTGCTGACCAGTCACCGCAATGTGGTCGCGTTCGTCACCGGGTTCGCCACGGCCCTCGGGCTCCGGCCCGGCATGCGGGCGCTCGGAATCTCCTCGCCCGCCTTCGACGCCTTCACCATGGACGTGTTCGTCTCGCTGGCGCACGGCGGATCGGTCCAGCTCGCCGGCACCGCCGACCGGGCCGACCCTGAACGGCTGCGGCGTTTCCTCGTCGAGCACGACGTCGAGTGGGGCTTCGTGACGCCGACGCTGCTGTCCATGGTGGACCCCGCGGACGTTCCCGGCTGGCGCGTCGTCGCCTGCGGAGGCGAGCCGGTGCCGGCGGACCTCGCCGCGCGCTGGATGCCGGGCCGCCGGTTCTTCAACGCCTACGGCCCGACCGAGACCACCGTGGTGGTCGTCACCGACGAGGTCACCGGCATCCCCACCGACCCACTGCCGCTCGGCCGTCCGACGCCGAACCACCGGGCGTACGTCGTGGACGCCGAGCTGAGGCCGGTCGCTCCCGGCGAGATCGGCGAGCTGCTCATCGGCGGCCCGGGCCTCGCGCGTGGCTACCTCGGCAGCCCGGAGCTGACCGCCGCGAAGTTCGTCGACGACCCGATCACACCGGGGGAACGGCTCTACCGCACCGGCGACCTGGCCCGCGAGCTGCCCGACGGCCGTCTCGAGTTCGCCGGCCGCGCCGACCGGCAGGTGAAGGTCCGCGGCCAGCGGATCGAACTGGGCGAGGTGGAGGCGGCGCTCACGCTTCACCCGGACGTCGACGCCGCCGCCGTGACGGCCGTCCCCGGGCCGGCCGGCACGCGGCTGGTGGCCTTCCTGGCACCGGCGTCCGCACCGTCCGATGTGGACGTACTCGGCCAGGGCCTGCTCACCGCGGCGATGCGCCCGGCCGCGGTCCGGGTACTCGACCTCCTGCCGGTCGACCCGGTCACCGGCAAGATCGACCGGCCCGCGCTGCGTGACCTGGCCGAGGCGGCGCTGGCGGGACAACGGGCGGACCTCGGCCCGCTCGGCACCCCGGTCGAACGTGCGGTCGCGGCCATCTGGCGGCGAGTGCTCGGCGCCGGTGCGGGGACGGATTTCCTGGCCTCGGGCGGGAATTCGATCGCCGCGATGCGCCTGGTCGCGGCGCTACGGGCGGAGCTCGCCGCGGACGTCGCCACGGAGGACGTCCTCGCCGCCGGCACTCTCGATGGGCTGACCCGGCGGGTCGCGGCCGCGTTGCCGCTGACCGGACCGGGCCTGACCACCGGGCACGCGCCCGCACTGTCCCCGCCACAACGGCGGCTGTGGTTCCTCGACCAGCTCGCCCCGGACGCCGCGCCGTACAACATCGCGATGGCGTTCCGGCTGACCGGCGTACTGGACGTCGACGCGCTGCGCCACGCCTTGCGCGCGGTCGCCGAGCGGCAC
>NZ_JACBXD010000159.1 GCF_013870525.1 Amycolatopsis pittospori
TCGATTTGGGCGCCGTCGGCCGACTGGACGACGCTGACCGCGACGAGGTCGTGCCCCTCGACGCGTTCGGTCAGCTCGGTCAGCGGGACTTCGGTGACCTTCACCCCGCGATGCGCCTGGGCGGCGAAGGGGAAGGTCACGCTGGTGAAGTCGTTCGCGGCGGCCAGCACACTGGCACCGTCGGGCAGTCCGGCCGCCACGTTCGCGATGAGCTGCGAGACCGACGCCCCGATCGCGACCCGCTCCGCCGGGACCCCGATCAGCGCGCCGAACCCGGCCCGGGTCTTCGCAACGGGCTCGTCGAAGTCCGTCGGACGGGCCTTCCCGCACCGCCACCGCTCCACCGCTTCCGCGACCGCGTCGGCGACGTGCGACGGCGGGATGCCGATACTGGGCGTGTTCAGATATCCGGGCGGGACGGCGAATTCGGCTCCGAAGGTCTGCATGTCCCCGAGATTAATGAGTTTCCGGAAGCAGCCTCACGACGTCGTCGTAGGACGGCGGGGTCAGCGGGAGTTCGGCGCCGTCGCGGACGGCCTCCACCGTGCGCAGCGTGGCGGCGAGCGCCATCCGGTACGGCAGCGAACCGAGGCTGATCCGCGCGACGCCGAGTTCGGCCAGCCCCGCGACGGTGACCCGGCCGGGCAGGAACAACAGGTTCAGCGGCACTCCGGTGGCCTTCACCAGCCGCTCGACGTCCGCGGGCTCGGCGGCTCCGGGCACGAAGACACCGTCCGCACCGGCGTCCACATAGGACTCACAGCGGGCCATCGTGGCCGTGATGTCGGGTTCTCCCAGCCAATACGTGTCGGTGCGTGCGTTGACGAACAGGCCGGGAGCCTGTTCCTTCGCCGCCGCGATCTTGGCCGCGTGCAGCACGGGATCGCCCAGTGCGTCTTCGAGGTTGATGCCCGCGGCACCGGCCTCCGCGAGCTCTTCGGCGAGTGCCCCGACCTCGGCGGGATCGTCACTGAAGCCGTCGGCGACGTCGACGCTGATGTGCGCGTCCAACGCGGCCAGCCGCCGCGCGAGCCGGACGGTGGCGTCCTTCGAGGACGGCGCGCCGTCCGGCTCGCCCTCGGCGGCCGAGACCCCGAGGCTGGTCGTGCCGAGCGCCGGGAAGCCTTGCGCGGCCAGGAAGGCGGCGGTGCCGAACTCCCAGACGTTCGGCAGGAGCAGCGGGGAACCGGGGACGTGCAAAGCGGCGAATGCGGTCATGCCCCGACGGTAGTTCGCGGACGCTTCGGTGACGGCCGAAGCGTCCGGCCCCGGCGCGACGGCGATCTCGCTTGCCGTCCGTCTGATCACGCGAGATCGCCGCCTGGGCAGCCGGACGTTGCGAAAGGCACTTTCGCAACGTTCAAGGTTGCGAAAGTGCCTTTCGCAACACCCGGTCTCGGGCCGCTGGTCCCGTACGAAGCGAAATACGAGAGCCGCCTGATCACGGGTGACGGCCTGAGCGTCAGGCCCGTTCGAGGAAGGGGGTCAGGAGGTCCGGAACGGACTCCTCGGCGAACAGAAGGCCTTGCTCCTCCCCCGCGTCGTACACCGAGTACGCGCCGGCACCGGCGGCCGTGGTCGCGACGACGGTCAGCAATCCCTTGCGCCGCTGGAAGACCGACTGCTTCACCGTCCAGCCGATCACGCCGTCCCGCTCCAGCGCGAACGTGCTGCGCCGCACGGTCCCGTGCCGCCCGACGAGGTACCGGCCGGTGATGCCGTGGCCGAGGTTGCGGTAGGCGTCCAGCGCCAGCAGGACCGAGACCGGCAGTAGCACGACGCCGAGCGCGGCGCCGATGACCAGCAGGACATCGGTCAGCAGGAGGCCGAGGATCGCGAAGAGTGCCAGCAGCACCACCACCGAGCCGACCCACCAGCGCAGCAGCCGTCCCCGCGCGGCACGCGGATGCCCGGTGAGCCGGACGGCTTCGGTCGGCGAGACCGGTTCACGCAGCACCTCGGCGGCGATCCGGTTGGCCGTCGCGACCGGCGCGGCGGGCAGAAGCGTGTGGTAGTCGGTCTTGTCGTTGTCGTCGCTCTGCCGCATCCCGGTCGCGATCGCGTCGACGCGCGCGGCGCCGGAGATCCGGTTCCCGAGCGGTTCGACGAGGTCGACGCCGCGCAGCCGGGCCTCCTCGATCGAGATGGAGCGGGTGGTGAACAGGCCGCGGCGGACCCGGAGCGTGCCGCCGGCTTCGCGGTCGAGCCGGTAGTTCCACCACATTTCGACGAACAGCCCCAGCGCGCCGACCAGGCCGACGACCATCGCGATCGCCAGCAGGATGAGGATCGACACCACCAGCGGGATCCCGAGGAACAGGTTCAGCACCCAGTCGATGAAGCCCTCCTGCAACCCCACCCAGTCGGAGAGCTGCATGAGCCCACCGCCCGCGGCGAGCCCGAGCGTCGGTGTCAAGAACGACATCGGCGCGTACCGGATCCAGCTCCACTCCAGTCGCGCGAGCGGCGCGTCCTCGTCGGTCTCGGTGGCCGCGACGTTTCCGGTGCGGCGAAGGAGCTCCGCGCGCAGCCGTTCGGCTTCGGCACGCGAGACGGGGTTGAGTTTGAGCCTGCCCGCGCCGCCCGACTCGTGCGACCCGGTGCCGATGGTCACCACGGCGACGCCGAACAGCCGGTGCACCGGGTTGGCCGTCAGGTCGACGTTGCGGATCCGTTCGCGCTGCAGGGATTTCCGCGACCGGACGACGAGGGTGAACGCCAGCTCCAGCCGTTCCGGCGTGACCCGGTACCGCACCGCCTTCCAGTTGAAGAGGTCGATCAGCACGCTGCCGCCGACGAGCACCACCGCGCCGGCCACGACCCAGGCGAGGGCGACCCAGAACCTCGCCCCGCCGCCCACGATCGCGGCCGTGGTCGGGACGGCGGCACCGACGGCGACCCCGGCCATGGTCACCGCCGTGACGCCGAGCGTCCGCTTGTCGAGTGTGCTCCAGCCCTCGAACTCGGACGAGGTCATGTCGCGTCCCCCGGCGTCGCCTGCGTCGTCTCGGTGAGCTGCTCGGCCAGGCTCGCGGCCAGTTCGTGGTCGAGCCCCTTGATCTTGACCGCTCCGCGCGCCGACGCCGTGGTGACCGTGACGGTCGCGAGCTCGAACAGTTGCTGCAGCGGCCCGCGCAGGGTGTCCACGGTCTGGATCCGCGACATCGGCGCGACCCGCCATTCCTGCCAGAAGAACCCCGAACGCGTGTACACCGCGGTCTCGGTGACCTCCCAGCGATGCACCTTGAACCACCACAGCGGCATCGCGATCACCCAGACCAGGCCCAGCACCGCGAACACCACGGCCGGCATCAGCAGCCAGAACCGCGCCGGCGGGATGAGCAGTCCGAGCAGCGCCAGGACCATCACCGGCGTGATCCAGAAGAGTGTTCCCTGCACCCGCCACCAGCCCACGACCCGCTGGTCCAGAGCGTTCCGCGGCGGCCTCAGCCGCACCTTCCCCCGATCGGCTTCCACCGATTTTCACCCCCGACGGTCGTTTACAATGCGATCGCATCGTAATAGCGTGGGACATTAGTGGCAATGCGGTCGCATTGCAAACGGCCTGCGGAACGGATGGTGAAGGTGCCGAAACAGGTGGATCACGCCGCGCGCCGCGCGAAGATCGCCGAGGCGCTGACGCGGCTGGTGGCCACGCGCGGCCTCGAAGGGGTCAGCCTCCGCCATGTCGCGGCGGAGGCCGGCATGTCGATGGGCCTGGTGCAGCATTACTTCAAGACCAAGGACGAGATGCTGCTGTTCGCCGTCGAGCGCCGCTCGCAGGTGTACGAGGAGCGTCTGAAGGCCCGGCTGGAGGCCGGCGAACTGCCTTCGACGCCCCAGGCCGTCCTCCGCGCCATCATGATCGAGATCCTGCCCATGGACGAGCGCAGCCGCGGCGACTGGCTGATGGGCGTCGCGTTCTTCATCCGGGCCATGTCCGATCCCGCTTTCGCGGCCACGTACACCGAGGGCGTGCCCCAGCTGTTCGAACTGTTCGCACTCCTGATCCGCCAAGGACAAGAGGCGGGCGATGTCGACAAGTCGGCCGATCCGGAGCACGAAGCGGCGATCCTCTGGGCGCTCGCCGATTCGCAGGGCTCCAACATCGTGATGCAGCACCGCACCCCGGAGGAGGCACTGTCCACCATGGACTACTACCTCGACCGGCTCTTCTCAGCTTCCGCCGGATGAGGCGGCGGCCGACGCCCGCACCGCCCGCAATTCCTTGAACAGCTTCCGCAGCGCCGGGACCGCGTCACCGCCACGCTCGGACAGCTCCTCGATCCGCTCCTTGTACCGGCGCCTGTCCCGGCCGGGGACGACGTCGCGGAGTTCGACGGCGGCCACCAGCGAGGTGAGCGCGGCGTCGCCCGCGTCCACATCGGACACCGGCGATGCCCCGCGCAGCGCCTGATCGACCAGCGCGCGCAACCGCTCGACGACGGCGGGATCGCGGACGACCGGCCGCCGCGACGGGAACAGGCCGAGCGTCCGGCCGGTCTTCAGCTCGATCACGCCCGCCGTGTCGAGCTGGGTCTCCACCGCCTCCAGTGTGCCGCGCGCGTCCTTGCGCACCCACCATTTCCATTTGCGCGGGGTCTCCCCCTCGATTTCGGCGAGCAGCTCGTCGAGGACGAGGTCGCCGGTCGGTCCCGTGCCGGTCGGCGCGACCCGGCCGTCCGCGTCGGCGACGCGTCCGCGCAGCACGAGGTCGGTCAGGGCGGCACCGCTGATCAGCAGACCCGCACGGCGCCGGTCCCGCAGTTTGCCCTTGGCGACGTCACAGGCGAGCAGATAGGCCTTGGCGGGCAGGGAAAGTTCGGTCATCGTCAGTGCCTCTCCAGCTTCGGCCAGATCTCGTTCCAGGAACCCCGCCTGCCGTCATACCGCCAAAGCAGTCCTTCCACCACCGGAGTCACCTCGGCGAAGTACGGTTTGAGCAGTCCCGGATCGAATCCGGCGAACAGCACGCTGTCCGCGGTCTCAGGCGGTTTGTCGAAGTACCAGTAGCCCCGGTGGCCACTGTAGACGTTCTCGATGCCGTACTGCGGGCCGTAGAATTCGACGGCGGCCGCGAACGGGTAGATCTCGGCGTAGACCGCGGTGCGCGCACGCTGCTCCGGAGGCAGCGACGCGTACGTCTCACCGATCATCTTGGCGAGGTCCCGCTGGGGCAGTTCTCCGCCGGCGAAGGAACTTCCCAGGGTGACCGGGCCGATGCTCGTGCGCGTCATGCCGGCCGGGTAGATCGGCAGACCGGCGACGGTGACCACGGCCGAGAGCACCACCGCGGGCCAGGCGATCAGCCGCCAGCGGGGAACGTGCTTCACGAATCCCGTCGCCGCGGCGGCGAACGGCAGCGCGAAGACGCTCATCAGATAGTAGGAACGCCCGTGCAGCAACAGAAAAGCCAGGATGAGCGCGACTATCGCTACCCCCAGGAAGCGATGGTCGCGCATCCCCCGCGATCCGATCAGCAGGACGAGGCCGTAGACGAACGCGAGCACGCCCACGCCGACGCCCGCCGTCAGGAAACCGTCGCGAAGGAACGGCCAAGTGCCGGGGAATTCCGCCGAGACGACCTCGTTCATGATCAGGTACGGCCAGCCGTTCTTCGCCTGCCAGAGCAGTGTCGGCACGGTCGCGACGACCGCGATCCCCGCGCCCAGCCACAACTTCGGCCGCCGCACGAGTTCCCTCGGCCCGAACACGAGCGCGCTCAGGAGTGCGATCACCCAGAAGGCGGGGATGAGGAACTTCGTCTCCAAAGAGACCGCGGTGACCACACCCGCCCACACCAGCAAGCCGTCGCGGCGGGTCCGCACCCAGCGGACGACCAGCCAGACGATCACCGTCCACAGGAACGGATCGAGGACGTAGGTGCCGATCCAGTGACTGACGATGATCACGCCGGACGTCGCGGAGAACCCGGCGGCGAGCACCTGCGCGCCGCGGCCGCCGCCCAGCTCCCTGGCGATCAGCGCGGTGACCACCACGCCGCCCGCGGTGGCCAGCGTCATCGGCAGGCGCAACGCCGTCAGCGAGCCCGGGAAGAGCGAATCCATCGCGCCGGCCAGCGCGGGGATCAACGGTGGCTGGTCGAAGTACCCCCACGCCAGATGGTCCCGGCCCGCCATCAGGAAGTACAGCTCGTCGAAGCCGTGCGCGTACCGGCCGCTCGTGGCCAAGAGCGCCACTCCCGCCAACGCTGCGACGACGAGCACCGGCAGGCGAGCGAAGGCCGCTTCCTTCTGCTCGTGTCCTGTTTGGACTGTCTGAGTCGCGTTGCCCATGACGATGAGTCCACCGGAAACGGCCCCGGCGGGAAACCGGGTAAGGAGGATGATCGGGTATACGAAAGTTGCGGGTCCCCCGCCATCGGTCGCCGGTAGCGGGCGACGGCGTCCTCCGCTGGCTACCGTGAGCCGGTGGAGAAAAGCAGGCCGTTCCGGCCCGGTCCGGTCGACACCTTGTGGCTCACGATGGCGTCGCTCGCCTTCATGGGCCTGGACGTCACCCTGTACGTGTTCGGCGAACCGACGACCGGCTGGGCGGGCCCCGCGGCGGGCGTCACGCTGCAGGTACTGCTCGATCTCTCCCTGATCCTGCTGTTCCGGTTCCCGAGGCTGGTCGCGGGCCTGATCACGGCGGGGGCACTGCTGATGCTCGCCTCCGACCTGTTCTCCCCCGGGCTGCTGGTGCCGGAACGGCAGCTGACGCTGATGACCGTCCCGACCATCACCCCGGTCGTGCTGAGCCAGCTGGCCCGCCTGCTGGACCGGCGGACCGTCCTCTGGCTGACCGCGATCCTGGTGGTCTGCGCGTCACGGCCGTGGGACGCGCACTGGAGCACCACCCCGTTCGGCCTGCTGGGCACGGCGCTGCCCACCACGCTTTCGCTGTACTTCGAGGCGCGGCGCCAGTTGCTGCGCTCCCTGCGGGACCGGGCGGACCGCGCCGAACGGGAACAGCACCTGCTCGCCGAACGCGCCCGTGCCGAGGAGCGGCGGAAACTGGCCGAGGAGATGCACGACGTCGTCACCCACCGGCTGAGCCTGATGGTGCTGCACGCCGGCGCGCTCGGCGTCGTCTCGGCCGACGAGGCCGTGCGGTCCTCCGCCGAGGACATCCGGCGCGAAGGGGCGCTGGCCCTGGACGAACTACGCGACCTCGTCGGTGTGCTGCGCAACGGCGCGAACGCCGGACCCCGCACGCTCAACGACGGCACGGCGGGCGATCCGGCGACACTGGTCGCGGAATCGGCGTCGGTGGGCATCCCGACCGAACTGAAGGTGGACGGCGACCCCGGGCGGATCTCCCCCACCGTCGCCCGGACGGCGTACCGCGTCGTGCAGGAGGCGCTGACCAACGTCCGCAAACACGCGCCGGCCTCGACGGCCGTCGTCGAACTCCGCTATCACGCGGGCGGTCTCGACGTCGCGGTGGAGAACACGCGGGCGGGGGCACCGGCCGATCCGGCGCTGGCGGGCCGGGTCGGCGATGGTGACCAGCCGGTCGGGTGATCCGAGCAACTCGA
>NZ_JACBXD010000016.1 GCF_013870525.1 Amycolatopsis pittospori
CGGGCGGTTCGACGCGGGCCCGCGGCCGGGCGGCGGCTACCGGGTCGATGCGATACTTCCCGCCTACGTCCCGACTACGGAAGGCGAGACCGGGTGATCCGGGTGGTCGTCGTCGACGACGAACCGATGGTCTGCGCGCATCTGCGGACGATCCTCGGTTCCGCGGACGACATCGAGGTCGTGGCGCAGGCACAGGACGGCGCCGAGGCGGTCGAAGCGGTGGTCCGGCACCGGCCGCGGGTGGTGCTGATGGACCTGCGGATGCCGGGTGTCGACGGGCTGACCGCCATCGAGCGGATCGCGAAACTCCCGGAGCCGCCCGCGGTCGTCGCGCTGACGACGTTCGACGCCGACACCTACGTCATCCGCGCGCTGCGGGCGGGCGCGGCGGGATTCCTGGTGAAGTCGACGCCTCCGGAGGACCTGATCGGCCTGGTCCGCGTCGCGGCCGACGGGCATACGGTGCTCTCGCCCGAAGCCGCGCAACGGCTGGTGGCGATGTCGTCCGACGGACGCCGTCGCGGGGACGACGCGCGCCGGAAGACCGAAGGCCTCACCGAGCGGGAGACGGACGTCCTGGCCTGTCTCGGCGAGGGACTGTCCAATGCGGACATCGCCGCACGCCTGCACCTGGCGGAGGCGACGGTGAAGAGCTACGTGTCGCGGATGCTGGTCAAACTGGACTGCGCGAACCGGACCCAGGCGGGTCTGCTGGCGCACGAAGCCGGGCTGGTCAAGCGCTGAGCTGCCCGTCGTAGACCTTGCGTGAGTCGAGGACCTCGCCCATGTGGACGCGGGCCCACCGGTCCAGCATCTCCAGCGGTTCGGCGAGGTTGCGGCCGAGCGCGGTCAGCTCGTACTCGACGTGCGGCGGGATCTCCGGGTACGCGGTGCGCGTCAGGATGCCGTCGCGGACGAGGCTGCGCAGCGTCTGGGTGAGGACCTTCTGCGAGATGCCGCGGACGCGTTTGCCGATCTCGGTGAACCGGAGCGGGCCGTCGCCGAGCACGCCGACGATGAGCACGGTCCACTGGTCGCCGATGCGATCGAGCAGCGCGCGGGTCGGGCAGTCGGGGTCGTACGGGTTTCCGAGCACGTGACCTCCTCACTCTCCCAGGGAGAGTAACACGCCTAACGAGAGGGAGCGGGTTGCATCAGCGCTTCGAACAGCAGGATCAGGTGACGGCGGCCGCGCTCCCAGCGCGCTTCGAGATCGGCCTGGTCACGGGTCGCCCAGCTGGCGATGAGGATGCCGCGGACGACGTCCATCGCCGTGTACACCGCGTGCAGGAATTCCGGATGCGGAGCGTGGTCCGGCAGCAGCGCCTTGCCGAACTCGACCAGGCTGCTCGTCGCGATCGGCTCGACCACCGCCATCTGCGCACGCAGTTCCGGGTCCGTGCGCGAGGCCACCCACAGCTCCACGGTCGCCGAGAAGACCGGGCCCTGGTGCATCTCCCACATCAGTTGCAACGCGTCGCCGACCGGGTCGGCCGACGCCTTGAGCCGGTCGATCTCGGCCATCGCGACCTCGGTGCGTTTGGCCGCGAGATGCCGGATCGCGGAGGTGACGAGGTCGGTCTTGGTCGGGAAATGGTGCACCTGCGCACCCCGGGTCACCCCGGCGCGGTCCGCGACACGGGTCGTCGTGGTGCCCGCGTAGCCGTATTCGACGAGGCAGTCGATCGTCGCGTCGAGCAGCCTGACGCGCATCGCGGCGCTGCGTTCCTCCTGCGTGCGTCGTGGTGCGGCCATGTGCCTACTTTATGGGGCGCCTCGCGAGGCGCGCTCCCCACCGCGTTCAGTCCTCTGAATGCGGTAGTTCGACGGCGAACGATCGCATCCAGAGGACTAAACGCGGGGAGCGACGGGCACGGACAGCGAAGTCCGGCCCAGGTCGAAGGTCACCCGGGCGCCGGGAGCGGGCAGGGCCGGGTCGAACATGTCGGCGTCGGTGCCACCGAGGACGAGCGCCAGGCGGTGCCCGGCCGGGACGACGTGGTCGAGGCTGCTCAGCCGGAACGTCATCGTGTACGCCTTGCCGGGGACCAAGGGTTCACCCCGCCACAGTGACCGGTGGTGGCCGAGGTCGGCCCAGCCGGTCGCCACGATCCGCTTGTCCACAGTGGCCGGATCGACGGCGGTGTCGAGGAAGCAGCCGGTGTCGGCGGCCGTTCCCGCGCCCCAGCAGGAGCGGGTCGTCAGGTCCTTGATGCCCAGGGCGGGGAACTTCGTGTTCCGGACGGTCGCGGGACCGTAGTCGACCAGCACCGCGCCGAGCCGCGCGCTCGGCTTGTCCGAGCGGGCGGTCACCGTCACCGTGGCGGTCCCGGCGATCCGGGTGTCCGCGCGCATCGGTTCACCGGCGAAGACGAGCCGTTCCGGGCTGGCCTGCGACGGGTTCTCGACCCAGTGCGACGCACCGCGCGCGGGATCGTCGGTCAGCGAAGCCGCACCAGAGGCAGGGCGGCTTCCCAACCCGCCGTCCCCGGCGGGCCACAGGGTGTGCGGACGCGTGCCCGCCGGCGGCCAGCGGCGTTCGTCGGTCCAGCGGTCCGGGGTGTGCTCGATCCGGATCGCCGGTTCGGTCTCGACGCCGTTGCGGACGCCGAGCAACCACCGGTCGAACCAGCGGTGCAGCGTCTTCACGAACAGCGAACGGTCCAGGTCGAACGGGTCGACGTGCGCCGCCTGATGCAGCCACGCCTTGCGCGGCACGCCGTTCGTGTTCAGTGCCTCCCACCAGGGACCGAGCTGGATCGGGTTGACGTTGAGATCGTGGAAGCCCATCGACGCGAAAACGCTTGCGCGTACCTTGCCCGTCTTCGCGACGTAGTCCAGCCCGCGCCAGTACTCGTTGAAGTTCCCGTCCGTTCCCGCCTGACGGGCCTTGTCCTCTTCGAACGGCCGGCACAGCTTCATCGCCCGTTCGTTGTACAGATCCGGGCCGCCCGCCCAGCCGAAGTACGCACCGTGCGAGTTGTGCACCTCGTAGTAGGAACTGACCCCGGCGATCGGCACGATGGTCTTCAGCCCGTCGATCCCGGACGCCGCCATCCCGATCGCCGTCGCCCCGTCCTGCGACTTCCCGATCGCGCCCACCGAACCGCCGGCCCAGCCCGCGCGGATCGGCTCGCCCCCGAACGGCGTCCGGAACGCTCGAGCGCGCCCGTTGAGCCAGTTCACGACCCCGTTCCCCGACGCGACGTCGTCGAAGCAACCGGACGAGCGGTTGGTGCCCCCGACGTCGACCAGTACGACCGCGTAGCCGCGCGGGACGAAGTAGTTGTCGTAGAAGAGCGGGAACCGCGACGGCGTGCCGTCGGGGAGGTAGGTCTTCGGCTGGCGCTCGTTGCCGCGCCCGATCTTCTCGAAGTACGGGCTGACGTCCATGATCACCGGAACGCCCGCGGCGAGTTCCGCCGGGCGGATGATGTCGGCGGCGACCCGGTCGACCTGTCCGTCGCGGTCGAGGTCCTGACCGGTCTCCACCCAGGCGGTCTCCCGGATGGCCTTCTCGTAGGAGAACACCGGCGCGCTGACACCGCCGGTCAGGACGAACGCGGGTTCCGCGGCGGTCGCCGGCACGGCGGCCGCCAGCAGCATCGCCACGACGGTGGCGGTCAAAGTCCTCAGCCCCATCCGGCGAGTATCGCTTACAAAACCCGAACATCGCCCCCACATTCCCCGTATCTGCCCACGCGACGCTCTTCGCATGCTGAAACACACCATCGCCGCCTGCCTCACCGCGGCCGGCCTCGTCGCCCTCGCCCCGGCCGCCTCGGCCCAGAGCACCCCGCCGCCCGCACCGGGCCCGATCACCCTGAGCCCGGAGGAGTCCCAGCTGCTGTGCGCCGACTGGCTGCCCAAGCTCACCAAGCGCACCGCGAAGCTCACCGAACGCATCAACGGCGGCCCCGAGATCCGTGGTTCGGTGGCGAACCTCAAGGCCCGGGCTGAGGACCAGCGCAAGAAGAACCACAACGACTTCGCCGACAAGCTCCAGAAACGCGCCGACAAGCGCAGCGGACACCTCCCCGAACTCGCCGCGGCGAAGCAGAAGCTGGACTCGTTCACCGGCGCGCACTGCAAGGCGGGCAAGTGAAACGCTGGGTGGCCGCCGCCCTGACCACGCTGGCCTTGTTCGGCACGGCAGCCTGCGACGGCGAGGAGGCGTCGAGCCCGCCGCCGGATCCGGCCTCGGCGCCCGGCGATCTGAGCGACATCCAGCGCACCCTGGATTCGATCGAGCAGGAAATGGCCGGCGACCCGGCCCCGTGACAGGATCGGGCGGTGACGACGCAACCGGGACGCGGACTGGTACTGGTCGTCGAGGACGACCCCGCGATCGCCGAACTCGCTTCGCTCTACCTGAAGCGGGACGGGTTCGGCGTGCGGGTCGAGGCGGACGGCGGCGCGGCGCTGGCGACGATCCGGCGGCTCCGCCCGGTGGCGATCGTCCTCGACATCGGACTGTCCGGAATGGACGGTATCGAGATCTGCCGGACGCTGCGCGCGGACGGCGACTGGACGCCGGTGCTGTTCGTGACGGCGCGCGACGACGAACTGGATCGCCTGCTGGGCCTGGAGATCGGCGCGGACGACTACCTGACGAAACCGTTCAGCCCGCGTGAACTCTCCGCCAGGGTGCGGACGGTCCTGCGTCGCGCCGCCGGCGCCGCACCGCCCGCCGAGACCTACGCGGCGGGCGGTGTCCGTATCGACGTCACCCAGCGCCGAGTTTGGGCCGCCGACGCCGAAATAGCACTGACCTCGACCGAATTCGACCTGCTCACCCACCTCGTGCGGCGACCCGGCCAGGTCTTCAGCCGCGAGCAGCTGCTCAGTTCGGTCTGGGGGTACGCGGCGTCCGCGGGCACGCGGACCGTCGACGTCCACATCGCCCAGCTGCGCGGGAAACTGGGCGGGCACAGTCCGATCAGGACGGTCCGCGGCATCGGGTACGCGGCGGACGCCGGATGAGGCGGACCTCGCTCGCGCTGCGGATCACCGTGGTGTGCCTCGCGATCGCCGCGGTCGCGGTGGTGGTGGCCGGTCTGGTCGCGGCCAGGCTGATCCGCACCGCCGGGACCGACGTGCTCCGGCAGTCGCTCTCGGCGCAGGCCGACGTGGTCGCGAGCCAGCTCGACGAGACCGGGATCGGGAACCGGCTCGGTGTGGGCAAGGTCGCCGAAGTCGTGCGGGGACAAGGGATCGACGTCGTCGTCCGCCGTCCGAACGGCACACTCGACGGCGCCGGGACGGTCGCCGCGATCGCCGCTTCCCGCGCGGGGCTCACGCGCACGGGGTCCGACACCGTCCTCGTGGAGGGCCGGCAGTACCTCGTCGAGGTCCGCACCGTCGGACAACGCGGTGCCGCGTTCGCGCTGGTCCAGTCGACGGAGACCGGCGAGGCGCGGGGCCGGACGCTGGTCCGGAACATCCTGCTCGCCCTCGGCGCGGGGCTGACGGTCGCCGCGATCGCCGGGCTGGTGCTGAGCCGGATGCTGTCCCGGCCGCTGCGGCGAGCGGCGTCGGTGGCGAAGGGGATGCGCTCCGGACGCCGTGACCTGCGCGTTCCGGTCGAAGGTCCGTCCGAGGTCGCGGACGTCGCGGAGTCGGTCAACAGCCTGGCCGACGCGCTGCACTACAGCGAATCACGGCAACGCGAGTTCCTGCTTTCGGTGTCACATGAGCTGCGGACGCCCCTGACGGCCGTCACCGGGTTCGCCGAGGCGATCAGCGACGGCGTGGCCGAAGGCGAAGACGCACGGCGCGCCGGGGAGACCATCCATCGCGAAGCCGTCCGGCTGGAACGCCTGGTCAGCGACCTGCTGGAGCTGGCGAGGCTCGGCGCCGACGAATTCCGCCTCGACCCCACGCGGCTCGATCTGGCCGCGCTCGTCGACGAATGCGCCGACGTCTGGCGGCTGCGCTGCGCTCAGCAGAACGTGACGCTGCTGGTCGAGCGACCTCGCGGCGAGGTTCCGGTCATCGCCGATCCGCGGCGGCTTCGCCAGGTGATCGACGGACTGGCCGAGAACGCCCTTCGGGTGACCCCGGCGGGTGCGCCGATCGTGTTCTCCCTGGCGGCCTTCGAGGGACAGGCGCAGCTCGCGGTGCGGGACGGCGGTCCCGGCCTGGCACCGGAGGACTACCCGGTCGCGTTCGAACGCGGCGTGCTGAACAAGCGGTACCGCGACAGCCGTCCCGTCGGTTCGGGGATCGGGCTCGCACTGGCCCACGGCCTGGTCACCCGCATGGGCGGGACACTGACCGCCGGTCCGGCGCCGGAAGGCGGAGCCGCGTTCACCGTCACGTTCCGGTTAGGGTGATCACGTGGAGATGTTGCACCTGCGGTATTTCGTGGCCGTCGCCGAGGAGCTGAACTTCTCCCAGGCGGCCAGGAAGCTGCATATGGCCGCCTCTCCCCTGAGCCAGCGCATCAAGGATCTCGAACACGAACTCGGCCACCGGCTGTTCGACCGCAGTACGCATCACGTCACGCTCACCGCGGCCGGATCCGCGCTGCTGCCGATCGCGAAGGACGTCCTCGAACAGGTCAACGCCATTCCCTGGCGGTTGCGGGAAGCAGTGAAACCACGGCGGAGCACCGTGTTCATCGGGATGCCCGCCGGGGTGCACCCCGCCTTGCGGGAACGCGTCAAACGCCTCGAAGAACGCTGTCACGACCGGTTCGAACTCAAACGCTGGCCCGGGACGACACCCGATCTGGTCGCCGGGGTACACGAGGGCAAGCTCGCGTTGTCGCTGGTGCGGATGCCGGTGACCGATCCCGCCCTGGAGATGATCCCGGTGCAGGTCGAGCGGCTCGGCGCGGTCGTGCCCGCCGACCGGTTCGCCGGACGGGAAACGGTGGACATCGCCGAATTGAGTGACCTGTCCTACATCGCTTCCGCTTCGGAAAGCATCCCGGCCTATTCGGACGATATGGACCGGAAATTGTCGAACGCGGGAATCAAGAAACGACTCAAAGTCGGCGGAACCGAATATTCGGGCATCTCGGAACTGGTGGCCAACGGGTCGTCGTTCTCGATCACCATGCTCGATCCGGCCAGTCCGATGCATCTGTTCCTCGTCGACGGCGCGACCATCCTGCCGTTCGCGGATTTCCGGCCCCAGCTGGAAACAGCCCTGGTCTGGCGACGTGACAGAGCCGAGGACGGCGACCTCGCCGAGCTGGTCGAGGGCGTCCGCGAGATCTTCGCCGAACCACTTTCGACCTAAGCTCCCAATTCGGACACAAGAATGGTATGACCGCCGCGGTCATACCATTCCGCGTTTCTTGATCATTCCCTTTCCCGGTATCCGCGCCTAACTTCGGTTGTAGAGCGAACAACGGCGAAGGGAAGCGAAATGACTCAGACCGCCACCGGACCACTGGACGGCGTTCGCGTGATCGACCTCTCGACGGTGGTCATGGGCCCGTACGCGGCGCAGATCCTGGGCGACCTCGGTGCCGACGTGATCAAGATCGAGTCCCCCGCGGACACCGTGCGGGTGGGCAGGTTCCGGACGACGCCGGGGATGACGCCGCTCAACCTGAACGTGAACCGCAACAAGCGCAGCGTCGCCCTCAACCTGAAGGACGAGGAGCAGCGCGAGCAGGCGCTCGAACTGATCGACACGGCCGACGTGCTGATCACGAACATGCGCCCCGGCGCGCTGAGCAGGCTCGGCATGAACTACGCCGACGTCGCCGCGCGCAACCCCGGCCTGGTCTACGCCCACGCGCAGGGTTTCCGCAGCGACTCCGACCGCGCGGGCCACGCCGCCTACGACGAGACCGTGCAGGCCGCGTCCGGCCTGGTCGACGTCGCGAACCGCGCACTGGGCAAGCCGGTCTACCTGCCGACGATCATCGGTGACAAGGTCTCCTCCCTGACCATCGCCTACACGGTGCTCGCGGCGCTGGTGCACCGCGACAAGACCGGTGAGGGCCAGCGGGTCGAGATCCCGATGACCGACACGCTGATCGCGTTCAACCTCGTCGAGCACCTGGCCGGGCACGTCTTCGAGCCCGCGGAGAGCCCGACCGGCTTCGGCCCGTCGATGAACCCGGGGCACAAGGCCGTGCACACCAAGGACGGCATGGCCTGCGTGATCCCCTACAACCCGCAGAACTTCCGCGACTTCTTCCAAGCCGCCGGACGGCCGGAACTGGCCGAGGACCCGCGGGTCAACGGCGACGCGATCGACGGCGCCGACCACGAGGCACTGGCGGAGATGATCGCCGGCTGCGCTCCGGCGCTGACCACCGAAGAGTGGACCGAGGTCTGCGCGAAGCACAGCATCCCGATGGCCCCGGTCCTGGAACTGGACACCGCGCAGGACGACGAATACGTCCGCGACGGCCACCTGCTCGACGTCGTCGAGCACCCGAGCGAGGGCTCGATCCGCACCATCGGCATCCCGGTGCGGTTCTCCGCGACGCCGGGTTCCGTGCGGCGTCTGGCTCCCCTGCCGGGCCAGGACACCGAAGACGTCCTGCGCGAACTCGCTTCCGTGAACTGAGGAAGAACCATGAGCACCAACGAAGTAAGGACCGAACGGGTCGGCACCACGCTGCTGATCACGATCGACCGGCCGCGGGCGCGCAACGCGGTGAACGCCGCCGTCGCCGCCGGCCTGGCCGAAGCACTCGACCTGCTGGAGACCGATCCCGCGCTGCGGGCCGGCGTCCTGACCGGCGCGGACGGCTCGTTCAGCGCCGGGATGGACCTCAAGGCCGCGCTGAAGGGCGAATCGCCCGAGATCCCCGGTCGCGGATTCGGCGGGCTGACCGAGGCCGAGTCGTCCAAGCCCCTGATCGCCGCCGTCGAAGGCTGGGCGATGGGCGGCGGATTCGAACTGGCGCTGGGCTGCGACCTGATCGTCGCCGCCGAGGACGCGAAGTTCGGGCTGCCCGAGGTGAAGCGCGGTCTGATCGCCGCCGGCGGTGGCGTGATCCGGCTGCCGAAGCGGATCCCGCACCACCTGGCGATGGAGTTCCTGCTCACCGGCGAGCCGATCGGCGCCGAACGCGCCGGACGACTGGGCCTGGTGAACCGGGTCGTCCCGGCGGGCGAGGCCGCGGCCGTCGCACTGCAACTCGCCGAGCAGGTCGCCGCCAACGCTCCCCTGGCGCTGGCCCTGGTCAAGAAGATCGTCCGCGCCGCCGACGGCGTCCCGGACGCGCAAGCGTTTGCCACCCAGCGTTCGGAGATGCCGGCGCTGATGAAGTCCGCCGACGTCCGCGAGGGCATGCAGGCCTTCGCCGAGCGCCGGACTCCACAGTGGACTGGTGAGTGAGATGAAGCAGCAAGAAGTTCTCCAGCACGTGACCACCCCGCTCACGAACCCGGCGTACGCGCCGGTGGTGCCCCGGTTCACCGACCGCGAGTACCTGAACATCGTCTATCGCACCGACGCCGACGCCCTGCGCGCCGTCGTCCCGGAGCCCCTGGAAATCGACGAGCCGTTGGTGCGGTTCGAGGTCATGAAGATGGGCGACGTCAGCGGCTACGGGCCCTACACCGAGTCCGGCCAGGCGATCCCGGTGAGCTTCGAGGGCGAGCGCGGCGAGTACCTGCACGCGATGTACCTCGACAACTTCCCGGCCACCGCGTCCGGCCGCGAGATCAGCGCCTACCCGAAGACCATCGGCTCGCCCAAGCTGTTCGCCGAGAACGGCGCGCTCGTCGGCACGCTCGACTACGGCAGCCAGCGCGTCGCGACCGCGACCATGGGGTACAAGCACCATCGGCTGGACGTCCGCGAGGCCGAAGCGCAGATCACCGTGCCGACGTTCATGCTCAAGACCATCCCGGACTACGACGGTTCGCCCCGCGTCTTCGAACTGGTCCGCACCGAGATCACCGACGTGGTGATCATCCAGGCGTGGACCGGACCCGCGCGGCTGCAACTGTTCCAGCACGTCCTGGCACCGCTCGCCGATCTCCCGGTGCTGGAGATCGTCTCCGCGAGCCACATCCTCACCGACCTGACGCTCGCTCCGGTCAAGCCGGTCTTCGACTACCTGAAGGGAGCACGGTCATGACTTTTCGTACCGCCGCGGTGATCGGCGCGGGCACGATCGGCCTCTCGTGGACGGCGTTGTTCGCCTCGCACGGGATGGACGTCCGGGTCTCGGACCTGCGGCCGGACCTCGCCGACGCCGTCGGCGACGCCCTGGAGGCGTTCGCCCCGCATCTCGGCCGGGACGCCGCGGACCTCGCCGCTCGCGTCCACCTCGCCGGTGATGTCGCCGAGGCCGTCCGGCACGCGGATGTCGTGCAGGAGAACGGACCCGAGGACGTCGAGTTCAAGAAGGACCTGTTCGCGACCCTGGTCCGCGAGGCTCCGTCGCACGCGCTGCTGCTCAGTTCGTCGTCGGCGATCCCCTCGACGGCGTTCGCGACGGACCTCGACGACGCCTCGCGAGTCCTGATCGGTCACCCGTTCAACCCGCCGCATCTGATCCCGCTGGTCGAGGTCGTGCCCGGTGAGCGCACGAGTGCCGAGTCGGTGGACCGCGCCGTCGAGTTCTACCGGTTCGTCGGCCGCACCCCGGTGGTGGAGCGCAAGGAGATCCCCGGGTTCGTCGGCAACAGGCTGCAGAACGCGCTGAGCCGCGAGGCGATCTACCTGGTGGAACAGGGCGTCGTTTCACCGTCCGAGGTGGACGCCGTGATGACGAACTCGCTCGGGATCCGCTGGTCGACCGTCGGGCCGTTCCTCGGCTCGCATCTGGGTGGCGGCCCCGGTGGCTACCGGCATATGGCCGAGCACATCGGCAAGTCGATGAAGAAGATGTGGGCCGGCCTCGGCCGGCCCTCGCAGACCCCGGAAGAACAAGAACGGCTCATCGAAGCCGTGGAATCCGCTTACGGCTCCTCCACGTACTCGGAACTCGCCGAGGCGCGCGACCGCAAGCAGCTCGCGGTGCTGTCCGCTCTGGACAACGCCGTCAAGGAGGAGAACTGATGGAAGACCAGCTGACCGCCGACTTCTACGACTACGAAGCCCTGCTGCCGGACGAGGAGCGCAAGCTTCTGCTCAAGGCACGCGACTTCATGCGCACCGAGGTCAAGCCGCTCGTGAACGAGTACTGGGCGAAGGGCGAGTTCCCGCACGAGCTCGTCGGCAAGTTCCGCGAACAGGGCCTCGCCGGACTGCCCTACGAAGGCTACGGCGAGCACCTGCCGGCCACCAGCCACCTGCTCAGCGGCATGATGGCGATGGAGATGACCCGCACGGACCCTTCCGTGGCCACGTTCTTCGGTGTCCACAACGGACTCGCGATGTACAGCATCTACTCCGGCGGCGACCAGGAACAGCGCGACCGCTGGCTCCCGTCGATGGCGGCGATGGACAAGATCGGCGCGTTCGCGATGACCGAGCCGCTCGGCGGTTCCGACGTCGCGGGTGGCATGCGCACCACCGCCAAGCGGGACGGCGACACCTGGATCCTGAACGGCGCCAAGAAGTGGATCGGGAACGCGACCTTCGCCGACCTGGTCATCGTCTGGGCCCGCGACGAGGAAGACAACAACGTCAAGGGTTTCGTGGTCGAGAAGGACTCTCCCGGATTCGTCCCGGTCAAGATCGAGAACAAGTTCGCGTTCCGGATCGTGGAGAACGCGGAGATCACCCTCACCGACGTCCGGGTGCCGGAGGCCAACCGGCTCCAGGGCATCGACTCCTTCCGCGACGTCGCCGAGATCCTGCGCGCGACCCGCGGTGGCGTGGCCTGGCAGGGATTGGGCGTGATGATCGGCGCCTACGAACTCGCGCTGGACTACGCCAAGGAGCGCGAGCAGTTCGGCCGTCCGATCGCACGGTTCCAGATGGTGCAGGACATGCTGGTGAAGAGCCTCGGCAACATCACCGCGTCGTGGGGCATGCTCGTGCAGCTCGCCCGGTTGCAGGACGCCGGTATCTTCAAGGACGAGCACTCGTCGCTGGCCAAGGCGTTCGTGACCTCGCGGATGCGAGAGGTCGTCGCTTGGGGCCGCGAGATCTTCGGCGGCAACGGGATCGTGCTGGACAACGACATCATGCGGTTCTTCACCGACGCCGAGGCGATCTACTCGTTCGAAGGCACCCGGGAGATGAACACCCTGATCGTCGGGAAGGCCATCACCGGCCAGAGCGCCTTCGTATGACCTGACCGACCTTCCGTGAAGGCCTCCTTCACTACCTTGAGGGTAGGGAAGGAGGCCTTCACGGACTAGCGGTACTTCTCGCCGCAGGTCTCCTGGTTTCCGGAGGAGAAGCCGTCCCGGAAAGCGGCGACCCTGGCGAAGCCCGCCGGGAGCGTCCGGCCGCGGACGTCGGCGGCGATCAGGCTGTTCTGCGTCAGCATCTCGGCGACGGCCTCGTCGAGGTCGCCGGGCGACAACGTGAGCGACCCGCGTTTACCGTCCACGATGGTCGATGCCCAGAACCCGGTGAGGCACGCCGTGCGCTGCGCGGCCACCGGGCCGTCGAGCCGGAATCCGCCCTCCTGCTGGACGGCGAGCGTGTAGCGCGACGCGACCTCGGCGAACGCGGCGAAGTCGCCGATGCCTCGCGGGGATCCCCTGCGCGGCGGCGTGCCGATACGGACGAGACCGTCGAGGTCGAGGTTGATCTGGTTGGACTCCGAGCAGTAGGACGCCAGAGCGTCCTCCACCGTGACACCACAGGCCGCGCCGGTGGTCAGCGTCGGCGGGGTCGCCGCGAGCCGGAAAGCCTGCCGGAGACTGGCGGTGAGGTCCGTCAGGGCATCGCGATCGTCGAGCCGGACGTTCACCGCCGCCGCCTCCTCGTTCGCCGCGGCCGAACCGAACCCGCCCTGGGTGCTGCGGCCCTCGACCTCCCGCTCGTCGATCATCGCGCACCGGGCCGGTCCGTCGGTGAAGCCGAACTGGAACGCGGAAACGCGGTCGAAAGCGTTGCCGTGAGCACCGTCGTCGTCGAAGGCGACGCCGGCCGAGTCGCGGATCTGGAACAACGCGGTGAGCACTTCGTTGAGCCCGCGTCCGGTCGACACCTGGAACATCGGCGACTTGCCCTCGGCGACCCACCGGAGATACGAGCCGGTGTAGCAGTCGGCCTGTTGTTCCTTGACGATCGAGGGCGTGGCCCCCGGCAGGCCCAGCCGGAACTGGACGGCGTGGCCGATCTCGTGGGCGAGCACGGCCATCACCGCCGCCGAACCGATGGAGTCGTTGAGCATGGGCAGCAATTCGCCGCGATCCCACGCGACGACGTCGTCCGCCGAACAGTAGAACGCGTTCACCAGCCCGGCCGTGGACGCCCCGCAGATCACCCGGCCGCGGCCCGCCGAATCATAGGAAACGAGGTTGGCCAGCGGCCGGAACTCGCGTTTGAAGACCGCCGGCAGGTGTTCCTGCCAGTAACGCTGGACATCGGCGACGGCGTTGGCCGCGAGTTGGTCGATCTCGCCGTCGTCCCCGCCGGTGACCGGAAGGCCCGCGTCGAGCACACCGGGCTTGAGGCCACTGGGCCCGTCGGTGATCGCGAGCCCGGCGACCCGGGTGGGGTCCACCGGTTGTGCCACTCCCCCTACTGTCGCGGCACAACCGGTGAGGAACAGGGACACGCTCGCCACGATCGCCCAGCCGGACCGACGCTTCGCACCGGCGGCGACGAGCGGCGCAAATCGTTTACGAAACACGACTCTTCTCCCCTGCACCCTGGCGTCCAGGCCTTCTGGAACTCCCTTACGCCACCGACACGGACGGCGACTCGATGCGGTTCAAAAGAATCTTGGGGATTTTGCGGGACTCACGTGCCCGGACGCCGGGCCCGGCACCCGAGTGGCCAGGGAACCCTCGGGGCGAGTGGGTCGTGAGTGGCGTTTCGGGTTATGGAGGGGTAAGGCAACCGTGTCGGGGTCGTGGTCGCTCCTGCGCCTACATTCTCCTGGTGGTGATGGCGGCCTGGCTGTGACGTCGATGCCCGGTCGTGAAGTACAGGCGTGACTCGCGTGCTCAGGCCCGTGACTCGCGTGTCTGGATGCCGCACTCGTGTGTGCGGAGTCCGAGCACGCGAGTTCCGTCTTCAAGCACGCGAGATACGGACCTGAGCACGCGAGATACGGGCCTGAGCACGCGAGTGCGGTGACAGCTCACCTTCACGGCCTCAGTTCACGCAGCCGGGGAGCGCATCGGCCGGCGGAGGCGTGGCGGAAGAGGAAGGCGGCGCGGACACGGAAGAGGTGGCCGCGACCGGCTTGATCCCGATGCCGCCGGTCGGCTCCCCCACCGCGGCGACCGTCGTCGAAGTGAGCGCGGTCTTCACGAACGCCCGGACCTCCGCCGGATCCACCTTGACGGCGTCGCCGTCGGAGGGCGTCGGCAGGGAAAGGCTCTGGACCGGGATGGTCTGGAACTTCAGCGCGCCCGAGCTCATCCCCCGCAGTTGCTGCGCGAAGCTCACCACGTCCCAGCCGCGGTCGAGTACGACCGAACCCTGGATCGCGCCGACCAGGGAGCTCAGCCTCGTGGGGTCGGTGAACGTGCCGGCGTCCAGCATCGTCTTGGCCATACTCGAAAGGAACGCCTGCTGCCGCGCGATGCGGTCGAGGTCGCTGGGCAGTCCGTGCCGCTGTCGTACGAAGGCGAGCGCCTGCGCCCCGGAGAGCAGCTGCTTGCCCGCCGGGAACGAGGCCCCGGAGAACTTGTCCTGCACCGGCTCCTTGAGACAGACCTCGACACCGCCGACGGCCTCGCTCAGCGCGGCGAACCCGGCCAGGTTGACCGCGGCGTAGTGGTTGATGGAAAGGCCGGTGAACTGCTCGATCGTCTGGATCGTGAGTTTGGCACCCGCTTCGTTGGCCTTGACCTCCAGCTGTGCGCCGGTCAGCCCCTGTGCCCGCAGCGAGTTCATCGCGGCGTTCTTGCCGCGGCTGTACGCCGAGTTGATCTTGTGCTTGCCGAGCCCGCCCGCGATGTCCACATAGGAATCGCGCGGGATGGAGATGGCCGTGGCCGCCGCACCGCCGGCCGGGATATGGACCACGATCATGGTGTCGGTGGTGTCACCGCCGGCGTCACCGGCTCCGGCGTGCAACGCGTCGAGGACGTTCTGCGGCAACGGGTTCCCGTAGGCGTCGGTACGCGAGTCGATTCCGACGAGCAGGATGTTCTGCGCCACCTTCAGTGGTTCACCCGCCGGGCCGTCGGGGACCTGGGCCGTGGGCGCGATGACGTCGGCCGTGACGATGCCTTCGTCCAAACGGCTCAACTGGGCCCACGCGTAACCCGTGACCCCCAGCACGACCGTCGACACCAGACCCACTGCGACGCGGCCGCCGATCCGCCGTCCTCGCGACGTGAGCAGCACGACCCTCTCCCCGCTTCCGAATGATTCCCCCGACATCGAGGATCACCGCGTTAGCTGGGAATTACCTGAGAAAGCTGTCATGACTGGGTCTTAAAGCCCGTTCGGCCCAGCGAAAGTGATCAAGGAGACAGCCGTTCGCGACACCGTGTGCCGACTCGCTCGCGCTGCGCTCCCCTACCGGGGCATCCGTCGCCAGATCGCGCGTGGCACCACGCGCATCACCGAGAACACCAGCCTCAGCAACCCCGGCACCCACACCGTATCCCGGCGTTTCCGAAGCGCCGAGACCGTCGCGTCGGCGACCTGATCGGGCGTACTCGAGAACGGCGCGGGCGACATGCCTTCGGTCATCCGGCCGATCACGAATCCGGGCCGGACGAGCAGGAGATGCACGCCGGTGCCGTGGAGGGCGTCGGCCATGCCGCTCGCGAAACCGTCGAGGCCCGCTTTCGCCGACCCGTAGACATAGTTCGCGCGCCGCACCCGCACCCCGGCGACCGACGAGAACACGACGAGACTTCCGCTTCCTTGCCCACGAAGCACATTGGCCACCTGGGTCAGCACACTCACATGAGCCACATAGTCGGTGTGCACGATCGCGACGGCGTGCGCGGCGTCCGCTTCGGCGCGCGCCTGGTCGCCGAGGATCCCGAAAGCGGTGACGACGACCTCCAGCGGCCCGTGGTCCGCGACGACCTTCTCCAGGAACGGACCGTGCCCGGCGAGGTCGTCGGCGTCGAACTCGACCGTGTCGACCGCCTTCGCGCCGGCGGCCAGCAGCCGCTCGGACTCCGCGCCGAGATCCGCGCTCCGCCGCGCGGCCAGCACGATCTTGCCCGCCCCGCCCTTGGCGAGCCGCTCCGCGACCGCCAGGCCGATTTCGCTGCGCCCGCCCAGTACCAGCACCGTTCCGCTCACGCGCCGCAGTCTGCCAGGCCGCGCGCCGCCACCGGCGAGTGGCACGGTTCACAAACTGCAATTTTGCAGTCTCTGCACTTTTTGCGTTATCGTGGTGCCCATGCCCGAACCCGTCAAAGGTCTCCGCGAACGCAAGCGGCTGGACACCCACCGCGCGCTGGCGACCACCGCCGTGCGGCTCGTCGCCGATCGTGGTCTGGACAACGTGACGGTCGAGGACATCAGCGCGGCGGCGGGGGTCTCGCCACGCACCTTCTTCAACTACTTCGCGTCCAAAGAGGACGCGGTGGTGATCAGCCATGCCGACCACGCCGAGCGGTCGCGGCACATCATCGAGAAATTCCTTGCCACACCCAAGGAGATCAGCACTCCTCGCGCCTTCATCGACGCGATCAAGGAGGAGCTCGCCCACGTGGACGAGAACCGCGACGAATGGCTCGGCCGGATGAAGGCCATCCACGAGCACCCCAGCCTGCATTCGCGCGCGGTGGCCATGAACCACGAAACCGCCACGTCGACGATCGAGGCGATCGCGCGCCGCGCCGGCGTCGACCCCAAGGCCGATCTGTACCCGACCCTGCTGCTGACCACGATCGGCGGCGCGGTCAACGCCGCACTCCTCCACTGGTACCAGCACGACGGCCGCACGCCGGCGCTCGAACTGCTGGACGAGGCCGTGGAAACGCTTCTCGCCGGGCTCCCGGAGCCCGGCGGCCGCGCGCGCTGACGCGCCCGGCACCACAGAACACGAAGGGGGACGACCATGTCCGTATCCACCACCGAACCACGAGAACCGGAGGCCTCGGCCGGTTCGATGAGCCGTAAACAGGTTCTCGAAGCGATGTCGGGGCTGATGATGGGCATGTTCGTCGCCATCCTCGCCTCGACGGTGGTCGCGAACGCGCTGCCGCGGATCGTCTCCGAACTCGGCGGCTCGCAGGCCTCCTACACCTGGGTGGTCACCACCGAACTGCTCGCGATGACCGCGACGGTGCCGCTCTGGGGCAAGCTTTCCGACCTGTACAACAAGAAACTGCTGATCCAGCTTTCACTCGGCTTGTTCGTCGTCGGCTCGCTGGTCGCCGGTTTCGCGGGCAACATCGAGCTCCTGATCGGCAGCCGGGTCGCGCAGGGCATCGGCGCCGGCGGGCTCACCGCGCTCGCGCAGGTGATCATGGCGGCCATCGTCTCGCCGCGTGAACTCGGTAAGTACTCGGGGATCTTCGGTGCCGTCTTCGCCGTCGGGACCATCGCGGGCCCGCTGATCGGCGGCGTCATGGTGGACACCTCGTGGCTCGGCTGGCGCTGGTGCTTCTTCCTCGGCGTCCCGTTCGCGATCGCCGCGATCCTGCTGCTGCAGCGCACGCTGAACCTGCCGACGATCCGGCGCGACGTGAAGGTCGACTACCTCGGCGCGTTCCTGATCATGGCCGGTGTCTCGACGCTGCTGGTGTGGTCCTCGCTGGCTGGGCACCAGTTCGCCTGGGGCTCCTGGTGGACCGTCGGCCTGGTGACCGCCGGCGTGGTGATCCTCGCCCTCGCCGTCTACGTCGAGTCGAAGGTGACCGAGCCGATCCTGCCGCTGACGCTGTTCCGCAGCCGCACGATCACGCTGACCACGCTCGCGAGTTTCCTCGTCGGTGTCGCGATGTTCGGCGGGACGGTGTTCCTGTCGCAGTACTTCCAGCTCTCGCTCGGCAAGTCGCCGACGGTGGCCGGTCTGCTGAGCCTGCCGATGATCTTCGGCATCCTCGTGTCGTCGACGGTCTCGGGTCAGCTGATCAGCAGGACCGGCAAGTGGAAGAGCCATCTGCTGCTCGGCTCGGCGCTGATGACCGCGGGCCTGGCCCTGCTGGGCACGCTCGACTCGAAGACGAACCTGGTCGTGCTCGGCGCGTTCATGGTGGTCCTGGGTGTCGGCGTCGGCATGCTGATGCAGAACCTCGTGCTGGTGGCACAGAACGACGTCGACGCGCAGGACCTCGGCACGGCGACGTCCACCCTGTCGTTCTTCCGCAGCCTCGGCGGTTCGATCGGCGTGAGCGCGCTGGGCGCGGTACTCGCCACCCGGGTCACCGCGCTGATCACCGACGGCCTCGGCCCGCTGCCCGGCGGCGGCGAAGGCGGCGCGGTGCCGAACATCGCCACGCTGCCCGAACCGGTCGCGACCGTGGTCCGCGACGCCTACGGGGAGGCGACCAGCGAGTTGTTCCTGATCAGCGCGCCGATCGCGCTGCTGGTGGTCGTCGCCGTCGCCTTCCTCAAGCACAACCCACTGAAGACCCAGTCGGGCAACGAACGACTGGCCGAGGAGACCGCCGTGGACGCCGTCTCCTGACCCACCACACGAGAGGGGCCCGGTTCAGCCGAACCGGGCCCCTCTTTTTTCGCGCACGAAAACCGTACTGGAAATTCGGTCGCGTGATTCAGTCTGTTTCAGGCAGCGGCGCGAACGCGAATCGGACGGCGCCGTTCGCTGCTCGTCAGCCCGCCGAAAACGCCATGGGCGAGTCCGTTGTCCAAGGCGTAGGCCAGGCAGGCCGACGCGACCGGGCACCGCGCGCAGACGGCCTTCGCGCTGGCCACCTGCCGTGCGCCGGGGCCGGTCTCGGTGACCGGGAAGAACAGTTCGGGATCCTGACCGCGGCAAGCGGCCTCGCTCAGGTCCCCCGTCATCACCATTTCCATTTTCCTATCACCTCCTTGTCCTCTCATGGTCCATTCCCCGTCAAACGACTTCCCAACCGGAATCGCGCGTATCCGGCCGGGCACGCACCGCGAAGCTCGACACCGACCCACCTTTACCGGATCGTTACACTCAGCGGCCCGCTCACTGCACCTGTCCTGTGAGGGCAATCTCGTCCGGCGGCTGAGAGCGGTGAGTGCGGGTGATGGGCCACGACGAGTTCGACGAGTTCTTCCACGCCGAATTTCCGCTGCTCACCGGGTTCCTGTGCAAGGCGGGCTTCGCACTCGACCCGTCGCGGGACGCGGCGGCGGAGGCGATGCTGAACGCCTACGAGGACTGGCGGACCATCACCCAGCCGAAGTCCTGGGTCCGCCGTGTCGGACACCGGCGCGCGAAGGAACAGACCGCGGTCCGCGCGGACTGGGCGTTCACCGACGTCGCCAGGGAGGACAAACTCGCCACCCTCGCCGACGAGACGTCGTCCGTCCTGACCATGCTGGGGCGCCTCCCGAAGCGTCAGCAACTCGGAATGGCCTGGTCACTGGACGGCTTCACCCCCGCCGAGATCGCCGGGGTGCTCGGGATCGCGGACGAAGCGGTCAGCGCGACCTTGCGGCACGCTCGGAGCCGCCTGGAAGAAAGCGATCCCGAGTTCGTCGACCGCCTGCACGACGCCAACGACGCCTTCGTCGACGCGCTGCGGGTGGGCCTCGACGTCGACGACACCCTGGCCCGTATCAAGAACCGCGCCATGATCCGCGATCTCGCCCTCGTGAAGCCGGGCGCGGCCGACCCCGAACCGGTGAGCCAGGCGCACTGGTACTCCCTCGACGCGCCCGTCGCGGCCGCCGGCCAGGGCGATCCGCGGGCACTGAACCATCTGCTGACCACGATCCGGCCGCTCGTGATCCGCTATTGCCGCTCACGGATCGGCAGACAGGAACGGACGTACGCGTCGGCGGACGACGTCGCGCAGGAGGTGTGCCTCGCGATCCTGCGCGCGCTGCCCTCCTATCGCGAGCGAGGACGCCCGTTCCTCGCGTTCGTCTACGGCATCGCGCAGCACAAGGTCGCCGACGCCCGCCGCGCCGCCGCCCGCAACCGCTCCGAACCCGTCGCCGAGGTCCCCGACGGCGTCTCCGATTCCGCCGGCCCGGAACAACACGCCCTGCACAACGAATTGAGCGACCGGATGGGCGAACTGCTGCGAATCCTGCCCGACAAACAGCGCGAGATCGTCGTCTTGCGCATCGTCGTCGGTTTGTCGGCCGAGGAAACCGCCGGAGTCGTCGGCTCGACCGCGGGCGCGGTGCGAGTGGCCCAGCACCGCGCTTTGACGCGACTCCGCAAAATCCTCACCGAGGAGAGTGAATGATTCGCGGATACCTGATCGTTACGCCTTTTCGTAACACCGAACCGGGTCAAAGCGCGCGAAAATCGCGTACGACGAGACGTAACACGGGAATACATCACGGCGATCTCCTCGCGAAGACATGCGAAAGGATCATCGTGACCACTCCCTCGCCGTACCCCTATCAGGCGGCTCCCGTAAGCACGCCTCCACGTAACGGATTGGGCACCGCGGGGTTCGTTCTCGGCCTCGTCGGATTGCTGTTCTCCCCGATTCCGTTCATCGGCGTCATCGCCTGGCCGCTCGTCATCGTCGGGCTCATTCTGGCCGCGATCGGATTCTCCCGGGCGCGCAGCGGTGTCGCGACCAACAAGGGTCTCGCGCTGACCGGCGTCATCCTGTCCGCGATCGGCCTGGTCATCTGCATTCTGTGGACCGCCGTGTTCGGCAAGGCCGTCGTGGATGCCGCGAACTCGCTGCCCACGGCACCGATGTCGGCCCCCGGCGCACCGCTGGGCAACGAGGCGGGGGTGCCCGCCGCGCAGGAGCCCGTCCAGCAGGCGGCGGCCGAGCACACCGTGGTCTACCGGGTGACCGGGACCGGCGGCGCGAAGGCAGGCAACATCACCTACACGACCGATGGAATGACCACCAGCAACCAGGAAGCCAACGTCAAACTCCCCTGGGAGAAGACGATCAAGCTGTCCGGCGGCGAGGCCCTGCAGATGGTGAGCATCCTGGCGCAGGGCAGCGGCAAGGGCTCGATCAAGGTGACCATCGAGGTCGACGGCAAGCTCGTCAAGGAAGCCAGCGCCCAGGAATACGGTGTCGCGCACGCGAACGAGAACATCGGCACGCTCGGCAACTGAGCGAACGTGCAGGCCCTCCGTGTTCCGAAGGGCCTGCACCACCCCCGCTCAGGGGCGGCAGCGTTCGGCCGTCGCGGCGGCCTTGGTCAATTCCGGGGAATCGAGAACGGCCTTCACCGGATCGAGTGCGCTGTGCGCTTCCTTCTGCGCGGCGATGAGCCCTTCGACAGCACGGCCCTGCGCCGCCGTGTCACTCTTCGCGGACGCGTCCAGATCCGCCTTGGCGTTCGCCGCCTTATCGCGGGCCGCGGAGTATTTCCCGAGGAAATCCTTCTTCGCGGTTTCCCCGGCGGGAACCGGACCGGCGGGCAACGCGGTGAGACCGTCGACCGTCTTACTCAAAAGGGTCTTGTAGTACCCCAGCTGATCGCTGGTGCTCTGCTTGATGGCCTCGACGGAGTCGCCCCCTCCAGCCGTCATCTTGTTGTTGCCGTCGATGAATTCCCGGACGACGCCGCAGAATCCGTTCATCCAGGTCACCGTGGTGGCGGAATCCGCGACGGACGGCGAAGGCGCCGCCGGTGCTGCGGGCGCGGCCTGCGGTGCCGGGTCCGGCGCGCAACCGGCCAGGACCATCACGGCCAGGGCGAGTCCCGACGCACCCAGGATCCCGGCCGACGTCTTGTGGGCAGCGCACATGTCTGTTTCCCCTCTCCTCCGGCTGGTGTTCCCCGCCGGCGAAAGGACTTTGACACGGTGGAACGGGCGCGGTCTGCGTCATCTGACTCAGAACGGACGAGCCGCGCTCGAACTCGTAACGTTCGAAGCACGGCGCCCAAGCGGCGTAACAGGGTGCGTACAGGTGGCGAGTACAGCATTACCCCTGTTCGCTTCGAGGGCATCCAGCCGAAGAGGTAACACCATGGCCATCAAGATCATCGCAGCGCGGCTCGAAGGTGGGAAGTTCCACGAAAGCATCACGAAACTGCGCTGGATCAACCCGGGCAGCGGCGAAACCGGCGAGAGCTTCGTTTCGGCGATCGTGGCCTGGATCGAGGACGACGACGGGAAGGCCTACGTGGACGAGGGAATCCACCGGGTGGCCGTGGAGATCATCAAACCGACCTTCGGCCCGAAATTCCTCCGCACGCGGGCGGACGGGATCTGGAAGGACAACCTGCTGGCTCTCCCGCGCTTCTGAACGAGCGCATCCACAAGGGACGGCAAGGTGATGTCGCGAAGGCGGCCAAAGAACGACAAGAGACTTCTGATCATCAACACTCCACCATCGTTGAGAATCACGTCCGGGTTGTCCCGCCGTACCGTGTCAGAACACCGATACGACAAGGCTGCTCCACGCTCGCATGGTGATTTCGGGGGAGCTTCCCTCACCAAGGAGAACGGCTGCGGCGAGTAGCTCAGCGGAGCCAGTCCGAGATCCGCCGGTCTCGGTCTCCTGCCTCGGCGGTGAGGTGCTTGGCGAGGAACTCTTCGAACATCGCGCGTGCGTCGCCGAGCCCCGGTCGAGAAAGTCGCCGAGGTAGTGGGTCGCCGGCCAGGCGGCGGTGACACCGGCCCAAGCTAGGAAGAGCCTCCCGCCCGCGACACTCCCGTGCCCGGCCACGGCGATCAGACCTGGATACCACAGGGTATGGACACGCCAGGTCTGGCAATGGGCGAGCAATCGGGTTCGCGGAGACGTGTGTGGCCGGCGAGTGGCTCTACAGTCAGGCACGTCGTCTTTCACACGCATACCTCCAGCGGCGGTTCGAACCCAGCTCTCCGCGACGAGGGCGCAGACAGTGACGCGAACAGGCCAGGTGAGGGATGCCGAGCGACCACCGGCTCACACCGACCACTCAGACGGTAGAACTCAAGCTGGGCGTACCCGGACACCGGCGGTGGCGAGAACCAGCACCGCCCCGGCCGCGAATACCGCACCGAGCCACATCACCGCGGTGGTCCCGGCTGCGTCCGTGGCCAGCCCGCCGACCAACGCTCCCGCCGCGATCCCCGCGTTGAACACTCCGGCGAACAGACCCGACGTCGCTTCACGAGCCTCCGGGGCGGCCACCAGCATCCATGCTTGCGCTGCCACCGAGACACCGCCGTACGCCAGGCCCCAGACCACCAAGAGCGCCACGGCCGTCAGTGTGGTCTGCCCCAGGAGCGGAACCAGCGCCATCGTCGCCGACAAAGTCCCGCCGAGCACCAGCAAGGTCACCCGTGGTGATCGCGCGGCTCCGGCGCCCGAGGCGAAATTGCCCGCGACCCCGAAGAGCCCGTAGACCAGGAGGAGCGTTCCGATCTGCCCCGCGCTGACCCCGGACACCTTTTCCAGTACCGGCCGGACATAGGTGTACGCGGTGAAATGCCCGATGACGATCAGCGCCACCACGATCAGCCCGAGGCGCACCCGCGGCACACCCGCGAGCCGCAGCATCGCGCCCAGGCGAACGGCCCCTTCCGTCGGCAACGACGGCAGGGACATCACCAGCGCGGCCGCTACCACCAGTGAAAGGCCGCCGGCACCTACGAAGGCCATCCGCCAGCCGACCAGTTCACCGAGATAGGTGCCTGCCGGTACACCCAGCACGGACGCCACGGCGATTCCGCTGAAGATCAGCGAAGTCGCGGATCCGACCGACCGCGGTGGAACCAGCCGCACGGCCAGGCTCGCGGCGATCGCCCACACTCCGCCCATACCGATCCCGACGAGGACTCGGGCGACCAGCATGACGCCGAAGCCGGGAGACCACGCTGCCAGGAGATTCCCCACCGCCAGCAGGGCCATCAACGCGCACAGCACGGCCCGCCGGTCGAGATTCCCGAGCGCCGGGATCAGCAGGGGCGCGGAGACGGCCGCGACCAGACCGGTCACCGTGAGCGTCAGACCCGCCATACCCTCGGTGACCTGCAAGTCGCGGCTGATGGGGGTCAGCAAACCCACCGGCAGCATTTCCGAGGTGACCACGGTGAAGGTCGCCCCGGCGAGCGAGCTCACCGCCGGCCAGCCATTCTTCCTCTGTTCGGTTTCCCTTGTCGTCACGTGTTCAAGGCAACCGTCGCCCGCTGCCGGGAACAATGGCCGATGTCTCATCCTTCTATGAGCGGGACTACTGGATCCACGGAGGGAGAGGACCGATGAGCGGCCTGGAGATCCGTGAGCTGGAGGCGTTCCTGGTGCTCGCCGAGGAGCTGCACTTCGGCCGGGCAGGCGAACGCCTGTACGTCTCTCAGAGCCGGGTCAGTCAGCTGCTCCGCTCATTGGAGGGACGGATCGGCGCGACGCTGGTCGAGCGCACGAGCCGCCGGGTGGAACTGACTCCGTTAGGAGAGAAGTTCCTCGCCGAACTGCGTCCGGCCTATGAGGCGCTGCGGGCCGCCGTGGATCACACGCGCGACACCGCGCGAGGGATCGGCGGTGTGCTGCGAATCGGCTTTCAGGGCATCATCGACGACCACCTCGCGAACGCGATCGGCGGATTTGAGAAGCACCACCCGGACTGCGCGGTGGAGCTCACCGAAATCCCACTGGCCGATCCGTTCGGCTCGCTCCGCCGTCGAGAGATCGACGCCGCGGTGGTGCTGCTTCCGGTGGAGGAACCGGATCTCGTGCTCGGCCCGGTTTTCTCTCGTCAGCCGCAGATGCTCGCCATCTCGCCTCGGCATCGGTTCGCCCGCAGGGAGTCCGTCACCGTCGAGGAACTGGCGGAATGTCCTCTGATCGGGATCCACGGTCCGGCCCCGGACTACTGGCGCCACACCCAAGCCCCCGAAATCACCCCCGGGGGCCGCCGGATACCGCGCGGCCCGACCGTCGCCACACTGCAGGAAGGCATGGGTCTCGCCGCGGCGGGCCAGGGCGGCATGGTGCTGTGCCGCTCGACAGCCGAACACCAAGGACGGCGGGATTCGGTCGTCTTCGTGCCGCTCACCGGGCTGCCCGAATCGGTGCTCGGCGTGGTTTGGCATGCGGAGGACAGCGGCCGGGCGCGTGCCTTCGCAGAGGAGATCGCTGTTCCGGCTCGAAGCTGACCTCGATGTGCGATCGTCCCGGCAGGCGCGATCGGCCAGTCGGATCGCCGATCAACGAAAAACCGTAGCGGGGCGTTTCCCAAGAACGAATCTGGTCCGCAACGCGAAACCGTGGTTGTCACTGGCCTTCTGCTCGAGAACACGGATCACGCCCAGCCGGCCTGCAACCACACCCAGCTTGTCCAGCTGTGGAAGCGAAGAACTCCGGGCCTGCTGAAGTCCCCACCTGAGGCGGTCATGACCAGGAAGCAGAAAGGCTCACACCGGAGCGAACGGAGCCCAGCCGTGATTGACACCAAGGCGAAATGGCCGCCGAAGGACCAAATCCCTGCAGGTCGGAAGCGATGTCGATGTTGTGGGCCGGGTTGGGCTCGAACCGACGGCCAAGGGATTATGAGACCGCAGTTCGGGCATGTCAGCCAGTGTCGTCGGATGCTAAATTCTGCCGATCTGTGCAGGTCAGCACCAGTTTGAGCCCTGACCGAGTGCCGCTGTGTGTCGGCCTGTATCGGGCTCTGTGTGGGCAACGGAGCCCAATCGGAGACAACGTAGGGCACGAAACCCGCAGCGCTTGAGGCGTAAGCTCGAAGCAGTTGCCACGTCAACCACTCCGGCAACAGATGATCAAGGTCTACATTGACCTCCGCACCAAGGCCAGCTCGCCGGGCAGCGGTGACGTCAAAGCCCGAGTACGCAACACTCTCGGGATCTCGAACGCCCAACTCCCAGTCGCTCAGATCGAAACGCTCGATCATTTCGGTTAAGCCCGCGGCCGAGTACAGGTGATGGATGGCATGAACGACAGGTGATGCCTGGCACGAAACCTGGCGGCGTGTCGTGTGTTGGTGGCGAGTTTGAACTCCCCGCCGACGGCGGGTTAGCGGAGAGCTACCTGGCCGTGCGCCCGGTTACGGAGCGTGGCTACCGACAGAAGCAGCCATAGCCCGTAACGAGCGGCCCGTCCGTCTGGAGTGGCTTCGATCTGTCATCTGCCAAGGCTGAAGCGCCAGCCGTGGGACCCTGCAACAGCAGTGCCGGAGTGGAACGGGTTATTGGACGATTCGTTGGGCTGCCGCGCTTCTGAAACGACCGGTATGCAGCATGAGCGGACGTCGTACGACGACGGCACCGCTCGGCCTCAACCCAGGTGGGACCGAGGTCGGAACCCATGCGGTCATTTGCAAAACAGGACACGCCCGCGGTTCATCCACAGACGAACCAGCCAACGTGGGGCGAAAATCGGCGGACACGAACCCGCCGGGACAGCTAGCGTGCGATCGTTCTCGTCTCAGCCGGCAGGAGAGCCCGTGCCCCAGGCAACATTGCACACCGACCGCCTTGAGCTTGTTCCGCTTTCGGATGAGCACATCGACCTCGAAGTGGAGATTGACGCCGACCCGCTGGTGTTGCGCTACCTTGCTCCACGGGCGCGAACGCGCGACGAGGCGGTGGCCGCCCACGCCGAGCGAATGAAGCGCGGCACGCGCGTGGATGGGCTGGGCCTGTGGGTAGGGTTCACTGTTTGCGGGCCTCAGCGGGAGTTCGCGGGTTTGTGGATGCTGCAACCGCCGCACGGCCCGAGTCAGACCTTCACCCCGGGTGAAGCTGACCTGGGATTCCGGTTGCAGCGGCGATGGTGGCGGCAGCGTTATGCGAGCGAGGGTGCGCGGGAACTCCTCCGGCACGGGTTCGACGATCTCAAACTCACCCGGATCTTCGCGCAGACGATGGCGGTGAACCGACCCTCTCGGGCCACGCTAGAGACGCTGGGTATGCACTATGTGCGCAGCTTCCACGAGGACTACGACGAGCCAGTGCCCGGCTCCGAGCACGGCGAAGTCGAGTACGAGATCCGGCGGACCGACTGGCCACCGCGACAGACGGCCTTACTCTGACCCTGATGGCAAACTCCCGAACTCGCGGCGCTGTCAGTCAAGTCCTGCGAGCCACCGTCGTCGTCCCAGCAGTTCGCACCGTGTGATCGCCCCGTCCGCGAACAGGAATTCGCCGACCCGCCGTGGTATCGCAGCCGTTCCAGCGGGGCCCGGGCCAGGATCGTGAACCTGCTGCCACCGTTGTCGCCGAGTCAGGATCGTCAAATCGTCCCACCGACGGTCGTCACGTACGTCGGCGACATGAGCGCGCTCATCGGCATGAGCGGACGTTGTCGACAACGGCAGGCACAGGCAAGCTGAACAAATGCAAGCAGTGACTCGTCGACTCCGAAAGCGGCAACCACAAGAGGCCAAATATTGAGTCCACGACGAAGGCAATCACCCACGGCTGCCACTGGCAGCCCGACTCTCACACCAATTTTCCTGGAGCAGTCCTGGAGCACACCGTCGGTTACAACAGCACACAACTGCGTCGAACCGCATCGATCAGACCACAACTGCTCCAGCCGACCAGCGGGTTCTCGATAACCGCAGGTCAGCGCCCTGGCCGGACCTGACTGGCAGTGAGGGGGTCACGAATGCTGTTCTCGCAGATCGGAAAGCTGTCATTTAAGTGACTGAGAGATTCGCGCAAGACGACACGCACCGCCGAAGCCGACTACCCACAGTCGCAGGCGAAGGCGTCAGACGAGTCTCCGGCAATGACGTCAATCCAGAGCTGACCACTTCGTGAGCAGGTATCGACAAGCAACGCACGCGTCCACTACCGCAGGTCCCCACCGCAGCGGTTGTGGCGAGGAAGCAGAAACGCTGCTACGCCACCAACCAGCTCTGCAGAGCACTCCTCCACCTATGAGCACACTGGAGCAAACGGAGACATAACGGAGCCCAGTCGCGATCAACGCCGAGGCGAAAATGCCGCCGAAGGACCAACATTTCTGCAGGTCGGTGGCGATGTCGATGTTGTGGGCCGGGTCGGGCTCGAACCGACGGCCAAGGGATTATGAGTCCCCTGCTCTAACCAACTGAGCTACCGGCCCCAAGGGTGTACCGGAACCCCCGACATCGGGTTTGCTAACGCACAGAAGTCCCAGTTCGCTCCAAGTTATCACAGCGCTCACCTGCCGCGATCGTCTAGGCCGTGTCCTGTAAGTCTGTTCGACGGGCTTCGCGTCCAGGACTTGCAGGACACGGCCTAGGCCAAACAGCTGGTTTCCGCCACGGGTCGACGCCGACTCGTCTAGGTTGCAAGGACCAACGCCGAGCGCGGGCGGGACGGTGAAATCCATGCCGGTCTTGCCGGTCGCACCACGAGTGCGGCGAACGTGGTGGCTCGCACTCGGGGACACGCTGACCATCGGAATGGGCCTGGGGTATCTCGCCCATCAGTACAGGGAGGCGCTCGTGGCGAATTCGGTCGCCATCGGGCTCGGTGTCGTGGGCGCCCTCGGCGGCGCTTTGTTACTGAGGGCGAGCGTCCGGGTACTGCGGCGGGCCAGTCTGCGGATCGACACGATCTTCACCGACGAACTGGACGACCGGCCGTCGCCGCGGCCCCGGTAACGGATTGTCCGTCCCTTGTGGACGGTCAGCCGCCCGTGGTCGAACCACCGCCTGGAAGAGAACTGGGCGGATCACTCGGCGTTGGAGTCGGCGTAGGCGTTGTTGTAGGTAGCGGCGTGGTCGGCTTCGGGGTCGGCTTCGGGGTCGTTGCGGTCGGCGTCGTCGGTGGCGACACCGCGCCGCCATAGGCCGCGTAGCTGAACCAGATCGCCCCGCCTGCCTTCGGCGTGGTCTGGTTGAACATCGCCCGCACCTGGAACGTCGTCGCCGTGTACGACCCCTGCACCGTGTTCAGCATGTACGCGTTGAACTGCCCGGGCGTGTTCGCCGATACGACGACCACGGCCGGAACGGCGCCCAGCGCGTGCTGCACCGTGCACATCCCGGCGCCATCGGTCACGCACGACGTCTCCGCGGCCTGCACGCTCGGCGCGGGCGACGGGCCGACGGCGCCGGACGTCCCGGCGAACACCGTGCCCGCGGCCGCGGCGACCGCCAGTCCGCCCGCCGCGAGCGCGACCTTTTCCCTGGTCTTCATCCTCACCCTCCCTCGCCGGGGCCCGATGGCCCGACAGCTTGGGTCGGTGGCCGCGACACGTTCGTTACGCCACGCCGAGACGTCGCAGAGCCGGACGCCACCGGTTCCCGCCGGTCGCCAGCCCCAGCGCGACGAGGCCCGCGCAGTACTTGCTCACCGACTGCTCGTGGATCCGCAGTTTCGCCAGCGCCTCGGTGACGCTGTTGCGTTCGGTCGCCGACTTCACCTCCAGCAGCACCAGGTCGCCCCCGGCGGCGAGACTCCTGGATCCGGATCGCCAGACCAGCGATGTATCGCAGGTGATCCGGGTCCGGCGGTCGGCGGTGACGAGGGTGGTCCGCCGGTAGTCGGTGACGAGCGCAGGGGTCAGCGGCCGGGGCGCGGGGCGGCCGTAGGCGGCGGTGAGGGCGTCGTCGAGGAACGTCAGCGACGGCGCGGTCAGGCCGTGCGCGGACTCGGCGGGGTGCGGGCGGCGCACCTTCACCGTCTCGTCCCGGCGGCCGCTGACCTTGAGTTCGCAATAGGTGTCGGCCGAATCGGTGTAGGTCCGCGTGCGGATCTTGAACCGGCGCCGCCGATCTTGGCGGTGCGCCCGGAAGATCGCCAGATCCGGTGTGTCGAAATAGGTCGACGAGTAGCCGAACACCCGCTGCCCGCCGATCTCCAGGCAGACCAACGAAGCCTCCAGCGCCTGGGTGACGGCGAGGAAATCGTTGAGCCGAAGGACGTACTTGCGATCCGTCCGGCTCATCAGGCCACTCGTGGCGACGACTTCGGCCAGCGACAGCGACGGAAGCCGCCGGGCCACGGCCGCGACGGTGGCCGTCCCGCGCGCGCTCATCGGTGCCCCGCCGGCACGCCGTGGACGACCGGCGCCGGGCCCGGCCGGAACCGGACGTCCACGACGGTGACCTCGCGGACATAGTCCACTTCGGACACACTGTGCCGCACGACGGTTCCGCCGAGCCGTGCCTGCAGTTCCACGAGCATGGTGTGCTCGTCGGGGTAGACGGTGTCGAGGACGACCGTCCGCCGCTGCGGTCCGCGAGTACGCGACGGGTGGTCGGCGATGTACATCACGGCGAGCAACAGGACGTTGAACACGGCGACGATCCGCCAGTCCACGGACGGCAATCCGTTCACCAGGCCCAGGACCAGCGCGACGAAGTAGTACGCGACCTCCTGCTGGCTGATCGAATCCGAACGCAACCGGATGATCGACAGCACACCGAACAGGCCGAGTCCGAGCGCGCTCGCCGTCGACACGGACAGCAGCACCGCCACCGAGACGCAGACGCCGACGTTCAGCGCGAGGTACGCGCAGGCGAGGTCACCGCGGTGATGGCGGCGGGCATAGATCCCGTAGGCGAGGATGACGGCGACGACGAGGTCGACGGCGAGGTGAAGAAGTGTCGTGGTCATGGAAACCACTGTGCAGTCTCGGAAAGAGACTGTCGTGAGAGCCGGATGAGAACCGTCTCATCCGGACTCACCGAGCCGGTAACCCATCCCTCGCACGGTTTCGATCCGCTCCGTCCCGATCTTCCCGCGCAGATAGCGGATGTAGACGTCGACCACGTTCGACCCGGGATCGAAGTCGAATCCCCAGACACCGCCGAGCAACTGCTCACGAGACAGCACCTGTCCCCTGTTGCGCAGCAACGTTTCCAGCAGCGCGAACTCGCGCGCGGTGAGGTCCTTCTCCTCCCCCGCCACCGAGACCTTCCGGGTACGGAGGTCGAGCGAAAGGTCACCTGCCCGGAGCACGGCCGGTTCGGATTCCGGGTTTCCCCGCAGCCGCAACCGGATCCGGGCGAGCAGTTCCTCGAACGCGAACGGTTTGGCGAGATAGTCGTCCGCGCCGCCGGACAATCCGGCCACCCGGTCCACGACGCTGTCCCGCGCGGTCAGGATGATCACCGGCACGGTCCGGCCCGCGGCCCGCAGAGCGCGCAGCAGATCCGAGCCATCGAGGTCCGGCAGTCCGAGATCGAGGACGACCAGATCGTGCGCGCCCGTCAACGCCTCGGTGAGCCCTTCGGAGCCGGTCTTGACCCAGCGGGTCGCGAAACCTTGCGCCCGCAGGCCTTTCTCGACGAACGCGCCGATCCGGGCGGAATCCTCCACCACCAGCACACTGGTCACCGGTCTTCACCTGCTTCGACGGGGATTTCGATGGTGAACGTCGCGCCCTCGCCGGGCACGGTGTCGAGGAGGACACGGCCTCCGTGCGCTTCGGCGATCGCGGCGACGATCGGCAGGCCGAGCCCGGCGCCGTCGTCACCGCTGGAATTGCTGCCGCGTTTGAACCGTTCGAAGATCCGGCTTCGCGAATCGGACGGGACGCCTTCCCCGGTGTCGCGGACCCAGAGCCGCGCCGAGCCTCCGGTGACCGCCGAACCGAGCGCGATCTCCTGACCGGGCGACGTGTGCCGGACGGCGTTGGAGACCAGTTGCAGCAACGCCTGCGTGAGCCGCTGCCCGTCCGCGCGAACGACCACCTCCGCGACGGCGTCGAGCCGCCACGTACGTTCGGCCAGCGGCCTGGACTTGGCGAGCGTTTCGACGGTGAGGTCGGCGAGATCGACGTCGCCGGGCGAGACGAAGTCGGGGCTGCCGGATTTCGCGAGCACCAGCAGATCGTCCACGATCCTCTGCATCCGGCCGAGTTCGTCGAGGACGAGGTGCCGGGTGGCCGCGTTCTCCTCGGGATCGTCGCCCATCAACTCGAGATGGCCGCGGACGATGGTGATCGGGGTTCGCAGTTCGTGCCCGGCGTCGTCGATGAAGTCGCGCTGCCCGGCGAAGGCGCTTTCGAGCCTGTCCAACATCGTGTTGAAGGTACGGCCGAGCGCGGCGACGTCGTCCGAGCCGCGGACCTCGATGCGGCGCGAAAGGTCGGTTTCGCCTATTTGGTCGGCCGCGAGCCGCACTTCGCGGACCGGGGCGAGGATGCGGCCGGCGACCAGCCAGCCGATCAGCCCGGCCAGGACCAGCGCGGCCCCGGACATCGCGGCCATGACGCCGATGACGTCGTTGATCTCGCCCGCCGCGTGGTCGACGAACTCGACGATCACGAGGGCCCCGCGCCCCGGAGAACCTTCGATGGTCACCGGGACGACGCCGTAGCGGGCGGATCCGACGGCGGTGGTGACCGTGCCGTACGCCGGGCTCGTGGCGCGCCCGAGTTCGGCGACGAACTTCGGGTCGGTGTCGAGCCGGACCGGCGGCTCGATGGCGCTTCGGCGAGACGCGGCGCCGTCGATGATCGAGAAGAACGTCTCGTACTTCTCCGGCAGGTTCCGTTCGAGGTGACGGCCGAGGACCGCCTCGACGGTGGCGGGCTGCCCGGCCGGGCGGGCGTCCGGCGAGGCCAGGAACACACGCAGCTTGCCGGCCTCGTGCGCGATCTCGTTGTCGAGCCGCTGGTCGAGCTGGTTGTGCAGCACGGTGCGGGTCGCCAGCAGCGACCCGGCGAGCGCGAGCAGCACGACGAGCAGGACCCACGCGAGGATCCGGGCACGCGCACTCATCGGCGGCGGCCCCGCTCAGTCGTCGAGGTCGAACTCGAACTGGTCGTCGACGTCATCCGGATCATCATCGGGGTCGTCGTCGTGCCCGGCCAGCCGGGGCGGGACGACAGCGGGCGGCGCCCCGCTCTCACCGGGTCCGATGGCGGCCTGCCCCGCCGGGGCGACCACCGCCGGACCGAGGTCGGGCGGTGAGTCCGCGGTGGCCGCGATCACGGCGAACGTGCCGGCGGCCGCCACCACGACGGCGGCGGCCCCGGCCAGCAGAAGGATTCGTGCTCGCATGCCGTTCACTGTGCCCGGCGGGAGTGAGCCGGCGATGAGGACTCGATGAGAACTTTCTCATCTGACGTACGCGCCGAGCAGGAGAACCCGTCACCTTGCTTTATCTCGCTAACCGGGCCGGATGCCTGTCCGTGGTCGGCTGGTTGTGGCGAAATCATCCTTCAGTGGTAAATGCATCTTTGCGTTGTTGCTCAAAATTACGAACACGTGTTCGACAGGTTTTGGTATTCTTGGGGTGTGTCCGAGACGACGTTACTTCCCGAGTTGCCGCAGGAGTTGTGGCGCGCAGGCAAGCTTGAGCTTGCTCACGGCGTGCAGCAGTTCCTGCAGCTGATGCGGGTCGCCTCTGCTGGTCTGGGCCGGTATTTGGCGGAGATCGAGTCTCGGGGTTCCAAGGATTTGTATGGGTATGGGACGACGTTGGCGTGGTTCGCCGATGTCGCCGGGTTGTCTCAGACTGAGGCGCGTCCGTATGTGAATCAGGCGATCGATCTGAATCCCACGCGTGCGTTGGATGGTCGTGAGGTTCCGGCGTTCGCGCCCGCGACGGCTGCTGCGGCGGCGGACGGCGCGATCGGGCAGGAACGGATCAAGCAGATCTTGGGGATCTTGAAGGAGATTCCGACCGAGGTGCCTGCCGAGGATCGAGGGTTCGCCGACACGAGACTCGCCGACCTCGCTCGGAATGCCGGTCCCGGGGAGGTCTCCGAACTCGGGGGCACGCTGCTGGGCTTGCTGGATCCCGACGGCGCGGAGCCGAAGGATCCCGAACCCGCCGAGCCGCGTCGTGAACTGACCGTGGAACGCCGCAAAGACGGGTTTTGGAAGATCAAAGGCCTCCTCGACGACGAGTTGGGTGCCCGGACCGCGGCCGCGCTTGAGGCTTATGCGAAGCCTCGCCCTGTCGATGAGTTCGGCCAAGCCGACTGGCGCACCAAGGCCGAACGCCAAGGTGACGCATGGGCCGAGCTGCTGGATTTGGCGATCGCCTGTCCGGATCAGCCTGGCACCAGCGGCTACCGGACTTTGGTGCACGTGACCGTTGGTCTCGACGAGCTCAAGACCGGGATCGGGAAAGCCTGTCTTGATTTCGTCGGGGAGATGACCGCCCGCGAAGCCCGGATGGCCGCCTGCGACTGCCTCATGTTGCCGGTGGTGCTCAACGCCGCTGGTGAGCCCCTCGATGTGGGGCGGCTCAGACGGTTTGTGACTCCGGGCCAGCGACGGGCGTTGAACATCCGCGACGGCGGCTGCGCGTTCCCCGGCTGCCATCGCAGGCCGAAGAATTGTCACGCCCACCATATTCATCACTGGGCAGACGGCGGACGAACCGACCTCCGGAACCTCGTGTTGCTCTGCGGCTTCCACCACCGGCTGATTCACCATGGTGAGTGGGAAGTCCGGATGGCCTCCGACGGGTTACCGGAGTTCATCCCACCCCAGTATCGGGACCCGTTACGACATCCCCGGCGCAACACCCTCCACCGCGCCGCCGCATGACTGCAGGAACCGAAGAGCCCGCCACCGACCGGCGACGGGCCCTTCGGCATGCCCGAGTCCAGCGCTACGAAATTCACACAGTCAGAGCCGGGCTTCTGGAACGGCTCAGGATGGGAATGGGTGTATTGATGTTGCGCCCACCGCGCTGTTCATGAGCCCTACCCGGTGGCCATGACCGGTCATCTTGTCGTGACGACGGCTACTCCTCATCGGGAATCCGGCGAGAGACTCGCGGGCTCGGCGGTTGCCGCCCGTCTCGCGGAGACCCCGCAGGTCGTCGGCCCGGTTACGTCGTTCTTCTGGCACATCGTCGAGAACCATCCGTGGAACAACCCCGAGGTGACCGCTGTCGAGCTGGTCCGCGGCTCGGCCGAGTATCTCGCATGGCTCGAAGAGTCGACCCGGCCCAACTAGACCGGCGCTCACAACTGCGCGTGCGGATACTCCGGCGAACGATGCTGGAACGCAAGGATGTCGCGATTCCGGATCGTGCCCTCGCTGATCTCGACGGCCCGGTCGAGCGTTTCGTCGGCGGCCCAAGCGGTTGGCCCGGCGAGCATCACCTTCAAATGCGGCAGCAGAGCGCCGCTGATCTCCCAGGTGGCCGAGTCCCAGAGATAGGACGGGCTGTGGTCGACGCCGTAGTAGGTGAGTCCGCCGATCTCGAAGGTCGGGTCAGTGAACGTCGTCGGCTTCGCCCAGCTGAATCCCATTGCCTCGTCACAGGAAACGTCGACGATGAGGCTGCCCGGTCTGAACGCGGCGAGATCCTCTTCGTTGAGGAACGTCAACGGGGCCTTGGTGTCCTGCAGCACGCAGTTGACGACGATGTCGTGTCCCGCGAGGAAATCCGCCAGCGGCACGCGACCTCCGTCGGTGATCGCGTGGCTGCGGCGGAGATCGGCCGGGCCTTTCAGATCGTGGTCGAGGTGCACGATGTTCGCCGAGTGGATCGGTGAACCCACCGCGGTGACACCGCGGTGGGTCAGCACGTGCACGTCGTGGATCCCGTGGGCGTTCAGCGCCGTCACCGATCCTCGCGCTGTCGCCCCGAAGCCGATGACGACCGCACGGAGACGGCGGCCGTAATCGCCTGTCGAGCCGATCAGCTGCAGCGCGTGCAACACCGAGCAATACCCGGCCAGCTCGTTGTTCTTGTGGAAGACGTGCAGGCCGAACGAACCGTCGCCCCGCCAATGGTTCATCGCTTCGAACGCCACGAGCGTGAGCTTCCGGTCGATGGCCAGCTGCGTGAGCTTCTCGTCCTGGACGCAATGCGGCCAGCCCCACAGGATCTGTCCCGGCCGAAGGTCGGCCAGGTCGTCCGCGAGTGGTTTCGCCAGGAGGATGACATCGCAATCGGCGATGAGCTGTTCACGGGAGCGGAGGCCGGCGACGAGCAGCACCAGGTCCTTGTCCGGGATGCCGAATCGCTCGCCGTAGCCGTGTTCGAGGTAGATGTACTTGCGGAGTTCGGGGTCGATCCGTTCGAGATGGCGCGGATGGATCGGAAGCCGTCGCTCGTTTTCTTTGCGCGAACGGGAAATGACGCCGAGAGTGAGCTGGTCCACGTGGGGCCCCTTAGCTAGACCTCAGTCTAAGCACAAGGGCCCCGGACGGCGTAGGGTCGATGGTGTCCGAGAGCATCTCGCGCGTGGGCGGTCGAGCCCGCGTCGTCCTCGGCCCGATCCGGTCGCGCTCCGTGGCCTGGGACGGAGCACCGCCATGACGACGACCCCGCACATCGAAGCGAACCACGTCGCGCCGCCGCATCACGTCGCGCGCTTGCGTTTGAAGCCCAAAGCACCCTCCACCGGCTACGTCGACGGCGGCTGGTGGCCCGCCTCCCGCGATCTCGCCGCCGAGCTGCCGTCGCTGCTGGTGGTACTGGCCGTCCAGCTGGAAAGCATCGAGCGGGTCACCTACAACCTCACGGACTGGCCGCCCGCTCCTCAGCGGCTGCTGATCGAAAGCGGGAACGTCCGGCTCGAAGGTTTCCGCTCGCAGCACCCCGACACCTTGACGATCATCGGCACCTCGGGCAGGCGGCGGCTGACGCTGCTGGTCGTCCCGCCGGACACCGAACCGGGCCACGCGCACCATCTGCTGATGACCGCGGCCCACCGGGACAACGTCGACGACATCGAGACGCTTCTCGCCACTCGCGAGTGACAGAGCGGCGGGTCCCGCGGACTATTCGAACGCCGCGGCGTTTCGCGCGGCCCATTCGCCGAAGGTCCGCCCAGGACGGCCGAGCACCCGCTCGACGTCGGGGCTGACCTGCTTCTCGTCGTCCGTCGGAGAACCGAGGATGGCGAGTGTGGCCTCGACGACGACCGGCGGCATGAACTCCAGCATCGCCGTCCTCGCCTGGCCTTCGGTCAGTTCGGCGAACCGCACCGGCTCGCCCAAGGCCTCCGCGAAAGCCGCCGCCTGGCCCCGGGGAGAGATCGGCTCGGGCCCGGTCAGGACGTAGCTCCGCCCTTCGTGGCCGGATTCCCGCAGGACGGCGGCCGCGACGTCGGCGATGTCCGCCGGGTCGATCACGGGCAGCGCGACATCGCCGAACGGCACGGCGATCATGCGCTCGGCGCGAACCGACCGGGCCCATTGGAAAGCGTTGGAAGCGAAACCTCCCGGCCGCAGCACCGTCCACTCCAGACCCGAGGCCTTGACCGCTTCTTCGAACGCCGGCGCGTGCCGTCCGCTTCCGACACCTTGGGACGACAGCAGCACGATCCGCCGCACACCCGCTTCTCTCGCCGCGGAGACGACCTCCGCCACATCTCCACCCGCCGCCAGGAAATCCCCTGACGTCAGCAGGAAAAGCCGGTCCGCGCCGTCGAACGCCCGCGTCAGTCCGTCCGGTACCGCCAGATCGGCTTGCACTGTCCGCACGCCGTCGGGCACGTCCGCCGCCGAGATCTTTCGCGACACCGCCGTCACGCCCTCCCCCGCCGCGACGAGGGTGTCCACCAGCCGTCGTCCCACATTCCCGGTCGCTCCGGTCACCACGATCATGGTCGCTCCTTGGTCCGTGTCTCGTTGACGGGACCGAAGCTACATTCATCGAGATAGTAGGTACCTAGAGGAAAGTATTGGGAAAACCGGTCTTTCGTGACCGTGATCACAACTTCGGAGGCGCCTTCGCGGACGCCCGCTTAGGGTCGGGCCATGCCGACACCGGACACCGCGCTCGGACCGCTTCGCGTACTCGATTTCTCCCGGGTGCTGGCCGGACCGTTCGCCACCATGCTCCTGGCCGACTTCGGCGCGACGGTCGTCAAGGTGGAGCGGCCCGGCGTCGGCGACGACACCCGCAGCTGGGGGCCGCCCTACGACGCGTCCGGCCAGGCGACCTACTTCCAGTCGGTGAACCGGAACAAGACGAGTGTGGCGCTGGACCTCGGCGACCCGGACGACCTCGCCCAGGCCCGCGCGCTGGCACTGGAGGCCGACGTCGTGGTCGAGAACTTCCGGCCCGGCGTGATGGACCGTCTCGGTCTCGGCCCGGACACGCTGCGCGCGGCCGATCCCGGGCTGGTCTATTGCTCCATCACGGGTTTCGGCTCCGGCGGTGGCGCGGCGCTGCCCGGGTACGACCTGCTGATCCAGGCCGTCGGCGGTCTGATGAGCATCACCGGCGACCCCGGCGGCGAGCCGCAGAAGGTCGGCGTCGCGCTGGTCGACGTGCTGGCCGGGCTGTTCGCGAGCGTCGGGATCCTCGCCGCACTCCGCCATCGTGACCGGACCGGCGAAGGACAGCGCGTCGAGATCGACCTGCTCTCCAGCCTGCTCGCCGCGCTGGTCAACCAGGGCAGCGCGTACACCTCCGGCGGGACGGTCCCGGCGCGGATGGGCAACCGGCATCCGAGCATCGCGCCGTACGAACTGCTTCCCTGCGCGGATCACGAGATCGCGCTGGCCGTCGGCAACGACCGGCAGTTCGCGGCGCTCTGCGAGGTCATCGGCAGGCCGGAGCTGGCGGGGCAGACCCGGTTCGCGACCAATCCAGCCCGCGTCGAGCACCGTGCCGAGCTCCGCGCGCTCCTCGAAGAACGCCTGGCGCGTCGCCCCGCCGCCGAGTGGGCAGCCGACCTCGGCGCGGCCGGGGTGCCAGCCGGGGAGGTCAACGACGTCGCGGGCGCGTTCGCCCTGGCTCAGCGGCTGGGCCTGAACCCGACGGTCGAGCTCCCCAGACCGGACGGCACTTCCGTGCGGCTCACGCGTAATCCGATCGGCTTGTCGGCGACCCCGCCGCGGTACCGGACCGCGCCACCGGACGACCCTGGGCAGCTCACCCTCCCGCTGCCCGGCTGGAGCTGACGGACGACCGTCAGCGGACCGTCAGCACTTCGTCAACGACGGCCGCGAAGCTCCTGGCCATGACGAACAGGACCGTCCTCATCTCCGGCGCCAGCATCGCCGGCCCCGCGCTCGCCTTCTGGCTCTCCCGCCAGGGTTACGCCGTCACCGTCGTCGAGCGCTCCGCGGAACCGCGCTCCGGCGGCCAGGCGGTCGACTTCAAGGGCGCCACCCACCGCTTCGTGCTGGAGCGGATGGGCGTCCTCGACGAGGTGTACCGGCGCCAGACAGGCGGGCACGATCAGACCATCATCGACGCCGAGGAACGGCCGCTCGCCGTCATGCCCGGCGAATTCACCGGCGGAGACGTCGAGATCCGGCGCGGTGATCTCGCCGAAATCCTCTACGAGCGCACGGCGCAGGACTGCGAGTACGTCTTCGGCGACTCCATCACTTCGCTCACCGAAACCGCCGACGGTGTCGACGTCACCTTCATGCGCGGTGCCCCGAGGCGGTTCGACCTCGTCTTCGGCGCGGACGGCATCCACTCCACCGTGCGACGGCTGGCCTTCGGACCGGAAGCCGACTACGTGCGGCACCTCGGCCACTACTACGCCCTGGTCGAGACCGGCGAGCAAGACGACTTCCGCGGCGCCGGCGGCACCTCGCTGATGTACAACGAGCCCGGCAGGCTGGCCGCGACCGGCGGCCCCAAAGCGGCCGCGTTCTTCGTGTTCGCCTCCCCTGAACTCACCTATGACCGCTACGACATGGCGCAGCAGAAGGAAATCCTCACCGCCGCGTTCGCCGACGGCGGCTGGCGGCTGCCCGAATTGATGGAGGCCGTGAAGCGGTCGGACGACGTCTACCTCGACTCGATCAGCCGCGTCACGATGGACCACTACTCCGTCGGGCGCGTCGCTCTCATCGGCGACTCGGCCTACGGCAACACCTTGGGCGGGTTCGGCACCGGGCTCGCCATCGTGGCCGCGTACGTCATCGCGGGCGAACTCGCCGCGGCGAACGGGGACCACGAGGTGGCCTTCGGGCGGTACGAGGAGAAGTTCCGCGGCTACGCGAAGATCGCGCGCAGCGCCAACGCGGGCCCGTTCCTCGCGCCGCCGACGAAACTGCGGCTGAGCCTGCGCAATCAGATGTTCCGCCGCCCGTTCATGCTGCGCTGGATGCTGTGGATGACCGACAAGCTCGCCACCGACATCACCCTCGACGACTACCCCGCGCTCACCCGTCAGAGCTGACCACGCACGGTGTTCACCTGACTTCGGCGTGCGCCAGACGGCGTGCCGTGATCGGCTGGTCATCGGACATGAAGGTTTCCTGCGTGACGTTTCCGGGGAAGCGGTGTCTTACGGGTACCACCGGCTGTTGGTGGCGTGAAGGGAGCTTCGGCATGGCGGCACTGCACAGGTGCGCTCGATGACGACGTCGGCGAGGGAGGACGCGACCGCGCCCGCCGCCGGTGAGACGGTGCTGGACGACGCGACGCTGGTAGCGAGGGCTCGCGACGGCGAAATCCGGGCGTACGAGCAGCTCGTGCTGCGGTTCCAAGGGCCGATGTACCGGCTGGCGGTGCGGATGCTCGGCAACAAGGGCGATGCCGAGGACGCCGTCCAGGAGGTGTTCCTCACCGCTTGGCGCCGGCTCGACCAGCTGCAGGAGGACGCGGCGTTCGTCGGCTGGCTCTACCGGATGACGACCAACCGGTGCCTGAACGTCATCCGCGGCAGGAGACCGGTGGCCGACGTCGAGCTGGACCAGCAGGAATCCACCGGTTCGGCCGGGCGGCCGGACCGTGCGGCCGAGACCAGCGCGCAGATGACGGCGCTGACCGCGGCGCTGGACAGGCTGACCGCCGAGCAACGGGCCTGCTGGCTGTTGCGCGAGGTACACGGCCGCTCCTACGACGAGATCGCGAAGGCGATCGGGGCGACCACTACGGCGGTGCGCGGGCGCATCGCGAGAGCACGAGCGGAGTTGGCGGAGGTGATGGCGCCATGGCGATGAACCACGCGACCCAGGACTACCTGCTGCCGTGCGGCCGTGATGTGGAACAGGTCTGGGAACGGCTCGACGAGGTCGACGCCGGCCGGGCGGACGCGCACGAGCTCGACTGCCCGCATTGCCGGGCGACCCGCGAAAGCCTCCGGGTGCTGCGCGGGCTCACCAGGGAACTGGCGGACGACGACACCGAGCCGTCGCCCGATCTCACCAGTCGGATCATGTCCGCGGTCCGCGCCGAGGTGCGCCGCCGGGATCTGGTGCCGCTGGCGAGCCCCGAACCGGGCGAGGTCCAGGTGAGCGACCAGGCCGTCGCGGCCGTGCTGCGGTTCGCCGCGGACACCGTCGACGGCGTCCGCGCGCGGCATTGCCGGGTCGGCCGGTCCACCGAACACACGCTCGCCGTGGACGTGGAGCTGCATCTGGTGATCGCCCACGATTTCGACGGCGATTCGCTGAACGTCGTCCGGGAGCGGGTCACCGCGGCCGCGGGTGCCCGTATCGGCATCCGGCTGGCCCGGCTCGACCTGGTGGTGGAGGACATCTATGACGCGTGAGCAGCCTCGGGCGGCGGCCGCACAGCTGGTGGAAACGGTGATCACCCCGCCGGTGATCGCGGCGGTCGCGGCGCATGCCGCGGCGAAGGTCCCCGGCGTGGTGCGCCTGGAACCCGGTCTGCGCGGGCTGGCCGGTTCCCTGACCCGGATCGCGCGGCAGCGGATCAAGGGACTCGACCCGGCCCCGACCGAAGGGGTCCGCGCGTTCATCGAGCACGATCCGCCGGACGTGCGGGTGGAGATCGATCTCTCGCTCTCCGGGCTGGACCAGGCCGCCGCGACCGCGCAGGCGGTCCAGCGCGCGGTCGCCCGTGCCGTCACCGAGGCGACGGGGCTCACCCCCTCGGCCGTCTCGGTGTCCATTTTGGACATCGAAATCCGTGGAGGCCTGTTGTGACCGCCCGTTCCGAACTGACCGCGTCGCTGCTCAGCGCGCTCCGCGACGTGCCGGGGCTGCGTCCGGCGACGCCGTCCACCACGGCCGCCGCGGCGAACCTGCCGTGGGATATCGACGTGATGGCCGTCGACATCACCGAGGACGTCGTCGAGATCCGGGTCGTCGCGCTGACCGTGCCGATCCCGCCGGTCACGGAGACCGCCGGGGCCGTGCTGCGCGCGGTCCTCACCGGAACCGCCTGGGAGAACGCGAGCCTGCGTCTCGTCGTGACCGATGTGGACGCCGCCGCGCTGGTTCCCTGAGATACGAAGAAAGCGGTGGCCCCGCCCGAAGGCGAGGCCACCGCGATCCGCGGGGGGACCTAGTTCTTGTTGGTGCCGGGGGTCATCACCTTGTCGATGACGAAGACGGTGGCGTTCTTGGTGGGGATGTTGCCGCAGAGGATCTTCGCGCCGTTGACGGTCATGTTCTCGCCCGAGCCCTCGATCTTGAGCGGGCCGCCGGCGGTGTTGAGGCTCTCCAGCGTCTTGGCGGACTCGAGGCCCTTGGCGTCGTAACGCTTGCCGACGACGTGGTACTGCAGGATCGGGGCCAGCTCGGCGGGCTTGCCGGCGAGCTCGTTGAACTTGGCGTCGCCCAGGGCGGCGAAGGCCGGGTCCGCCGGGGCGAACACGGTGATGGCCTGCTGGCTGTTGAGGGTGTCGACCAGGTTCGTGGCCTTGACCGCGGCGACCAGCTTGGTCAGCAGCGGGTTGGTCGACGCGGCACTGGCGACCGGCTGCGGGCCCATCGAGTCCAGCGAGCCGGGCGAACTACCCTGCGGCAGCTGCGAACAGGCCGGGCCGAACACGTCGGCGTTGGTGGTGACGCCGTCGCCGGAGGCGGCGCTGGACATCGGGGCGGACATGGAGCTGGAGGGGGCCGGGGCGCTGCTGGAGCCGCCCGCCGAGGGGGTGTCGTTGCTGCTGCACGCGGACAGGGCCAGCGCGGCGACCGCGGTGAAACCGATACCTGCGACACGAAGCTTGCTCACGGAAAATCACTCCATTTTTATTGCGGACGAACAAGCCCTGACTCCGGGCCCGTCACTTACTGGGTATTCGGAACTGCTGCGGAAACGGATTGCCACTCTTTAGGGTGACGCCGATCACCGCGTGGTGAAACTGATGACGTGCCAGCCCGTCGCGCCGTCCGGAACGGTTCCGGCACGGGCGTCGGTCTGCGTGTAACCGGATTTGTCGACCGCGCGGACGACGACCTGGTGACTACCGGCCGGGACGTCGAATTCGGTCCACCACATCCGCCAGGTGTTGAGGCCAACCTCGCGGGAAAGCGTTGCGGGCCGCCATTCCCCGGTGCCGAGCCGGACTTCGACCCGTTCGATCCCGGTGTGCTGCGCCCACGCGACACCCGAAACCCGGACCTTGCCGGCGGGTACCGTTTCGAATCCTTTCGGACTATCGATCCTGGACTGCGTTTTGATCGGGGCCTGTTCGCCCCAGCCTCGGTCGAGCCAATAGGCCCGACGTGCTTTCCAGGTCGTGATCTCGAGGTCCTTGACCCATTTCGTCGCCGACACGTAACCGTAAAGACCGGGAATGACCAGCCGGGCGGGAAAACCGTGTTCGACCGGCAGCGGTTCACCGTTCATCCCGATCGCCAGCATCGCGCCCCGCTCCGGATCGAGCGCGGCCACGGCCGGACTGCCGGAGGTCCAGCCGTCGACACTGGTGGAGAAGACCTGCTCGGCACCGGGCAGGACTTCGGCCTCCCGCAACAGATCCCCGAGGTCGACGCCGATGAAGTTCGCCGTGGACACGTAGGTCCCGCCGACTTCGTTGGACACGCACGTCATGGTGATCGTGCGCTCGATCAGCGGCCGGTCCCGGATATCCGAGTAGCTGTACCGCTTTTCGTTGCGCACCATGCCGTGCAGGCGGAGACTCCAGTCCTCGGCCCGGACCTGCGGCACCGACAGGGCGGTGTCCACCCGGTAGAAGTCGCGGTTCGAGGTGAGGAACGTCGGCGTGCCCAGTTTGGCGAAGTCCGCGTCGGCCGGGATCGGTGCCGCCGGTTGGGCCGGCACCAGCCGCCCGATGGCCGCCCGCGACGATTCCGCGTCCCGGGTGCCGGCGAGAAGCTGTCCTCCGGCCCCGGCCGCACCCGCGGCCGCGACCGCACCGGCTCCGGCCAGCAGCACCGACCGGCGCGAAGGAGCCGACTCGCCTTCGGCGTTCTCCTCCACGGCGGCCATCCTCGTCGTGGCGAGGCGGTGCAGCCAGAAGAAGACGCCGACGCCCGCGATCAAACTGGCCAACGGCGCCAGCAACGCGACCGCGGAGAGGTCGGGACGCTGGGACACGGCGAACCCGCCCAGAAGACCGAACGCGGCGATCAGCACGAGGCCCGGAACGGGTGAACGACGCGAGGCCACCCCCGCCACCGCGGCGGCGAGCACCATGACCACGGCCATCCCGCCGAGCAGCACGAGTTTGTCGTAGACGCCGAACGTGCGGACCGCGAAGTCCTTCAGTTCCACCGGCGTCAGATCGATCGCGCCGTTGCCGACAGCGAGGTACGGCGAGGCGTTGGCGCTGATGAACCCGGCCACCAGATGTCCGGCCGCCAGCGCCACGGCGAGGGCCACGACGCCGAGCGCCGCCGCCCCGAACAGCGGAAGGCGCCGATCCTGGCCGGCTCGCGAAGTCTTCATGCCAGGTATTCGCGGCCGACCCGCTTGCAGACTGGTTTTTCTTTCACCGCAACAAAAAGAGCGTCAGTCGCACGAGTCCTCACAAGCCATTCGAAGCGAACGCCCTCACGGACAGGTCACGATCGGGACACGGCCGCGCCCACCCGGTCGAGTTGCGCTGCTCACCCCGGCTTGCATGGTCATACATAACTATGCATATACTTCCATCATGTCCAAGGTACTCACCTCTCTGCCTGTCGGCGAACGCGTCGGGATCGCCTTCTCCGGCGGCCTCGACACCTCGGTAGCGGTCGCGTGGATGCGCGAAAAGGGTGCAGTGCCTTGCACCTACACCGCCGACATCGGCCAATACGACGAACCCGACATCGCCTCGGTCCCGGGCCGGGCGAAGGCCTACGGCGCGGAGATCGCCCGGGCGGTCGACTGCAAGGCCGCGCTGGTCGAGGAAGGGCTCGCGGCGCTGTCCTGCGGCGCCTTCCACATCCGCAACGGCGGCCGCACCTACTTCAACACGACCCCGCTCGGCCGTGCGGTCACCGGCACGCTGCTGGTGCGCGCGATGCTCGAGGACGACGTCCAGATCTGGGGCGACGGCTCCACCTTCAAGGGCAACGACATCGAGCGGTTCTACCGCTACGGCCTGCTCGCGAACCCGTCCCTGCGGATCTACAAGCCGTGGCTGGACGCGGCGTTCGTCAGCGAACTCGGCGGCCGCAAGGAGATGTCCGAGTGGCTGCAGGCGCACGACCTGCCGTACCGGGACAGCACCGAGAAGGCCTACTCCACCGACGCGAACATCTGGGGCGCGACCCACGAGGCCAAGTCGCTGGAGCACCTCGACACCGGCATCGAGATCGTCAACCCGATCATGGGCGTGCGGTTCTGGGACGCGGACGTCGAGATCGCGCCCGAGGACGTCACGATCGGCTTCGAGCAGGGCCGTCCGGTGACGATCAACGGCAAGGAGTTCGCCACCGCGGTCGACCTGGTCCTGGAGGCCAACGCGATCGGCGGACGGCACGGGCTCGGCATGTCCGACCAGATCGAGAACCGGATCATCGAGGCCAAGAGCCGCGGCATCTACGAAGCGCCGGGGATGGCGCTGCTGCACGCGGCGTACGAGCGGCTCGTCAACGCGATCCACAACGAGGACACCCTCGCCAGCTACCACAACGAGGGCCGCCGTCTCGGCAGGCTGATGTACGAAGGCCGCTGGCTGGACCCGCAGGCCATGATGCTGCGCGAGTCGCTGCAGCGCTGGGTCGGCGCGGCCGTCACCGGCGAGGTCACCCTGCGGCTGCGGCGCGGCGAGGACTACTCGATCCTCGACACCACCGGCCCGTTCTTCAGCTACCACCCGGACAAGCTGTCGATGGAGCGCACCGAGGACTCGGCGTTCGGCCCGGTGGACCGGATCGGCCAGCTCACCATGCGCAACCTCGACATCGCCGACTCGCGCGCCAAACTCGAGCAGTACGCCGGGCTCGGCATGGTCGGCGGCGGGCATCCGACGCTGATCGGTGCCGCGCAGGCCGCGTCGACCGGGCTGATCGGCGCGATGGACGCCGGCGGCGCGCAGGTGATCGCCTCGCGCGGCAAGGCTTCGGGCGACGACGAGCTGCTCGACCACGCCGCGATCGAATCCGGAACAGACTGACCCGAAAGAGATAACGGGACGCGAAAGCGCCGGGCGCGCGGCATCGAAGCCGTTCGCCCGGCGTTGTTCTTTCACGCACGTCAGCGACCGCCGACCTCGGCCCGTCGACGGCCCAGTTCCTCGACGAGCCGGGTGATCTCGACCTCGCCGATCGCCTCGGCCAGCACGGAAACCGCCGCGATGCTCTGGATCCGGTACTGGACCGGCACACCGCCGGAAGCCCGCGACCGCGCCTCCGCGTCGGCCTTCTTCTCCGCCTCGACGGAGGCGAAGACCCCGCCCGCCCCGCCGTTGACGCAACTGACCGAACCGGAGCCGTTGAGCGGCAACGTCGCCGTGTTCCGGCAACTCCCCGCGGACCGTCCCTCGATGGTCACATTCGCCGTCATGGTGGCGTTGACCTGGCCGGTGACCTTCCCGCCGCTGTTCGCCGACGCGGAATTGGTCACGTTCGCGGTCACCGTGCAGCCCGAGGTGCCGCAGGCGACCGTGGCCTCGCCGTCCATGTCGAACCGGACGCCGGTGTCGACGGCGCCGCTCAGTTTCCGCGTGTTCGACATCAGCACTTCGTAGACGGCGTCGGTCTCTTCCGGCGACAAAGCGTCCACATCGGACTCGCCGAGTCCGGCTCCCGACGGCATCTGAGGCCGCGATTCGGCACCCGGCATCGTCGGCAGCTTCGGCACGGACGGCATCCCGCCCGGCACCTTCACCGAGTAGCGGAGCAGCCGGTGCGGCGCGTCCTTGGAGACATACAGGTCACCGGCCGGCGTGCTCGCCTTGATCGCCGGGATGTCCCGCACCGTCTCGTTCTGGTCGCCGTCGATCTCGTCGGCCTTCTCCAGCGCCTCGCGGAAACGCTGGGCGAGCTTCTCGGGCGACTCGAACTGCCGCACGACGGGGCCGAACAGCGCGTCCTCCCCGGTGATCCAGCGGTCCTTGAGGTCTTCGGCCGCCGACGAGTCCGCTTGCGACCCGGGCAGTAGCCCGTCAGGTGCCTTGAAGTAGACCTTGCCGCCGACGACGAGGATCTCGAACTTCCTGCCCTGAAAGGACATCGTGCCGGACGTCTCGCCGTACGCGGTGGTCTTGACGTCGGTCTTGATCATCCCGCCGACCGCGGAGGTGCTGTTGCGGACGGCCGGCGCCGAGGAGAGCCCGGCGAGTGCCTGCTCGAAGGGCTCCCGGCCCGCTTTGGAAGGCAACAGCAGCCAGACCGTCAGTCCGGCGAGGAGCACCACCACGAGTCCGGCGATACCACCGAACAGGAACCACCGCCGGGGTTTCCGGACGGGCGGCGCCGGAACCGGTTGGGGGACCCAGCCCTGCGGCGGCGGCCACTGCGCGCCTCCGGGTGGGAATGCTTGCTCCACGTCGCCTCCATCGCTGCTTTCACCGGACGACCTCACGCTAGGGAGGAATGATGAAAACTTGATGAAACGCCGATCGGGTGGTCAGCCCGGGTATCGGTAGGGCGCGGGACCGGGTGTGCTCAGCGCGTACCGGACGGCGTCGGCGCGGGAATGGAACCCGGCCTTCGCGAAGAGGTTGTTGATGTGGGTCTTGACCGTGGCCTCGCTGATCACCAGCCGTTCGGCGATCTCCGGATTCCGCAGCCCTTCTCCGATCAGGGCCAGGATCTCCTTCTCCCGCGCGGTGAAGCCGAACCGGTCGCCCTCGTCGGCCGCCCGAGAACGGCGCGCCGCGAGGGTGAGGAGCCGCCGCTGGACCTCCGGGGAGAGCACGACCTGTCCCGCCGCCGCGGTGAGGACGGCCTGCTCGATCTTCGCCCGGTCGGCCTCCTTGGTCAGGTAGCCGCTCGCACCCGCTTCGAGCGCGGCCAGGATCGATTCGTCGTCGTCCAGGCTGGTCAGCACCACGACCTGGACCTCCGGCGTCGCGGCCTTGATCCGGCCGGTCGCCTCGACGCCGTTCAGCACCGGCATGTGGAGGTCCATCAGCACGACGTCCGGCGTGTGCCGCGAGATGGCGGCGATCGCCTCCTCGCCGTTCGTGGCCGTCGCGACGACGGTGATGCCGTCGGCGATGTCGAGCATCACGGCGAGGGCCTCGCGGATGGACGCCTGATCGTCCACGACGACGAGTGAGACGGTCACCTGGAACCTCCGTTTTCAGCGCCGGGTCATCCGGGCCTGCAGGTCGTCGATGAACGGCGAAGTGGTGTGCGCCTTGCCGTCCTCGCCCTTCTTCCAGACGATACGGCCTTCCGAGCGCACCGCCCTGGCGAGCACCACGACACCTTCGACGAGCATCCCGGCGCCGATGGTCAACATCACGCTGTTACCCGCTTCGCCCGAGCCCAGCAGCAGGTTCGCGCCGAATTTGGCGGCCACGTTCAGGACCCACAGCAGGACCGTGAGCCAGGTGTAGCGCATGTGGGCGACGCCGTCCCGCTGGTAGATCCGGATGCTCGCGCCGCGCAGGAGTCCGAACAGGACGCTGAGCGCGATCGTGCCCGCCAGGAGCACCACCGACGCCGTGGACTTCACGCTATCGTCCACACTGGACAGACCGATCACGGCGAGGATCGCGGGCAGCAACAGCATCCGCTTGGCCTCGGCCATCTCGCCCGCCATCCGGCGGATGAGGACGTATCCGACCGCGGCGACGATCAGGACGATTTCGACAGGTGTGCTCATGGCTTCCCCCTCTGGGCCGGTTTTCGAAGACACTCCGACGTTAAGGCGGTGATCGCGAACGGTCGTGCGGCAGCGGCCGTATCTTCGGGTGGAGAACCCTCTCCACCCTCCAGGAGCGCCCGATGACCGGAAGCACGGCGGTGATCCGCCGCGAACGCTTCGCCGACCGGTTGCTCCGGCCGGCCCTGATCACGGCGGTGATCGCCGTGACCGGAGTCAGGATCTTCACCCAGGAGATCCTGTTCCGGCCCCTGACGACGGCGCTCTTCTTCCTGGTCGCGCTCTTCGCCGTGGCCTCGTTCCTGCCGTGGGACCGGATTCCGCAGCGGGCACAGGTCCTGCTCTCGGGCGGCTACGCGGTCTGCGCGGCCACGCTCCTCCCCTTGGCCCCGCAGACCTTCGCGCCGGCGTTCGCCTACCTGGCCGCCGCGGTCGCCGGCATCAAACTCACCTCGCGCAGACTGGCTGTCGGGGTCGCGATCCTCGACGCCGTCGGCTGTGCCGTGGCGGTCGCGGTGGTCGACGCGGTCGCGCCGTCACCCGACGAGTGGCCGTGGTGGCTCGCGCTTTCGGTGGGCCTGCCGGTCTTGCTCGGCATCGCCCGCCGAGACAGGCGCGACGCGCTCTACAACGCCGAACGGGCCGCCGAATCCGAAGCCCGCGAAGCCGCGTTGCTGGAGCGGACGCGGATCGCCAGGGAACTGCACGACGTCCTCGGGCATTCGCTGACCGGGATCGCGCTGCAACTCGACATGGCCGACGCGCTCACCACGAAAGGCCGTGACGCCGAGGCCGGTGACGCCGTACGCCGAGCGCGTTCGCTGGCGGTGGACGGGATCGGGCGGATGCGGCGGGCCGTGCACGAATTACGCGACGGCGCCTTGCCGCTGGAGGAAACCCTGGCCGCCTTGTGCGCGAGCGAGGCCGTGCCGTTCGAGGTCGAAGGCATCCCGGGCCCGACCAGGCACGGCGTCGCGCACACCCTGGTCCGCGCCACGCAAGAGGCGCTGACGAACGCCGCCAAGTACGCCCCCGGCACCGGACGTGCGGTGCAACTCGTGTTCGCGCCGAAGACGGTCACGCTCGTCGTCACGAACGGTCCCGCTGACCGGAAACCGGTGCCGGACGTCGGGGACGGCAGCGGAATGGGACTGGTCGGGATGAGGGAACGGGCCGGCGCGCTCGGCGGCTCGGCTCACGCGGGCCCCACCTCGGACGGCGGCTGGACGGTCGAGGTCCGGCTGCCGCGAACGGACTGACGGTCCCCGGCCACGCCGGGCGGACGTGGCCGGGAACCGGGTCTCAGCCCTTCGGCTTCTGCGCGAACGAAATCCGGTGGAGTCCGCCGGGCGTCTCGTCGGCCAGGTACAGCTCACCGTTCTGGTCGGTGCCGAACGTGGTGGCGTCGAGCGGGAACTCCCCGATCCGGGCGCTTTCGTACGTGCCGTCGGTCTTCTTGCGCACGGCCCAGGCCGTCCCCTGGCAGAAGTCGGTGGCGAGGTAGGTGCCGCCGGCCAGCGACGCGTACTTCTTGCCGCGGTAGACGTGCCCGCCGATGACCGCGCAGCCCTCCGCGCCGGAGATGTAGTGGAAGACCGGTTCGGTGTAGGTCACGCCGTCCTTGCACCGCGTCTGGTCGAAGACGACCGGCCCCTCCTTGCAGGACCAGCCGAAGTTCGCGCCGCCCTTGCCCGCCGCGATGTGGTCGACCTCCTCGAACCGACCCTGGCCGACGTCGCCGATCCACAGCGAGCCGTCGGCCGGGTCGAAGGAGAACCGCCACGGGTTGCGCAGCCCGTACGACCAGATCTCCGCCCGCGCCCCCGCGACGCCGACGAACGGGTTGGACGCCGGGACGCAGTACCGCAGCGGACGGCACGCGCGAGTGACGTCGACCCGCAGGATCTTGCCGAGCAGTGTGTCCAGCCGCTGCCCGGTGAGCAGCGGATCGGCCGCGCCGCCGCCGTCACCGATCCCCCAGTAGAGGTAACCGTCCTTGCCGAACGCGAGCTGGCCGCCGTTGTGGTTGGGGAACTCGCTGTGCGGCTGGCTCAGCAGTTCGGTGACCTCGCCGGTGTCGAACCGGACCCGCGACAACGTCACCGCGCTGTCGGACTTACGCGTATACGCGATGTACGCCCGCCTGTCCTTGGCGATGGCGAGCCCGAGCAGCCCACGCTCGACGTCGGCGCCGTTCACCTTGTCGCTGATGTCGAGGACCGGTTTGGCGGCGAGCCCCGTCTGGGGATGGAAGGCCCGGACGACCCCGCGCTTCTCCACGATGAGGATCCGGCCGCTGCCGTCGTTCATGGCCGTGATCGCCGTCGGATTCACCAGCCCGGACGCGACCTGCGTCGCCGTCGCGGTCAGTTCACTGAGCGGGACACCCCGGTTCTGCCGGGGCTCCGCGCTACTCGCCGTCGGAAGGAGGGCTCCCGCCAAGGCGAGCCCGGCCACCAGGGACAACCCCCGGCGAAGGTGCCGTCGAGTCATGTGGACTCCAATCACCGTTGAATGGTCTGGTCCAATTCATCTGGACCAATTCATACAGTGGCCGGAGCAGCGGCGGTACCTCCATCCGCGAGCTTCCGGTGAGTTTGTTTCCGTCGAAGCTCGTCCTCTACTCGCCCAAGATCGTTCTCTCGGCATTCACCCACCCGTCGGGGCAATTCGGACATGACCCATACCCCTGAGTAGCCACATGTGTGGTCTCGGTATGCTCCGCTCTCGCTCGATGGGATTACTCATCCCCTGTTCGGGCGAGCCGTTGCGGTCGGGGCCTGTGGTCGCACGCGGCATCTGGCATTCGTGGTCCGTAATCGGATGGGAGACACATGCACGGCAGGTCTGTTCTGGTTCGCGGCGGGATCGCGGTCGCTTCCGCGGCCGTCGCGCTGACGGTGGCCGCTCCGGCCGCCCTCGCCGACGACGGCGCGGCGCGCGGCCGGGTCGTCGAGAGCGCCGGCACCGGTGGGTTCGGCGTCAACTTCGAAGGCGGCAAGCACGCGGACACGGTGCTGTTCACGCTGAAGCTGTCCGACGGCAGCAAGCTCAAGATGTACTGCGTGCAGGTCGAGGTCCGCATGCGGACCGACCAGGACATGATCGAGCGTCCGTGGAACAAGTACCCGGACACCTCCTCGCCGTTCAACAAGAACAACGAGAAGATCAACTGGGTGCTGCACCACGGCTACCCGGCGGCCTCGGCGAAGGCGCTTGAAAGCACCCTCGGCAAGACCGACGTCAAGCTCAACGGCGGGCTTTCCGTCGAGGAGGCCGTCACCGCGACGCAGGCCGCGGTGTGGCACTTCAGCGACGGCAAGAACCTGGACCGCGCCAAGCCGATTTCGCGCGGTGGCGCCGAAGAGGCCGCCGACGTCCTGGCGCTCTACGACTACCTGACCGGCAAGGAGAACGCCGGCCTCGGCAAGCAGCCGAAGCCGACCCTCGACATCGGCCCGGCCAAGGCCGACGGCGCCCCCGGTACCCGGATCGGCCCGTTCAGCATCGCGACCAGCGGTGACATCACCGAGCTGACCAGCAAGCTGCCCGAGGGGGTCAAGGTCACCGACGCCGACGGCAAGGCGATCAAGGCCGCCGACGTCAAGGACGGCACCAAGGTCTACATCGACGTCCCCAAGGACGCCAAGGACGGCTCCGGCACCTTCTCGCTGAAGGTCAGCGGCCACCTCGACACCGGCCGTCTGTTCGTGGGCGAGAACTACTCGAAGGTTCCCGCCCAGTCCCTGATCGTCGCGGAGTCCGAGAAGACCTCGGTCGCCGCGAACGCGACGGCGAACTGGAAGCAGGGCGGCGCGCCCGCGACGTCCGCGGCCCCGGCCCCCACCACCCCCGGTGGCGCCGAATCGGGTGGCGGCAACGACCTGGCCAACACCGGCGCGTCCGCGACGATGCCGCTGGTCATCGGCGGCTCGCTCCTCGGCGCGGGTGTGCTGATGGTGCTCCTGGTCCGTCGTCGCCGTAACGCGGCGTAAAGACTGAAGACGAAAACGGGGCCGGTCCACTGTGGACCGGCCCCGTTTCGCGTTCACCGGCCGTAGTGCGTGCCCGGGGTATGTCCGAAGGCGCGGCGGAAGACGTCGATGAACGCGCTGGTGGACGACCAGCCGCAGGCATGCGCCACGGCGGTCACCGGAGTGTCGTCGGCCAGCAGGACCAGCGCGTGGTAGAGCCGCATTTGGGTGCGCCACTGCGGGAACGTCATGCCGAGGTCCGCCTTGAAGAGCCGGGCCAGGGTGCGATCGCTCGCGCCGACCTCGGTGCCGAGGGCCGCCAGCGTCCGGTTGCCGGCCGGGTCGGCGCGCAGGATCTCGCACAGTTCACGCAGCCGGGGATCGGTGGGCGCCGGCAGATGCACGGGTTGCTGTGGTGAGACACGTAGCTGATCGAGCAGGACACCGCGCAGCCGTCGCCGTTCCGGGGTGTCGTCGCGCGGCGGGACGGTGTACGCGCGGATCAGTTCGCGCAGGAGCGGGCCGACGGCGAGCACGCTCGGTTCGTTCAGCCGCAGCGGGTTCACGGTGGCGGGCAGGCCCACCAGGTGGAGTTCGAGTCCGCCGTGCGCCTGATGCGCGTGCACGGTCCCGGCGGGCACCCAGATGGCCCGCGTGGCCGGGGCGACCCAGGAACCCTTGTCGGTCGTGATGGCGAGTACGCCGCGCGCGGCATAGACGACCTGGTGATCGTCGTGGCGATGCGCGTCGACGGCCTCGCCGGAGACCAGCGACCTGACCTGGGTGGGCGCTTCCGGCAAGTGGCGGATTTCCGTCATTGATTGTCATTTTATCGGAAGCGCGACACAGGCACCCGCGACGAGCATGGCGGAGTGCCGAAGAAAGCGATCGTCCTTCTGTCCGCCGGACATGCCTGCGTGGACGTATATCAGGGTTCCGTGGCCGCGCTGGTGCCGTTCTTCGCCGCCGAGCGCTCCTACGGGTACGCGGCGGTGTCGGGCATCGTGCTCGCCGCGTCCCTGCTGTCGTCGGTGGCGCAACCGTTGTTCGGCGCCCTCACCGATCGCTGGGCGATGCCGTGGCTTCTGCCGTCGAGCACGATCCTCGGAGGACTCGGCATCGGCCTCGGCGGACTCGTCGATTCCTACGCGTTGACGCTGATTTTCGTCGCCTTGTCGGGAATCGGTGTCGCCGCCTACCATCCCGAAGCCGCCCGGGTCGCCCGGATCGCCGGCGACGGCAGCCATACGTCGATGGGCTGGTTCTCCCTCGGCGGGAACATCGGGTTCGCGGTCGCTCCCGTACTCGTCACCGCGGTCATGGCCGTCGGCGGCCTCCCGGCGTCCCCGCTGCTCGTCGTCCCGGCCCTGGCGGGCGCCGTACTCTGCCTGCCCGTGCTGCGCGCACTCGCCAGGCCGGACGGCGTGAACGGTCGCGACTCGGGTCCGGCGGGCTCCGACGACTGGAGGTCGTTCGCGAAGCTGTCGCTGGCCGTCGTCTTCCGCTCGATCGTCTTCGTCGGGCTGAGCACCTTCGTCTCGCTGTACGCCCAGCAACGGACGGGCGGCGGGACGACGACGGGCAGCGCCGCGCTGTTCCTGCTGTACGTCGGCGGAGCGGCGGGCACGGTGCTGGGCAGCAGGCTGGCGGAGCGTTTCGGCCGGATCACCCTGATGCGCTGGTCGTACTTGTGCGCGGTCGCCGCGGTCGCCGGGGTCGTGTTCGTACCGGGCCCGGCGCTCTTCCTGTTCATCCCGCTGGCGGCGGTGGGCCTCTACATCCCGTTCTCTTTGCAGATCACGCTCTCCCAGGACTACCTCCCCACCCGGGTCGGCACGGCCAGTGGCGTCACCCTCGGCCTGACCGTCAGCATCGGCGGCCTCGCGAGTCCCGTCATCGGCACGATCGCCGACCACACCTCGTTGCGGACGGCCTTGATCCCGCTGATCGCGCTGCCGGTCTTGTGCTGGATCACAACCCGCACCCTGCGGGAGCCGTACTCCGTCCAAACCGGAACGCATCGCGAAGGAGAAATGTCAGAGACGCGACAATAAATGATGTACGCCCCTGTACATCACCGGTTACCGGCTGGTAGGTTCCGGGCATCCAAACGTGATCCACTTCATGATTCAAAGGGGAGTCATGACCCGGAAACCCGCTCGTCTGCTGGCCGTCGCCATCGCCGCACTCGTCACTTTCGTGGCCGCGCCCGCAGCCTCCGCCGCTCCCGCGACCGATTCCTTCTACAGCTACGACGGCAGCGAACCGCTGTCTTCGTACGCGCCCGGAACCGTGCTGAAAACCCGGACGCTGAATTACCACGTCATCGGTATTTCCACGCCGCTCAAGGTGACCCAGTTGCTCTACCGGACCACCGACGCGCTGGGGAAACCGTCCGCCAACGTCACTTCCGTGCTGCGCAGTCTCACCGGCGACAACACCAAAGCCGTTTCCTACCAGTCGTTCTACGACTCGCTCAATCCCGAGCACGGTCCGTCGCGGGCGATCGCCGGCGACGTCTCGCTCGGCGGCCTGATCGCGAACGCGGAGTCGCTTCTCATCGCGCCTTCCCTGCTACAGGGCTACAACGTCGTCATCCCCGACACCGAAGGCCAGGACGCGAACTTCGCGGCGGGGCCGGAATACGGGACGAACACGCTCGACTCGATCCGCGCCGCGACGCGGGCGCCCGAAACGGGAATGAACGACAAGACCCGGTTCGGTCTCCTCGGGTATTCGGGTGGTGCCATCGCGACCGGCTGGGCGGCCGCGCTCGCGCCGGATTACGCGCCCGAGGTCAACAAGAATCTCGTCGGCTTCACCGAAGGCGGCGTGCTCGTCAAGCCGTCGCACAATCTCAAGTACGTCAACGGCAGTGTCGCGTGGACAGGGGTCATTCCGATGGCCCTCATCGGTGTCGCCCGGTCCTTCGACATCGATCTCACGCCGTACGCGAATTCCTACGGCCGCCAGGTCCTCAAGGATATGGAGAAGGCGTCGATCATCGACGCGCTCGGCCGTTATCCCGGGCTGACTTGGGAAAAATTCGTGAAACCGGAATACACCAACCCGAATACGGTGCTCCCGTACGTCGAAGCCGTGAACAAGGTCAACCTCGGTTCCGCGCCGACACCGACCATTCCCGCGTTCATCGCGCAGGGGAACAACGGCGTCGTGGAAGGCACGTTCGGCAACCCGCCGGGCATCGGGACCGGCGACGGCGTGATGGTCGCGGGTGACGTGCGCGCGCTGGCGCGGCAGTACTGCGACACCGGCAACAAGTCGGTCAGGTACGACCAGTACAACACGTTGAGCCACGTCGGGGCGGCCGTCGCCTGGGCGCCGCAGGCGATCCTCTGGCTCAACGACCGGTTCGCGGGCAAGACCGCGCCGACGAGCTGCGGGAAGATCGCGCCCGGCAACTCCCTGGCCCCGGAGGTGCCGGTCGGCTGACCGTACCGTTCGATCCACGCACTGTGCCCGGCCGTCCGCACGGCCGGGCACAGCCGTGTTCACCATTGGTCTGCACCACCTGAACCGGTACCGTGCCGCAGGTGACCGAGCACGACCGCACACCCCGCAAACTGCCGAAGGGGCCGCACAACCTCAGCCGCGACGAGGTCGCCGGCACCCAGCGCGCGCGGCTGATCGACGCGGTACTGGAGAACACCGGCGAACGCGGCTACGTCGCCACCACGGTCGGCCACATCACCGCCACGGCGGGCGTCTCGCGTACGTCGTTCTACGAACAGTTCACCGACAAGCAGGACGCGTTCCTCGCCGCCTACCGGCACATCACCACCGAGTTCATCTCGCAAGGTGTCGCGGTAGGCGCCGTAGCCGCGACGCCGCTGGACGCCATCACCGCGTGCTGCGACTTCCTCGTCGACTACGTGCACCGCCGGCCCACGGCCGTCCGCGCCGCCCTGCTGGAGATCTACGCCCTCGGCGACGCGGGACTCGAAGCGCGGGAGAAGACCTTGCGCGCCGGTGAAGCCGTCTTCGACCGGACAGCGAAATGGGTTCGCACCAACGATCCCACGCTTCCTTCGCCGCCGCCGTTCACCGCGCGGACGGTGGTCGCCGCCACGATCGAACTGATCACCCAGGCCATCTGGAACGGCACCGAAGACGCCTACGGCCAAGCACGCGAAGCCCTCCGCTACACATGGCTACTCGGGCTCTTCGGGCACCAGGGCATCCCCCGCCCCTGATCAGCGGGCGAACCGCCGCCGTTCGAAGTCGACGATCAGCTTCGGGTAGAGACGCGGGAGCAGCCGGACGAGCCTGTCGACGAACTTCGCGTCGTTCCCGACGAGCACCCGTGGTTTCCCGGCTTCGACACCGTCGACGATGATGCGAGCGGCCTGGTCGGCGGGCATCTTCAGCAGCTTTTCGTTGTACAGCCGGACACGCTCCAGCTGATCGGCGGTCGGCTCGATGCCGCGGGCCTGCGCTTCCTTCAGCGCGGACGACGCGATACCGGTCTTGACGCCACCCGGGTGGACCACCGTCACGCGCACCGCGTGCCTGCCCGCGATCATCTCGGTGCGCAGTGCCTCGGTGAAGCCGCGGACGCCGAACTTGCTGGCGCAGTAAGCACTGAGCGTCGGCTGGGCCATGAAACCGTTGAGGCTGGAGATGTTGACGACATGCCCGTCGCCGGATTCGACCAGGTGCGGCAGGAAGGCCTTCGTGCCGTTGATGACGCCGAAGAGGTTGACCGCGAGCGTGCGGTCGTATAGCTCCCACTCGGCGTCGAGGACGGTCTGCCCGCCACCGGCGATGCCGGCGTTGTTGTAGACCTGGTGCACCACACCGAATTGCCCGGCGACCGTGGCCGCGTACTCCTGGACGGCCGCCCGGTCACTGACGTCCAGCGCGGCGCCCTGCACCTCCGCACCGAGCGCCTTGACCTCGGCGACGGTCTCGGCGAGGCCGGTTTCGTCCACATCGGACAGTGCTAGCCGCGCACCGCGCCTCGCCAGTTCCAGCGCCACCTGCCGTCCGATGCCGGATCCGGCGCCGGTGACGACGGCGACCTTGCCGCGCACGCTGCTCATCGATGCTCTCCTGTGGGTTCCAGCGCCAGTTCGGCGGTGAGCTCGACGAGCCTGTCGACGAGGTCCGGGGCGATGTGGTGGCCCATCCCGGCGATTTCGACGAACCGGGCTCCGCGCACGGCGTCGGCGGTGGCCCGCCCGCCGCTGAGGTGGACCATACGGTCGGTGTCCCCGTGCACGACGAGCGTCGGGCAGGTGATGCGGCGAAGCTCCGCGGTGCGGTCGCCGCTGGCCTGGATGGCGCCGATCTGGCGGGCGATGCCGCTCCGGGCCCGCCGTCCTCCGGCGCGCTCCCACAGGCCGGTCGCCCAGGCGCTTTCGACGTCCTTGTCCAGCGGATACCTGGCCGAACCGAGGTGTCCCATCATCGCCAGATGCCCGGTCACCGACTCCTCGACCGTGCGGGCCGGCCGCCTCGCCATGCGCAGCAACGTCGACCGGGCCGGCTGCCCGACCCGGCGGTGGCCGGTGGTGGAGAAGATCGACGTCAGCGAGAGGACCCGTTCGGGATTCCGGGCGGCGACCGTCTGGGCGATCATGCCGCCCATCGACATGCCGACCAGATGCGCGGTGTCGATGCCCAGGTGATCCAGCAGGCCGACGGTGTCCGCGGCCATGTCCCCGAGGTCGTAGGCGCCCGGGAGCGGCTTGGCCAGCAGTTGCCGCAGCTTGCCCGGATTCGGCGCCTTGACGCGGTCCGAGCGGCCCGCGTCCCGGTTGTCGAACCGGAGGACGCGGAAGCCGCGGCCGGTGAACCCGTCGATCATCCGCTGTGGCCACGAAGTGAGGTCGAGGCCCAGTCCGGCGATCAGCACCAGCGGCACACCGTCGGCGGGGCCGTCCTCGCGATAACAGATCTTCGGGCCCTCGGGCAGTTCGGCGAAGCTGTCGGTCACGAGCTCACCGCTTCCCGGACCTCGACGCGGGAGAAGTGCAGCTCGGGATCGGTGATGTCGTCCGCGCGCAGCAGCTTGATGTCGGAGTGGTAGCTCATCGACGTCAGCCACGGCATGCGGTCACCCTGACGCGGAAGCTGATCGAGGGCACGCTGGACGTACCCGGCGGCGAAGTCCAGGAACGGCTTCGTCGGCATGTCCGGATCGGCCGGGACGGGACGGCACACGTCGTAGCCGTGGGCGTCCATATGCCCGAGCAGACGGCAGAAGTGCTCGCACAGCAGGCCGATCTTGAGCGTCCACGACGAGTTCGTGTAGCCGATCGCGAACGCGGCGTTCGGCACGTCCGAAAGCATCATTCCCTTGTAGGCGACGGTTTCCGGCAGGACCACCGGCTTGCCGTCCACGCTGAGCGAGGCGCCGCCGAAGACCTGGAGGTTCAGGCCGGTGGCGGTGATGACGACGTCCGCCTCCAGTTCCCGCCCGGATTCGAGCAGGACACCCTTCTCGGTGAAGGTCGAGATCTTGTCGGTGACGACGTCGGCCTTGCCCTTGCGGATGGCGGCGAACAGGTCGCCGCCGGGCACCGCGCACAGCCGCTGGTCCCACGGGTCGTACGGCGGGTTGAAGTGCTCGTCGACCGGATAGCCCTTAGGAAGCTGCTTCTTGTTGACGTAGCGGATGAGCGAGCGGGCGGTCTTGGGGAACTTCTGGCAGAACTGCCAGACCGCGAGCCCCTTGCGGATGTTCTTGCGGCGGGTGAGCGCGTACGCCCTCTCCTCGCCGAGGATCTTGCGCAGGCCGTTGGCGATCTTGTCCTCGCGCGGCACCGGCATCACGTAGGTGGGGGTGCGCTGCAGCATGGTCACGTGCGCCGCCGTCGGGGCCATCGCCGGGATCAGGGTGACCGCGGTGGCGCCGCTGCCGATCACGAGGACGCGCTTCCCGGCGTAGTCGAGGTCCTCCGGCCAGTGCTGCGGGTGCACGATCGTGCCGCCGAACCGGTCACGGCCCTCGAAGTCCGGGGTGAAGCCCTCGTCGTAGCGGTAATAGCCACCGGCGTTGAACATCCAGCCCGCGCTCAGCCGGGTGCGCTCGCCGGTGTCGGTCCGCTCGATCTCGAGCAGCCAGCGCGCCTCGTCGCTGGACCAGGCAGCCGAGAGCAGCTTGTGGTGGTAGCGGATGCTGGACTCGAGGCCGTTCTCGGTGACCGTTTCGCGCAGGTACGAGAGGATCCGGGGCGCGTCGGCGATGGACTGCTTGTCCCGCCACGGCTTGAACTCGTAACCGAAGGTGTGGAGGTCGGAGTCCGACCGGATGCCGGGGTAGCGGAACAGGTCCCACGTGCCGCCCGAGGCCCCGCGGGCCTCCAGGACGGCGAAACTCTTGCCCGGTTGCTCGGTCTTCAGGTAGCGCGCGGCCCCGATCCCGGAAATCCCGGCACCGATGATGACCACGTCGAGGTGCTCGACGGGTGTGCTCGTCGTCATGCGGTACTCCAGCCTCGTCTCGGTTACCTCCACGATGCGGGTGCGCCGTGGGATTGCGCTAGCACTATCCGCACCATCATCATGTACCGATGGTGCAAAGTGCCGCAGCGCCGTGGCCGTCCCTGTCACCGGAGGCGCGTGAGTTGTTCCGGCGCGGGGCCGAGATCGTGCTGCATCCGCGCGCCGAGTGGATCGAAGAGCTGCACGCCGCCTCGCTCGGCGGGGACAGCATGCGCGCGGTCGCCGAGGACCCCGTGCTCACCGAGGGGACCAAACGCGCGAACATGGCCAACCTGCTGCACTGGGCGGCCGCCAACGTGCAGCATCCGGGCAGGCGGGTCAACGCCAACCTGAACCAGGAAGTGCTCGAAGGCGCCCGCGACATGGTGCGCCGTGGCTTCGACTCCGGCGGTCTCGACGCCTACCGGCGGGCTCAGGGCGTCGCGTGGCGCCGGTGGATCGAAATCTGCTTCGACCTCACGTCCGACCCGGTCCTGCTCCGCGAGCTGCTGGACGTCTCGTCGCTGTCGATCACGACGTTCATCGAGGACACCGTCGCGGCGGTGTCCGAACGGATGGCCGCCGAGCGCACGGAACTGACCCGCGGCGCCCACGCCGAACGGCGCGCCACGGTCACCCTGCTGCTCGAAGGCGCCCCCATCAGCCGCTCACGAGCCGAAGCCCAGCTCGGCTACCCGCTCGCCGGCCCCCATACGGCCGCGATCGTCTGGAGCGGGTCGGCCACACCGTCGTCCCAGCAGCTCGAAAGCGCGGCCGAAACGCTCATGCGGGCCGGCGGCGCTTCACACCGGCTGACCGTCGTCGCCAGCGCCGCCGCCCTCTGGGTCTGGCTTCCCGGCCGGACCCAGCCCCGCGCTGACCGGCTCACCGAAGAACTCACGCCGCACCCCGACGTCCGCGTGGCGCTGGGACGCCCCGGCAGCGGGATCGACGGCTTCCGCCGCAGTCACCTGGACGCCGCCGCCACCCAGCGGATGCTCGCCCGGCTCACCTCACCGCAGCAGATCGCGCGCTATCAGGACATCCAGCTGCTCGCGCTGCTCACCGTCGACCCCGCGCAGGCCGACGAATTCCTCGCCGACACCCTCGGCGAACTCCGGCACGCCGACGCCGAAACCCGGGAGACCGTCCGGACCTACGTGCACGAACTCGGCAACACGACGCGGACCGCGGAACGGCTCTACACCCACCGCAACACCGTCATCCGCCGGCTGGCGCGAGCCGACGAACTCCTCCCCCGGCCCTTGGCGGAGAACGCGGTGGATGTGGCGGTCGCCCTGGAAACGTTGCGGTGGCTGGGAAGCGGCGTGTGAGGTCGTGAGTGGTAAAGGCGGCTATTGAGAGGTACGGCAAAGGTGGCGTGGTCGGCGCCGGTCGTTGCGTCCGGCCGCGTGGCAGGTGTTGCGAAAGCCACTTTCGCAACGTTGAAGGTTGCGAAAGTGGCTTTCGCAACCTTGACGGGCGGGTAGCTGAGACACGAAACGTTTGCCTTACCCCTCAATAGAACCGTTCTTACCACTCACGAGTCCTCCAGCGGGAGGTCGAGGTTGCGGAGCATGGCGCGCTGTTCGGCCGACAGCTCACCCTCGATCGTGATGGTGAACGGCGGCGTTTCCTTGCGGGACCGCAGAAAGTTGCCCCACGCGATGGCCAGATTGGCCAGCCCGGTCAGGGAACCGATGGACATGCAGATGACCTCGAAGGCCCCCATCTGCCCCGACTCCCGCGCCCCCGCGGTGGTGATGGTCGCGGACCGGACCACGTCGACGTCGTCGCGAAGCCAGCTATAGAACTCTTTCAGGGCTTGTTCTTCGCCCCCTGCGTTGATCGTTAGCTCCACGAGACCTCCACTCGAAAGTGACATCCCTACATCGCGCCCTGGCTCCGGGGCGTAACAGAAATCCTGTCCTGAGATCTGACCGGTGGTGTCCGTTGACCGGGCGGTGACGAAAGCCGGATCATGAAAGAGATCCCAGATCCGGCGCTTGGCCGACTCCGAGGGCGGACAACGATGTCATCGCTGATCCATCTCGTACTCAGTCTGATCCTGACGGCGATTCCCGTACCGGCGGCGCAACAGGTCGCGCCCGCGGCCGTGGTCTGCGTGCTGTCCTGCGACACCCTCGATCCGTCCCGCGCCCAGCAGGACACCTTCCCGGTCCCGGACGAAGTGGTCAACGGCCGCCAAGTGCGCCTGCACGTGTCCGACGCCGACGGGATGGCCTGGGGCAGCATCGATCGCGGTGTCACCGGCGATTCGGTCTGGCTCGACCGGTCCTGGGACGGCGGCGCGAGCTGGGAAGGCCTGCTGGGCAAGGCGAGCATCCCCGGCGCCTGGACCGGCACGAGAACCTTGATGTACAACGTGACCGACCCCGGCAAGCACCGGCGCGGGCTGCTCCGCGCGTGCGGGGACGCCGCCGGGGTCACCTGTACGCAGTGGATCCATCCCACCGTCTGCGATGTCACCTGTGACGGTTCGACTCAGGCGAACGGTGACACGCGGCCTGTTCCGCCGACGACGTTGTACGGGCGCACGATCCGGCTGCACGTCGACGCGAACGCGATGGCTTGGGGCACCATCGAATCCGGCGCACAGGGCGACGAGATCTGGCTGGATCGTTCGTGGGACGCCGGAACCACTTGGGCGGGTGGCTCGTCGCTCGGCCGCACGCCGGTCGCCGCGGGCGCGAGCACCGGCCGGACGGTGCTGTTCGCGACCCGGGATCCGCGCGGCCGTCACTACGGCGGCGCCGTCCGCGCGTGCGGCCGCGAAGCCGGGCACCAGGAAGGATCCTGTACGGCGTGGGCGCGTCCGGCGCCGGCTCGGGCGCAAGCGGCGGCGGATGCGCTTCTGTACTCCTATGATCCGTACCCGGGTTGGTGGCCGAGCAGTTGGTGGAACTCGGCGGCGACGCTGACGGCGGTCATCGACCACGCGAAGAGCACCGGGGATCGACGCTACGACTGGGTGATCGCGCGGACCTTCGACCGCAATCGCGGCACCTTCCCGGCGGGCGAACGCAGTTCCGATGCCATCGAAGGGAATTTCGCCAGCCGCGCCATCGACGACAGCGCTTGGTGGGGCCTGGCGTGGGTGGCCGCCTACGACCACACCGGCGATCCGCGCTACCTGACCATGGCGACGACGATCGCCGCCTACGTGCACCAGTACTGGGACACGGGTTCCTGCGGCGGTGGCGTTTGGTGGGATCGTGAACGGACCTACAAGAACGCCGTCACCAGTGGTCTGTACCTGAGGCTGGCGGCCTCCGTGCACCGCCGCACGCCGGGTGATTCCGTGTGGCTGCAACGGGCACGGACCGCCGCGGACTGGTACCTGGCCAGCGGGATGATCAATTCCTCGGGTCTGGTCAACGACGGCCTGACGCGCGATTGCCGCAACAACGGCCAGACGGTCTGGACCTACAACCAGGGCCTGGCCATCGGCGGTCTCGTCGAGGTCTGGCGTGCGACGAACGAACCTCGCCTGCTCGACGAGGCCCGGCGGCTGGCCGACGCGGCGGTGACCGGGCCAGTGCTGACGAGGAACGGTGTCCTCACCGAATCCTGCGACGTAGGCCAGAACTCCTGTGACGACAACCAGAAGCAGTTCAAGGGCATCTTCATGCGTTTCCTCGCCGATCTGGCGAGCGCGACGAACTCGGGCCCATACCGGGATTACGCCCGACGGCAGGCCGATTCGCTCTGGACGTCCGATCGCGACCCGCTGAACCGGATCGGCCAGCGGTGGGCGGGCGGGACGCCGAACCAGAGCGACTGGCGGACCCAGGCGAGCGGGTTGGGAGCGCTCACCGCGGCCTCCTGAGGGTGATTCCATCACAAGCGGCCGACCACGGACAGCCACCCGATCCAGCCGCCGCCTTCCCCGCCGACCCCGGTCACAGGCCCTAGATTGGGGGACATGGTTTCCACCGCTGAGAAGGCCACCCGGCTGCAGGAGCTGCACGCCGCCCCCGAGTTGCTGCTCGTCGTCAATGTCTGGGACGCGATCACCGCGAAGGTCGTCGCCGAAACCCCCGGCACGCAGGCGCTCGCCACCCCGAGCCACGGTATCGCCGCCTCGCGCGGCTATCCCGACGGCGAGAAGATCCCCCGCGACGAGATGATCGCCGAGGTCGCCCTGATCGTGCGGACGGCGGGCGATCTGCCGGTCACCGCCGACCTGGAGGCGGGCTACGGCGACCCGGGCGGCACGGTCGCCAGGGCGATCGAGGTCGGCGCGGTCGGCTGCAACCTCGAAGACCAGATGAAGCCGCTGGCCGAGTCGGTGAAGGCCGTCGAGGCCGCCGTCGCCGCAGCGCAGTCGGCCGGTGTCGACTTCGTGGTCAACGCCCGCACGGACGCCTTCCTCAAGGGCGGCGACCCCGAGGAGGCGCTGGCCGAGGCGATCACCCGCGGCCGCGCGTACCTGGACGCGGGCGCGTCGAACTTCTTCGCGCCCGGGAAGCTCGACGAGCGCCAGGTCGGCAGGCTGGTCGAGGCGCTGGGCGAGCGCAAGGTCAACCTGATCGGCATCCCCGGCTCCATCCCGCTGGCGACCGCGCAGGAACTCGGCGTCTCCCGGGTCTCCTACGGCCCGTGGAGCCAGAACGTCGCCCTCACCGCCCTGGCCAAGCTCGCCGAGGACGTCTACGCCGGTGGCGGTCTGCCCGCCGACACCCGCAAGCTGAACTGACCTCAGCGCTCCTCGTAACGAGGCAGGTCGATGGCCTCCGAGGGCGGGTTGGTGAAGCGAGCCGCGACGCGGCCGGCCTTCGGGCCGGCCGCGAGACCGGTGACGGTGTGGAGGAAGCGGATCCCGGCACGCGACCGGGGTGCTGCCAGCCGTGGCGCGATCCACGGGACCTTCTGGGCTTGTTCGACGTAGGGCCGCATGATCGTCTCGTAGGAACGGAAGGCGTCGAGGTGGCCACGGTGACGGCCGAGTTCTCCGGCGAGAACGTAGGCGCCGACGAGGGCGAGGCTGGTGCCCATGCCGCTGAGCGGCGAGGCGCAGTAGGCGGCGTCTCCGACCACCGCGATCCGGCCGCGTGACCACTGTTCCAGCCGCATCTGGCCGACGGACTCGAAGGAAAAGTCGGGCGAGCCGCTCATTCCGTCGAGTACACGCGGGGTCTCCCAGCCCGCGTCCGCGTAGTGACCGCGCAGGAACTCTTGCTGCGCCGGGGCTTGCAACCGGTCGAGCCCCGGCCTCGGCAGCAGGAAGGACAACGAGGCACGCGTGGTGCCTTGGTTGTCGGGCCGCAGAAGGACGACGCGGCGGCCGGGCGCGTTGTACCACCGGGCCCACTGACCGTCGGATTCCGCCCGCGGAATGGTGAAGTAGGCGGTGTAGAGCCCGAACGAGCGCGTGCGGGCGATGTCGGCGAAGACGAGGTCGCGGGTCCGTGACCGCAGGCCGTCGGCGAGAACGACGAGGTCGAAACGCCGTCCGGAACCGGAGCGGAAGGTGACGTCCACGCCGTCACCCGTGTCGGTCAGGCCGGTGATCTCGTCGCCGAAGACGTACTCGGTCTCTTCCCGGGTTCGCTGGTGGAGCAGGTCGGCGAGTTCGCCGCGCAGGATCTCCAGTTCGGTGACGAACCCGTCGCCGCCGAGGGCGTCCTTGCCGAACGACGCCCGGACACGGTCGAGATCGTCGACGAAGTGCAGCCCCTCCTCATGGGTGACGCGGTCGCGCGCGGCTTGCTCCAGGCCCATCCGTTCGATGACGGTGCGGCCGGCGCCGCGCAGATCGACCGTCTGCCCGCCGAGGCGTGGCTCCGGCGCCCGTTCGATCACGGTCGAGGTCAGGCCATGGCGGCGAAGCCAGAAGGCGAGCGCGGGTCCGGCGATACCGCCGCCGGAGATCAGGACCTCGCTCATCGGGCACCCACGGTCGCCTCGGCGGCGGCTTCGACCTCGTCGGGCCGGGCTCGGCGCGGGAACAGCGGCGAGATGAGCAGGAACAACCCGATGACCACCGCCTGGACCACGAGCGCGTCGCGGAAGCTCTCCGTGGGCCGGGTGACATCGGCGAAGAACACGGTGCTGAACACCGCGACACCGACCGAACCGCCGATGGACTGAACCGCTGTCAGCACTCCGGACGCGGAGCCGACCTCGTCGTCGGCGACGGCGCCGAGCACGGTGTTGAAGACCGCGGCGATCACGATGCCCGCGCCGATCCCGGCGACGACACCGCCGGGCACGATCCGCCAGATGGTGAACTCACCCTCGCCGGACAAGGCGAGCCACAGCCACGCGACACCGGCGAACTGGACGACGGCGCCCGTCTGCAGGACGGCGCGACCGAGTTTCGCGGCGAGCAGTCCTCCGCTGATCCCGCCGCCGACGGCGGTGCCCAGCGCGACCGGCAGGTTGCCCAGCCCGGCCTCCCCGGCGGTGAATCCCTGTCCCATCTGCAAGAAGAACGTCAGTACCAGCTGGGTCCCGATCAGCCCGCCGAAGAACAGCGCGACCGCAGCCAGCCCGACGGTGAACGCGGGTTTGCCGAACAGCGCCGGGGTGACCAGCGGGGCACGGTCGAGCCGCATGATCCGGCGCTGCCACAACGCGAACGCCACATAGCCGATCGCGGCGGCGGCCAGCGAAAGCCAAGTCCACAAAGGCCATCCCGACGCCTGTCCCTCGTTGAGCGGAAGGACCAGCAACGCGGAAGCACCCGCGACGAGTACCGCCCCGATGATGTCCACGCGCAGGGTGCGCGTTCCGGCGCCGCCGGGGACCAGCCGCCAGGCCAGCGCCAGCGCCGCGAGCCCGACCGGGACGTTGACCAGGAAGACCAGCCGCCACCCGAGACCGAAGAGGTCCCAATCGACGAGCGCGCCACCCAGCACCGGGCCCAGCACCCCGCCGAGTCCGAGGACCGGCCCGAAGACGGCGAGCGCTTTGGTGAGGTCGCGGGAAGAGAGGTTGTCGCGCAGGATTCCCAGCCCTTGCGGCAGCATCATCGCGCCGGCCACACCCTGCACCAGCCGGAAGGTGATCAGCAGGCCGATGCTCGGGGCGAGCGCGCACAGCAGCGACGCGGCGGTGAAGGCCACGAGCCCGAACAGGAACATCGGACGGCGCCCGAAGCGATCGCCGAGCCGTCCGCCCAGGACGAGGCCCGCGCCGAGGGCCAGCGCGTAACCGCCGATCACCCACTGCAGCCCGACCGGGCTCGTGCCCAGCGACCGTTCCAGCGACGGGCCCGCCACGTTCACGATCGTCGAGTCGAGCAGGTCCATCAATTCGACGACGAGCACGGTGGCCAGCAGCCACCACACCGCTTTCGGAGACGTCTTCTCCTGGGTCACGGACATGTCGTTCACTCCAAAATCCTTGGTGCGCGGCCGTTTTCGGGCGCGTTCGTACACCGGGGCGGCTCGCGCACCGGTCAGGGGAAGGGCGGGGTCAGCTCTCGGGCAGGGAATCCGCGGTGCCGGTGTAGAACCCCACGACACCGGTCAAGAAGTTCTCGACGACGTCCCGGCCTTCGGGGCCCAGCGCTTCGACCAGGCCTTCCAGACCGCTGAGCAGCGGCTGGAGATGGCCGAAGATCCTGGTCACCGACTCCTGGACCGGCTCGACCAGCACCTTGCGACGGTCGGTGGCGTGCGGGCGGCGGACGACGTGCCCGGCTTTTTCGAGCCTGTCGACGACATGCGTGCTCGCCGCCGTCGAAACCCGCAGCCGATCAGCCAGATCCTTCGCCGTCAGCGGCCCTTCGCTGATGAGGTGCTCCATCGCGGCGAGGTCCGTGGCGTTGATCCCCAGGGCCCCGCTCAGGCGCTTCTCGATGACTCGCGTCAGCGTGCCCACCTCTTGCAGGCGTTCCATCACCGCGTTGCCCACGCCGGGGAACTCGACCTGCCACGAGCCGGATGAAGTCATACCAAGAAGCTTACTAGATTAGTCGCTAAACAAGTTAGCGAGTTGGCTGTGACTGCCGACACCTCACGACCGATAGAGCGCGTCGATCTCCTCGGCATAGGTCTCCGCGATCGACGCCCGCTTGAGCTTCATCGTCGGCGTCAGCTCGACACCACCCGGTTCCCAATGGACCGGCAGCACGGTGAACTCCTTGATCTGCTCGACGCGGGAGAGCCTGCCGTTGGCCCGCTCGACCGCATCGGCGATCTCCTGACGCAGCAAAGGATGCGCGGACAGTGTGGCGGGATCCGCCGGGAGGCCGTGGCGCTCGGCGAAGGCCGCGGCCGTATCCGGGTCGAGGGTGATCAACGCGACCACACAGGGACGCCGGTCGCCGATCGCCACCGCCGAACCGATCAGGGCGCCCGCCGATTTGAGCGCGTTCTCGATGTTGGACGGCGACATGTTCTTGCCCGCCGCGTTGATGATCAGTTCCTTTTTGCGGTCCACAATGGACACGTAGCCGTCGTCGTCGATGGCGGCGATGTCGCCGGTGTGCAGCCAGCCGTCGGCGTCGATCGCCTCGGCGGTCCGCTCCGGGTCGTTCCGGTAGCCGCGCATCAGGGCGGGGCTGCGCATCAGCAGTTCCCCGTCGTCGGCAAGCCGGAGTTCGGCGCCGTACTGGGCCTTGCCGACGGTGCCGGGCCGGATCGCGTGACGCGGATTGAGCGTGCCGTGGACCGAGGTCTCCGACATCGCCCAGCCTTCGCAGACCGGCAGCCCGACGGCCATCAGGAATTCCAGCGTGTCGACCGCGATCGGGGCGGCGCCGCTGATCGGGATCACGCAGGCGTCCAGCCCTATCTTGGCGAGCAAGCGGTCGAGGACGAGCCGGCGTGCCAGCCGATGCCGCAAGCGCGACCAGCCGGAAGGCCGCTCATCGCGCACCGTGGACAGGCCGGCGCGAAGTGCCCATTCGGCGAGCTTCCGCCGGACACCGGGCTGGGCCGCGACGGCCTGTTCGATCCCGGCTTTGACCTTGTACCAGAGCATCGGGACACCGAGGAAGACCGTCGGACGGACGGCGGGCAGCGTGGCCACGACGGCTTTCGGGTTCGCCACGCAGGTGATCGTCGCCGCCGAGACGACCGGGAAGTAATGCGCGAAGTACCGGTTGGCCAGATGCGCGTCCGGCAGGAACGAGAGCACGCGCCCGTTGTCGACAGCGTCGGCGATGTCGCGCGATTCCAGCGCGGCGCCCATGCTGTAGGCGAGGTTGCGATGGGTGAGTTCGACACCCTTGGGCGGTCCGGTGGTGCCGGAGGTATAGATCAGCGTCAGCACGTCGTCCGGGCCGACGGCGCGCCACGAGGCGGCGAAGTCGAAGTCCGGCGACTCGGCTTTTTCCAGTTCGGCAAGGGAAACCGTACCCTCGGGGGCGCCGTCCACGCAGACGACGAGGTCCGCTTTCCGCACCCGCGGCAGGAATTGTTCCTCGCAGACCACGATCCGGTTCTCCGCGTTCGCGAACAGGTACTCGATCTGTTCGGCGGAACTGGTGTTGTACACCGAGAACGGGATGGCGCCCAGGTGGATCGCCGCCATGTCGACAAGATGGAATTCTGGCCGGTTGGTCAACATGAGCGCCACCGTGTTCCCGGGCCGGACACCGAGCGCGTGCAGCCCTTCGGCCAAGCGCCGCACTCGTTCGCCGTACTGCCGCCAGGTGAGCGACACCGCGTCGTCCGGCGTCCGCAGCGCGACGACGTCGCCGAACTCCGCGACCGTGTGCTGGAAAACCTGGCACAGACTGGGAATCTCTCGCAGTTCGGCCGCGCCGAGCCGCCCGGACCGGTGGACGCCGTCTCCCATGCGCTCTCCCAGGATTAATACAAACGTATCAGTTAGATTGATACGCTAGTATCGGTTCGACCGAAGGGGAAGTCAATGACCGGTAGTCGCGGCAAGCAGCAGGCACGGAGCCGGGAGCGCCGGGAGTTGCTGCTCCGCGCCGCGATGCAGCTGATCTGCGACAGCGGCGTCAAGGCGGTGACCCACCGCGCGGTTTCCGCCAGCGCCGGCCTGCCCCAGGCCGCGGCCGGTTACTACTTCGCGACCAGCGAAGAGCTCATCGCGGAGGCGCTGCGCTTCCACATCCACGAGCGGATCGAGATCGTCCAAGTCCTGCTCGCGGACGTCGTGCGCGGCGCGAAGTCCGTGCTGGACATCGGTGAGCGGCTCACGAACGCCCTCGTGGCCGGCAAATTCGGCGTGACCGTCGCCCAGTACGAGCTGTACATGGAGGCCGCGCGGAACCCGGCCATGCGCACCGTGGTCGACGAGGCGATGAGCGCCTTCGAAGCGTCGGCCGCCCCCCTGCTCGCGTCGCTCGGCGTCGCCGATTCCCGGCAGGCAGCCAAGGCATTCATGGCCTTGCTGGACGGCCTGGCCCTGCACCGGCTGGCCAATCCGCAGCCGACCGAAGCGGACCTCGAGCTCACGAACCGTTCGATACAAGGACTTTTCCTCGCCTTCGTGACGGACCCCGGCGAACTGCGCCGTCAGACCAGCCTCCCGATCCCGGACGCGAAGCCGTAATCCGATCACCCTCACGTTCGGTGATCGTTGACACACTCCTGGGCTCTGATCGATACTCCTGTATCAGAAAAATTGATACACATGTATTAGTTTGGCGCGTGCTCAAGGAGGAGCGATGGAGTCCAGACCAGTACTGCGATCGATGATGCTGGCAGGCGTCATGATCATCTCGCTGGCGACGGGGGCCGGGGTCGCCACGGCGGCACCGTCGGCGGCTCCCTCGACGCAGACAGCGATCCCGAGGCCCGACGACGATCCGTTCTACCGCCCGCCCGCAGGATTCGAGGCACGACCGCCGGGCTCCGTCCTCCGCAAACGCGAAGTGAAGGTCAGCACCTACCTCATCCCCACCCCGGTCCGCGCCTACCAGGTACTGGTGCGCTCGACCGACGTCGCCGACCGGCCGATCGCGACGGTCAGCACGATCATGGTGCCGCTCACCGCGCCCGCGAGCGGCAAACGCACGCTGCTGTCCTACCAGAGCGCGATCGACAGCCTCGGCACGCACTGCAATCCGTCGTACGAACTGCGGACCGGACTGCAGAAGGACTCCAGCGCGGTGGCCACCGCGCTGCTCAACGGCTGGGTCGCCATCCAGACCGACTACCAGGGCCCCCGGATGTCGTGGATCGCCGGCAAGGTGGCGGGACGCGCGACGCTCGACGGCATCCGCGCGGCGCTGGCCCTGCCCGAAGCCGGTCTCGGCCCGGCCGCGCCGGTCGCGGCCTGGGGTTACTCCGGCGGCGGGCACGCCACCGCGTGGGCGGCACAGGAACAGCCTGCCTACGCACCCGAACTGGACGTGAAAGCCTGGGTGGCCAACGCTTTCACCGGTGACCTCCGCAAGACCGTCGAGGGGATCGACGGCGGCCCGTTCTCCGGATTCGCGCTCGCCGCGATGGTCGGCCTGTCCCGCGAATACTCCACTTTGGACCCGTTCAACGACAAGGGAAAGCAGCTGGCGGAACGGATCGGTGACGACTGCGTCGTCGAATTGGTCGCGGGCAACCCGTTCCAGCGCGTGAACGACTACACCCGGTTCGACATCTACCACAACGCCGACGTCGACGCGGTGCTCGCGGACAACTACGTCGGCACCCGCGCGCCGAAGGGTCCGGTCCTCGTCCAGCAGTCCCGCTTCGACGAAATCGTTTCGCCCGAATACAACCGGGGCTCGGTCGCGGACTGGTGCGCGCGCGGCGCGAACGTCGAGTACCACCTGTCGAACGTGCCCGAACACATCACGTACGCCCTCGCGAGCGTGCCCTACGCCGTCTCCTGGATCAGCCAACGACTGCACGGCGTCCCGACCGCCGGGAACTGCGGGAGGACTTCATGACCGGACGCCTTCGAGGGGTCGTCGCGGCCGCCGTCATCGCGGCGGCGGCCTTCACCGCACCGAGCACCGCTGTCGCCGCCCCGGCCCAGGACTGCGTGCCCTGGCAGGTCCGCACCGTCGCTACCGGACTCGGCCTGCCACTGGAGAATCTCGCCTTCGACGGCCGGGGCGGGCTCCTGGTGTCCCGGACGTTGTTCGCGGGCACCGGAACCATCGAGCGTGTGACACCCGACGGCGCGGTCAGCACCCTGCTGCCGGTCCGCGGCCCCGGCGCGCTCACGGTCCGCGGCGACGAGTTGTACCTCAACACCGGGCACCTGACGGTCGACGGCACGCTCGGCCTCAAGACCGGCACCATCGACATCTACGACTTCGGCACCGGGAAGCGACGGACGTGGGCCACCGATCTCACGATGCCCGACGGCGGCACGGTGCTGCCGAACGGTGACGCGGTGATCAGCACCCTGATCGGCCCGAAACGCGGACTCTGGCTGGTGCGCGAGGAGAATCCGTCAGCGCCGGAACGGTACGGTCCCGATCTGCTCGGTCCCAACGGCATGGTCGTCAGCAACGACGGCCGCACCCTGTACGTCGCCAACACCGGCGGCCCGGACTTCCAGATCGCCGGGATCGACCTCGCGAACCCTTCCGCACCCGCGAAGAAGATCCGGCTCCAGGCACCGTGGCCGCTGAACATCATCGACGACCTGACCATCGGCCCCGACGGACGGCTCTACACCGCGGGGGAACACGGCATCGTCTACCGCGTCGATCCGGAGTCCGGCTCGACCTGCGCGATCGCCACCGGCGTCCACCTCGGCTCGTCCGTGCGCTTCGGCGCCGGACCGGGCTGGGACCCGGCGAGCCTGTACAGCACCGGATTCGATGGTGCCGTACGACGCCTCGTCCCACCTGGCGAAGGTGAGTGACGGGCGCTGAAGGCGCCGGAACCCGGCAGGGGCGGGTTCCGGCGCCTTCTCCTGCCTGTGGCCGGCCAGGGCCATTCGCCATCGACAGCGGGCGGCGGCACGTCGTCGTTGCGTTTGGGGCTCATGCCACCCCGGGCTCGGGCACCGGGCCGAAGTCTTCGGCGTCCTGGCTCAGGATCTTGGCAAGCTGCCCGACCTGCTCCCAGAAGATGCACACATGCGGGCATGCTCATTTGCTAGCATGTGGGCATGACCCCGGCCGCCAAACGGCAATTCAGCGTCTACCTGCCGAACGACCTCATCAGGCGGGTGAAGCACGCCTCTGTCGACGCGGACGAATCGCTCTCCTCGTTCGTCGAGCGCGTCCTCGAGGACTACCTGGGCCAGAGCCGGACCACCAGTGAGGAACCCTCGTGATGCGAGTGATGCCGATCCGCTACAGCTCGGATGTCGCGGCCCTGACGCGGTTCTACGAGGCGCTCGGCCTGCGGGCCGGGCCGTCGTCACGCCCGGGCGGGTGGCTGGAAATGCCCGCCGGCGGCGGCATGCTGGCCCTCCACCGCGGGTCCGCCGAGGACGTCGGTCGCTGTGAACTGGCCTTCGAGGCCGACGAACCTCTGGAAGAAGTGGCGGAGCGCTTGCGGGCAGCCGGATTCGCACCGGACCCGGTGACCGACGAAGGCTTCGGGCACTCGATGCGCGTCCAGGATCCCGACGGGGTGTGGGTGCAGATCAACCTTTACGACCGGGAGCTCTATACGTGAGCGGTGGCCGGCTCACGCATCGCACGGGATCGCTGGTCCTCGCGGCCGGGATCGTCGCGCTCGAATTCGCGGCCGCCGTCACCGGCTTCGTCGGCTCCACCCTCCTGCCGATCGTCACCGTAGACCTGGACGCGAAAAGCGACCTCGGACTCCTGATCGCCGGGTCCAGCCTGGGGTTGTTCGTCGCCCTTCCGCTGGCGAGCCGGGTCCTGGGGCGGCTCGGCGCGCGCGGCACCCTCGCCGCCGGGATGCTCGCGTACCTCGGCGGGCTCGTCCTGGCCGCCACCGCCCGGACGGCGTGGATGTTCGCGCTGGGCCAGTTCTCCAGCGGGCTCGCCAGCGGCCTGCTCGCGGTGTTCGGGATCAGTTCCGCGATCCGGCATCTCGACGAACGGCTACGCCTCCGCGTGGTCGCGGCGTCGTCGGCGATGTGGATCGTGCCCGCTCTGGTCGGCCCGGCGGCGACACTGGGCCTGGAACATCTCGTGGGCTGGCGCTGGACCCTGCTGCTACCGATTCCGTTCGTCCTTTTCGGACGGTTGCTGGTCGTGCGTGCCGTCCGCGACGATCCTCCCGCCGAGGCCGCCCGGCCGCTGGGGCGGACACTGCTGGTCCCGCTGGGCGCGGCGGTCGTCGTGCTGAGCACGGGATCGTGGCCGGTCGCGCTCGTCGGCGCGGCGATCACGGTGGCCGGGATGATCGCGATCCTGCCCGCGGGAACCGCCCGCCTGCGGCCCGGGACCCCCGCCGCGCTCGGCGCGATGGTGCTGTTCGCGATCGGCTATTTCGGCGCGGACAGCCTGATCACCGTCCTGCTGACGAGCGGTTTCCACCTGGGCCTCGGGCAGGCCGCGATCGTCCTGAGCGCCGCCCCGCTCGGCTGGGCGGTGACGAGCCTGCTGGCCGCCCAGTTCACCTCGGCACGACGTTTTCCCGTGGCGGGCTTGAGCATCACCGCCCTCGGCACGGCCGTGCTGGCCGTCGCACTCGCCGTCGGCGGATCGTTCGCCGTGGTGCTCGCCGCGTGGGCGGTGGCCGGAATCGGTGTCGGCCTCGCCTACCCCGGCCTGTACATCAGAGCGACCACCGCCGGCGCGAGCGGCTTCACCGCCACCGAACTCGCCACCGCGGTCATCACGGCCGAATGCATCGGTCAGCTCCTGGGTCGCGCCATCGGCGGCACCTTGAGCTCGGCCGGCGGACTGCTCGGCGCGTACGTCTTGTTCGCGGTCGCGTTGCTGGCCGCCGCCGGTGCGGCGAGGCGGACCTGAACCCCGGTAACCGGCGGCGTTGTCCTTGTCGCTGTACGGTTTTCCCATGGTGCGAGGAGTCGGCCGGACCGAAGGGATGCTCCTGGCCGGCGTGGTGCTCGCGGCACTCGTGGCGACCGGCATCCAGGCGAAGTCGCTCGGCACCTGGTTCCTCGAAGTCGTCTGGGTCCTGATCGGACTGCCACTGGTGATCGCGCTGCGCCGACGCTTTCCGTTGACCCGGTTGCTCTGCTGGTTGCTGGTGCTTCACGCGCTCGTGCTGTGCTACGGCGGGCAGTACACGTACGCGGAGACCCCGCTCGGGGAATGGGTGCAGGAATGGCTGGGCACGCAGCGGAACAACTACGACCGGCTCGGCCACTTCGTCCAGGGTTTCGTCCCCGCGATCGCGGTACGCGAGGTGCTCCTGCGCCGGACGCCGCTGCGTCCGGGCGGCTGGGTCTCGTTCCTGACCGTCTGCGTATGCCTGGCGATCGGCGCCTGTTTCGAGTTCGTGGAATGGTTCAGCGCACTCGTCGCCGGGTCGGGCGCGGACGATTTCCTCGCCACGCAAGGCGATGTCTGGGACACCCAGTGGGACATGTTCCTTTGCCTGTGCGGCGCGGTGCTTTCCCTCTTGTTCCTGCGCCGGGTGCACGATCGGCAGCTCGCCGGGCGATGAACGGCGAGCTGCCGATGACTATTCCGGTGCGGGCTCGTTCACGGCGGGCGGGACGGCCTTCATCGTGTCGATGATGATCTTCCCGGCCAGCCCCGGTGCGCCGTAGGTCGGGTCACTCATGATCTTGACCGCCTTTTCGAGCGCTTCCGCGCTCTTGCCGAACCGCTTGACCAGCTCCGGCATCGGCATGCTGCACCAGTAGTCGAACTTCTTCATCAGCTCCGGGGTGGCGTCGGGCATCTTCGACAGCTTGTCCCGCACCACCCAGGTGGCGATGTCGCCGAGCTTGTCCGGTTTCGCCGTGGACAGCGGATTCTTCCCGGGCGGGCCTTCGATCGGCTTGGGCCCGCCGGGCGCGTCACCCGGCGGCGGTTTGGGGGTGTGCGGCTGAGGCTTGGGCACCTTGATCTTGTCGATGTTGCCGCCGAGCGTCAGCTTGACGACGTCGTCGGCCTTCCCCCGCGTCTTGGCCAGCAGTTTGAGCATCTGGGCGAGCTGCTTGGCGACGTCGGCGATCTTCGAGGCGATCTTGCCGATCGCCACGGCGACCTGGGCGATCGTGGAGGTGATCGCCGCGATGATCGAGCCGCCGAAGGTGATGGGCGCCAAGGCGACCGCGATGATCGCGGCCTTGATGATGCCGGCCAGGGTCATCGCGATGATGTCCCGGACGATGCCGCGGACGGTGCCGATCAGGGCACCCGCGATCCCCATCTGCTTGCCGGCGAAATCGACGTAGTCGGACAGCGCGTCGATCTGGGCCGAGACGCCTTCCATGTCGGTCCGGAACTTGTCGGCGGCCGGGCCTTGCCAGTTCGCCATGAGGTCTTTGGTGGCCTTCGCGTGGTCTTCCGACCACTGCCGCACGGTCTTGCCCTCGGCGTAGATCGCCGCCTTGGCCGCCTCGATGCCCTTCGGGTCGCCCATCAGGAAGTCCAGCGGCCAGCGGAAGATGACCAGGTGCTCGATCAGCCAGCCGATACCGGCGGTGAGCAGTGAGCCGACCGGGTCGAGGACCATGCCGAGGATGTCGATCCCCATGCCGACCGACGCCATGCCGATGCTGAGGCTGTCGCCCTCGTTGACGGCTCGTTTCAGCCCGAACGCCGAATCGAAGAACCCGGCGCCGGCGGTGTCGCCCCCGCCCGCGAAGTTGTTCTTCTCGTCCTTGAAGTCGTCGGCGTGGACGCCGGTGCCGTTGCCGAAATCGCCGCGGTGGTACTCGTCGCTCACTTGACCTTCACATCCTCGATACCGTCACCGGCGGCGGTGATCAACTTCTCGGACTCCTGCTCGTTCTCTTCGTACTTCTTCGCGGCGTCGCGCACCCTGTCGGAGAACTCCTTCACGTTCCCCGAGTAGTCGTTCAGGTGGTCCCGCGCCTTCCCGCAGTGCATGCTCGCGCCGGCACCGTAGATCTGGCCGCCGAAGATGCCGAAGATCCCGGGGTCGGCGACGCAGCTGCCCACCATGTCGGCGCTCTTCTTCAGTGCCTCTTCGAGCTGGTCGAGGTGGGTTCCGTACTTCTTCAGCGCGTCCGTCGTGACATCGAATCCGCTCACCACGGCCTCATTTCGTCGTCGTCGGGAGCGGCGGGAGGCCGGGGTCGCGAGGCCGGCGGATTCGGCGGGCGCACGGGACGGCCCGGCTGCGGCGGCCGGTCCTCGTGGTGCGCCTCCGGAGCCCACTTGTCCTGCTCCGGGTTCGCCGGGACGTCCTCCTCGGCGTCCTCCACCTTCGGCATGAAGGTGCGGACCAGCTCCGCGGCCTGGTCGTCACCGTTGATCCCGACGTACGAATCCATGAGATTCGCCGCGGTCTTGCGCTGGGCTTCGCGCACGGTCTGCATGACGAGCGCGGAGAGCCGGGCCGGGCCGAGCGCACACGCCCGGTTGCCGAACTCGATGGAGCTCAGCGAGCCGTTGGCCTCGACCTTCACCGTCACCGAGCCGTCCGCGGACCGCGCCGTGGCGGCGGACGCGGTGAACGCGGCGGTCAGGGCTTCGGCTTTCTCCTGGAGTTTCCTGGCTTCGCGTTCCAGGAGGAGGGTGAAGTCCTCGCCTGCTTCAAGATGGGGTTGCATGCGCCGCCTCGACTCGGTCTGGTTCTGTGGTCACCGGCGGCCGATTTACCAGGTCTTTTGCCGAAAAGAACATCAACATGGTGCCGCTACGGCATCGTAGGACAGTTGCCGCCGATACACCGGCCCACCCGGCGGCATCCTTGCCCGAACGCGCTTTCGCCACTGCCCGAGTACACAACGCGCACTCGAACGAGCGAGACGCTTGACCGTGCCCCAGGGGCACGGTGTCCAATGCGATGGATGGCTTGGAGCACACGTGAGCTGGCGGAACTGGCCGGCACGACGCTGAAGACCGTCCGGTACTACCACCGGATCGGGCTGCTCGACGAGCCCGAACGGGCGGCGAACGGGTACAAGCGGTACCGCGTCGAGCACCTGGTCCGGCTCCTGCGGATCCGGCGGCTCGTCGACCTGGGCATCCAGCCGTCCGACATCCCGGCCATGGAGGAATCGGACGACGGTGTCGAACAGACGCTGCGCGCGCTGGACGCGGAGCTGGAAGCGAGCATCGAACGACAACAGCGGATGAGGAAGGAGCTCGCGTTGATCCTGCGACGTCGCAGCCTCATCGATCTGCCTTACGGGTACGACGGCGAAACCGACGGCCTGCCGGAGACGGAACGTTCGCTGTTGATGCTGTTTTCGCGAGTGCTCGATCCGAAGGCGATGGCCGGTCTGCAGGAGCTCAACACGGCGCCCCGCCCACCGGCACAAGCCGAATTCGACACACTCCCCGCGGACGCCGACGACGCCACGAGGCAACGAGTGGCCGAGGGGCTCGCGTCGGCCGCGCGTCACGAGTTCGAGGCGCGCCCTTTCCTGAAGGACGTGGCGACGTCACGGGCCCTCGCCGAACCGGTCATCCTCCACGGCCTGGTGGAGCTCTACAACCCGGCCCAGATCGACGTCCTGCAGCGGATGAACGCACTTCTCGGTCTCACCGCCCCGGAAGAGGAACGGACATGATCACGAAGCTCAAGAGACGCTGGCAACTCGGCAAGGTCAAACCCGGGGACCTGAGCCCACTCCCCGAATACCGCCGCTGGCAACTGTTCTCCCGTTCTCTGTTCTTCCTCGACTCCACCGGCCCCACGGGCGGCAACGAGGTGTACGCGGTCGACGTCCGGCACCTCGCCGAAGCGAAAACCAAGCAGCAGCACGAAAACGCATCCGGGAAGAGCCCTGCCGCGCTGTACCGCGACGGTGTCCAGATCCACCGCTCCAATCTCCCGGCGGCGTTCCCGGTGCCCGGCGGCGTCATCGAAGTCGCCACCAGCGCGTTCGGGCTGAAGCGCATGCACTTCGTCTCCGAGGACGGTGGTGAGCGCGCGCTGCGCCCCCACCACCGTTCCCAAGAAGGACTGCGAGCACGGTTCGGTCGACGGTTTCCCCGCACCAGCGCGATCGTCGGCGCGGTGTCCCTCGTCATCCTCTTGACCGCGCTCGCCGTCAGCCTCCTCGCCGGGATCGAAGCCATCACCAAGGTCCCCGCCGTCGCTCAGCACATCGGCACCTTCACGTCGCCGATCCACCTGCCCCGGTGGGCGACCATCACGATGGCCGTCGCCGGAGCCCTTTCCGCCGTCGAACGCGCCTTAAGGCTCCGCTACAACAGGCTGATCGACACGATCACGTCCTGAGTTGCTTCAACGCCAGCTCGGCGAGCACCTCCTCCGCGGCGCGAGTGCCCGCACGCACGGCCCCGTCCATATGGCCTTCCCCGAAATGGGAGCTTTCCGAGCCTGCCCAGTGAAGGGCGCCGACGGGTTCGGTGAGCCACGGGCGGCCGACGGACAGCACCCCGGTCGGCACCCGGAGAAGGCAACCGGACTGCCACGATTCCCGCGTCCAGTCCTTTTCGATGTAGTCCTCGAAGGTCCAGACATCCGGCCCGAACAACGCGGCGAGATCTTCGAGCACCCGCTGACGTCGCCGATCCCCCGCCTCGGGAGCCAGCAACGCCGGATCGTCGCTCACCGGCAGCCCGAGAAACGTCGTCAAGACGCCTTCCCCGGTTTCGGGTGGACTGACATCGAAGGTGATCCGCGCGGTTCCGGCGTCGGTGATGGCCGCGCCGGTCAGTCCCCGCTCACGCCACCACGGCCGCCGGTAGACGACGTGTGCCTTGATACCGGATCCCATCTGCCAGCGTCGTTGCAGTTCGGCGCGGCCGGCGGGCAGGGCCGGACGATGAGCGATGCACGCCACGGTGGCGGGATCCGCCGCGACGATGACCCGTCGTGCGCGGACCGGCGGACGGCCGGGACCGGTGAGGATCACGTGATCGGCATGGCGCTCGATTCCGGTGACGGCGTGGCCGAGCCGGACCCGGTCTCCGAGGCTTTCCGCGAGCCGGGCGGGCAGGGCCGCGGCTCCGCCCGCGATCCGATAGGCCAGTGCGCCGTCGGACACCCCGATGAGATCACTGAGTCCACCGCTGCCGTGCACGTGCGCGGAGAACGTGAGGAGCGACAACTCCGTCGGGCGGCAACCGAAACTGGCGGCGGTCACCATCTCCAGGACCAAGCGCGACGCGGCGGTGCGCACGTTGCGCCGCATCCACGCACCCAGGGACCGCTCGTCCACGCGAGCCGCGAAATCACCCGTCCACGGCGGTGCGCCGAGCCGCTTCGCGATCCGGTCCAGCACCCACATCGCCCGGCCGAGGTCGAGCATTTCGTGCGGCCGCAACCGCGGAATCTCGCCCTGGTAACGATATTCGCGGCCGGCGATCCGCAGCAGGTTCACGCCGTCGGCGTACTGCGGGACCAAACCGATCCCGAACTCCTCCAGCAGCGCGAGCACCGCCTGCTGCCGGAGCCCGACCCACGAGCCGCCGGAATCGACGCCGATCCCGGACCGGGAGGCCGACGTCATCAGCCTCCCGCCGACACGGTCCTTCGCTTCGAGAACGACGACGTCGGCCCCGGCTCGCTGAAGCCGGTACGCACTGACCAAACCGGAAAGACCCGCACCGACTATCGCGGCGTCGACGGTTTTCGACATAGGGAACATCCTTCTAGCCGAGGCATCCCCGGGGCGTCCATGACGCCGAACGGGCATGCCGGAACGGCCAGCGTGCTCCACCTTCCAACCGACGCTGGTTGTCTGACACGACCACCCTAGCGGACACGCTCCGCTAAGGACGACGATCAGCGATTCCTTAGCGGCGACCAGAACACTGCTGGACGGCGCGGTGTCCGCCGCGCCGTCCAGGAGGGGATCCCATGAAACTCCGTGCCACCGCCCGAAGGCTGTCCATCGCCGTCGGCGTCGCCGCCGCCGTCTTGTCGCTGGCCGCGACCACCTCGGCCGCCGCGTCCGAGACGGACCCGTTCGCCCGGTTCGCCGCCGCCGGAATTCAGCTGGACCGGCTCGAACCGGGATGGACCGTGGAAGGGAACACCATCCTGTGGGACGGCGGCAATACCCGCCTGACCATCCGGGAACCCGGCGCGGCCGCCGTGCAGTGCCCGAGCGGATACGTGTGCCTGTTCGAGCACGACGACCTGCGGGGCGACATGTGGGCCTCGAACGTCCGCGGACGCTACCACTACCTGCCCGATCTGGACTTCAACGACAAGATGAGCTCGTGGCAGAACCGGTCCGCTTACGACGCCCGTTGGTTCGTCAACGTCAGCGGCACACCGAACCCCTACTACTGCATGGGCGCCGGCCTCGGGAGCGAACACCCGCCGCCCTCCCTGAACGACAAGGCCTCCGCCGTGTACATCTACAACTCTTCGACCGTCTGCTGAACCGGCATTCCGCTCAGGACGCTTTGTGCAGGGTCGTGAGTGATGAAGAGGGTTAGAACGACCCTTATCACTCACGACCCCGGCAAGTCGACGAGTGACTCCCCCCCCCCCCCCCGGCGTCCCGGGAGGTCTTCCGGGCAGGCTCGGGCTTTCACTCCTTGTTCGGCACCAGGTACAGCTCCTGCTTTCCGAGTGTCGGCGCGTAGAGCGTCCAGTGCGCGAGCGCGTCCGGCGGCGGGACCGCCAGCCGGCGCAGCACGAGTTCGGGACGACGTGGCCGGACGTCGAAGTCGAAGAAGGCGTAGTTCACCCGGAGTATCGCGCGGGTCCAGCGGTTCTCCTTGCCGCGCGCCTCGATCGCGGCCGGCAGCAGGCCCCGGTCGGAGAAGACGTCGACGACCGGGCAGCCGCAGGTGTAGGCGAGGATGCCGATTTCTCCCGCGCTGCCGACTGTCCGGCCTCCGGTGAGCGTTCCCAGTTCTGCTCCGATACGCGCGTACTGCGCGCTCGACGTGTAGTTCGACGTGAACGGCGCGTACGTGCGGGGAAGCCCGACGGCCGCATACGCGATCAGGCTCGCGACGATCAGCGCGAGCATCCCGCCGAGCAGGATCCGCTGGGAAACCGCTACGGCACAGACGAAAACGGTCGCCGCGGTGAGGCCGGGGCCGTAGTACCAGTGGTAGGGCGGGACCGTCAGCAGCACGTAACCGAAGTGGTAGAGCAGGCCGCCGAGGGCGAGCAGCGCGAACGGCCGCAGCCCGGCGGGGATCGTGCGCCGCCGGATGGCCAGTGTCACCACGGCGAGGACAGCGAGTACGGCGGGCAGGAACGCCAGCGCCGCCATCACCGGCGAAGTCCGCGCGTAGAACAGCGGGCCGTTGCCGAAGTTCCAGGCGCCCCAGGCATGTTGTGCGCCTTGGAGGGTCTTGATCACGACGGTGTCCGGCACCGCGGCGCCGAGCACCACCCAGCTGAAGCCGAACCACGGCAGCGTGATCAGCCCGGCGCCGAGCAGTGCGCGTCCCGCGCCGGGCCGGAGGAAGACGGCGAGCACCACCGCGAACACGATCAGGTCCAGCCGTACCAGGGCGAGCAGGCCGGTTGCAAAACCGAAGGCGAACGGGTTCTTTTCGACGGCGAACACGGTGAGCCAGCCCAGAACCGCCGCACCGAGGGTGACCTCGAGCCCGATCGACGAGAGCAGAAGCGGGTTCGCGGTCAGCGCGGCGATCGTCAGAGCAGGGAACCCGGACGGCAGTCCCGCCGCCGAGCCGAGCCTGCGCAACGCCAGGGCAAGGAGGACCTGGCACAGCACGAACAACGCTCCGGCGGCGAAGACGGCGTCGCGGACGAAGATGGTCAGGGCCGCCAGGATGAGCACGTTCGCCGGCGACGTCGCGGTGTTCGACGTCGCGTCGGCGAGCAGGCCCCAGTGGCCGTGGAAGGCGACGTTGCGCGCGTACGCCAGCGTGATGAACGTGTCGTCGATCAAATGCGGACGGGCGAGCAGGAACACCACCGCCGAGAGCACCGCTACGGACAGGGGCAGCCGCCAGGACGTCGCCTGGTTGCCCGTCGTCCGGGCCTGTTCCATGATCATGGCTCGATATGGCTCCTCCGACCTGGAAAGTTGCGCGCAACGTCCGGCCGGTGCCGGCCACAACCAGGGCGTGAGCGGTGATGCGATCGGGGTGGGGGTACCGGTGGAACAGACCGGTGACCGGGAACTGTGGGCCCGCGCGGCCGACGGCGACGAGGGGGCGTTCAGTGAATTGTTCGAGCGGCACGCCGAGGCTCTGTGGAACTACACGTACCGCCTGACCGGTTCGTGGAGCAGCGCCGAGGACCTGGCGTCCACGACCTTCCTCATCGCCTGGCGGCGGCGGGCAGAGGTGACCCTGGTGCGGGACAGCGCCCTGCCGTGGCTCTACACGGTCGCGGCCAACGTCGCCCGTGACGAGCACCGCGGTGCCCGTCGACGGCTGCGGCTGCTCGGGAAGATCCCGGCCCAGCCCGCCGTATCCGACCACGCCGATTCGGTGGCCGAGAAGATCGACGGCCAGCGCCGGCTGGGGCGAATCGCCGAAGCCGTCCGCTCACTGCCGAAATCGCAGCGCGAAGTCGTCGAACTCTGCCTGGCCGCCGAGGTGAGCATCGCCGACGCCGCAGAATTTCTCGGCATCGCCGAGGTCACCGTCCGCGCCCATCTTTCCCGGGGACGAGCCCGGCTGCGTACGTTGCTGGAGGAGAAATGAGCGGCGAACCCGTGTACCCACCTCGCCAGGCGATGCCGGACGACGTCCGCACCCGGATGCGCTCGGCCGTCCGCGAGGGGATCTCGAACCCGCGGCGGACGGCGCGCGCCTGGTACGCCGCGGCGGCGGCGGTCGTTCTCGTCGCTTCCGGCGCCGCCGTCGCGACTCAGCTGCTCCGGCAGCAGGGCACGGACCCCGGCCCCGAGCCGGCCGCCGGCGGGCTCAACCTGGACGTCAAGCTGGCGACGTCCTCGCTCGACCGCTGCTGGGCCGCGGTGCGGGCCGCCGCCAAGACGGACCGAGTGCCCCCGCGTGAGGACTGGGTACCCGTGTTCACCGACCTCAAGCTGGGTGTTTCGGTCGTCGCCGCGACGGCGGCGGGCAAGCCGATGTTCTGTGAGACGACGCTGACCTCCGTTACCCTGTCCGACCCGAACGCCGCCCCCGCGTATGTGCCGGGCACCCGCACCGGGCTGCTCCTGCAGAGCGCGAACGGGCTGATCGGCGGGGTGCTCGATCCGGCCTTGCGGGGTGCGGGTCTCGCGTTCCAGGCGGAGGATTTCAGCAACGGGGACGTCGTGGAAGCTTCGCCTCTGACACAACAGTTCGTCTCGTTCTCCTGGACCGCCCCCGCCAAGACGGAACTGTCCGTCTACGACGCCGTCGGAGCGACGACCACGAGCCTGCCGCCGGCTCCGGCGCCGCTGCTTTCGGCCATCGATCGCCCGGTCGCCCCGGCCGACCGGACCTCGCCCGCGGGACGTGCGCTGGGCGCGTGCCTGTCCGGTGCGGTGGACGCCGTCTCCGACGCGGCGGGCTATAGGCCGGGCGCGTTGCTGGACAAGGACGGTTATCAGGTCGTTCTCGGCCGGATGGGCGACCGGAGCCTGGCGTGCACGACCGTTCCGGACCCGCGGCGTCCCGGCCGGATGAAGATGCACGTCTACCAAGACAATTTCGAGCTCCCGCCGGAGAAGCCAAGGAGAATCTCGATACAGACCCTGGGCGCTGTCGAAGATGGTGGTACCCGGGCCACTTCCCGGACACCGTTCGTCGGGACGCTGCTGCCGGCGAAGGCGGTGACGGTGACCTGTGACTTCGGCTCCGGCCTGACCTCGACGACCGATGTGGTCGACGGGACCTTCGCAGCCTTCGTTCCGAAAGACGTGAGCGACCCGTTCCAGCCGGATATCCACATTCAAGCGCGCGATGCCAACGGCACTGTCGTGTTCGACGGGACCCTGTAGCCCCGGGTCGCCGTCCCTATTCGAGCATCGGGATTCCCCTAGCGGCCGCCACCCGAGACCAGGGCGAATCAAGCTGGAACGCTTCACCGTGTCGTGCCCGGAGGTAGCCGGGCACGACACGGCAACGCACGGTTACCCCAACGTGACGTTTTAAATCGCCCCTGCCCAGGGGTAGCAAAAAAGCCCAGGTCCAGGACCTGGGCTTTTTGAAGGAACTCTGTGCTCCCCCGCTTGGACTCGAACCAAGAACCCTCCGGTTAACAGCCGAATGCTCTGCCAGTTGAGCTACAGGGGATTGTGCTCCGTACCGGCCGGATCGCTCCGACCGATGAGAGAACTTTAGCCCATGCGCTCGAACGGCCGCACACCCACCCCCACTTTCTCCCGCGACCTCGTCAAGCTCGCGTTTTGAGGGACAATGACAGCCGGAGCAAGATCGAACGGGAGGCGTGGACTCGGATGAAGATGTTCCTGCTGGGTGCGGCCGCGGGCTACGTGTTGGGCGCGAGGGCCGGCCGGGGGCGGTACGAGCAGATCGTGCGGACCTACCGCAAGATCGCTGACCACCCCATGGTGCAGGGCGCCGCCGGGGTCGCTCGCGCCAAGGTCGGTGAGAGGTTCGGGCGGGCCCAGCGCTGACCCGCGCCCTGAAACGAACCGAAGGGGCCCTTCACCGCATCCGATGCGGTGAAGGGCCCCTTCGCTACGTCGATCAGGGGACGACGGCGACCACGAAGACGCGCCGGAACTCGAACCAGGTGGTCCCATCGGGGCGCGGCGGGTAGGCCTCGTCCAGCTTTCGGGCGATCTGGGCGCGGAAGTGGTCCCAGTCGGCGCCGGGCAGGGCCTCCTTGACCGGGCGGAGCGAGGTCCCGGTGATCCATTCGAGGACGGCGTCCTCGCCGGACAGTCGCTGGAGGTACGTCGTCTCCCACGCGTCGACGGCGCAACCGGCGTCGGCCAGCAGGTTTCCGTAGCCGAGGGGGCTGTCGACGGCTTCGTTCTCCCGCAGCACGACGCCGGCGAGGCGCGAAGCCCACTCTTCGGTGCGCGCGAGTTCGCGGACGAGCGCGTGCGAAGGGGCGTCGAAGTTGCCGGGGACCTGGAACGCGAGCGTCGCTCCGGGCGGCAGCAGGTCCACCCAGCGGCGAAGCAGGACACGGTGCTCGGGGACCCATTGGAGGACGGCGTTCGAGATGACCACGTCGGTGTCCGGCTCGGGCGTCCAGTCGTTGACGTCCAGGACGCGGGCGTCGACGCCTCGCGCGCGGGCGGCCTCGACCATTTCGGCGGAACTGTCGCTGGCCTCGATGATCGCGTCCGGCCAGCGTTCCGCCAGGCCGGCGGTCAGATTTCCCGGGCCGCAACCCAGGTCCGCCACCCGGCGGGGTTTCTCGGCCGGTATCCGCCCGACGAGGTCGTAGAACGGCCGGGCCCGCAGGCCGGCGTAGTCGAGGTACTTGACCGGATCCCACATGCTGCCTCCCAGCGATACAGTACGAGCGTACTGCTAGCCGCGGGGCTTGGCCAGTTTCTCCGCCGCTTCCTCGGCGATCGCCTTGATCACCTCGACGTCGGTGCCCGGATCGGGCCGCACCTGCAGCACCGTGCCGTCCTGGCCGGGGATCTTGCGCTCGACGAACCACGCTCCCCCGGCTCCGAGGTCCTTGCGGTGCCGCTCCCGGACCGAACCGTCGACGCGCTCCCGCACCAGGAACGGGACCTTGCCCGGCCGGGCGAGCTTGAACCGGACCGGCGCCTTGTCGGCCAGCACCACGGCCTTCCCGGCGGTACCGGCCTCCTCGGATTCGGTCAGGGTGAACACGCCGTCGGACCACGCCGCCTTGCCGACCAGATGCCAGCCGACCCGGCGCGGCCCCTCGCCGCCGGGGATCCACAGGCCGAGTTGCGTGACGAGCAGATACCCGCCGCCCTCGACCGGAGCACTCCGGACGACGTGCTCGCCGTCGTCCAGGGTGCCACCGAAATCCGCGGGGACACGGTCACCGAGCAGGTGACGCAGCCAGCCCATGAGCACTCAGTCCAATCCGCCGATGGCCTGTTCCTTCAGCGCCTTCCGGTACTGCTCCAGGGCGACGAGGTCGCCGAACAGCGCACGGTAGTCGTCCGGCGCCTCGACCGGGGAAAGCCGCTGGAGCTTCGACTTGATCTCGTTGATCTGGCGGCCGACCAGACTCTCCTGCACCGCCGCGAACTGCGCGGAGATATAGCGCGAGTCGACCTCGCCCTTGGCACGCAACGGCTCCACCGAGAGTTCGCTGAGCACGCGCCGGACGGTCCCTTGTGGACAGTGCGGCGTGGCGGCGTCGATCAGGGCGGGACCGGTCAGCCCGGAACCCGCTCCCCCGGCGGCCAGCAGCGCCTTGTGGATGGCGATGTACACCGGGTGGGTGAACGCGTCCTCGGGGAGCGCGTCGTACTCGGCCCCGGCGAGCATCGGCTGCTGCAGCGCCGCCTTGAGGGCCTCGCGCTGGGCGATGAACCGCGGATCGCCGGGGGCGGGGCGCGGGAGGTCCTCTTCCATGGTGGCGGTGGCCGCCGGGGCGGGCCGCCGGACCTCGACGGTGGCGGAGCGTTTCGCCGTCGCGCCCGCGCTGCCGCGGACCCGGTTCACCACCTGCGCCGCGTCCTGCCAGCCGACCCACCAGGCGAGTTTCGACGCGTAGCCGTCGCGGCTGGCGCGGTCCTTGATGCCCGCGACCATCGGGACGGTCTTCTGCAGCGCCGCGACCTGTCCGTCGACGGAGTCGAGGTCGAACGCCTTGAGCATGCTCTTGATCGCGAACTCGAACAGCGGGATCCGCCGCGCGACCAGGTCGCGCACCGCGGTGTCGCCCTTGGCCAGCCGGAGTTCGCAGGGGTCCATACCGTCGGGGGCGACCGCGATGTAGGTCTGCCCGGCGAACGTCTGATCACCTTCGAAGGCCTTCAGCGCCGCTTTCTGGCCGGCTTCGTCACCGTCGAAGGTGAAGATCACTTCGCCGCGGAAGGCGTCGTCGTCCATCATCAGCCGCCGGAGGACCTTCATATGGTCCTCGCCGAACGCCGTCCCCGACGACGCGACGGCCGTCGGCACCCCGGCGGCGTGCATCGCCATCACGTCGGTGTAGCCCTCGACGACGACGACCTGGTGCCGCTTCGCGATCTCGCGTTTGGCCAGGTCGAGGCCGAACATCACCTGCGACTTCTTGTAGATCGGCGATTCCGCGGTGTTCAGGTACTTCGCCGAGACGCGGTCGTCGTCGTAGAGGCGCCGCGCGCCGAACCCGACGACCTCGTTGCCGACGTCGCGGATGGGCCAGAGCAGCCGCCGGTTGAACCGGTCCATCGGCCCGCGCTGCCCCTCCTTGGCCAGCCCGGCCGTGAGCAGTTCCTTGACCTCGAACCCGCGGGTGAGCAGGTGCTTGGTGAGCTTGTCCCAGCCCGCCGGCGCGTATCCGCAGCCGAACGTCTGCGCCGCGGCGGAGTCGAAGCCGCGCTCGGAGAGGAAGTCCCTGGCGGCGCGCGCGTCCGGCGTGAGCAGCTGCTCGGCGTAGAACTCCTGGGCCGCGCGGTGCGCCTCGATCAGCCGGGCGCGGGTGCCGCGATCGCGCTGGACGCTCCCGCCGCCGCCTTCGTAGGTCAACCGGAAGCCCGCGCGGTCGGCGAGCCGCTCGACGGCCTCCACGAACGAGATCAGATCCATCTTCTGGATGAACTTGATCACGTCACCGCCCTCGCCACAGCCGAAGCAGTGGAAGGTCCCGTGGGTGGGGCGCACGTTGAACGACGGGGTCTTCTCGTTGTGGAACGGGCAAAGCCCTTTCAGGCTGCCGCCGCCGGCGCTGCGAAGGGCGACGTAGTCGCCGATGACCTCGTCGATCCGGTTGCGCTCGCGCACCTCCGCGATGTCGCTCTCCCGAATCCGTCCTGCCACGCCACCAGTCTAGTTCTCCCTCCCGGAGCCCGGTACGGCACACTCGGGGAATGAGCACCGCTCTGGATGAACTGGCCGGGGACTTCGCCGCGTTGCGCCCCCATTTGGTGTCCGTCGCGTATCGGCTCACCGGAGCGCTGTCCGACGCCGAGGACGCCGTCCAGGAGTCGTGGCTGCGGCTGAGCGGCCTGGACGACGGCCGCCGGTCCGCGATCGAAGACCACAAAGGCTGGCTCACGACGGTCGTCAGCCGGATCTGCCTGGACCGGCTGCGGTCGGCCGTGGTGCGCCGCGAGCGGTACGTCGGCGAGTGGCTGCCGGAACCGGTGCTCGGCCCGCTGGGCACGCCGTCGTCGGAGGATCCGCTGACCATCGCCGTCCGCGACGACGGCATGCGGATGGCGGCCATGGTCGTCCTCGACCGGTTGACGCCCGAGCAGCGCGTGGCGTTCGTCCTGCACGACGCGTTCGCGGTTCCGTTCGGCGAGATCGCCGAGATCCTGGGCTGCACCACCGACGCCGCCCGCCAGCACGGTTCCCGCGGCCGTCGCGCGGTCGCCGACGCCGATCCGCCGCCCCGGACGGCCCTGGCCGAACAGCAGCAGATCATCGAGAGGTTCATGACCGCGATGCTCACCGGCGACATCCAGGCGGTGGCCGAAGTGCTGCACCCCGACGTCGTCCTCGTCGGCGACGGCGGCGGCAAGGCGCGCACCGCGGTGCACACGGTCACCGGCTTCGACAAGGTCACCCGGCTGTTCCAGGGCCTCATGCGGCTGTACGACCCGAGCGGGATCGAGCAGGCCCGGCCCGCACTGGTCAACGGCGACCTCGGCCTCTACATCCCGCCGCAGGCCGCCTCCGAGGGGTACCGGGCGCTCGACGAGCATGTCAACGCGTTCGTCATCCGCGACGGGAAGATCGTCGCGATCTACGACATGGCGAACCCGGACAAGCTCACGGACGCGAAGGCCAAGGTGGGCCGAGGGTGACGCAGGGCCCCGGTTCTGGTGGGGGTCGTGAGTGTTTTGGGTCGTTCTAACGACCTTCACCACTCACGACCAAGCCGGGCCGGGTCGGTGCTTTCGCGTGACTGGGTGGACGGCACATGTGATCAGCCGGACGACACCCGTGATCAGACGGACGACACCAGGTGACGTCCGCCCAGTCACGTGTGACGTCCGTCCAGTCACGCCAACCCGCCCGACCGTAGGTACCTAAGACACGGTCGGCCCTAACGACCCAGGACACTCACGACGGCCGGGGCTCAGATGTTGTCGCTGATGTCGATGTTCAGCGACGGCAGAACGCTGTTCGCGTTGCATTCCATGCGGGCCTTGAGGGAACCGCTGTCATAGCGGTTCTGGTGAAATCTCGGCCCGTCCATGGCGTTGAATCGGATGTGGTCCGCCTGCACGCCGTTGAGATAGACCTTCAGGGAGCAGTCCTTGAACCCTTCGGGCGAACTCGCGTCGTAGTTGATCGTCGTGTACCTCGACCAGTCCGGCAGTTGCTGGCGCCAGACCTCCTTGGTCTCACAGATGACGGCCCGGCCGCAGTAGGCGCCGACCAGGTATCCGGCGGAGGCGGGTCCCACCGTGGCGAGCAGCCCGCCGGTGGCCGCGGCGACGGCGACGGCGACGGTCGTGATTCTTCGCATGACTCTCCCTGTACTCGGATGCGCGAGGGAACCGGCGATATCAGTGTCGATGACTAATCCGGGATACCCCAGGGTTTCACGTCTGCCTGAAGCGCATTGCCGACGGATACGACGGACTGCAATCCTGCACACTGGAAAACTGTAATCCGGTGAAAGCGGTAGACATGAAGAAGGAATTCGCCACCTCACGCGGAGCGCTTCGGCGCCCCCTGCAACGCGCCCTTTCGGTACTCCTCGTCCTGCTGGCGGGGATCTTCGCGACCGTGCAGCCCGCGGCCGCCCAACGCGGCGGGGGAAACTACTTCTACCAGGGCATCGCTTCGTCGATCATCGCCACCTGGGGTGACTCCTGCGACGAGCTGGGCAATGTCGAGGACTGGTCGATGCGGACCCAGATATGGGGCAACTTCAGCGGCTCCAACCTCTACATCGACCGAATCGACGTCATCAACGAGACGAACCACAATCTGCATTTCGGCCAGTACTCGTCTTACGACAATGGCGGCTCTTTCAACGTGGGGATCACCGGGATCAGTCCGAACTCGCGCGCGACGCGCTATCCGCGCCGCTGGATCACGGGTTTCCAGATGGTGCACCACTTCACCACCGGCACCTGGGGACATGTCGGGGCCTGTTACAACGGAGCCCCGATCCAGCTGTCCTTCGTCCGCTACTGAGCCACCTCGCCGACGGGTGATCCGGGCGGCCCTCCCCCGCCCGGATCACCCGCCGGCTACGGCAGTGGCACCTGGCAGGCGTCGCCCGAGGTGAAGCCCTGCGCGGTGATGTCGAGAGCGCTGTTCATCCGGGCGCGCGAGTTCTCGAGCCCGATCTGATAGGTCAGCTCGATGACGCCCTTGCGGCCGAATTCGCGTTCCAGCTCGGCGACCTGCTCGTCGGTGACGGTCACCGGGCTCGCGGTCATCGCGTCGGCGTACGCGAGCGCGAGCCGTTCCTGGTCGGTGAACGCGGACGACTTCGCGTAGTCGTCGATCTTCTTCAGCCGTTCGATGTCGAGACCTTCGTGCAGCTGCAACATGGTGCCGAAGTCGATGCACCACGAGCAGCCGAGTTGCGTCGCGACCCGGTAGACGGCCAGCTCGCGCACGTTCGACGGCAAGGTCTTGCTCGCCTTCTCGACCATCATTTCGTGCAGCCCGTTCGCCCGGAGCAGGGCCGGATGGTGCGCGTAGACCGCCATCGGCTCGGGCACGGCACCGAAACGCTTCCCGGCGAACTTGTAGAACAGCTTCAGCAGGAAACCGGCGTCGGCGGTCTTGACGGCGGGAATTCGCGGCATGGGGTCCTCCTCGTGCGGGTTGCGTTCAGTAGGTGGACGAGGCGACCCGCGCGGACGTGACACGCTCGCGAGTGACGTGGACCATACGGCCGAAACGGCGGCCTTCCGGCTACGGAACGGGATCGCGTGTCGATCCGATTAGCCTTTTCGCCGGAACCTTCGTTCGATCATCGAAGGTAGGCTGACATTCGGCATTCCTTCCCGCACACCGGTTTCTTCGGCGTCCCCTCCGCACTCCCCCACCGGAGGAAACACATGGGCCACCTCGCCGTCGAGGATCCCGCGACCGGACAGCGAATCACCACCGTCCCGGATGCCGGGCCCGCCGATGTCGACAAAGCGGTCCGTGCCGCCGCCGATGCCTGGCCCGCGTGGCGCGCCACGGACCGGCACGCGGCGCTGATGTCGTGTGCGGTCGTCGTCGAGGAGGCCGCGAGCGTGCTGGCCCCCGTACTGACCGAGGAACAGGGGAAACCGCTTCGGGAAGCCGAAACCGAGTTCGCCAGGGCCGCGGCGCGGCTGCGGTACTTCGCCCGGCTGCGCCTGGAACCGCGGGTCGACGGCCGGGTGGAGGCACACCGGCGCCCACTGGGTCCGGTCGCCGCGATCACCCCGTGGAACTTCCCCGTGCGGCTGGCCGTCGCGAAGCTCGCGCCGGCGTTCGCCGCCGGGAACACGGTGGTGCTCAAGCCGTCGCCGCGCACCCCGCTCACCACCCTGCACCTGGGCCGGATGCTGGCGGAGGTGCTGCCACCCGGTGTGCTGACCGTGCTCACCGGGCAGGATCCGCTCGGCGAGCATCTGGTCGCGCATCCGGGGATCAGGAAGATCGACTTCAGCGGCTCCGTCCCCACCGGGAGGCACGTGGCGGCCGCGGCCGCGCCCGCGTTGAAACGACTGACGCTGGAACTGGGCGGCAACGGCCCCGCGATCGTCCTCCCCGGCACCGATCCCGCGGGTATCGCGGAAAGACTGTTCTGGAGCGCGTTCGCCAACTGCGGGCAGATCGGCATGGCCGTCAAACGGGTCTACGCCATCGGATCCGCCTACGACGGAGTCGTGGCGGCGCTGGCGGCCTTGGCGGAGGAGGTCGTGGTGGGCGACGGGCGGACACCCGGAACGCAGATGGGCCCGGTGAACAACCGGTCGCGCTACGACCAGGTCACCGGTCTCATCGAGGAAGCGCGGTCGGACGGCGCGCGGATCGTCACCGGCGGACGGCTCGACGGGCCCGGGTACTTCTTCGCACCGGCGATCCTCGCCGAGGCGCACGACGGGATGCGAGTGGTGCGCGAAGAACAGTCCGGCCCGGTGCTGCCGATCGTGCGATGCTCCACAGTGGACGAAGCCGTCGGGCTGGCGAACACCTCGGCGGCCGGCTCGTGCGGTTCGGTGTGGGGCGCGGACGAGGAACGCGCCGCCGAAGTCGCGAGACGGCTCGAATGCGGGACGGTGTGGGTCAACGAGCAGTTGGCCCTGCCCCTCGACGAGCCGTTCACCGACCCGGATGGATCCTGGGGCATCGAGGGCCACACCGAACCGTTCGTCGTGCGCCGCCCCGCGGGTGACTGACCGGCCGCGTCAGGGGGTGATCGTCCGGACGTCCCAGACCCAGACGCCGTCGACGAACTCGGCGGGTTTGCGCAGCAACAGGTCCACGGTGGCCCGGAAGGCGTCCTGGTGTTCGCGCGGGATCAGCACGAGCACGTCGGCGTTCCAGTACCGCAGGTCTTCCAGCGCCTGCACCCGCTGCGATTCGGTGATCGTCGCGGGGACGCCGGTCTGTTTGATCTGGTCGAAGATGATCGACGTCGGCCGCTGGACGGCGCCGTAGCGGCCGCGTTTGTCGTCGGGACCGCTCGGCCCGACGAAGTACCCCTCCGGCATGGAGTAGCCGAGTCCGGCGTCGATCTGCCAGTGCAGCGGTTCGGATTCGCCGGAACTCGGCAACGGAACGGGCACCACGGTCCCGCCGGGCGCGACATAGGTCCGCCAGGTGCCGTCGGCGAGGAACTTCGGTGTCGGCGGCCGTTCCTTGACGATCAGTTGTGTCGGCGCCACCGGCAGCAGGACCGCGATGACGACGCCGATCCACAGCAGCCGCAAGGGGAACTGCCGCTCCCCCGGTGTTTCCGGCAGTTTCGACGCGGCGGCGTAGACACGCTCGGTCGCGAGCGCCAGCAGGGCGCCGATGAGCGGGATACAGCCCATCGCGAGCCGCGATTCCAGCAGGGACTCGAACAGCGGCAGCCCCGAAAGCAGCTTCCACGGCCCGGGGATACCGGTGTTCTCGTGGACCACCACGAGTTCCACACCGAGGGAGAGCCAGGCCATCACGAACATCGAGATCGCCAGCGCCCGCGCGAACACCTCGCGCCACAACCAGACGGTGATGATCACCATCAGCACGATCAGCGGCCAGCCGAAGAAGGCGTTCTCCTCGGTGCGGTTCATCGACACGTCCGCGGCGGCCTGCGGCTGCCCGGCGACCGACTGCGTCGCGAACCGGGTGAACGCGGCCGTGTCGTTGCCGACGGGACCGTGTTCGATCGCCTGGTAGCTCTGCGGGCCGAAGAACTGCCACCACAGCGGGAAAGCACACAGGACCAGCGCCACGAGGACGCCGATGCCGACCCCGACGCCCAGCGGTTTCGCCATCGGCCGGAACTCGCGGTGGTTCGTCGCGAAGTAGGCGATGGCGAAGATCGCGAACGCCATCGCGAAGATCAGCAGTGGCTCTTCGCCGAGGAAGATCTGGTACGCCGCGAGCAGGCCGAGGAAGATCCCGTTGCGGACCGGGCGTTCGCCGCGGGCGATCTTGAACACCAGCAGTGCGATGAACGGCAGGACGAACCACGCGACGAAGTTCGGATGCGCGTTGCCGTGCGAGATCATCGGCGGGGCGAATCCGACGAACGCGCCGCCGATGGCCGCGCCGACCCGGTGGGTGACCAGATGCCGCGAGAACACCCAGTACCAGGCCGCCGCCGTGCCGGCGAGACCGCCGGTGAGCGCGATGGCCCAGGTGACGGTCGGCCCGAAGGTGAGGGTGACCGGCGCCAGCGGGATGCCGATACCGAGCATGGCCGTGTTGGCCATCAGGTTCACACCGAGCGGATGGTTCTGGAAATGCGTCGTGAGCGGGTTGTTCAGGTGCAGCACGTTGTCCGCGGTGACGGAGAAGAACCACTCCCACAGGTTCTGGTCCGAAGCGCTGTTCCAGAGGTAGCCCTCTTCGAGGTCGAGCCAGAGCCCGTTGTAGAGCAGGAACGCGAACAACAGGAAGCCGCCCATGATGGCGGCGTCGGCACCGGTGAACCGGCGAGGTCGCCCGGAAGTCTCCTCGGCCACTTCGGCGGCCGCCTCAGCCTGGAAAAGACTCACTGACCATCCTCACGGCTCGACTACGCGGGCGAGAAAGTAGATCACACCCGTCGTGGCATGCCGCACGAGCAGGAGGAACGGGCGATCGACGGCGACTTCGAGCGGCTCGTCGACCATGATCGACGTCAGCCGCATCAGCACCGCTGTCGCGGCGGCGCCTTCGAGGCCCTGTTCGTCGATGCGGAGCACGGACTGGTGGACGACCTCGGACACTTCGAGCCGGTCGTCGTCGGCGAGTCCGGTGAGGTCGGCGCGCGCGGTGAACATGGTCCGTACGCCGAGTTCCTGGAGCTTCTGCGTCAGCGGGCTCGCGACGTCGAGGTCCAGTTTCGGCAGCGACAGGCTGATCGTCTTGGAACGGGTGTTCTCCAGCAGACCGGCCAGCTTGCCCGCGTCGAGTTCGGCGTCGTCGAGTTCGCCGTCGGGCAGCAGGACGATCGCCTCCACCCCGCCCTCGGCGCCGAGGCGGACGACCTGCCAGCCGTCCTCGTGGGTGTGGTCGAGCCGCTTTTCGAGCCACATCGTCGGCACGGTACGGGTGCCCGACGGCGCGTGGAAGTCCGCGGGCGCGGTGTTGTCACTCGAGAACGGGTTGGTCCACGCGGTTTTGAGATACAGCGCGTTGACGATGGCGGCGACGGTGTCCGGAGCGACCGTCCCGGGCTGCAGCAGTTCGGGGATCAGGTCGCGGGTGGCCTCGGCGACATCGGCGTTGATCAGCCTCCGCGCGGCCTCCGGGTCGTCGCCGAACGGCGCGCTCGCGACCTTGCCGCCCGGCCACGTCGCCAGCTCCTTGCGGAAGGAGTCTTCGAGTGGGAGGCCGTCCCAGGCCCAGAGCGTGTTCGCGACCGCGAGTTCGGGGCCGTCGTCGAGCAGCGACGAGGCCTTGTTCAGCAGGTCGGCGAGGTCGTCCGGATCGCCGAGGAGCTCGACCAGCTCTTCTCTGGTCTTCCCCTTCGCGGCCTGCGTCACCAGGCCGAGCGCGCTCGCGATCGAGTACGGCGAGAAACACGCGTTCTCCGCGCGGCTCGCCAGCACCCGATAGAGGTCCAGACCAAACCTGAGGTGGCTTTCGACAGCGCCCATGCCGCCGACCGTACCGTGCACGGGCCGGTCCGTCTCCTGTCCGAAAGTTCCGCCTTCGCGCTCAGCCGTGGCGGCCGGTGTGCCAGGCGTGCCACGCGGAGGCCTGCGCGTCCGTGAGCGACGCCACCTGGTCGACGACCACGCGCAGACGGGCCGCGTCGTCCGGGGCCGCCTCCCACGCCGGGAGGAACAGACCGTCCAGCGCCTCCGGGGCGCGGCGGCACAGCGCCCCGACCAGTTCGGCGAGCATCTGACGCTGGCCGTCCTGCATCGCCAGGCGCCGCCTGTCGCTCATCACGTACCGCAGCGCGAGCGCCTTGAACAGCGCGACCTCGGCCGCGACCTGCTCCGGGATCACCAGTTGCGCGGCGTAGCGGCTCAGCGGGCCCTCGCCGTACACCGTCCGCGTCGCGCCGACGACCGCCGTCGCGAACCGGCCGACCAGTTCGCTCGTCAGCCGTTTCAACGCGACCTGTGCCTTGAGCGAGCCGTCGAGGCCCGGCCTGGCGAGTTCCGCGACGACGGGCAGGTCGAGCAGTTCCTTCGCCGCACCCTCCAAAGTGGACTGCGACTGGTCCGAAAACCGTTGCGCCGCCTCGGCCACCGCGGCACGTTCCTCGGAATCGGCCAGCACCTGCAACGAGATCCGACCGGCCAGTACACCGTCCTCGACGTCGTGCACCGAATAGGCGACGTCGTCGGACCAGTCCATGATCTGCGCTTCCAGGCAGGTACGGCGCTCGGGCGCGCCTTCGCGGATCCACCCGAACACCTCGGCGTCGTCGGCATAGACGCTGTACTTGGGGTTGCCCTCCTCGCGCTGCCACGGATACTTCGTCGCGGCGTCGAGGCAGGCTCGGGTGAGATTCAGCCCGCCCGAGGACCCGTCTTCGAGCAGGACCTTGGGCTCCAGCCTGGTCAGGATCCGCAGTGTCTGCGCGTTGCCCTCGAACCCGCCGCAAGGCCGCGCGACCTCGTTCAACGCGCGCTCGCCGTTGTGCCCGAACGGCGGATGTCCGATGTCGTGCGCGAGACCCGCGGTGTCCACCAGATCCGGGTCCGTGCCCAGTTCGTCCGCGATGCCGCGGCCGATCTGCGCGACCTCCAGCGAATGCGTCAGCCGGGTGCGCGGCACCCCGCTGACCTCGGCACCTTCACCCGGACCGACCACCTGGGTCTTACCGGCCAGCCGCCGCAGGGCCGCCGAGTGCAGCACGCGCGCGCGATCACGGGCGAAGGCGTTCCGCCCGTCCTCGGCGCCTTCCAGCGCCGCGCCCTTGGGCCGCTCGGGCAGCAGGCGCGCCCTGTCGGCCGAGGTGTAGGTGTCGCTCACCGGCCCAGCTTAAGCGCGATCACCGACACTTACAGAGCGTCGACCGGGGACTTCGTGAGCCGGTAGTACAGCAGCGCACCGGTCTCGCGGACGATGTAGAACGCCTGGGTCTCGCGGGTCTGCACGATCGGGCCGCTGTGGGTGGGCGACGTCCAGGCGTCCAGGCCCAGGTCGTCGGCCATGGTCCGGGCGCGGAACGAGTGCCACGGGTCGCTGACCAGGACGGCCGTCTTCCAGCCCCGCTTCTCCACCTGCTCGGCGACCGCGCGGAGGCTGCGCAGGGTGTCACTGCCCTCGCCGACGGCGAGCGTGGCCGAAACGGGCACGCCCCGCTTCCGCAGCCACAGCGCGCCGGCCTGGGCCTCGGTGTAGTTGTCGTCGGCCTTCTTGCCGCCCGCGGTGACGATCGTCGCGGCGACACCCTGGTCGTACAGGGCCTTCGCCTTGGCCAGCCGCGACTGGAAGATCTCCGACGGCCTGCCGTTGTACTGGGCCGCGCCGAGCACCACGATGACGTCGGCCCGGTCGCGCACGTCCTCGCGCGCGACCTGCCAGACGCGGAACGCCGTCCCGCCGATCACCGCGAAGACGACCAGCAGCGTGCCCGCCACGATCCGGCGCACCCAGTTCGCGCGGGTGGGTTTCGTCCGTACGGCGGTACTCACGAAGGTGATTCTCGCAGAGCGGCGAGGTGATCTCAGAGCCAGCCGTGCTCTTCCGCGAGACGTACCGCTTCGGCCCGGGTCCGCGCCCCTGTCTTGCCCATCGCGGCCGAAAGATGGTTGCGCACGGTGCCTTCGGAAAGGTGCAGCGCACGGGCGATGTCGGCCACCGTGCTGCCGTCCTTCGCCGCCTTGAGGACGTCGTGTTCGCGTGCGGTGAGCGGGCTCGCTCCGGTGGCGAGCGATTCGGCGGCGAGGGCGGGATCGACCACCCGGAGTCCACTGTGGACTCTCCGCACCGCGTCGACGAGTTGCTCCGGGGGCGCGTCCTTCACCACGAATCCCGCCGCGCCCGCCGCCATCGCCCGCGAGAGATAGCCGGGTCTGCCGAAGGTGGTGCAGATGATGATCCGGCACGAGGGCAGGGCGCCGTGCAGTTCGGCGGCGGCTTCGAGACCGTCCTTGCCCGGCATCTGGACGTCGAGCAGCGCGACGTCCGGGCGGGTCTCCTCGGCCTTGGGGAGCACGTCGTCCCCCGAACCGACCTGGGCGACCACCTCGATGTCGGATTCGAGGCCGAGCACCGTGGCAAGGGCGCCGCGCACCATCGCCTGGTCGTCGGCGAGCAAGACCCGGATCACGCACACCCTCCAGAGGGTTCGGCGAGCGACGCCCGCACGTCGCTTCGCATCGTCGCGGCCGGGACCTCGGCCCGGAGCAGCCATCCTCCCCCGGCCGGCGCGGAGGCCTTCAAGGTCCCTCCGACGGCCTCCAGGCGTTCCGTCAGACCACGCAGACCGTTCCCGGCCGCCGTCTCGCCACCCCGGCCGTCGTCCTCGACCTCCAGCCAGGTCTGGCCGAAGCGGACCTTCACCCGCTTCGCCGCGGAATGCCGGAGCACGTTGGTGACGGCCTCCCGCAGCACGTACCCGAAAGTCCGCTGCAGGCCGGGATCGACGTTGTCCACCGCGTGCGGCAGGTCGGCGTCGATCTCGGCCGCCCGCAACGCCGCCCGCGCCCCGGCGAGTTCCGCCGAAAGCGACACCTCGCGATACTCCGACACGGTGGCGCGGATATCCGACAGCGCGCTGCGGGTCAGGCCTTCGACCTCGCGGATCTCGTCGATCGCGCGGCCGTCGTCCTTGCCGCTCTCCAGCATCCGGCGGGCCAGCCCCGCCTTCACCGTGATGGTGGTGAGGCTGTGGCCGAGGATGTCGTGCAGGTCCCGCGCCAGGCGTTCGCGCTCCCCCGCGACCGCGAGCGTCGCGATCTCCTGGTTCGCCGCTTCGAGTTTCCGCACCGCGCGGACCAGGTTCGCCATGAAGAACATCGCCGCCGTGATCGAAGCCACCGAGATCAGGTCGCCGAAATCGTCCCGCCCCTGGAAGAGGTGGACGACCAGGATCAGCGACAGCGCCCCGCCGTCCAGGATCGCCGCCCACGCCGGCGAGAGGGTGAAGGCCAGCACCGCCGTCGCGTAGATCAGCACGTACGGGTTGCTCTCGGACAAGAAGGTCAGGATGAGACCGATACCCAGCATCGCCGCGGAGAAGGCGTAGGTCATCCTTCGGCGGTACGGCCGGAGAACCAGCGGGAACAGCACGTAGCAGGCGGCATAGGCGACCAACAGCACGACGATCAGCACGTCGGTCCAGGTACGCCCGGCGGAGAACACGGTGAGCCCGGCGGGGATGAGCAGCGGCAGGATGAACAGGAGGCTGAGCAGACCCCACCGCCCCGGACGCGGTCCCCGGCCGGTCCGCGGCGGCATGTCCGACCACCAGTTCTCGCGGTTGTTCAGGCCCGTCTTCACCCTGCCCGGGTAGTCGTCCACCGGTTCACCCTTCTCAGACCCGCGCACTGTCCTTACGGTAACGCCTGATCACCAGCGCACCGAGCACCGCGGTCCACGCCGCGAGCACACCGGCCGCCGCCGGGAAGCTCACCGTGAGATGGTCCGTGACGACCGGGCGGACCAGCTGGATCAGCCAGTACGTCGGCGTCACCTGGGCGAGGTCGCTCATCCACGAAGGCATGCCGTCGATCGGGATCCACAGGCCCCCGAGGAACCCCATGCCCATCGTGACGACCATGCTCACCGGCTGCATCGACTCCGGCGTGCCGAACTGCCCCAGCAGCAGGCCCAGCAGGACCAGCGGGATGGCGCCGATCCAGATCCCCGCCACCAGCCTCAGCCAGGCCGAGGCATCGAGATGGACGCCCTGGAAGAGCACGGCGACCAGCGGGACCAGGATCAGGGCCGGGAGCGCCACCAGCATCGACGAAAGGCCCTTGCCGCTGAGGTAGCCGGCGCCGGTCAACGGGGTCAGCCGCAGCTGCCGCTGCCAGCCCGTGGAGCGCTCGATGGCCAGTTTCGCGCCACTCGTCATCGCGGCGGAGAAGGTGCCGAAAGCCATCATGTTGACCATGATCACCCCGGCGATGTTCACGTCGGCGGCACCGAAAACGTTGGTCTGTAGCAGGAACATCAGTACCGGGAAGGCGACCGCGAAGAGCACGAACCGCGTCGAGCGGAAGGTACGGACGATCTCGGTCTTGAGATAGGTCGGGTTCATCGGACGGCTTCCTCGGTGGTTTCCGTTGTCAGGGAAAGGAAAGCGCCTTCGAGGCCGATGGCGCTGATCTCGATGTCGTGTGCTTCGGGAACCTGGGCCAGCAACGCCCGGAGCGTGGTGTCGGAATCGGAACTTGAGAGGGCTACGCGGTCGCCGCGGAGTTCGAAACCGGTGATCGCGGGCAGCCCCGCGATCACCGGCTCCGCCGCCGCGGGCACCACCGCGCGGACCGTGCGTCCCCCTGCCAGCGCACGGACCTGCGCGACCGAACCGTCCGCGACGATCCGCCCCGACCGCATCAGCACGACGCGGTCGGCGAACTCTTCGGCCTCTTCGAGATAGTGGGTCGCGAACAGGACCGTGCGACCGGAGTTCGTGTACTCGTACATGGACTTCCAGAACTCGCGGCGCGTGCCGACGTCCATCGCGGCCGTCGGCTCGTCGAGGATCAGCAGATCCGGGTCGCTCACCAACGCGACCGCGAACCGCACACGCTGCTTCTGCCCACCGGAAAGCCGGGTGGAGCGCCGGTTCGCGATGTCGTCGATCCCCGCGCGGCGCAACGCCTCGCGCACCGGCATCGGCTTGCGATGCAGGGCCGCGACCATGCCGACCGTCTCCGCGACGGTGAGATCCTCGACGAGCGCGCCACCCTGCAGCATCGCGCCGATCATCCCGTCGCCGACCGCGTCACCCGGCTCGCGCCCGAAGACGGTCACGGTGCCGCCGTCGGGCCGCGTGAGACCCAGGATCATGTCGACGGTGGTGGACTTGCCGGCGCCGTTCGGCCCGAGCAGGGCGACCACCTCGCCCGGCGCGATCGTGAGGTCGACACCGTCGACGGCGCGCACGTCGCCGTAATGCTTACGCAGGCCGGAAAGCCTTACCGCCGCCCCCGCGGTGATGTCTTGTTCTCTCATGCCTAGAGCTTGTCGCTCCAGGGCTTCGCGGCCTTGGGCCGCGCGTCACGACCTGAGGGTGACACTTGTCAGGGGTGCGCGCTGGGGCCGGCCCCGCTCCCCCGTCCCTGAACGCTATGAACGGCCCGTTACTTGCAAATTTTGCAAGTAACGGGCCGTTCATAGCACTACGCGAGGGGCGTCAGCAGCCGATCAGGCGGCCCGCCAGGTAAGCCTCGAGCTTGTCGATCGCGACCCGCTCCTGCGCCATGGTGTCGCGTTCGCGCACGGTCACGGCGAGGTCGTCGAGGGTGTCGAAGTCGACGGTGACGCAGAACGGCGTCCCGATCTCTTCCTGGCGCCGGTACCGCTTGCCGATCGAACCGGCGTCGTCGAAGTCGACGTTCCAGTGCTTCCGCAGCGTTGCCGCGACGTCGCGCGCCTTCGGCGTGAGATCGGCGTTGCGGGACAACGGGAGCACGGCGACCTTGTACGGCGCGAGCCGGTAGTCCAGCTTCAGCACGGCGCGCTTGTCGACGCCGCCCTTGGCGTTGGGGACCTCGTCCTCGTGGTACGCGTCGACCAGGAACGCCATCATCGAGCGGCCGACACCGGCCGCGGGTTCGATGACGAACGGGCGGAACCGCTGCTTCGAAGCCTGGTCGAAGAACGACAGGTCGACGCCGGAGTGGTTCGAGTGCGTCGTCAGGTCGTAGTCGGTGCGGTTCGCGATGCCCTCGAGCTCGCCCCACTCCTGGCCCGCGTTGAACGCGAACCGGTACTCGATGTCGACGGTGCGCTTCGAGTAGTGGGAGAGCTTTTCCTTCGGGTGCTCGTAGTGGCGCAGGTTCTCCGGCTTGATGCCGAGATCCTTGTACCACTCGGTGCGCGCGTCGATCCAGTACTGGTGCCAGGTCTCGTCCTCGCCCGGCTCGACGAAGAACTCCATCTCCATCTGCTCGAACTCACGCGTGCGGAAGATGAAGTTGCCCGGCGTGATCTCGTTCCGGAACGACTTGCCGATCTGGCCGATGCCGAACGGCGGCTTCTTCCGCGCGGTGGTCTGCACGTTGAGGAAGTTGATGAAGATGCCCTGCGCGGTCTCCGGGCGGAGGTAGTGGACCCCCTCCTCCGACTCGACCGGGCCGAGGTAGGTCTTCAGCATCATGTTGAAGTCACGCGGCGCGGTGTACTCGCCCCGGTTGCCGCAGTTCGGGCACGGGACCTCGGACAGGTCGTCCTCGGTCACCTCCTTGCCCGTACGCGCGGAGAAGTCCTCGGCCAGCTGGTCGGCACGAAAACGCTTGTGGCAGGACAGACATTCGATCAGCGGGTCGGTGAAGACGTCGAGGTGACCCGACGCGCTCCAGACCTGGCGGGGCAGGATCACCGAGGAGTCGAGGCCGACGACGTCGTCCCGGCTCTGCACGACGGTCTTCCACCACTGGCGCTTGATGTTGTCCTTGAGTTCGACCCCGAGCGGCCCGTAGTCCCACGCCGACTTGGTACCGCCGTAGATCTCTCCACACGGGAAAACGAAGCCTCGACGCTTACACAGGCTGACGACGGTCTCGATGGTGTTCGCGGGCACTCCACGCTCCGAAGCATGCGGGGACGGTTAGGACTGGAACGACAAGACTAACCGCAGGACCCCGCACGACCTCCGGCGAGGTTGGAACGGGTCAGGGACGGCTGACCAACGACGCGGTGACGATGCGGTTGTCCTCGTAGCCGTCGGTCCCGCCCACGTACTCGCCACCACAGGTGACCAGCACGAGCCGGTGCGGCCCGTCCGGCCCGAACAGCTTCTCGGCCTGCTCGGCCAGCTTCGTCTTGTGCACGGTGACGATCTCGCCGATCTTGTAGACCCATTTGCCGCCGTCGGTGTCGACGAGGCTGACCTCCTGGCCGGTCTTGAGCCGCCACAGCTCGTCGAACGGGCCCTTCTTGCCCTTCCAGTTCACGTGCCCGGACAGCAGGGAAGCGCCCTGCTCGGCGCCCAGTTTCGCGCCCCACCAGGTGGCTTCGTCGAGGCCCTCGGGGATGGGAAGGGTGCCGTCGGCGGTCAGTTCCTTGCGGATCAGCTTCGCCGTGCCGCCGCCGGGCAGTTTGACCGTGCCGGGCGATTGACCCGTGTCGGCCGGGGTGTCCCCGGGGGTCTGCGCCGCCGACGCGTTCGCCTGATCCTGCGCGGCCGCGACCACCGGGTCACTCTTTCCGGTGAAAACGAACACCGCGATCACGGCCGCCACCACGAAAACTCCGGCGCAGGCGAGGATCCAGCCCAGGCCGGAGCGTTTCTTCGGCTGTTCCTCGCTCGCCGCACGGTCGTCGAACTGTCCCACCATCGGGTATTACTCCTTGCTCGCTTCAAGCCGCCGGAGCGGCCGGTGTCGCTAGACACGCGACACGAGCTGACGCGGGTTGCATCGACTTCAGGTGGGGTCAGTCCTCCCGCGTTTAGTCCTCTGAATGCGGTAGTTGCGCACGCAAGGACCGCATTCAGAGGACTAAACGCGGGAGTGGGGTCAGGCGGGCGGGCCGGAGACGGGGGTGGCGACGACGACGCGGTTGTCCCGGTAGCCGTCGGTCCCGCCGAGGTAGTCGCCGCCGCAGGTGACCAGCACCAGCCGGTGCGGCCCGCTCTGCGTGAACAGCTTCGCCGCCCGCGCGGGCAGATCGTTCTTGTGCACGGTGACGACCTCGCGCACGCGGTAGGTCCAGATGCCGCCCGCGGCGTCGCTGACGCTCACTTCCTGGCCGTCCCGCATCCGCCAAAGCTCGTCGAACGGCCCTTCCGCGCCACCCCAGTTGACATGCCCGGAGATCAGGGCCGTCCCGGAGTCGGCGCCGAGCCGCGCGCCCCACCAGGCGGCGTCCTGCAGACCACGCGGGATCGGGAGGATGCCGTCGGCGTTGACCTCGGACCGGACGAGCTTCGCCAGCCCGCCTTCGGGCAGGCGGATGGTGCCGGGCCGCTGTCCGCGTGTCGCGCTGTCGGCGGGCAGCGCCAAGGGGGCACCGTCCTCCCCCGGCAGGACCGCGGGTTCGGCGAACGAAACCGGGGTTTCGGGCGGGATCCAGGTCAGCACGATCACGCCCGCCGAGATCGCGAGCGCGGACGCGACGGCGGAGGCTCCCGCCAGCCAGTTCCGCACGAGAACGCTACTTCTCGCGCACCGAAGCGGGGTTACGACGACGGAACAGCAGCATGGCCGCGGCGCCGATCACGATGCCGGCGCCCAGCAGGCCGAGTCCGACCACGGTCCGCGTCGAGTCGGCCGTCTGCGGCGGGATGCCGCCCGCGGGCACGGTCCCCGGCACCGCGGGCTGCTCGGGCGCCGCGCCCGGGCCGGTCCCGCCGGCGGGCTTCGCCACGAAGTTCTTCGGGATCGAGCAGCTCACGCCGCCGAGCACGATCGTCGTGCGGGCTTCGCGCAGGTCCGCGCCCGCCGGGTTCTTCACGTGCGTGACGATCTCGAGCTTCCAGCCCGCGGCCGCGTTGACGTCGCCGTTGCGCCAGCCGTCCTGCCGGATCAGCTGGTCGAAGGCGGACACACGGGACACGGTCAGGTCGGAGCTGGTCTTCTCCTTGCTGATGTCCTCGCCCTGGACGGTCGACGGCGGGCCGAGCTTGAGTCCCTTGACGTCGACGCCCGAAGCGCCGGACGACTTGAGATCGCCGTTCCCGTCGCGTACCCAGATCTTGCTCACGCTCGTCGACGACGCCGGCTTGCTCGGCGAGGTGCAGTCGACGGCGCTCTTCGCGCCTTCGAGCACCAGCACGGTGTTGTCGGCGGGCGTCGCGCCGCCGTGCCCGTTGTCGATCAGGGCGTAGTTGCTCTCCGCCACCGCCGTCGGGACCGTGGTCTGCTGCAGCGCGGCGAGCACGTTGTGGTCGCGGCTGGCGACACCCTTCGGGTACGGGCTCTGCGCGGCCGCGCCGTAGCGGCCGAGGTTGATGTCCCAGTTGCCACCGAACGTCTTCTTCTCGCCGTCGTCACGCGGGACCTTCGTGCGGTCCGGGGAGAGCTTCGACTGTCCGGGGGTCAGCGGTGATCTCTGTGTTTCGGTGATCAGCGAGCCGGAGTTCCCGATGCGCACCGACGCCACATTCGCGAACGACACCGGGCCGGTCTTCTCATCGACGGCCTGCGTCGTCTGCGCCGAGGCGAGCCCCGGAACCGACACAAAAGCGAAGGCCGCCGTCACGGCGCCCAGCTTCGTCACGAAACGAGTCATGTCTCCCCACTGCCTCTCCGGGCCCTCCGAGCGCGGTCGTCAGCGTACGAGAAGCGACGAAACGCTCCGCGACAACCTTGCACCGTCAGCGACCACATGCGAAGTGGAATGGTCATTTCTTTGCGAAGTCACCCGAATGGAGTAGTAACGGGGCCGCCAAGTGGTCGCCCGGTCGGCGAACAGACCCCACGAGGCGGGAACACTAAGATGAAGCCGACTGTTACTGGCAATGACTTCGGAAATCATGATGAACATGGAGGCGGCGATGGCTACGGTGACCCCGGACTCGGCCGCCCCTGGCTTCACGGAAGACCCCGGACCGCACTCGACGGCCCGGCCCCCCGCCGAACCCGCGGCCTCGGCCTCGGCGTCCGTCCTCGCCGACGCCGGTGACCTGCTCCGGGCGCTCGCCGCGCCGGTGCGCATCGCCATCGTCCTGCAACTGCGTAACGCGGACCGGTGCGTGCACGAACTGGTGGACACACTCGATGTCGCGCAGCCGCTGATCAGCCAGCACCTGCGGGTACTGAAGACGGCGGGCGTCGTACAGGGTGAGCGACGCGGCCGAGAGGTGGTGTACCGGCTGGTCGACGATCACCTTGCGCATATCGTGGTGGACGCCGTAGCCCACGTTCAGGAGGGGAAGTGAGCATGAGTCCCACGACAGCCAACAGTTCCGCGCCGGTGCCGGGACGCCGGTCGACGAAACAGCGGTCCGCCGTGGTCGAACTGCTCAAGGAGATCGACGACTTCCGCTCCGCCCAGGAACTGCACGACGAGCTGCGCAAACGCGGCGACGGGATCGGGCTCACCACGGTGTACCGGACGCTGCAGTCGCTGTCCGAGGCGGGCGAGATCGACGTCCTGCGCACCGACACCGGCGAGGCCATCTACCGGCGCTGCTCGTCGCACCACCACCATCACCTGGTGTGCCGGCTCTGCGGCAGCACCGTCGAGGTGGAGGGTCCCGCCGTCGAGCGGTGGGCCGAGAAGATCGCTTCGGAGCACGGGTTCTCCGACATCAGCCACACCGTGGAGATCGTCGGGACCTGCTCGAACCACTGACGCCAAGTGCTATGAACGGCTCGTTACTTGCAAAATTTGCAAGTAACGAGCCGTTCATAGCACGCTGCGGCACGCGCGATCAGTACTCGTAGGGGTCCTTCGGCGCCGGAACCTGGCGCACCGAAGTGAGCGTCAGGTCCGGCATGTAGCTGTTCTCCCGCACGGCCGTCCCCGGGACGACCACGCCGGTCACCTCGAGCCAGGTGTCGTTGCCGAAGCCGGAGACGCCGTCCCCCACCAGCCGCACGGTGATCGGGTAGGCGTCGGCCGCACAGCAGCCGATGACCAGCCTGGCCAGCATCGTGTCGCCCTCGTTGTGCACGACGAAACCGGACAGCTTCACCGTGCGGCCGTTCAGCGTGCCGCTCTTGTCCCAGCCGGCGCGGCTGACGAACTCGTTGACCTCCAGCGGCACCACGTCGCCGGCCGGCAGGGGCGGGAAGGCGGCCGCGTTGCTCGCCGAGGCGCTTTGCGGCGCCCTGGCCTCGGTGCGGGTCACCGAGTCGGCGCCCAGCGCGGGCGGCGCGACCAGGAAGACGGCCAGCACCGGCACCATCAGCAGCCACGCCGAACGCGTGTCGTGGTCGTGCGCGTGGACGTCCCCGGAGACCGCGGCCTCGGCCCGGGCGGCCAGCAGGTCGCGGACGATCGCGACCGCGCCCAGCGCGACCATCACCGCGCCGCCGGCGATGATCCACGGCTGCTGCGCGGGTTTCACGTAGCGCAGGTAGTCGCCGTTGATGGTGATCTTGAGCAGCGCCCCGCCGAGCAGGATCAGCAGGATGTTCTGCGTCTCGCGCTTCACGCGCCACCTCCGAGGATGAGCACTCCCGAGACGACCGCGCAACTGAGCGCGACGACGAACGTCACCGGCGCGAACCGCAACGCGAACGATTTACCGAAGGTGCCGGTCTGCAGGGCGAACAGTTTCACGTCGATCGCGGGCCCGACCACGAGGAACACCAGTTTCGGCAGCAGCGGCATCGCGGTCAGTGACGCGGCGACGAAGGCGTCGGCCTCGCTGCAGAGGGCCAGCACGACGGCGAGCACGGCCATCACCAGCACTCCGAGCACGATCTGCTCCCCCAGCACCCCGAACCATTTCGCGGGCACCAGCACGTTCATCGCGGCCGCGATCATCGCGCCGAGCACGAGGAAACCACCGGCCTCGACCAGGTCCGCCCGCGCGGTTTCGGCGAAGGTCTTCCAGCGCGAACCGTGCTGGACCTCGGGAAGACGCCGCAGCGCGCGCTCCGCGATCCAGTCGAGCTTGCCCCACTTCGCCCACAGCCAGCCCATGACCATCGCCGTGGCGAGCGAACCGGCGAAGCGTGCGAAGACCATCTCCGGATTCCCGGGGAACGCCACCGCCGTCGCGACCAGCACCACCGGGTTCACCGCGGGCGCGGCCAGCAGGAACGTCAGCGCGGCCGCGGGCGCGACACCCTGGCCGATCAGCCGTCGCGCCACCGGCACCGACGCGCACTCACAACCCGGCAGCGCGACACCGGCCAGCCCCGCGACGCCGACGGCCGCACCGGCTCGCTTGGGAAGCACCTTCTCCAGCACCCGCGCGGGCACGAATGCCGCGATCGCGCCGCTGATCAGCACCCCGAGCACCAGGAACGGCAGTGCCTGCACGCAGACGGCGACGAAGACCGTCGAGCCGGTCCGCAGCGCGGGCACGTCGAACACCTGCTGGAGCCAGCTCTGCCCGAGGATCGCGATCAGCAGGATCGCGCAGAGCACCTCGATCGAGGTGATCTTGAACCGCCGGGCCGGCTTCCGCTCCGGGGCGCTTCTGGAAATGGTTTCCATGCGCGAGATGATGCCAGGTGACCCTGTGTGGAGACGGTCAGTCCCCGGGGGCGGTGCCCAGCAGATCGGTGCGCAGCTGCGAAGCGGTCGACACGACCAGCATGAGCAGCGTCCCGAGCGGCGAGGCGTCCATGCCCTCGGCCGGGAACGCGTACCTCAGTGTGATGTCGATGCCCTTCTCCGAGCGCACCACGCCGAGCGTCCCGAACAGACCCTGCCCGGCACGTTCCGCCGCCGAGGCCGCGATCGCCGGATCGTCCGGCAGATCCCAGGCGACCACGCAGGTCAGGCTCAGCACGGTCAGCCCCTCGGCCAGCCGGGTCGCCTGGATGACACAGGGGACGTCCGCGTGCGAGAAGGTCAGCGCGCCGTCGTCGTCGACGTGGACTTCGAGATAGCGTTCGAGGGCTTCCCGTGCCGACGTCAGCAACGCCGCCGTGTCCGCTGCTTCGGTGGTCATGGGGTCCCTTCAGAGGCCTTGTCGACGGCGCCGCCGAAGCGCCTGTCGCGTTTCGCGAACTCGAGGCAAGCCCGCCACAGGTGGGTGCGGTCGAAATCCGGGAAGAGCGTGTCCTGGTAGACCATCTCGGCGTACGCGGACTGCCAGAGCAGGAAGTTCGACGTCCGCTGCTCCCCCGACGGCCGCAGGAACAGGTCCACGTCCGGCATGTCGGGCTGGTACAGGTACTTCCCGATGGTCTTCTCGGTGACCTTGTCCGGGTTCAGCTTCCCGTCGGCCACGTCCTGGGCGATCCGGCGCATCGCGTCGCCCAGTTCGGCACGGCCGCCGTAGTTGACGCACATCGTCATGTTCAGCGCCGTGTTGTTCTTGGTCTTCTCTTCGGCGACCTGCAGTTCCTTGATGACGCTCGCCCACAGCTTCGGACGGCGGCCCGCCCATCGGATACGGACGCCGATCGAACCGAGGTAGTCGACCTGGCGGCGGATGGTGTCGCGGTTGAAGCCCATCAGGAAGCGGACCTCTTCCGGGCTCCGCTTCCAGTTCTCGGTGGAGAACGCGTACACCGACAGCCATTTGACGCCCAGCTCCACGGCTCCGCTGGCGACGTCGATCATCACCGCTTCACCGCGTTTGTGGCCCTCGATGCGGGGCAGCCCGCGCTCGTTGGCCCAGCGGCCGTTGCCGTCCATCACCAGCGCCACATGCTTCGGGATCAGTTCCCGGGGGATCTCCGGCGGCCGGGCACCGGACGGGTGCGGCTCCGGCGCGCGAAGTTCGAATTGTGACGCCTTGTTCTCGCGTCCCCTGCGCAGCACCTTCGAGCCTCCTGATCGAGTGAACCTGTGCCTGCGACCCTACTGCGCCGGGGTGGGGGTCTCCCGCGCACGCCTCTCCACCAGCGGCAGCGAGCGCAATTGACGCTCCAGATGCCACTGAAGATGGGCCGCGACCAGGCCTGAGGCGTCCCGCCGCGGCACCGGTTGCGACGCCTCGGCCACCGTCCATTCGCCGTGCAGGAGCGCCGCGAGCAGTGTCAGGACCTCGTGCGAGGGATGCACACAGCCGGGCACCCGGCAGTCCGGGCACATCGAGCCGCCCGCCGACACGCTGAAGGCCTTGTGCGGCCCCGGCAGACCACACCGGGCGCATTCGGTGATCGCGGGCGCCCAGCCCGCGTAGGCCATGGCCCGCAGGAAGAAGGCGTCGAGGACGAGGGAACTGTCGCGTTCACCACCGGCCAGCGCGCGCAGCGCCCCGACGACCAGCATGTAGAGCTTGAGGACCGGCTCGCCCTCTTCGGCGGACAGCCTGTCCGCCGTCTCGGCGATGGCGCTCGCGGCCGTGTAGCGCTGGTAATCGGCCACCAGCGGGAGCGCGAAGGCGTCGACCGTCTCGACCTGGGTGATCACGTCGAGGGACCGGCCGGTGTAGAACTGGACGTCGACGTGTCCGAACGGCTCCAGGCGGGCCCCGAAGCGCGAAGAGGTCCGACGCACGCCTTTCGCGACCGCACGGACCTTGCCGTGCCGCCGCGTGAGCAGGGTGACGATCCGGTCGGCCTCACCCAGCTTGTGCGTTCGCAACACCACTCCGGTGTCGCGATAGAGGTTCACCACCCCGACATCGTCCCACCTGGGACCGACATCGGGGTGGTTCGCCCCGAAATCAGCAGTAGCTGCCGTAGCAGCTGTACGTCGACGCCGAGGTCGCGAGGATGACGGCGAAGATGATCCAGACGATGGAAAGCAGGCAGCCGATGCCACCGATGATGGTGGCGATCAGGCAGAGCGTCTTCGTCGACTTCGACGCCTGCTCCGCCATCACGTAGTTGCCCTGCATCTTGTACGTGTTGACCTCGTTGGACTTCATGATCGCGAAGATCGCGATGATCCAGAAGAGGAAGATGCAGCCGATCGCCCAGCCCTTGTAGTCCTTGATGGCGTTGATGTCGCCGCCACCGCCCGGCATGCCCGGGGCACCGTAGGGCTGACCGTAAGGAGCGGGCTGTCCGTAGGGGGCGGGCATGCCGCCGGACGGGGGTCCGTAGCCAGGCTGCTGCTGACCGTAGGGCTGCTGCTGGCCGTAAGGGTTGGTCATCGAAAGGTTCCTCGTTGTTCTGTTGTCTTGGCGCGCGGGACTAGAACGCCGACGCGACGCCCAGGATGATCCAGAGAATGGAGAAGAGGCAGCCGACGCCGCCGATGATCGAGGCGATCATGCACATGGTCTTCGTCGACTTCGACGCGTCCATGGCGGCGGCGTAGTTGCCCTGCATCTTGTACGTGTTGACCTCGTTGGACTTCATGATCGCGAAGATCGCGACGATCCAGCAGAGGAAGATGCAGCCGATCGCCCAGCCCTTGTAGTCGGGGATCGAGTTGATGTCGCCGCCACCGGGCATGCCGCCCGGGCCGCCGCCACCGTACGGCGAAGGCTGGCCATACGGCGCGGGCTGGCCGTAGGGCGCCGGCTGCCCATAGGGCATCGGGGTGGCTCCCGACGGCTGGCCGTACGGCGAAGGCGTGGCGCCGGACGGAGGTCCGTAGCCGGGCTGAGGCTGCTGGCCATAGGGCTGCTGCTGGCCGTAGCCGGGCTGCTGACCGTACGGATTAGTCATCGGGTTCCCCACTTTTGTCGTGCTTTCCGGCGGGTGGATCCCGCCGGTCCGGTGCTACTGGTGCGGCGGCCCGGGCTGGTTCGGCCCGTCCGCACCGGGCAGCTGCTGCCTCAGCTGCTCCGGCGTGATCTTCTGCGTCGGCTCGGCTTCGTCGAACCCGGACGGCGCCTGCTGACCCGAACCCGGGTGAAGCACCTGTGTCGGCTCGGCCTCGCCGAAGCCCGGTTCAGTCTCGGACTCCGACGACGGCACCGGGGTTCCCTGTGGCTGCTGCCCGAAAGCGGGTGGCTGCGGCTGCTGCCCGAACGGCTGCTGCTGGGCCTGCTGAGGCTGTCCGAAGGGCTGCTGGGGCTGCTGGCCGAAAGGCTGGGACGGCTGCTGCGGCTGCGGCTGGCCGAAGGCGCCGGACTGAGGCTGCTGCGGCTGCCCGAACGGCGTGGGCTGCGCGGGGAATCCGGGCTGTCCGCCGAACGGCTGGGCCGCGGGAACCTCGGCGTCGACGGGAAGCACGACGGTGGTGAGGATCTTGTCCGCGAAGGTCTGCCGCTTCTGGTCCCACAGCGGCCACCAGTACCCGAGGCCGCAGAGGGCGTTGTCGAGGAAGTGGCAGAACTCGCGCGCGATCGTCAGGCCGATACCGAGCGGCTCGCCGGTGGTCTCCTTGACGAGTTTGATCTTCAGGTAGCGCTTGCCGAGCGACTGCCCGGTGGTGCCCATCAGGATCCATCGGTTCCAGATGCTGAAACCGATGAAGACGATCCCGGCGATGCCCAGCGCGATGCTGGCTTCGGACTTGGTCACCAGGTAGTAGATCCCGCCGATGAGGTAGACCAGGAGGATCGGGCTGAAGTCGATCAGCATCGCGGCGAGTCGTTTGCCCCAGTGGGCGTAGGCGTTCGGCATCGGGCCGTACGGCGAGGCCTGGCCGAATTGCGCGGGCGGCGCCTGCCCGAACGGCGGCGGGCCGCCGGCGGGCTGTCCGAACGGCGACTGCTGACCCTGCTGGCCGAACGGCGGCTGGTGGCCGCCCTGCTGGCCGAACGGCGAGGACTGCGGCTGACCGAAAGGAGAAGGCTGGTCGCCCTGCTGGGGCTGCTGCCCGAACGGCGAGGGCTGCTCACCGGAGGGCGGTTGTCCGAACGGCTGCTGCGACTGCGGTGACTGCTGCTGCCCGTCCCCCGGAGGAGGCCCGGACCCGGGCGGCGGCTGCTGTCCCGGCGGCTGCTGGCCGTAGGGAGTGGTCATCGAAATCCCCTTGCTGGTTCCTCGCCCCTTGCCGCACGGGCCTCGTGCGGCGACCCGGCCTGAATGTACGGCATGGGCACACGCCGAGCAGACCGGTGCGCGGGAGCGTACTCGGTGCCACCGACGTTCCGGGTCTCGGCCCGGCCGCTCAGACCTTCAGCGACGTGAACGGGGCGAAAGGCAGGTTGCGGATGACGAACCAGACGGCGAACACGATGCCGAAGGCCAGCGGCGTCCAGCGCCAGTGCAGCCAGCTGTTCACCGCGCGGCCGCGGAGTCTGCCGACGGCCCAGGCGGCGGTGCTCCAGACGAGCATCAGAACGACCACAAAGGACACCGCGTTGTAGTGCAGCGCGGCGGGGATGTCACCGTGCAGGACGCTGTAGACCATCCGCATGCCGCCACAACCGGGGCAGGTGATACCCAGCAGGAGCTTGGTGGGGCAGACCGGAAGCGGTCCGCCCGGGGTGGTGGGATCGCCGAGCCAGAGCGCGACGCAGCCGAGGCCGGCGCCGGCGGCGATGGCCAGGGGTGGTCCCAGCGCGCGGGCCTTCGCCTTGAACCCGCGCGCCGGGAATCCCGTGTAGACGGACGTCGTCACGGCGTGAAGCTTCCCGCCGACGCCCCGATGATGACCATCACCACGATGAAGATGATGTACAGCACGAAGAGCCCACCGGTGGCGATCGCGCCCCACATGGACCACTTCTTGGCGTCGTCGGCGGCCTTCTGGGCTTCGGCGTGGAAACCCTGTGCCCACAACGACTGCACCTGGCTCGACTTCACGATCGCGACGATACCCAGCGGCAGGCAGCACAGCACCGTGCAGAGAATGGCCCACACCAGGTTGTTGTCCGGTGGAGGACCGTAACTCGGCGCGCCGCCGTAATACGGCTGCTGCGGCGGAGGCCCACCCGGAGGCGGGTAGTTCGGGTACTGGTCGGTCATGAGGTCTCCCCCTCGGTCGCCGCTATCAGCGGTAGTTGGGCACGTCGACCGACGCCGCGAAGACGCCGAGGACGACGACGAGCACAACGTAGAGAATGATGACCACGACACCGGCGATCGCGGCGATGATCGACCACTTCTTGGCCGCGTCGGCCGCTTCCTGCGCGGCGGCGGGCTGGCCCTGCGCCCAGAGGGTGTTCACCTGGTTCGACTTGACGATCGCGACGATACCGAAGGGCAGGCAGCACAGGATCGTGGTGAGGATGGCCCACACCAGGTTGTTGTTGGGCGGCGGGCCGGGGTTGTTGAAGCCGCCACCGCCCTGAGGGTCGCCGGAGTAGTTGGGCAGGCCCTGGTTGTCGGTCATTTACCGCTTTCCCTTCACGAATGAAATATGCAGATCGACCCGCGCGCGCCGCTGCCCGATCAGCGATCACCGGAGTCGAGGAGTGAGACTCTAAGGTTCGCCGTCCGGTTCCACATCATCAACCGGTCTCCGCGACCGAATCGAGACATTCCGTTCAGGCAAAATCAGTCAGAAGCCCAGCCGTCGCAACTGACGGGGGTCGCGCTGCCACTCTTTGGCGACCTTGATGTGCAGGTCGAGGTAGACCTTCGAGCCGAGGAGCCCTTCGATCTGCTGCCGGGCGCGCGCGCCGACGTCCTTGAGCCGCTCCCCCTTGTGCCCGAGGATGATGCCTTTCTGGCTCGGTCGTTCCACATAAAGGAACGCGTGCACGTCGATCATGTCGTCCCTGCCCTCGTGCGGCAGCATTTCTTCGACGGTCACGGCGATCGAGTGCGGGAGTTCGTCCCGGACGCCTTCCAGCGCGGCCTCACGGATGAGCTCGGCGACCAGGGTCTGCTCGGGCTCGTCGGTGAGTTCGCCGCCCGGATACAGCTGCGGGCCCTCGGGAAGGTGGTGTACCAGCAGGTCCGCGAGCGCGCCGACCTGGAAACCGTCCACAGCGGACACCGGGATGAGCTCGGCGAACTCCATGACCTCCTGCAGGGCGAGCAACTGCTCCGCGACCTGCTCGGGTTTCACGAGATCCGTCTTGGTGACGATGCCGATCACCGGGGTACGTTTGGCGATCTTCTTCAGTTCGGCGGCGATGTACCGGTCACCGGGGCCGACTTTTTCGTTGGCTGGAACGCAAAGCCCGACAACGTCCACTTCGGACCATGTCGAGTGGACGATGTCGTTGAGCCGCTCGCCGAGCAGGGTCCTCGGGCGGTGCAGCCCCGGTGTGTCGATGATCACCAGCTGCGCGTCGTCGCGGTGGACGATGCCGCGGATGGCGTGCCGCGTGGTCTGCGGTTTGCTGGAGGTGATCGCGACCTTGCTGCCGACGAGCGCGTTGGTCAGCGTGGATTTACCCGCGTTCGGCCGTCCGACGAAACAGGCGAATCCGGAACGATGCGGCTCGGCCATCAGTTCAGCACCTTGCCACTGGGATCGGAAAGATAGATGGGCGCCTTTTCGTCGATATCGCGTACCGCGTGTACGGAAGCCTCCTTGAGCAGGCCCTCGGCGGTGACCACGACGGCGGCTTCGATTCCTTCGGCGCCACTCGAAACGGCGGCGGCGACGGCGGCCTGTAACGCGGTGAGCTTGAACGACGGCTGGTCGACCGTGCTCGCCGCGTAGGTACGGCCGTCGGTGTCGCGGAGCGCGGCGCCTTCCTCGGCCTGGGTGCGGGCTCGCGCGGACCGGGCCAGCGTCACCAGCTTCTGGTCCTCGGCGTCCAGCTCAGGCATGTTCGACACTCCTGTCACTTTCATCGGGCTGTGGGACCCGGGTGCGGCGCCTGCCCTGGGCAGCGTCGTTCACCGCGTCCGCGTCGGCGGGGTGGACGACCACCGTGGTGATCCGCATCCGCCCTCGCCGGTCCTTACCGCCTTCGGCGAACAGCCGAAGTCCGGCGACCTCGGCTTCGGCCCCCGGCAGCGGGACCCTACCCAGTCGCTCCGCGAGCAGCCCGCCCACGGTCTCCACGTCGTGGTCTTCGAGGTCGATCCCGAACAGTTCGCCGAGGTCGTCGATCGAGAGCCGGGACGAGACGCGGACCGCGCCGCTTTCGAGTTCCTCGACCTCGGGGCGTTCGTCGGTGTCGGATTCGTCGGTGATCTCGCCGACGATCTCCTCGAGGACGTCCTCGATGGTGAGCAGGCCGGCGGTGCCGCCGTACTCGTCGACGGCGATCGCCATGTGGTTGTGCGAGACCTGCATCTCCTTGAGCAGATCGTCGAGGCGCTTCGAGTCCGGCACGAAGCTCGCCGGGTTCATCAGCTCCTCGACCGCGCGCCGCGGACCACCCTCGCCCATGTAGGCGGGCATGAGGTCCTTGATGTTGACCACACCCACGATGTCGTCGACGGATTCGCCGATCACCGGCAGCCGGGTGAACCCGGTGCGCAGGGCCAGCGCCAGCGCCTGGCGCACGGTCTTGTCGTGCTCGATCCAGACGATCTCCGTCCGCGGCACCATCACCTCGCGCGCGACGGTGTCGCCGAGTTCGAACACCGAGTGGATCATCTCGCGTTCGGATTCCTCGACGACGCCGCGTTCCTGCGCGAGGTCGACGAGTTCGCGCAGTTCGACTTCGGAGGTGAACGGGCCTTCGCGGAAACCGCGGCCCGGGGTGATGGCGTTACCGAGGACGATCAGCAGCCTGCTGAGCGGGCCGAGGATCGAGCCGAGGACCCGCACCGGGCCAGCGACGACCAGGCCGATCCGGTACGGGTGCTGGCGGCCGAGGGTGCGCGGGCCGACGCCGATGAGCACGTAGCTCACCACGACCATCACGCCGCCGGCGACGACGATGGCGAGCCACAGCGGCCGGATCCAGCCGAGGATGTCGACGGTGACCAGCACGGTGGCGGTCAGCTCGCAGGTCATCCGCAGCAGGAGGATCAGGTTGATGTGCCGACGGCGTTCGGTGATGACCTGCGAGAGCTGGCGCGCGCCGGGGCGGCCCATGCGGACGAGGCCGTCGGCCCGGGCCTTGGAGACCGTGCTGATCGCGGCGTCGGCGGCCGCGAACACCCCGGCCAGCAGGATCAGCGCGATGGCGATGATCAGCAATGCCGTGGGACTTCCCATTCCGGCGCTGCCTAGGCCGGGGGTTCGTCGGCCGGGACGGTGTCGAGACCGGCCGTACCGAGGAGCCGGTCGTCCGCGGTCCGCTGCGCGTCGCGCCGGTTCACCGCGGCCACGGCGGCCTGGAACTCGCCGAGGATCCGCTTCTGCAGACCGAACATCTCGCGTTCTTCAGCGGGCTCGGCGTGGTCGTAGCCGAGCAGGTGCAGCACGCCGTGCGTGGTGAGCAGGTGCAGCTCGTCGATCAGCGCGTGCCCGGCGGTCTTGGCCTGGTCCTTCGCGAACGCCGGGCAGAGCACGATGTCGCCGAGCAGCGCGGGTGACGCGTCGGGCGCGTCCGGGCGGCGCGACGAGTCGAGCTCGTCCATGGGGAAGGCCATCACGTCGGTGGGACCGGGCAGGTCCATCCACCGTTCGTGCAGGTCTTCCATCACCTCGAGGGTGACGAGGAGGATGGACAGCTCGGCGAGCGGGCTGACCTCCATCTTGTCGAGCGCGAAACGGGCGGCCGACACGATCGAGGTCTCGTCGACGTTGACGCCGGATTCATTGGCGATCTCGATGCTCATGAACGGCGTTGCCCTTTCCAGCCGCTGCCCTGGTCCCGGCTGTCCTGCAGCGCCTGCCACTTCTCGTACGCGTCGACGATGTCGCCGACGAGCTTGTGCCGCACCACGTCCTGGCTGGTGAGCTGGGCGAAGTGCAGGTCTTCGACGCCGTCGAGGATGTCCTTGACCACCCGCAGGCCGCTCTTCTGCCCGGTGGGGAGGTCGACCTGGGTGACGTCGCCGGTGACGACGATCTTGGCGCCGAACCCGAGCCGGGTGAGGAACATCTTCATCTGTTCCGGCGTGGTGTTCTGCGCCTCGTCGAGGATGATGAAGGCGTCGTTGAGGGTGCGGCCGCGCATGTACGCGAGCGGCGCGATCTCGATGGTGCCCGCCTGCATCAGCCGCGGGATCGACTCGGGCTCGACCATGTCGTGCAGCGCGTCGTAGAGCGGGCGCAGGTACGGGTCGATCTTCTCGTTGAGCGTGCCCGGCAGGTAGCCGAGGCGCTCGCCCGCTTCGACGGCCGGACGGGTCAGGACGATGCGGGTGACCTGCTTCGCCTGGAGTGCCTGGACGGCCTTGGCCATGGCGAGGTACGTCTTGCCGGTACCGGCGGGGCCGATGCCGAACACGATCGTGTGCTTGTCGATGGCGTCGACGTAGCGCTTCTGGTTGAGCGTCTTGGGCCGGATCGTCTTGCCGCGCCGGGAGATGATGTTCATGCTCAGCACTTCGGCGGGTGACTCGGAGTCACCGGTGGAGAGCATGCCGACGGTGCGGCGGACGGTGGCCGGGTCGACCTGCTGGCCGCGGCCGGCGAGCGTCACGAGTTCGGCGAAGACACGTTCGGCGAAGGCGACGTCGGCGGGGGCGCCGGTCAGGGTGACCTCGTTGCCGCGTACGTGGACGTCGGCGGCGAGGAGCTCTTCGGCGACTCGGAGGTTTTCGTCCCTCGAGCCGAGCAGGCTGAGCGCGGCGGCGTCGGGGATGGGGAATCGGGACTGGGCCGCTTCGGTGACGGTGGCCTGGTCGGCCTTCGTCGCGGTGACGTCCGCGGGAACGTCGGGTCGGGCGGCTTCACCCGGTACGGTTCCGGCCACGTGGCCTCGGGCCTACTTCCTGCGCTTACGCTGCGATTTTCAACGACAGTGACAGTGTCGATGCTACTGGTTGCGGGTGTCGGCACGCAGTCCGGTTTATCGGGGCCGGGCGCTTCAGCGTCCGAAATGCCCCAGCTGCTCGCCGCCGAGCACGTGCGCGTGCACGTGGAAGACGGTCTGGCCGGCGTCACCGTCGGTGTTGAACACCACCCGGTATCCGGACTCGGCGATCCCCTCGATCTCCGCCACCTTACGAGCGGTCGAGGCCAGATCCGCAAGGAGTTGGGGATCACCGGAAGCCAACTCGGCCAGATTGCGGTACCGCTTCTTCGGCACCACGAGCACGTGGACCCGCGCCTGCGGCGCTATGTCCCGAAACGCATACGTCGTCGCGTCCTCGTACACCTTCTCGGACGGGATCTCGCCCGCGATGATCCGCTCGAACAACGTCTCCGCGTCACTCATCCCCTCACCCTATCCCCCACCCGCCACACCCTCGCCCCAGTGGTCGTGAGGTCTGTCTTTCCCCTCACCAGGCGAGGGCCGCCAGGCCCTACGCCGAGACACCTGATCGCATCCACGTGCTCGAACCCGGATCTCACGTGATCAGACACGTATCTCGCGTGCGTGGAGCCGGATCTCACCGCCCGGACACCACACACCCGAGTTCCGGCTCCACGCACGCGAGTCACGGCTCCGAGCACACGAGTTCGGTACCTAATCAAGATGACGGAGGCAGGCCGCACACAACCCACTTCACACAACCCACTTCCCTCTCACCAGGCGAGGGCCGCCAGGCCCAACGCCGAGACCGAAGATCTCCGCTTCCGACCGCCCGGCACTCACCAGGCGAGGGCCGCCAGGCCCTACGCCGTTCACCTCACCACCTACGCACGCTTCGCTTTGCTTAGCCGCGTGGCTCGCCAACCGCCGCCGACCGCACCGTGGGGGTCCGGGGGCTCGGCCCCCGGGAGATACGCGGAACCGCTCCGTGGCGCGAAATTTGTTGCGCAGCAACGAGCGCAGCGAGGAGCGAAGCCACAAATGAAGACGCCGCGGCGCGGTGGAGCCTGGGGGTCGCTCCACCGCCGCCGCGGCTCCGCCGGACCGAGGGGGGAGGTGCCCGGCGGGGATTCACGCGCGCGACCGGGTTGTTCTCCCCAGTGGCGCGCCGAAACCGTGTGTTGCGCGTCAGTTAACGAGAGTAACGGCTGTTTGCGTGATCGCGCCATAACTCGCCGCAAAATTGTGGGGTGTTTTTTCACTTCCAGCGGTCGGTGAGAACTCCTAGCGCGCCGAGTGCGACGGCTGCGGCGGTGGAGGTGCGTAAAACGGTGGGGCCCAACCGGATGGCGGTTGCGCCGGCGTCGGTGAGGGTGGCGAGTTCTTCGTCTGTGATGCCGCCTTCGGGGCCGACGATGAGGAGGATGTCGCCTTGTGGTGGGAGTTCGGTGTCGGTGAGGCGGGTGGTGATGCCGGATTCGAGGACGAAGGCGCGGGAAACGGTCTGGGCGAGTTCCGCGAGTTCTCGGGTGCCGACGGGTTCGGTGACTTCGGGGATGTGGGCGCGGCGGGCTTGTTTGGCGGCGGCGCGGGCGGTGGTGCGCCAGCGGCCGAGGGCTTTGTCGCCGCGGGTTCCTTCTTCCCAGCGGGCGACGCTGCGGGCGGCGCGCCAGGGGATGATCGCGTCGGCGCCGGCTTCGGTGGCGAGTTCGACGGCGAGTTCGCCGCGGTCGCCTTTGGCGAGGGCTTGGGCGACGAGGACGCGTAGTGCGGGTGGTTCCTCGGTCCAGTGTTCTTCGATGGTGAGGGTGAGTGCCGCGTCCCGGCCGGCTTGGACGGCTTCGACGACGCAGCGCGCCATTCCGCCTTCGCCGTCGGAGAGGACGAGACGTTCGCCGACGCGCAGCCGCCGGACGGTGGCGGCGTGCCGGGCTTCCTCGCCGTCGAGCGTGGTGCGCCCGGAACCGGGCAGCGCGGCGGTGAGGAAGACCGGCAGTGTCGTCTCGGGCACGGTTACCGGTGGTTCTTGGCGCGCAGTTTGGAGAACAGCCCGCCGGGCTTGGTGCCGTTGGAGGAAAGCGAAGGCACGTCTTCGCCGCGCTGCTGGGCGAGTTCGACGAGGAGGTCGCGCTGGGCGTCGTCGAGTTTGGTCGGCACCACGACGTCGATGTGGACGTGGAGGTCGCCGCGGCCGTCGACGCGGCCGGAGGACCGTAGGCGCGGCATGCCTTTGGCGGTGAGCACGAGTTCGGTCGCGGGCTGGGTGCCCGGCTCGATGTCGAGTTCGTAGTCGCCGTCGATGAGCGTCTCGATGGGCACCGTGGCGCCGAGGGCGGCGGTGGTCATCGGGATGCGGAAGTTGCAGTGCAGGTCGTTGCCCTGGCGGACGAACACCTCGTGCGGTGCCTCGTCGATCTCGACGTACAGGTCGCCGGCCGGGCCGCCGCCGGGGCCGACCTCGCCTTGGCCGGAGAGCCGGATGCGCATTCCGTCGCCGACGCCCGGCGGGATCTTCGCGGTGACGTTGCGGCGTGCGCGGACGCGGCCGTCTCCGCCGCACTGGCGGCAGGGGTCGGGGATGACTTCGCCGAAGCCGCGGCAGACCGGGCAGGGGCGGGCGGTGACGACCTGGCCGAGGAACGACCGCTGCACGGACTGGACTTCGCCGGCGCCGCCGCAGGTGTCGCAGGTCTTGGTGCCGGTGCCTTCGGCCGCGCCGGCGCCGCGGCACAGGTCGCAGACGATGGCGGTGTCGACGGTGATCTCGCGGTCGACGCCGGTGGCGCAGTCCTC
>NZ_JACBXD010000160.1 GCF_013870525.1 Amycolatopsis pittospori
GTCCGGGCCGTCGTCGGCGAGCGCGGTGAGCACGGCTGCCGGGCCCAGCTCCAGGAACCGCGTCACGCCGGCTTCCCGCAGCGAGGCGAGCCCGTCGGCGAACCGGACGGTGGCGCGGACGTGCTCGACCCAGTACTCCGGCTCGGTCACCCGGGCGGTCCGTTCTCCATCCACAGTGGACACGAACGGGATGGTCGGGGCCGAGAAGTCCAGCTCCCGCACCACGGCGGCGAACTCGTCGAGCATCGGCTCCATCAGGGCCGAGTGGAAGGCGTGCGACACCTCCAGCCGCTTGGTGCGGCGCCCGAGCTTCTCGAACTTCTTGGCCAGCTTGAGCGTCGGCGACGCGGCACCCGACAGAACGACGGAGTCCGGGCCGTTCACCGCGGCCAGCGAGACCTTCGGCGTCAGGTGTTCGCGGACCTCGTCCTCGGACGCCTGCACCGCCACCATCGCGCCACCCTCGGGCAGCGCCTCCATCAACCGGCCACGCGCTTCGACGAGTTTCGCCGCGTCCTCAAGGGAAAGCACCCCGGCGACGTGCGCGGCCGCGATCTCACCGATCGAATGCCCGGCCACGAAGTCCGGCTTGACGCCCCAGGACTCCGCGAGCCGGTAGAGCGCGACCTCCAGGGCGAAGATCGCCGGTTGCGCGGCCCCGGTCCGGCCGAGATCATCGCCCGCTTCGGGGAGCAGCGCGGCGACCTCGTCGTACGCCGTGGCGAACGCCGGGAACGCGGCGTACAGACCGCGGCCCATGCCGGCGCGCTGCGAACCCTGCCCGGTGAACAGGAACGCCGTCCGCCCGGACAGCACGCGCCCGGTGACGACCGAGCCGGTGGTGGTGCCCTCGGCCAGCGATTCCAGGCCGGTGCGGAGATCCGCGTCGGTGGCGCCGAGGACGACGGCACGCCGTTCATGCGCCGTCCGGGTGGTGGCGAGGGCGAAACCGACGTCGACCGGCTCACCGTCATGGCCGAGCAGTCGTCCGGCCTGCGTCCGCAGGGTTTCCTCGGCGCGGCCGGAAAGCACCCACGGCACGAGGGCCGGAGTCACGACCTCGCGAGGCGCGGGAGTCTCCACCGGAGGCTGTTCCAGGATGACGTGCGCGTTGGTTCCGGAGATACCGAACGACGACACCGCGGAGCGCCGCGGCCGCCCGGTTTCCGGCCAGGAACGGCGTTCGGCGAGCAGCGTGACGTCGCCCGCCTCCCAGTCGACGTGCGGCGTCGCGTCGCCGAGGTGCAGTGTCCGCGGCAGGACGCCGTGCCGCATGGCCTCGACCATCTTGATGATCCCGGCGACACCGGCGGCGGCCTGGGTGTGGCCGAAGTTGGACTTCACCGAGCCGAGGTACAGCGGTTCGCCGTCACGCTCGCGGCCGTAGGTGGCCAGCAGCGCCTGCGCCTCGATCGGGTCACCCAGCGTGGTTCCCGTACCGTGCGCTTCGACGGCGTCCACAGTGGACGAAGGAACTCCGGCCGCGGCCAGTGCTTGACGAATGACTCGCTGCTGCGACGGGCCGTTCGGGGCGGTGAGGCCGTTGGACGCGCCGTCGGAGTTGACCGCCGAGCCCTTGACGACGGCGAGCACACGGTGCCCGTTGCGGCGCGCGTCGGAAAGCCTTTCCAGGACGAGCATCCCGGCGCCTTCGGCCCAGCCGGTGCCGTCGGCGTCGGCGGAGAAGGACTTGCAGCGGCCGTCGGCGGCGAGGCCGCGCTGACGGGAGAAACCGATGAACGTCTCCGGCGTCGCCATCACCGTGACACCACCGGCGAGGGCCAGCGAGCACTCCCCCGAACGCAGCGCCTGCGTCGCCCAGTGCAGGGCGACCAGCGACGACGAGCAAGCGGTGTCGACCGAGACCGCCGGTCCCTCCAAGCCGAGGGTGTAGGCGACGCGGCCGGACAGGACGCTGCCCGAAGTGCCGGTGCCGAGGAAACCTTCGACGTCGTCGGGGACGTCGTTGCCGAGCCGGGTGCCGTAGTCGTGGTACATGACACCGGCGAAGACGCCGGTCGGGCTTCCCTTGAGCGCCGTCGGGTCGGTGCCGGAGCGTTCCAGCGCCTCCCACGCGACTTCGAGCAGCAGACGCTGCTGCGGGTCCATCGCCAGGGCTTCACGCGGCGAGATCCCGAAGAACTCCGGGTCGAAGTCGCCCGCGTCGTGCAGGAAGCCGCCTTCGCGGGTGTAGGTCTTGCCCGGGCGGTCGGGGTCGGGGTCGTAGATGCCGTCGACGTCCCAGCCGCGGTCCTCGGGGAAGCGGGTCACGCCGTCCCGGCCGCCCGCGACGAGGTCCCACAGTTCCTCGGGCGACGTCACGCCGCCCGGGTAGCGGCAGGCCATGCCGACGATGACGATCGGGTCGCCGTCGGACCGGGTCGCGGTGAAGACCGGGGTCGCGTCGCCGGGTTCGTCGAGCAGTTCGGCGAGGAGGAATTCGGCCAGTGCCACCGGGGTCGGGTGGTCGAAGGTCAGGGTCGCGGGCAGCCGCAGCCCGGTGACCGTGCCGAGGCGGTTGCGGAATTCGACCGCGGTGAGCGAGTCGAACCCGAGGTCACCGAAGGCGCGATCCGCCTCGACGGCGTCGGGGCTGGTGTGGCTGAGGACGTGCGCGGCCTCGGTGCGGACCAGTTCGGTCAGCAACCGTGTGCGCTCGACGGCGGGAACGCCGGCCAACCGCTGCCGCAGCCCGGCCGCTTCCGCCGCTTCCGCCGCGCGGCGGCGTCGTGGTCGGACCAGGCTCCGCAGGACGTGCGGCACCTCGGCTTCCGCCCGGAGCGCGGCCAGGTCGAGCTTGGTCGCGACCGGACGCGGGTCGTCACCGAAGGCCAGCAGGTCGAACAGGTCCAGCCCGGCTTCCACGGGCAGCGCCGCGCCACCACGGCCCTCGCCCATGCCGGTTTCCCAAAGGCCGTAGGCGATCGACGTTCCGGGCAAGCCCTGGGCGCGTCGGTGCGCGGCGAGGCCGTCGAGATACCCGTTGGCCGCCGCGTAGTTCGCCTGGCCGGGAGAGCCGAGTGCGCCCGCGATCGAGGAGAACGTGACGAACAGCTTCAGGTCGTCGGTGAGTTCGTGCAGGTGACGCGCGGCTTCCGCTTTGGGGCCCGCGACGGCGGCGAGCCGCTCGGGGGTCATCGCGGTGAGGACGCCGTCGTCGAGGACGCCCGCCGCGTGCACGACGCCGGTCAGCGGCCGCTCGGCGAGCGCGAGCACCGTCTCCAGCTGCGAGCGGTCGGCGACGTCGCAAGCGGCGATCGTCACTTCGGCGCCCAGCGCGGTCAGTTCCTCCCGCAGGCCTTCGGCGCCCGGGGCGTCCGCGCCCCGGCGGCCGACGAGCAGCAGGTGCCGGACGCCGTGGCGCTCGACGAGCCTGCGGGCGACCTGGGCACCGAGTCCGCCGGTACCGCCGGTGACCAGCACGGTGCCGTCGAGGGTCCAGTCCGGGTCGGCGGTGGGGCGGGACCGCGTCAAACGCGGAACGCGCAAGCCGTCCTCGGTGAGCTTGACCTCGGGTTCGCCGGTCGCGGCCGCGGCCTGGACGTCGCCGGTTCCGTGCACCAGGACGAACTTGTCCGGGTACTCGGCCTGGGCGCTGCGCACCAGCCCGGCGACGGCGGCATGCTCCGGGCTGTCGCCGGTGAGGTGCACGACGAGCCGGTCTTCGGCGGTCTGCAGTGCTTCGAGGACGGCGTCGATAGGCGCGTCCCGGAGAACCTCGTAGGTGTCTTCGCTCTCCGAAGGCGTCGCGACGGGGATCCAGTCGATGGCGAACATCGCGTCGCCGGCGGCGCTCGGCAGCGGCCCGTCGCCCACCGGGCGCAGGCTCAGCGACGCGACCGAGAGCACGGGCGCGCCGGTGCCATCGGTGACACGCAAGGAAACCGCGTCCTGGCCCGCCGGGGTGAGCCGGGCCCGCAGCGTGCTCGCGCCGGTGGCGTGCAACGCCAGTCCGGCCCACGAGAACGGCAGCCGGGCCGGACCACCGGTCAGGCCGACGGCGTGCAGGACCGAGTCGAGCAGGGCCGGATGCAGCCCGAACCCGCGGACGTCGGTGCCCTCGGGCAGGGCGACTTCGGCGAAGATCTCCTCGCCCTGACGCCAAGCCGCGCGCAGGCCGCGGAACGGGTCGCCATAGGTGAGTCCGGCTTCGGCGAGGGTCGCGTAGAAGCCTTCCAGGTCAACGGATTCGGCGCCGGACGGCGGCCATTCCGAGGTCTCGGCGGGTTCGTCGGCGGCCTCGATCAGGGAGCCGGTGGCGTGCAGGGTCCAGTCCCCGTCCTCCTCGCGCGAGTGCACGGTGAGCGTCCGCCGGTCGTCGCCGTCCGAAAGGGACACTCGCAGCTGGACCGGGGCCGAGGTGAGCACCAGCGGCGCCTGCAACGTCAGTTCCTCGACGGTGCCGCAGCCGACCTCGTCGCCCGCCCGGACGGCGAGTTCGGCGAACGCGGTACCGGGCAGCAGGACGGCGTCGCGGACACGATGCCCGGCCAGCCACGGCTGCTCGTCGAGCGACAGCCTGCCGGTGAGCACCAGCCCGCCTTGTTCGGGCAGCGCGACGGCCGCGCCGAGCAGCGGGTGGTCGAGCGCGCCGAGACCGAGAGCGGTGGCGTCGCCGGATCCCGGAGGCGCCAGCAGCCAGAAACGACGGCGCTGGAACGGATAGGTGGGCAACGTCGCGGGACGCGCGCCGCTGCCGTCGAAGAACCGGTCCCAGTCGACGGGAGCACCCGCCGCGTGCACGGCGCCTAGCGCGGTCATCGCGGAACGGGCCTCGTCCTGGTCCTTGCGAAGCGCGGAAACGAAGACGCCGTCGGTGCCCATCGCGGACAGCACCGCGTCAGGGCCGAGTTCGAGGAACGTCGTGACGCCCTCGGTGGTCAGGGCCGTGAGGCCGTCGACGAACCGGACGGTCTCGCGAACGTGACGCACCCAGTAGCCCGGGTCGGCCAGCTCGTCGGCGATCCGGCCGGTGACGGTGGAGACGATCGGTATCCGCGGCTCGGCGTAGGTCAGGCTTTCGGCCACTTCGGCGAAGTCCGCCAGCATCGGCTCCATCAGCGCCGAGTGGAAGGCGTGCGACACCACGAGATGCTTGGTGCGGCGGCCGTCCTTCGCGAACCGGGCGGCGACCTCGCGGACCGGACCGTCCACACCGGACAGAACGACGGCGTCGGGTCCGTTCACCGCGGCGAGCGAGACCTCGTCGGACAGGAACTCGCGCACCTCGTCCTCGGACGCCTGCACCGCCACCATCGCGCCACCCTCGGGCAGCGCCTCCATCAACCGGCCACGAGCCTCGACGAGCTTCGCCGCGTCCTCAAGGGAAAGCACCCCGGCGACATGCGCCGCCGCGATCTCACCGATCGAATGCCCGGCCAGGAAGTCCGGCTTGACACCCCATGACTCGAAGAGGCGGAACAGCGCGACTTGGAGCGCGAAGATCGCGGGCTGCGCGGTGCCGGTCCGGTCGAGATCACCTTCGAGGGAAAGAAGCGCGGCGACCTCGTCGTAAGCCGCCGCGAAGGCGGGGAAAGTCTCGTAGAGGCCCTGGCCCATGCCGAGCCGCTGAGAACCCTGACCGGTGAACAGGAACGCGAGCCGGCCGGTGACCGCGCGGCCGGAGACGACGTTGGCCGCCCGGCCGGTGTCGGCGAACGCGGCCAGCCCGGCCCGCAGCACCGACGGATCCGTCCCGACGACGACCGCGCGTCGTTCGTGCGCGGTACGGGCGGTCGCCAGCGACCAGGCGACGTCGAGCGGGTCGGCGTCGAGGTCGGCGAGCCGCGCGGCCTGTGCCCGGAGGGCTTCTTCGGACCGGCCGGACAGCACCCACGGCAGCACCGCGGGCCGGACGGCCGGCGCTTCCTCGATCTCTTCGGTGACTTCTTCGGGGACGTGTTCGAGGACGACGTGCGCGTTGGTCCCACTGAACCCGAACGACGACACACCCGCCCGGCGCGGACGGCCGGTCTCGGGCCAGCCGCCGGACTCGGTGGCGACGCGGATCGCGCCGGCTTCCCAGTCGACCTGGGCCGAGGGCGCGTCGACGTGCAGCGTCGCGGGGACGACGCCGTGCCGCATCGCCTCGACCATCTTGATCACCCCGGCGACACCGGCCGCGGCCTGCGTGTGCCCGAAGTTCGACTTGACCGAGCCGAGCAGCAGCGGCTCTTCGCGGTCCTGGCCGTAGGTGGCGAGCAGGGCCTGGGCCTCGATCGGGTCGCCGAGCCGGGTACCGGTCCCGTGCGCCTCGACGACGTCGATGTCCGAAGTGGACAGTCCGGCGTTGGCGAGCGCCTGCAGGATGACGCGTTGCTGCGAGGGGCCGTTCGGCGCGGTGAGGCCGCTGGACGCGCCATCCTGGTTGACCGCGGACCCCTTGAGCAGCGCCAACACCGGGTGGCCGTTGCGGCGGGCGTCGGACAGCTTCTCCAGCAGGACGAATCCGGCGCCCTCACCCCAGCTGACGCCGTCGGCGCCGTTGGCGAAGGCCTTGCAGCGGCCGTCGATCGCCATCGCGCTCTGTTTGCTGAAGTCGACGAACGGGTCGGGGTTGGCCATCACGGTGACACCGCCCGCCAGCGCGAGCGAACATTCGCCGGACCGCAGCGCCTGGCTCGCCAGATGCATCGCTACCAGCGACGACGAGCACGCCGTGTCCACCGACACGGCCGGGCCCTCGAACCCGAAGGTGTAGGAGACGCGGCCGGACATCATCGCGCCGGACGTGCCGGTGCCGAGGAAGCCCTCGACCTCCTCCGGGATCTTCGTCAGCCGGGACGCGTACTCGTGGTAGATCGCGCCGGTGAAGACGCCGGTGTCGCTGCCGCGCAAGGTGCCCGGCGGGATACCCGCGCGTTCGAAGGCCTCCCACGCGATCTCCAGCAGCAGCCGCTGCTGCGGGTCCATCGCGAGCGCTTCCCGCGGCGAGATGCCGAAGAACTCCGGGTCGAAATCGCCCGCCTCGGGCAGGAAACCGCCGGTGCGGGTGTGCGAAACGCCCTGCTTGCCCGGGGTCTGGTCGAACAGCGTGGCCAGATCCCAGCCACGGTCGGTCGGGAATTCGGTGATGCCCTCGCGCCCCTCGGCCACGAGCCGCCACAGGTCTTCCGGCGTGTTGACGTCGCCGGGGAACCGGCAACTGGTCGCGACGATCGCGATCGGCTCACCGGTGTCGTCGACAACACGGCCGCGGGCACGGGCACGAGGCCCGGCGGTGAGATCGCCGAGCAGTTCCGAGCGCACGTAACCGGCGAGCGCGACCGGGGTCGGGTGGTCGAAGATCACCGTCGACGGCAGCCGCAGTCCGGTCACGGAGCCGAGGCGGTTGCGCAGTTCGACCGCGGTCAGCGAGTCGAAACCGAGGTCCATGAAGCCGCGGCCGGGTTCGACCGTGGCGGCGGTGACGTGCCCGAGCACCAGGGCGACCTGGGTGCGGACGAGGTCCAGCAGTTCGCGGTCCTGATCGGCCTCGGTCAGCCCGGCGAGCCGCCTGGCCAGCGAGGAATCCTGGCCACCGCCCGATTTCGCGGTC
>NZ_JACBXD010000161.1 GCF_013870525.1 Amycolatopsis pittospori
TCTTCGGCGATCCCGTCCAGCAGGCGGGCCCGCGCGACGGTGAGGTCGGCGGGGGCCGGGGCGGGGGTCTCGTTCCCGAGGTCCCGCAGCAACTGCATCTCATCCATGGCGCGTGATCTCCTCGTGGGTCGCGGGGTCGGGGATGTCGAGTACGACGCGGACCTTCTTGCGCGCGCGGTGCAGCCGGGAGCGGACCGTGCCGACCGGGATCTCCAGCGCGGCGGCGACCTCGTCGTAGGCCAGTCCCTCCCAGGCGACCAGCAGCAGGACGTCGCGATCGCCGTCGGCCAACCGCGCGAGCGCGGAGCGAAGCAAACCGTTCATCGCTTCGGCGGTGACCTGCGCGGCCACCCGCTCGGCGTGGCCCTCTTCGGCGCCTTCGAGCGGCACGGCGGCGAGAAGCCGCAGCTCACGGGCCTCTTCGCGCCGATGCCTGGCGAGCATGTTGGTCGCGATGCCGTACAGCCACGGCAGCGCGTTCGGCCTGGCGAGGTCGTACTGCCGCCGCGCGCGGAACGCGGCGAGGAACGTCTCCGCCAGCAGATCGTCGGCGATCTGCGCGCCCAGCCGCCGCGCCAGGTACCGCGCGATGGCCGGGCTGTGGCGGTCGAAGATCACGGCGAAGAGGTCGGGGTCGGCCAGCGACCGGCCGATCACCGCCGCGTCGTCCTCCCCCGGTGAGGATCGCTGTCCTGCAGGACTCATGGACCGCCTTCCATCGGTTGTCCGTTTTCATCCCGCTCTTCGCGACCCGGCCCGAACGAGTTCACGGCCGTTCGGGAGACGCATCCCGCCCGATCGGACGACCACGGAAACTCGATCATCACCCCATCGCATCACTACCGTCGCGTTATGACTCTCGTACCGACGATCGACCTGAGCGGCTGGGACGACGGCGACCGCGCGAAGGTGGCGTCAGCCGTCGACGACGCCCTGACCCGCGTCGGGTTCCTGCAGGTCACGGGGCACGGCATCCCGCAGGCGACGATCGACGGCATGTGCGAGGCGACCGCCGCCTTCTTCGCGCTCCCGGTCGAGGAGAAGCTTCGGTCCGCTCCGGCCGACCGCGCCTCAGACCGCGGGTACGCGGCCGAAGGCACCGAAGGGCTGGCGTACAGCCTCGGCGAGACGACGCCGCCTGACCTTTCGGAGTCGTTCGTCATCGGCGCGGAGGACGCCGACATCGAGGATCCGTACGGCTTCTTCGTGCCCAACATCTGGCCGGGAGTGCCTGAGACCCTTCAGGTGGCACTGACCGAGTACGAGGCCGAAGCGCACCGCGTCGCGCGAGTGCTTCTGGAGATCTTCGAGAAGGCCCTGGAGCTCCCTGACGGCTACCTCGGGGCGTACACCCGGCACCCGACGCGGACCCTGCGGGTCAATCACTTCGAGCGCCGCGCCGGAGCGCCCGAGCCACTACCCGGCCAGATGCGGCTCGGCGCGCACACCGACTACGGCATCGTCACCGTCCTCTACGCCGATCCCGTCCCCGGCCTGCAGATCCACGGCCCCGACGGCGCCTGGCACGACGTCATCCCGGCCGAGGGCGCGCTGGTGGTCAACCTCGGCGACCTCACCGCGCAGTGGACCAACGACCGCTGGCGCTCCACTTTGCACCGGGTCGTGCCGCCGTCCGGGCCGGGGCCGTCCCGGCGACGAAGCGTGGCGTTCTTCTTCGACGGCGACTACGACGCGCGCTTCGAATGCCTCCCGACCTGCCGGTCGGCCGAGAACCCGCCGAAGTATCCGCCGGTCCTCGGCGGTGAGCACCTCTACGCGAAGATCACCGGAGGGCGGATCCTCGAACCGGCCGACGCGATGAACACCGCCGCCGACCGCGGCCGAGGGACAATCTCCGGCGACCGTGTCCGGTCGAGCCCGGCGGCTCCGACGTCTCCGGCAGAAGGCACCGACGCGGTGCCCGCCGAGAGGAGAAAACCGTGAAGTACATGATCATGATGTTCGGGTCGCAGCAGGATCTCGACAACATCGGCGGCAAGTGGAGCGCCGAGGACATCACGGCGCTGCACCAGTTCATGGCCGAATGGAACAACGACCTGGTCGAGACCGGCGAGTTCGTCGACGCGCAGGGCCTCACCCAGCCGGCACACGCCCGCCGCATCTCCCTGCGCGACGGCGCGCCCGTGGTGACCGACGGGCCGTACGCCGAGACACAGGAGGTCCTGGTCGGTTACACGACCGTCGACTGCGCGAGCTACGACCGCGCGACCGAGATCGCGGCCAAGCTGGCGGCCACCCCGTATCCGGAAGGCACCGACCTCGGCCGCGACTGGTACGTCGACATCCGGCCGTGCGCCGACAGCTTCGAAGAGCTGGAGCTCTAGGTGCCGGACAGCGGCATCGAGGACCTGTTGCGCGAGCTGTCGCCGCAGGTCCTCGGCGCCGTCGTCCGCCGGTACGGCCACTTCGACCTGGCGGAGGACGCGACCCAGGAAGCGTTGCTCGCGGCCGCGACGCAGTGGCCCGCCGAGGGGCGGCCGGACAATCCGCGGGCGTGGCTCATCACGGTCGCCTCGCGGCGACTGACCGATCTGCTCCGCGGCGAGCAGGCGCGACGCCGTCGCGAGGACACCGTCACCCAGTGGACGTTGCCGGAGGAACACCTCGCCCCCGCGGCGGACCGGCGGGCCGCCGACTCCGACGACACCCTCATCCTGCTCTTCCTTTGCTGCCACCCGTCCTTGTCGCCGGCGTCGCAGATCGCGCTGACGCTGAGGGCGGTCGGCGGCCTCACCACGGCCGAGATCGCGCGTGCGTTCCTGGTCCCCGAGGCGACGATGACGCGGCGGATCAGCCGCGCGAAGACCGGTATCAAGGCCAGCGGCCTCCCCTTCGGCCTGCCGCCCGAAGATCGGCGCGCGGAGCGGCTCGACGCGGTGCTCCACGTGCTGTACCTGATCTTCAACGAGGGATACGCCAGCACATCGGGTCCCGATCTGGTGCGGGCGGAGCTTTCCGGCGAAGCCATCCGGCTCACGCGGATCGTCCGGCGGCTGCTGCCGGACGACGGCGAGGTCACCGGGCTGCTCGCGTTGATGCTGCTCACCGATGCCCGTCGCCCGGCCAGGACCGGCCCTGGCGGTGTGCCGATCCCGATGTCCGAACAGGACCGGAGCCGCTGGAACGCCGAGTACATCGCCGAAGGCACCGCGCTGCTTTCCGAGGCGTTGCCGCGTGGCGACGTCGGGCAGTTCCAGATCCAGGCGGCGATCGCGGCACTCCACGACGAGGCACCCGGCTCCGGCGAGACTGACTGGCCGCAGATCGAAGCCCTGTATGAACTTCTGCTCCGGCTCTCGGACAATCCGGTGGTGGCGATGAACCACGCCGTCGCCGTCGGCATGGCCCGCGGACCGCGAGAAGGCCTGGCGGCACTGGAAAAGCTCGACGACCGGATCACCGGCGACCACCGGTTCCACGCCGCTCGCGCGCATCTGCTCGAAATGGCCCGGGAAACCGCCGCGGCCATCGAGTCCTATGAGGAGGCCGCGCGGCTCGCGACCGGCCTGCCCCACCAGCGCTACCTCCGTGACCGCGCCGCCCGCCTGCACTGACCCCGTAACGAGATTCGGCACCTATTCGCGAAGTCATCGCGAACAGGTGCCGAATCTCGTTACGGTACCGGGGTCTAGCAGCTGAGCAGGAGCCCCGTGATGGCGGTGCAGGTCGCGGAACTGGTGTTGTTGGCCGCGTTCGGGTCGGTGACGGAACTCTGCGTGATGCTCGAGGTCGTCTTGACCGGTCCGAGGCTCAGCAGACCGGCGGCCACCGTGAACTTGGCCGTGGCGCTGGCACCGGAGGCGAGCGAGGCGATGTCGCAGTTCACGACCTTGGCGCCGCCCGGGTTCGAGCAGGTGGACGAGCCGGTGAAGCGCAGCCCGTTGCCGATCGTCGACGCGACCCGGATCCCGGTGGCCGCACCGGGTCCCGTGTTCGTGACCTTGACCGAGTACTCGATCGTCGACGTCAGGATGCCGCGCGGGGACGCGGTCAGCTTGACCCCGAGATCAGCGGCGTCGGTGCCACCGGTGATGTTCAGGACGGGACCGTCGAAGGTCTCGAAACTGTAGTTCTCACCGAGGAACTGGTGCCGCAGGGTCACCGGGCCCAGCGGGGCGTCGTCCTTGATGCGCAGCGTGAAGGTCACCTTGCGGCTGTCGCCGGGGGCCACGTCCCCGACTCCGCCGCGGATGCTGACGACGTGGGAGCTGCAGCTGATCGCGCCGGGACACGAGACGACGTCGGCGATGCTGGTGAACGGAGTCGGCGCGCTGTAGAGCGTCGCCGCCCCACCCTCGATGGCCGCGTCCGTGAGTGCGTTGTACAGCGAGTGCTCGACGGTGAATGTCTGTCCACGTTGGACGGTGGTCGGACTGACCACCACCGAGCTGGTCGGGGTGTCCGCGAAGGCGGGCGCCGGCGCCACGAGCGAAAGTGTGGCCGCGGCGGCCACAAGGGACAGAAGTGTGGTTCTTCGAAGCTTCATCGGTTCTCACAATTCCGGTCGGGGGCGTCGCGCCGATCGGTGCGGACAACGATCAGTCGCCGAGGAACGGACATTCGTTACCGCCTTCTCCCGCCAGATGGCGGGGCGACCTCACCCGGTCGGCCCAACCGGGACGGGTACTCGCGGGCTCGAAGCGGATGATCGCGCACGTCCGCCCGTACCCGGTCCGGATCCATACCGATTCGGTCACGGGCGCCGGTTCCTCGATACGCTGCGGTCCTAAGAAGACGGCTCACGGACCAGGAGGCACGGTGCGCTATCTGCTCATGCTCTGCGGCGGCGAGTCCGTCGGGGAACAAGCGCTCGACACGGACATCACCGCGCCCTGCCTGGCCTGGGGCGAGGAGATGACGCGCCGGGGAATGCGCGTCGACGGGATGGGCCTGCGCCCGCCCGAGTCGGCGACGACCATCCGGGTCCGCGGCGGCAAGGCGCTGCTCACCGACGGCCCGTTCGCCGAGACGAAGGAACAGATCGGCGGCATCAACGTCCTCGAATGCGAAAGCCGCGAGCAGGCCATCGAAGCTGCCCGAAGTCATCCGTGGGCCGCGATCGGGACGATCGAGGTCCGGGAAATGCTCTAGCCGTTGATCCGCACTGTGACCTGGTTGTCGGCGTAGGTGTAGGCCACGTATTCGAATTCGACGCCGGTGCGCTCGACGTATTCCAGCCACGCCTTGTGTTCGTGGTTCTGCCAGCCCGGGTAATTGAAGAACTCGTCGAAGTGCACGATGCTGCCCGGCCGCAACCGCGGTCCCGCCAGATCCAGCACGGTTTTCGCCGAGCTGTACAGATCTCCGTCCACATGAAGGAAATCGACGACACCTTCGTGCTCGTCGAGGAAACCGGGAAGCGTGTCGGCGAAGAGACCGACGACGAGTTCCGCGCCGGGAACGTCCGGCAGGTCGTCGCGTGCGAAGGCACCGGCGGGCATCCCGTTGAGCCAGTTCTCCGGAAGTCCTTGGAACCAGTCGAATCCATACGTCTCGACACCGCCGCGCGCCCGGGCGATCACGCGCAGCGTGTTCCCGCTCGCGACGCCGAACTCGAGCGCCATTCCTCCTGACGGGGCAAGGGAAAGCGCGTACGCGAGTGTCTCTTGAGGACGCGCGAAGTGTTTGGTCCCGGTCAGATTTTCGCGAGCGAAACGGTTGCTGTCGCGCGCCGCGTCCTGATCGCCGGCGTAAATGATGTCGCGACGACTCCGGATTTCGAACTCGATGACGCGATCGAAGCAGCGATCGCCTTGCCGGACGATCTCCGCCCGCAGTTCGGCGGCGACCCGGTTCAATTCCTCGGTATAGGGATCATGAAAGCGCCGGGCGAGCCGATGCAGGCCCCGGCCGACCGTGCCGCGGGCCGATCGGCCCAAACTCTTCAGGGCTGAATGGGGTACCAGGTGACGCATCCCGGGACGATACCTCACCACCATTCGGGTGAACGTGTCCAGAAGGTCCGGGCCGGTTTCGTTGCGGTAACCGAGGGGTCCGCTCCTAGCATCGCGTTCGCCGCCGGTGATCGAGTACCGGCGCCGGAAAAAGGAGCACGATGAGCAGGATCGTCATCTTCGGAGCCGGTGGACGCGGAGGACGGCGCGCCGTCGCCGAAGCGGTGAGCCGCGGGCATCAGGTGACCGCCGCCGTGCGGGATCCCGTACGGCACGCGGATCTCGCCGGGGACAACGTCACCCTGATCGCCGCGGACGTCACCGTCGCCGACGACGTCGCGAAGGCGTCCGCCGGGCACGACGCCGCGATCAGTTCCATCTACCGCGCCGATCTCCCGTCGCGGGAGTACTACCCCGCGGCCGCGCACGCGCTGATCGAGGGCCTCGGCAGCGCCGGCGTCACGAGGCTGGTCGTCGTCGGCGTCGGATCGGCCTTGGAGATCTCACCGGGCGTCGCGTTCCACGACCAGCCGGGCTGGCCCGCCGAACACCGCGAATTCTCCCTCGGGCACACGGCGGAACTGGAGGTCCTCCGTGCGTCCGGCGGCGACCTGGACTGGGTGATCATCGCGCCGCCGCCCGCGATGATCGACGAGCACGCGGACCGCACCGGGGAGTACCGCAGCGGCGACCACCGCGTGCTGCCGCGGGCGGAGGACGCCGGTCCCTTCAGCTACGCGGATCTCGCGGTCGCGCTGGTCGACGAGATCGAACGACCGAGGCATTCGAGGGAAATGGTCGCCGTCGACCACTGACCGGGCAACCTTCCGGCGCGGGGATTCGTAAGGGATTCACGTGAACCCCTGCGACAACTGGAAGGGTCCCAGATGCAAGGCGTAGCAAGAAGGTCCGCGCTGACCGTGTCCGGTCTGGTCCTCGGACTGTCCGGCCTGCTCACGAGCACGGCTTCGGCGAGCGAGTCCTGGCGGCTCGAACAACCGCTGGACAGCACGGTGAACCGCATCTACTACGGCGTCGCGGCCACCGGCGCGAACGACGCCTGGACCATCGGCAGCACCTGGACCGGCACCGCCGAGATCCCGGTCGCCGTCCGGTGGGACGGCACGAAATGGGCCGACACCACCCCCGCCCCGGTCGACGGGACCGGCGCCCGGTTCA
>NZ_JACBXD010000162.1 GCF_013870525.1 Amycolatopsis pittospori
TGGTCACCTACGACCGCAGCGACGCGATCAGTGGCGCGCTCTCGCGGTCGGTTCGTCGGCGCCGTCGAAGGCGCCGAAGGTCCACGCGCCGACGGCGGCGGTCGTCAGACCGGCGACGCCGATCACGCCCGCACGTTTGATGTCCATGGGATACCTCGATTTCTCGTTCTTCGCCGTGACGGTCACGGCCGGGTTTCGTCTTCGTAGCGCCGTTCGTAGAACTCTTCGGCCAGCGATCGGCCCATCAGTCCGCCGAAGATCCCGGCGGCGACGCCGACGGCGATCCCGGCGGGGGTCGCGATGAGCAGGCCGGTGGTCACGCCGAAGAGCAGCGACGCGGTGCCGCCGCCCATCCCGGTGACCGTGCCCCGGCTGGGAACCTTGTCCTCGTGCTCCAGGTAGTAGTCGTACTCGACCCGCTCGGCCCGTTCACCGTCCGAAGTGGAGGGTGTCTGGCCGGACCAGACCTCGTCCGGGATCACCAGATACCTGGGCCCGTCCGGGATCCGGGGCACGGCGAACTTCCGGAAGGCGGCCCGCATCGACAGCTCGGGACGTTCGGCGAGGGTGGTGGCCATGGCGCTCAGCCCCGGTGCCCGGTCATGATCTTGAACGGCCGGTCGTGCTGCTTCTCCAGGTTCTTGCGCAGCTTCTGCAGTTCGCCCGTCGCCTTCACGAGGTCTGCCTTGGCCTTCTCCAGCACCTTGTGCGCCCTCTCCACCGCCTCGGTCGCGTCATGGACCTGCTTCCGGAGAGCCCGCGGGGACGTCACGGGAGCCGGATCGACGACGGCTGCCCGCACGATGAACTGCTTCTTCACCTGCCGAGGTTTGACGGCGGCCGCCTTCTTCACCGCCGGCACCGAATGGGACAGCTTCTTCACCGTCTGAGCGGGCTTCTTGACAACGGGGGCCCGGACCGGCGACACATGCTTCACCGCGGGTGGCGGGGACACACGCTTCGGCGCGACAGGCGCGGTCGACCTGGTCGGCGGAGCCGGCTTGTTCTGTGGCACTGGAGCCTGCTGCGGTTTCGCCGCCTGCGCGGCGTCCTGGACCGGTTTCTCGTCGGGCCGGTCGTTCACCAGCGCGTTCGCCGTGCTGGCGCCGATGGCCGCGGTCGCCAGCCCGGCGACGCCGTAGACGGCGGCCCGCCGGAAATTGTTCTTCTGCTTCATCCGTCCCACCTCGCTGATCCGTGCCGTCTGGCGGCGCTGCCGATGAGCAGCGTGCGGTGAACAGGTTCAGCGCCGGTACATCGGCGGTTCATCGGTGACAGGAAGCGGTCAACAGAGCCGCGAACCCCTCGCCCGCACCTACTCTGGTGCGATGCGACCGGAGGACGGGGAAGCGCTCGGCGGCGGATCGGCCGGCGACGTCTACGCGGTGGGCGACATCGCGCTGAAGGTGTTCTCCGGCAAGCTGTACGAGCGCACGCGCCACCGCTTGGAACGCGAACTCGAACGGCTTTCCGCGCTGGACGGGCAGATTCTGGTGCCGGATGCCATCGAGGAGCTTCCCGACGGCCGCTGTGCCCTGCGAAGCGAACTCTGCACGGGATCGCTCCTGGACCTGATCGAGACGGCGGGTCCGCTCCCGGTCTCGGACACCCTGGTCCTCGGTTCGGCGATCGCCACGACCCTCGCGGCCGCGCACGAAGCCGGGATCGTCCACGGCAGGCTCACCCCGGCCAACGTCCTGTTCCGCGCCACCGGCGAGCCCGTGATCAGCGACTTCGAACGCACCCTCCGTCCGGTGTTCGTCCGCGATCCGGACCACGGACGCGGTCTCCTCGCGCCGGACGAGACCGTCGACGAACGCACGGACCTCTACGGACTCGGCGTGATCCTCCACTTCGCGCTGACCGGCGTGCTCCACGACCGTCCGGAACTGCTCCGTGAGGACGCGCCGATCGACCTGCTCGCCCTCACCGAGCACCTCCTCGCCGAGGACCCGGCCGCACGTCCGGCCGGTGCCGCGCAGGTCGCGGAGATCCTGACCGAGCTGACCGCGAAGTCCCTTGTGGACGAGCTTCCGGAGGTTCCGCTCGTGACGATCGCCCCGGAAGAGGTCCCCCGCAAGCGGTCCCTGTGGCCGGTGCTGACCATCGGGGCGGCCGCCGTACTCGTCGTCACCGCGTGGTTCGTGCTGCCGGATTCGACCGAGCCTGTCGCGCAGGCGCTTCCCAGTCCGGCGGTCCCGTCCTCACCGGCGAAACCTCTGGTCGAGCTGGCGGCACCGGCCGACCACGGGTCGATGGTCGATCTGAGCTGGCAGGCGCCAGAAGGCTTCGACTCGGCGATCGTCGTGGCGGGCGAGACCGGTGACGCGAAGACCACCTTCGTCCGGAAGCAGCGGACCGCGCGGATCCCCGTCGAGCCGGGCCGCACGTACTGCTTCCAGGTCCAGATCACCGACGGCGGCACGGTCGGCGAAAGCGCGCCGCGTCCGATCAGGGGTGCGCTCTGCCGGAAATGAGCCTGTCGTTGTTGTAGCGTGGGCGAATGGCCACCGTGATGGCGGGCCCCGGCGACACGGTGCTCAAGGTGTATCCGGCCGCGCTGGATCGCGGGACACGGACGGCGCTGGACCGTGAGCAGGCCTTGCTTTCGGGCCTCGGCCACGCCTCGATCCTCCCGGTGGACGAGATCGGCGAACTAGCGGACGGCCGCGTCACGCTCCGGATGCCGCGCTGCGAACGCTCTCTGGCCACTTTGACCGAGCCCTTGCCGCTGAGGGACGTCCTCGTGCTCGGCGAGGTCATCTCCCAAGCACTGGCCGCCGCCCACCGAGCCGGAGTCGTGCACGGCGCGGTGACGCCGGGGAACATTCTCTTCCGGGCAGGCGGCGAACCGGTCGTCGGTGACTTCGGAACGACGCTCAGACGGCGATTCCCGCGTGACCCGCTGCACGAACTCGAGTTCGCCGCCCCGGAAACCGTGCGCGACCAGACGATGGACGAGCGCACGGACCGGTACGGTCTCGGCGCCGTCCTGTATCTCGCCCTGACCGGCGAACCGCCGCACCGGACGGTCATCGGCGAGGAGCCCGGCGCCCGGATCCACCGGGTGCTCACCGAAGTCGTCGCGCCGATCACGCGGCCCGGCGTTCCGGACGACCTCGTCGCGCTCGTCGCGGATCTCCTCGACAAGGATCCGGAACGGCGTCCGGCTCACCCGGAGGAGCTGTTCGCCGCCTCGCGCACGGCCCTGCCTCCCGGCCTTCCCGCCAAGCCGATCCTCGTCCTGGGCCCGCCCCGCGAAGGATGGCCGCCACCGGTGAAGAGGTCCAAACAGGGGTGGTGGGTCGCTGCCGGGCTGGTCGCCTTCTTCGGCCTGGGATATGCCGGACTCGTCGCGGGGAACACTCGCCCCGATTCTCCGCCGAGCCCGATCACGATCGAACTCGCCCCGCCTGTCGACAAGGGTGACCACATCGAGCTTTCCTGGATCTCCAACGCCGATATGGACTACGCGGTCATTCTTGCCGAAGAAGGCCGCACGGAGCCGCAGGTGATCCTGGCGCATCGGAGCACCCGGCGACGGATCGACGTCCGGCCGGATCTGCGGTACTGCCTGCTGATCCAGGGCAAGGGCCCGCAAGGAACCTACGAAAGCCGGATCGAGCCGATCCGCGGTGCCGTCTGCCGGAAGTGATCAAACGCGACGCGGAGGGAACAGGACGCGGACGTCGACTGCCGCGCGCAGCCGGGAGCGCCATGGACGCCGCCTGAGTCCTTTTCGGACCGACCTCACCGCCGCCCATGCCTCGCCCGCGACGTTCGGGGCGATCCCCGACCACAACGCGGCGTCGACCGTTCTCGCCAGCGAATGCAAGCCGTCCACTGTGGACGCTTCGCCGAAGACGCTAGCGGACGCGGCCAGATCCCGGACGGTCATCCCCGTCGTCACCCGGACGCCGTGTGCCCGCAGGCGGTCCCGTGCCTCGGCCCAGGCGCCGATGACCGCCGCCGGGCCGTCACGACGCCGTCGCCGCCAAGCGCGGACCGCTGTCAGCCCCGGGACGCCGACGCTCCACGACACCAGCAGAGCGCCGAGGCCGATCAGGACGGAGAGCGCCGTCGGCTGCCAGTTCCACGCGCCGGTCGAACCGTCCTCTTCGGACTCCGAAGCCGGCAGTCGCGGGTTCTCCAGTTTCCGCACCGGCGGCAGCTGCGTGCGCACCTCGGCGACCGCGGCGGAGACACCGCTCGCGGCGGCGGTTCCGCTCTGCTTCGCCGCCCCCGCCGGATCGAGCGGCACCCAGCCCACCTTGTCGACCGCGACCTCCGGCCAGGCGATGATGTCCCCGTTGCGGACCACGTGCGCGTCGCCTGCCCGGACTTCCCCCGGCGTGCGGTAGCCGACCACCAGCCGGGCCGGGATCCCTTTGAGGCGGGCCAGAACGACGTACGCGGCGGCGAACTGCTCGCTCGTGCCCCGTTTGTCGTCGATCAGGAAGCGGCGCAGTTGCGGCCAGCCGTGCCCGGTCGGCAGGTCGTCGCCGGTGGCGAGCCGGTAGCCGTCCGCGAGGAACCGTTCGAGCGCGACGGCGGTCTGGAACGACGGCCGCAGATCGGGAAGCAGCCGGTCGGCGAGTTCGTCGATCGCCGGGGGAACCGTGCCCAGCCCGCCGAGACCGCCGGTGAGACGGGGATTCATTCCCGCCCCGACCAGGGCGTCGCGAGCGACCTCGGGTTCCCACCAGGCGAGGGTGTAGCGCGACCGTGCGGACGGCTGCCCGGCGACCAAGGTGCCGCGGGCCTCGTCCACGAGGACGTCGGCGCCGGTCGCCGAGGCGGGCGACGTCTGACCGGGGAGCCACGGCCCGGACGAACCCGTCACGTCGAGGACGGCCTGATGCCGGACGGCGGGGACCTCGATCCCGGCGGCGGGCGGCACCTCCGCGCCCATCCGCCGGAAACCACCGCCCGGCAGCCAATTCGAGCCGTCGAACTCGTCCAGCACGACCAGTGGCCAGCGCCGCGAGGCCGGTGTGTCCCCGGTGTAGTGGAACACCTCGGGGGACGGATTCCGGCTGCGGTAGGCGATTTCGGCGAGCGGACTCACGACGGACGCCTCGGTGACCGGCACCGATTCCTGATCCTTCAACGAATACGCCGGCCGGGCGAGCGGATCGGCCACCGTGAGCGCGAGCGCGCCCACCACGCCGAGCACCACGCCGGGCGCGATCAGCTTCAGCAGCCGGGGAAGCGCGGTCCCCTGCCCGGTCGTCAGCAGCAGCAGCCCGGCGATGGCCGCATACCCGATTCCCGTTACCACAGCGGCGAAACCGGTGACAGCGACGTAGGCCTGGCTCAGCACCAGGACGAGCAGCCCCGGCACCAACGCGAGCAAGGGCCGCCGGAGCCGATGCAGGAGTTCGATTCCCGGGATCGCGGCGAGCAGTACGGCCAGCGGCACGAACGCGAGCAGGCGCGGTTCGTGGCGGGCGGGCCAGGTCGACCGCAGGGTGAGTTCCCAGCCGTGGACGGCTCCGTCCGCGAGTACCGCCAGCGTCTCCCCCGTCGGGATTCCCGCCACCGTCGTCGCGGGCGACACGGTCTCGATCACCGCGAGGAGACCGGCGGCGAGCGCGACCAGTGGACGCCACGGAACCGACCCCGGGAACCGCCTGCCGAGTTCGGCGGCCCCGTACACCGCGATGACCACCGCGGCGATCGGCAGGAGCAGCGCGCCGAAGCCGAACACCGGTGCGAAGAGCAGCCCGCCGATCGCCGCCGCCCCGAGGACCGCGACGTCCCCGGCCCGAGACGTCACGACACCACCTCGTTCCACCGGTTCACCGCCTCTGCCGCGTCCGCGGCGCTGATCCGGCGGGCGTGCGGGACGCCGTCGACACCGTGTACGCCGAGGCCGTCCATCCCGAGGCCGTGGGTGCCCACGCCGAGGACGAACATCGACGAGAAATGCGGCCGGACGACCGCGAGTCCGCGCAGATCCGGTCCTGCCCTGCCGGTGACGACGACGAGGCAGCCGCCGCGGACTCCCTTGCGGGACAACGCCGTCGGGATCATCTGCCGGTCCGCTGCCGGGTCCTGGCCGACTTCACACAGCACGTCCAGCAGGCGCCGGGCGGCCTGTGCCCCGCCGAACGTGGTCAGATCCTCCCCCGTCGAGGTGACCAGACGACACCGGTGCCCGGCCACCGCGGCCGCGTTCACCAGTGACGCCGCCAGCTCCGCGGCCTCTTCGAACTCGCTCTCCGACAACACTTTCGCCCGCGTGTCCAGCAACAGCGTGAACCGGGGGTGATCGGGATCGACGTAGTCCCGGACCATCAGCTGCCCTGTCCGGGCGGTCGCCTTCCAGTGCAGGTGCCGGACTTCGTCGCCGACGACGTACTCGCGCACGTCGCGCAGGTCCGCCGAGCCGTGCAGGGAATCGTCGGTGGTCGGCCCTTCGTGGTGGTGCCGGGGATGCCCGCTCGCCAGCATGCGCACGGGATGCAGCTTCGGGTAGACCCACAGCGCGGCGGTGTCCCCGGCCGGGAGCGGCCGCCGGACCAGGCCGAACGGATCGGAGCGTTCGAGGATGAGCGGGCCGACGGTGAACCGGCCACGGCGCCGCGTGGGCAGTTCGTAGTGGTAGGTCGCCTCGCCGCCCGGCGGCAGCGAGCGGACCGTCACGGCCAGTTCGGCACCGTGTTCGCCGTGCTCCCGCGCGGTGAACCCCGGCTCCCGTCGCGTCCCGGGATTCCCCACCAGCAGCCGGGCCAGCGCGGGCCGTCCGCGTTCGACCCGGTCCGGGAAGACG
>NZ_JACBXD010000163.1 GCF_013870525.1 Amycolatopsis pittospori
ACCCCGGACGACGTCAAAGCGTTGGCACGGCCGTCTTTGCGGCACCGGCTCGACCTGCGTCCCGAGGCCGAACTCGAAGGCGCGACCGCCGACGGCGTGCTGGACCGGGTCCTCGCTTCCGTACCCGTTCCACGTTGATGGCCGTCACCGGGCGGCTCGGGCTGCTGGCGCTCGTCATGGCGCCGGTGGTCGGCTTCCTGCTGCCCTCGTGGGCGGGGATCGGGCTGGCCGCCGCGGTGCTGCTGCTGGTGGTCGTGCTGGACCTGCTGCTCGCCGGGAGTGTGCGGCGCCTGCAGTTCGCGCGGTCCGGCGCGACTTCCGTCCGGCTGGGGGAGGGCTGCGAGGTCACGCTGACCATCGCCAACCCCGGTGGCCGTCCGGTGCGCGCGTCGCTGCGGGACGCCTGGCCGCCCAGTGCCGTCGCCGACGACAGGCACCGTTTTTCCTTGCCTGCCGGGGAACGCCGCAAGGTGACCACCCGGCTGCTGCCCACCCGGCGCGGCGATCGGCGGGCGTCCAGGGTCACCGTCCGCTCGACCGGGCCGCTGGGGCTGGCCGCGCGGCAGGGTTCGCACGAGGTGCCCTGGACCGTGCGGGTGCTGCCGCCGTTCCACAGCCGCAAACATCTGCCGTCGCGGCTGGCGCGGTTGCAGCAGCTCGACGGCCGCAACGCGGTGCTGATCCGGGGGCAGGGCACCGAATTCGACTCGTTGCGCGAGTACGTGATCGGCGACGACGTCCGGTCGATCGACTGGCGCGCCTCGGCCCGCGCCTCGGACGTGATGGTGCGGACCTGGCGGCCCGAACGCGACCGGCATGTGGTGCTGGTGCTCGACACCGGCCGGGTTTCGGCGGGCCGGGTGGGCGACGCGCCGCGGCTCGACGCGGCGATGGACGCGGCGCTCCTGCTGGCCGTGCTCGCTTCACGGGCCGGAGACCGCGTCGACCTCCTCGCCTACGACAGGCAGGTGCACGCCGCCGTCCAGGGATCGGCGGATCTGTTGCCCGCCTTGGTGAACGCGATGGCGCCGCTCGAACCGTCGCTGATCGAGACCGACGCGCGCGGGATGGTCGCGGAGGTGCTGCGACGGACTCGCCGTCGGGCGCTGGTCGTCCTGCTGACCGGCTTGGACGCGGCGCCCCTGGAAGAGGGACTGTTCCCCGTGCTGGCCAAACTGACCTCGCGGCACCAGCTCGTGGTCGCTTCGGTGGCGGATCCGCGGGTGGCCGAGATGGCGGCAGGACGTGGCGACGCGGAGGCCGTCTACGACGCGGCCGCGGCCGAGCGGGTGCTGGCCGAACGACGTCAGGTCACCGCGCGGCTGGCGCGGAACGGTGTCGAGGTCGTCGACGCGGTTCCCGAGGACCTGCCACCGCGGCTGGCCGACCGGTATCTCGCGCTGAAGGCGGCCGGGCGACTCTGAGGTCACTGACGTCCCTGACGTCCCTGGTGTCTCTGATGTCGAGAGCCGCATGACGGCTCCGACTTCCTGGTGACCAGATCATCAGGAGGAGACCCGATGGATTTCGACCGGCACTGCGCCGAGATCGTCACGCAGACCGAACTGCTCGCGACCGAATCGGCGGACGCCGACCTGGCCTCGCCCGTCCCGTCGTGCCCCGGCTGGACGCTGGGGAACCTGGTGCGGCATCTCGGCGGCGGGCACCGGTGGGCCGAGGAGATCGTCCGGACCAGGGCGACGGCGCCGCTGCCCGACGACCGGGTGCGTCAGGTGGACGGTGACGACTCCGGTCCGCTGCCGGGCTCCTGGCTGGTCGAAGGCGCTTCTCGGCTGGCGTCGGCGCTGCGGGAAGCGGGGCCGGACGCCGAGGTCTGGGTGCCGTTCCACTACGGGACCGCGTCGTTCTACGCGCGCCGGTTCACGCACGAGACCCTGGTCCACCGCGCCGACGCGACCCTGGCGGCGGGACTGAAGTTCCGCGCCGCGCCCGAGGTCGTGCTCGACGCCGTCGACGAGTGGATGGAACTGGAGGCACTGCCGCAGCACTTCGAATTCCGGCCGGAGAAGCGGGAGATCCTCGGGGAGGGCCGATCGGTCGGGTTCGAGGCCGCCGAGCACGCGTGGTTCCTCGACCTCACCGGCTCGGTCGTCGCCTGGGAACGGGGCCGGCGTGAGGCGGCGGCGACCGTACGCGGTTCGCTGACCGATCTGCTGCTGGTGCTCTACCAGCGGAAGGACGCCGACGAGGTCGTCGGGGATCGGGAGTTCTTCGAGAGGTGGCAGACCCACGTGCGGTTCGGTTGAACCCGATGGTGTGGTGCCGGTTGGCGGCGGGTGTCGCGGACGGTTAGCTCGGAGGGAGATCCAGACCGACAGGAATGGGGTTTCGGCTTGCGCAGGGTCGTTCTGTTTCTCGCGTTGCTCCCGGTGGTGCTGCTCGTGTCACCCGCTTCGGCGCAACCCGCCGGGACGCCGGTCTATCTCGCGGACGGAGGCGGGACCCTTTCGCTGGCCATGGCCGACGGCAAGGCGCTCCTCGCCGATGCGAAGGACGCCGGCGCGCAGTGGTCGTACGACAAGGCGGCGCTCTCGTACAAGCACGTCGCGAGTGGACAGTGCCTGGCGGCGATCAGCCCGGTGGACGGGGTCGGCGTCAAACTCGTGGCGTGCGACGGCAAGGACCGCTACCAGCAGTGGCGCCGCAACGCCGGATCACCCGGACTGGTGGTCCTGGCGAACGTCGCGACCGCGCGCTGCCTGACCGCCGAGTCACCGAAGGCGGGAGCGCGGCTCTACCAGGAGGTCTGCTCACTCTCCGGCCTGTCGAACACGTGGGCCGCCGGAGTGCGGACGCTCGCGATCCTGTCCGGCAACGGCCAGCGACTCTCGTCGAAGGCGCCGGGGCAGCCGTTCGTCGTCCGGGTGATCGGCGAGAACGGCCAGCCCGCCGCCGACGTCCCGGTGAACTTCTTCGTGCGCGCGGCGCGGCCGAAGAACGTGCTGGTCTTCGAAGGCGGGGCCGAGACGGTGTCGGCGAAGACCGGGGCCGACGGTTCGGCGTCGAGCCCGAAGGTCGTCCTGACCGAACCCGGCGAGTTCGAGATCCGCTACGCGGGCAGCGCGAGCCTGGAGGACGGGAACAGCATCGCCTTCGAAGGCAGCTGCACCTGCTGAGCCGGGGGAGTCGTTAGTACGGTCTGCGCCGCCGGGGGATGTTGCGAAAGCCACTTTCGCAACCTTCAACGTTGCGAAAGTGGCTTTCGCAACACCTTCCCCTGGCGGCCCGGCGGGAAGCTGAGCGCACCTCCCACCCCGCCCGGCAAGAGCGATAGCAAAGGTCCCTTGCTCTCTTTCCGCAGGTCAGCCCGCCTCCGGGCGCGAGTCTCCGGCGTACCGCCAGTCCACATCGCCCACTTCGCCCGCCTTCGCGGCCTTACGCCCGACTACGAACACGTAGAGCAGGAAGGCGACTTCGGCGACTACGCCGATCCCGATCCGCGCCCAGGTCGGAAGGCCCGACGGCGTCACGAAGCCCTCGATCACGCCCGAGATCAGCAGGACGACGGTCAGCCCCAGCGCCATCACGACGACCGACCGGCCTTGCTCGCCGAGCGCCGCCGTCCGGGAGCGGCGTCCGGGGTCGACGACCGTCCAGCCGAGTTTCAGCCCCGTCCCGGCCGCGACGAACACCGCGGTCAGTTCCAGCAGGCCGTGCGGCAGGATCAGGCCGAAGAACACGTCGAGCCGCCCGGCCGAGGACATCAGGGCCGCGCCGATCGCGAGGTTCAGCGAGTTCACCCAGAGCGCGTAGATCACCGGCACGCCCAGCACGACGCCGAGGAACAGACAGGTCGCGGCCACCCACGCGTTGTTCGTCCAGACTCGCGCGGCGAAGGAGCCCGCGGGGTCCGACGAGTAGTAGGTCTCGTATTTGCCGCCTGGCGCGGTCAGGTCCCTGAATTCTTCCGGCGATGCCAGCGACGCGAGCACTTGCGGGTCACCGGCGATCCATACGGCCGCGATCGCCATCACCGCGATCGAGGCCGCGGCCGACGCCAGCCACCAGCGTCGGCTCAAGTACAGGGCGGCGGGGAACCGCTGGGTGAAGAACAGGCCGACTTCGCGCCAAGCGGGACTGTGTGAGCCGGTGACCGCCGACCGGGCCTTCGCGACCAGGCCGGACAGGTGCGCGACGAGCGTGGGGTCCGGGGCGACCGACCGGATGATCGAAAGGTGCGTCGCGACGCGCTGGTACAGCGTCACCAGCTCGTCCGCGTCGGGGCCACTGAGCTTCCCGGCGCGGCCGACGAGCTCGCGCAGCCGGTCCCATTCGGCCTGGTGCGCGGCGACGAACACGTCCACGTCCAACTCGGAGCCCTCCCGGCGATCGTCCTTGGTCGCCCAGCCTATTCGTCACTACGCTTGCCAGGTGGAACAAGAGTCCGAACTCGTCACCGGCGAGGCCGTCGTCCTGGACGTGCGCGCGGCGAAACTGGCCAGCCGCGGGCTCGCCATGCTGCTCGACGTCGCCCTTCAGCTCATCGCGCTGTTCGTCGCCGTGCTCATCCTCAGCCAGGTCGCCGCGTTCGGCGACGAGGCGCTGGCGCTGACCCTGTTCCTGGTCACCCTCGTCCTGATCATGGTCGGGTACCCGGTGATCTTCGAGACCCTGAGCCGAGGCCGCACACTCGGGAAAATGGCGCTGGGCCTGCGCGTAGTCCGCACCGACGGCGGACCGGTCCGGTTCCGGCACGCGCTGGTCCGCGGGCTCGCCGGGTTCTTCATCGACTTCTGGGCGCTGGGACTGCTAGGCGTCGTGGCGGTGGTCACGTCGCTGCTGTCGACCAACGGCCGCCGCGTCGGCGACTACCTCGCGGGGACCCTGGTGATCCGTGAGCGCATACCTGCTGCCCGGACGCCCTACGTCGGTATGCCGCCGCAGCTCGCGTACTGGGCTTCGCAGCTGGACCTGACCCACTTGCCGAACGACCTCGCGCTGACCGTCCGTCAGTATCTGAGCCGCACGAGCGAGCTTCGCCCTGAAGCGGCCGAAGCGCTCGGGTACGGCCTTGCCCAGCAGGTCGCGGCGGCGATCGGGGCCCCGGTGCCGTCTTGGGTGCCGTCGTGGGAGTACCTGTCGGCGGTGCTGGCCGAACGACGGCGGCGCGATCACGCGAAGCTGCAGCCTCAGGCCCAGTACCCGGCTCCTCCTCAGTACTCCCAGTACTCACAGCCGACCGCTCCGGTTCCGGAGAAGACCGAGCCGGTGCCGGAGAACCCCTTCGCACCCCCTGGCTGACCTAAGTACATGAAGGCCCTCTGCGAAGGGGTCGTGAGTGTTTTGGGTCGTTAGAACAACCCAAAACACTCACGACCCTGTTCGGCAAGAGTGACACCGACCAGCGGATAGACGACGTTGCCGGGACCCTGCGTCTAGCGCTAGGAAGGGGGCCTTCCTGTACTTGAGGGGTCAGGACACGTCGGAGGAGTTCGCCGCCCACGTGTTGCATTGCGCTATCCGATTCTTCTGCGCGCCGTGCTGCCACCACGAGACCGCGTGCGCGTCGGAGCCGTGGTCGCGCGGACCGCCGTTGTGGTCGCCGCGGTCCTGCGATTCCCAGGCGTCGCGGTACATCGCCTGGTTCACCGAACCACCGCGGCCCACCGTCGAGCCCAGGAACGTCCCGGACAGACACTGCGCCGAAAGTTCGTTCCGCCGCGACATCTCCAGACCCGCCGCCGAGTCGACGCCGGCGTCGTATCGTGCGTCCCAGTACGCCTCCATGACACCGGAGAGCGCTTGGACGTGATGCGCGTACTCGTGCGCGAAGACGGCCAGGTACACGCCGGGCCTGTTGCCGTACTGGTTGGCTTGAAGACCTTCGTACGGCATGTACAGCGTCTCGTTCTGCGAGCAGTAGAACGCCGCCACCGCGCCGTTGCTGGCGTCCCCGCACGGACTCGACCAGTTCTTGCCGGACGGGTACTTCACGGTCGGCACCCGGAACGGCAGCTTCGAGTAGTCCATGACCTGTTTCCACACGTTGTCCAGGCAAGGCCGCGCGCTCTCGAAGAACGCCGCCGAGGCGTCCGGATTGCTCGCCCAGCGCGACAGGTTGCACGCCTGGTTCGGCAGTCCGACGTTCGAGTTCAGCCACAGCGGGTTGTCCGCCAGTTTGTGCTGCGCCTGCGGACCGGACGGCGTCCGGCTGGCCGACGTCTCACGCGACGAGCCGGTCGACGTCTCCTGGGTGCCGGTCGAATCACGCGAACCGGTGGTAGTCGTCGACGTCTCACTGGACGTGGTCGTGGAGGAGTCGTAGGAGGAGGTGGTCGTGTAAGGACTGGACGAGTAGCTGGCGTCCGCGACATGGTGCGAGCCGCCGCTGTTCGCGATGGCGATCACCATGATCAACCCGCCCATCACCGCCATCACGGCCACGATCGCGACGGCCGCGATCACCCCGCCGTTCGACTTCTTCTGGTGATATCCCCCGTAAGGAGCGAACGCGGGCTGCGCGAAACGCGGACCGTAAGGCAACTGCGGAGGTCCGACGGCGCCGGGCTGATACGGCATCGGCGCGCCGATCCGCGGCGGTGGCAGCGGAGCCGCGCCCGGCGGGGGCAGCGGCATCCCGCCGGTCGGCGGACCCGGCCGGAACGGCGGCGGGATCGGCGTCGGCTGTGAGATCGGCGGCCCGCCCGGTCCCTGCGGACCTGGCCGGCCCGGACCCTGCTGACCCTGCTGACCCGGTTGTCCCGGACCTGGCTGACCGGGGCGTCCGGGCGG
>NZ_JACBXD010000164.1 GCF_013870525.1 Amycolatopsis pittospori
GGTGCCGATCACGACGCTGGTGATCGGGGAAGGCGGGTCAGGTGGCGCGCTCGCGTTCGCGGCGCCGGGGTCGACCTGGGTGACACCCGACGCGTACTTCTCGGTGACGTCGCCCGAGGCGGCCGCGGCGATCCTCAAGCTGCCCGCCGCCGACGTCCCCGCCCTCGCGGACCGCCTGCGGCTACGCCCCCAAGACCTGGTCGACCTGGGAATCGCGCGCTCCGTCGTCCCCCGCTCAAATCGCGATTAGGGGGCTAAACGCAGGTCGAGCCGCCACCGCACAGATCGCGATCAGCCCGCTAAACGCAGGTCGGGCGCGCGGGAGGCCCAGGTGCCGTGCGGCTCCAGGGTGACCACCCGGACATCGTCGTCGCGGCGGTCCAGGCGGACGACGAGGTAGTCGTCCGACAGCCGCTCCGCGGCGCCCTCGCCCCATTCGACGACCAGAGCGGACCGCTCCAGTTCGGTGTCGAGGTCGAGGTCGTCGAGCTGCGAGAGGTCCCCGCCGAGCCGGTACGCGTCGACGTGCACCAAGGCGACCCCGGCGTCGCCCGCCGGGTGCACCCGGGCGATCACGAACGTCGGCGAGCTGACCCGCCCGCCGACGCCGAGGCCGTCCGCGATGCCGCGGGTCAGCGTCGTCTTGCCCGCGCCGAGCGGCCCGGCAAGCAACACCAAGTCGCCCGCGCGCAGCGAACGTCCGAGTTCGCGCCCGAAATCCATGGTCGACTCGGGAGTCGGGAAAGCGAAATTCATCAGCGCTGCCACCACCAGGTTCGCCGGTCAGGGTTTTCACCATCGGTGCCCGTGCACCGTTGCAACAAGTCGATGAGGTGGCTGTTCACCAGCTCCGGCTGTTCCAGCTGCACCATGTGCCCCGCGCCGCGCACGCGCACCAGGTCCGCGTCCGGTAGCTCCGCCGCGATCCGCTCCGCGTGCGCGATCGGCGTGAACCGGTCGGAATCGCCGCCGATGACCAGCACGTGCGCGTGCTTCAGCCCGGCAAGCGCGGCGTAGCGGTTGTGGCTGCCCAGCGTGTCGACGAAGTTGACGAGTCCGCGCACCGGCGTCACTTCGAGCATTTCCAGCATGAAGTCGACGAGGCGCGGCGAGACGTCCCGGCTGCCGAAAGCCAGCCGCCGCACGGCCTGCCGGGTCAACTGTCCACCCGCCGCTCGCACGAATTCGACCAGCCCCGGCTGCCAGCCGGCCAGCCCGCCGACGCCTCGCGTGAGCGGGTTGTACTTCGAAAGCAGTGATCGCGGCAGTCCCCGAGCGCCGACTTCGCCCGCGGCGGTCGCGATGAACGCGACGCCGCCTACGCGGTCTTCGAACAGCTCAGGATGCTCCGAGGCGAGCTCCATGATCACCATGCCGCCCATCGAGTGCCCCATGAGCACGACGGGCCCCTCCGGCACCACCGAACGCAGGACCATGTCGAGGTCCCGCGCCAGCTGCTCGATGGTGCTGGACTCGGCGTTCGCGGCACCGGATTGCCCGTGCCCGCGGTGGTCGTAATAGACCTGCTTCACGCGTGGCAGCTTCAGTGAAGCGAGGTCTCGACGCTGAAAGTGCCAGCAACGCTTCGACAGCGCGAAGCCGTGTACGCCGACAACGGTCAGCTCCGGTTCGCCCCCATCGGCCGGATCGATCTCCTCGACCGCTAGCGGCGTACCGTCCTCCGCCGCGACCGTCGATGTCCGGTCCGGTTCAAGATCCCCCAACGGCTCGTCCACGAACGGATCCTCACTCTGCCGCCGCTGCTGTGCGGCGACGGCGATCGCGGCGGCGGTGCCGGTGGCCACCGCCCCGACCCCGCCGACGATGGCCAGCAGTCGTCGTGAAGGTGTCACGAGCCTGCCTCCAGATACGTCCGGTGGATCCGCGGGCGGTACATCGAGGTCACGATCTCGTAGTCGATCGTCCCCAGCTTGTCAGCCCATTCCCGGGCCGTGGGCTCGCCAAACGCGCCCTGCCCGAAGAGGACCACTTCGCTGCCGACGGCCGGTTCGTCGTCTCCGCAGTCGACGACCAGCTGGTCCATGCAGACGCGGCCGACCACCGGGCGGCGGCGTCCGGCGAGCCAGACGTCCATCCGTCCCGAAAGCGTCCGCGGCACACCATCGGCGTAACCGACCGGGACCAGGGCGAGGGTCGTGTCACGCTCGGCCGTCCACGTGTGCCCGTACGAAACGGACTCACCGGCGGCGATCCGCTTCGTCAGCACGACCGACGATTTGAAGGTCATCGCCGGGCGCAGATCCTCGGCGGCGGGCACCGGGTTCAGCCCGTAGATCGCGATCCCGGGGCGGACGAGGTCGAAGTGGAGGTCCGGCAGGGTCAGCACGGCGGCCGAGTTCGCGAGGTGCCGCATCGGGTTCAGCCCGGCTGCGAGGGCGATGTCGTAGGCCTCGTCGAACCGCTTGGCCTGCGCGTCGATGGAGGGGTGCCCCGGCTCGTCGGCGCAGGCGAGGTGCGACCAGATCGCGACGACCTCGATGAGCGGCTTCGCGGCCGCCGCGGCGTGGACGAGCGCCGGCCATTCCGCAGGTGGGCAGCCATTTCGGGAGAGTCCGGTGTCGATCTTCAGGTGCACCCGGCAGATCGCGTTTAGCCCGCTAATGTCGCGTGCGCGGCGCGCGCCGTCGGCCACGCGGGCCAGCTCGTCGAGAGAGCTGACGGCGACGTCGATGTCTTCGGCGACAGCGGCTGCGAAGTCGACTTCGGGGGTGTCGAGCCAGCTGAGGAGCCGGGCGCCGATTCCGGCGCGACGCAGCTTCAGGGCTTCGTCGAAGGAGCAGGTGCCCAGCCAGGTCGCTCCGCCTTCGATGGCGGCCCGACCGACTTCGAGCGCTCCGTGGCCATAGCCGTCGGCCTTGACCACGGCCATCGTCTGGGCCCCGGCGGCACGGGATGCGAGCAGGGCGACGTTGTGCCGGATGGCGGACAGGTCGATGACGACCTCGGCACGAGGGAAACTGGCGGTCATAACGACCACCAGTTTCCCACGGACCGGGCTCAGGACAGGCGCGCCCCGGTGGTGGCGGAGAACACGTGCAGCTCGTCGGGACGGATCCGCAGGTGCAGGGTGTCGCCCATGACCGGCGGTGTGCGCGGGTCCACACGGGTGACGACGTTCGACTTCGTGCCCTCGGCGTCGCTCTCGGCGAGCTTGCCGTACACATACGCGTCGGAGCCGAGCTCCTCGACGAGGTCGACCTTGATCGGCAGCGTGCCGTCTTCGCTGGTGGTCACCTCGAGGGATTCCGGACGGAAGCCGAGGGTGACCGTGTCGCCTTCGGCCTTCGCGAGGATCTCGCGGGTCAGCGGCACACGCGCGCCACCCAGCTCGGCGCCGTCTTCGGTGAGCTTCGCGGTGACGAGGTTCATCGCGGGCGAGCCGATGAACCCGGCGACGAAAGCGTTTGCGGGCCGGTCGTACAGGGCGCGCGGGGTGTCGCACTGCTGCAGGAGACCGTCCGAGAGCACCGCGACCCGGTCGCCCATCGTCATGGCCTCGACCTGGTCGTGCGTGACGTACACGGTGGTGACGCCGAGGCGGCGCTGCAGCGCGGCGATCTGCGTACGCGTCGAGACACGCAGCTTGGCGTCGAGGTTCGACAGCGGCTCGTCCATCAGGAAGACCTGCGGCTCACGCACGATGGCGCGGCCCATCGCGACACGCTGGCGCTGACCACCGGAGAGCGCCTTCGGCTTGCGGTCGAGGTACTGCTCGATGTCGAGCAGCTTCGCCGCGTCGAGCACCTTCTGCTTGATCTCCGAGGCCGGACGGCCCGCGATCTTCAGCGCGAAGCCCATGTTCTGGCCCACGGTCATATGCGGGTACAACGCGTAGTTCTGGAAGACCATCGCGATGTCGCGGGCGCGCGGTGGCAGCTGCGTCACGTCGCGGTCGCCGATCCAGACGGCGCCTTCGTCGATGTCCTCGAGGCCGGCGAGCATCCGGAGGCTGGTGGACTTGCCACAGCCGGAAGGCCCGACCAGCACGAGGAACTCGCCGTCGGCGATCTCGAGGTCGAGTGCGTCCACAGCGGGCCGCTCGGAACCCGCGTAGCGCCGGGTCGCCTTGTCGTAGGTGATCGTGGCCATCGGTTCAGTCCTCTTTCGGTTTCGCGGAAATGCCGTGCCCGAGTTCGCGGGCGTCGAGATGCCGTTGCTGGATCAGCTGCCCCTCGGCGCGCTCCGCCTCGGTCGGCTCGGCCAGCTCGAGCCGGGTCTTGCCGTGGTCTTCCTGCCAGCGGGGAGGTTCCGTGCTGGAAGCGAGGGCCCAAGCCGCCTGACGCGCGGCGCCGACCGCGACGTATTCGGCGACTTCGGGGATGACGACGGGCACGCCGAACACGATCGGCGCGACCGCGCGGACGGCGGCCGACTGCGCGCCACCGCCGATCAGGAGCACCCGGTGGACCTCGAGTGCCTGTTCGCGCAGGGCGTCGAGCCCGGCCGCGAGCCCGCACAACATGCCTTCGACAGCGGCGCGGGCGAGGTTCTCGGGAGTCATGTTCGACCGGGTCAGGCCGAAAAGCGTGCCCTTGGCGTCCGGGAGGTTCGGCGTCCGTTCGCCGTCCAGGTACGGCAGGAAGGTGAGGCCCCCGGAGCCGGGCTCGGCGGCAAGCGCCAGCTTGTCGAACTCGCCGAGTTCGACGCCGAGCATCGCGGACGTCGCGGTGAGCACGCGGGCGGCGTTGAGGGTGCAGGCCAGCGGCAGGAAACGGCCGGTGGCGTCGGCGAATCCGGCGACGATGCCGGAGGGGTCGGCGCTCGCGGTCTCGGAGACACCGAAGACCGTGCCGCTGGTGCCCAGCGAGACGACGACGTCGCCGGGGGCCAGTTCGAGGCCGAGCGCGGCGGCCATGTTGTCGCCGGTTCCGGCCGAGACCAGGATGCCGTCCGGCGTGCGGCCCGCGGCTTCGGCCGGGCCGATGACCTTGGGGAGTTCGGGGGTGCGGCCGCCGAAGGCGTGCGAGAGGAGGTCCTGGCGGTAGGTGCCGGTGGCGGGCGAGAAGTACCCGGTGCCGGAGGCGTCGCCGCGGTCGGTGACCGGCTCGGCGCCGTCACCCAGCAGCCGCCAGGTCAGCCAGTCGTGCGGCAGCAGGACGCGGGCGACGCGATCGGCCAGTTCCGGCTCGTTTTCCGCCATCCAGCGCAGCTTCGTGACGGTGAAGCTGGCGACCGGGAGCGAGCCGACGGATTTCGCCCAGTTCTCGGGGCCGAGTTCGGCGCCGAGGTCTTCGGCGGCCTTCGAGGAGCGGGTGTCGTTCCACAGCAACGCGGGCCGGACGACCTCGCCCGCCGCGTCGAGGGTGACCATGCCGTGCTGCTGGCCGCCGACGCCGATCGCGCCGACGCCGTCGAGCAGGCCGTTCGTGGCCTCGCGGAACGCGTCCCACCAGGCCGAGGGCGCGACCTCGGTGCCGTCGGGATGCGAAGCGCGGCCGGTGCGGACGATTTCGCCGGTGGCCGCGTCGCAGACGACGACCTTCGTCGACTGCGTCGACGAGTCGATTCCGGCGACCAGGTCAGATTTCATATTCCGGCCCCTCCGGGTCGCACTCGACCTGCTCGATGGCCGTTCCCGCGTTGAGCGCGGCCTCGATCTCTTCGGTCGGCGCCTCTTCGTCGGTGATCAGGAGGTCGTAGTCGCCGATGTCGCCATGCGCGAACGTGGCGGTGCGGCCGAACTTGGAGCTGTCGACGACCAGGACGTTGCGGCTCGCGGTCCGGATCGCCGCCCGCTTGAGCGCGGCGTAGTCCTGGACCGGGTGGAACAGGCGGCCGACGGCGACCGCGGCGACCGAAACGAACGCGATGTCGGCGTGCGTGCGCTCGAGGAACGCGAGGACGTCCGGACCGGCACACGAGTCGTACTCGTGGTGGTAGCGGCCGCCGGCGAGAACGACCTCGACGCTCTTGACCGGGCCGAGGATGCGCGCGGCTTCGAGCGAGTTCGTGATGACGGTCAGGTCTTCGATCGCGCCGAGGCGGCGAACGAGCGGGAAGAGCGTCGTCGAGTCGTCGACGAAGACCGTCTGGCCGGAGTGGACGTGCGCCGCGGCGGCATCGCCGAGCGCGTCCTTCGCGGCCTGGTTGAAGGTGTCGCGGAAGCGGGCGGCGGACTCCATGGTCGTCGCCGGGTAGGCCTCGACCTTGCCGCGGAGTTTGCGGAGGAGGCGACGCTCGGCGAGGTCGTCGAGGTCGCGGTGCATCGTCATCAGGCTGACGCCGAAGCGGGCGGTGAGATCGTCGATGCGGACCTCGCCGGCGGCGATGACGTGGTCGAGGATCTCCTGGCGCCGGTGCTCGACGGCGGCGTCCGATGGCCTGGTCTTAGACATGGGCGACACCGTTCACGACCAGGACCATCGCGGTCTCAGCGGGGTGGGTGTCGGCGCTCACACCTGCTTCTTACCAGATTATTCGCCCGGAGTTAACACGTAACTCGATAACTCTCGCATTTCCGCTCACCTGCCCCTCACGCCGACGACCTGCGTTTAGCCCCCTAATCGCGCTCTGCGGGCAGGTGCCATCAGAGCGCGGTTAGGGGGCTAAACGCAGGTCGTCGGGGGTCAGGAGGCGAGGGTTCGGATGGCTCGGACGGCATTGGGGACGGCGTCGAGGATGCCGGACGCCGAGGTGGGCGCACCGGCGGCCGCGAGCG
>NZ_JACBXD010000165.1 GCF_013870525.1 Amycolatopsis pittospori
CCGACGAGGCCGGTGCCGAACGCCCGGTCCTGCGGGACGCCGGCGTGCCGATCCTCGTCCACCCGGATCCGCGTGCCGCCCTGGGCGAGATCGCGGCCTGGATCTACGGCGAGCCGTCGCTGGAGCTGTCGGTCCTGGGCGTCACCGGGACCGCCGGCAAGACGACGACGTCGTACCTGGTCGATGCCGGGCTCAAGGCGGCCGGGCTCACCACCGGACTGATCGGCACGGTCGAGACCCGGATCGCGGGCGAGCGGCTGGCCAGCGGGTTCACCACCCCGGAGGCGCCGGATCTGCAGGCGCTGTTCGCGGTGATGGTGGAGCGTGGCGTCACGCACGTCCCGATGGAGGTCTCCAGCCACGCGTTGTCGCTGGGCCGGGTCAACGGCACGCGGTTCGCGGTCGGGGCGTTCACGAACCTTTCCCAGGACCACCTGGACTTCCACAAGGACATGGAGGAGTACTTCGCCGCCAAGTCGCTGCTGTTCGACGGCCGCTCCACCGCCGAGGTGGTCGTCGTCGACAGCGCCTGGGGCCAGGCGCTCCTCACCCCGCACACGGTGACCGTCTCCACGGAGCCGGGCGCGGACGCGCTGTGGCGCGCCACCGACCTGACGCCGACACCGGCGGGGGAGCAGACCTTCACCCTCCACGGTCCCGAAGGCATCGCCGCCTCGGCGAAGATCCCGCTGCCGGGTGAGTTCAACGTGGCGAACGCGGTGCTCGCGGCGGCGATCCTGAACACCGCCGGCGTCCCGCTCGACGCCATCGTCGCCGGGCTCGCCGCGGTCGAGGTACCGGGCCGGATGGAACGGGTCTACCTGGGCCAGCCGTTCACCGCGGTCGTCGACTACGCGCACAAGCCCGCCGCCGTCGCGCAGGGGCTCGACGCACTGCGTGCCCGAGCCGAGGGCCGGATCATCACCGTCCTCGGCTGTGGCGGGGACCGCGACACCGCGAAGCGCCCGGTGATGGGGGAGGCGGCGGTCCGGCGCAGCGACGTGCTGATCGTGACCGACGACAACCCGCGCTCGGAGGATCCGGCCGCGATCCGGGCGGCGATGCTGGCCGGTGCCCGCAACGCCGGACCGGCGCAGGGCGGCGAGATCCTCGAGATCGCCGATCGCCGTGAGGCCATCGTCCGCGCCGTCGAGCTCGCCGAACCGGGCGACATCGTGCTCATCGCGGGCAAGGGCCACGAGACCGGCCAAGAGGTCCAGGGTGTGGTGCACCCGTTCTCGGACCGCGACGAACTCGCGGCCGCTATTCGCAGACGTCTAGAGGTGACTGTGTGATCGTGCTCAGCCTGGCCGAGATCGCCGAAATCGTCGGCGGCAGGCTGCACCGGACCGACGGCACCGCCGAGGTCACCGGAACCGTCGAATTCGACACCCGCGAGATCACGTCCGGCGGGCTGTTCGTCGCCCTGCCGGGGCAGAAGGTCGACGGACACGACTTCGCCGCGAAGGCCGTCGAGTCCGGCGCCGTCGCGGTGCTCGCGGCCCGCGAGGTCGACGCCCCCGCCGTGATCGTGCCGCCGCTGGACGCCGGCGTGGCGCACGAGAAGTCCGTCGCGCTCACCGGCGACAAGGACGGCTCGGGTGCCGCCGTGCTGGCCGCGCTGGGCAAACTCGCCCGGTACGTGGTCGACAAGCTGGCCGGGGACCACCTGACCGTCGTCGGCGTCACCGGTTCCTCGGGCAAGACCTCCACCAAGGACATCATCGCCCAGCTGCTGGAGCCGCTCGGTCCCACGGTCGCGCCGCCGGGGTCGTTCAACAACGAACTGGGCCACCCCTGGACCGCGCTGCGGGCGGATGCCGGAACCCGGCACCTCGTGCTGGAACTGTCCGCCCGCGGACCGGGCCACATCGCCGAGCTGGCGGCCCTCGCGCCGCCGCGGATCGGGGTCGTCCTCAACGTCGGCAGCGCGCACGTCGGCGAGTTCGGCTCGCGCGAGGGCATCGCCAAGACCAAGGGTGAGCTCGTGGAGGCGCTGCCGAGCGCCGAAAACGGCGGTGTCGCCATCCTGAACGTCGACGATCCGCTGGTCTCGGCCATGGCGAGCCGGACGACGGCGCGGGTGGTCGGCGTCGGCGAGAGCGCGTCCGCGCAGGTCCGGGCGGTGGACATCACCCTCGACGACGAGGCGCGCGCGTCGTTCCGCCTGATCACCCCGGCAGGCGAGGCTCAGGTCAAGCTGCCGCTCTACGGCGAGCACCACGTCGGCAACGCCCTCTCCTCCGCCGCCGTGGCCCTGGAACTGGGTTCCACGCCCGAGGAGATCGCGACGCGTCTTTCCGGCCTGGAGCGGCGCTCCGAGCGCCGTATGGAGGTCACCACCCGCGCCGACGGCGTCACGGTGCTCAACGACTCGTTCAACGCCAACCCCGAGTCGATGCGGGCCGCCCTCAAGGCACTCGCGTCGATGAGCACGCAGCGCCGTTCCTGGGCCGTGCTCGGCGTGATGGGCGAGCTCGGCGACGACGCCGTCGAGGCGCACGACGGCATCGGCAGACTGGTCGTCCGCCTCAACATCGACAAGCTCGTGGTCGTCGGGCCGGAAGCCGCGGCGATGCACCAGGGCGCGCATCAGGAAGGTTCCTGGGGCGAGGAGTCGGTACAGGTACCCGACGTCGAGGCCGCCGTCGCCCTCCTGCATGATCAGCTCCGCGCAGGGGACATCGTGCTGGTGAAGGCGTCCAAGGTCGCCGCACTGTGGCGGGTGGCCGATGCCCTGCTCACACCCCCTGAATCAGCTCTCGCAGTACCCCCTTCCCCCTCTCAAGAACGCTCGAACGGTGGTGACGCGTGATCAGCATCCTGATCGCGGCCGCGGCGGGCCTGCTGGTCTCCATCCTCCTCACTCCCTATCTGATCCGGGTCTTCTCCCGGCAGGGCTTCGGCCAGGAGATCCGGGAGGAAGGACCGCAGGGCCACAAATCCAAACGCGGTACCCCGACGATGGGTGGTGTCGCGATCATCATCGCGATGGTCGTCGGGTATTTCGTGGCACATCTGATCAGCTCGTTCGGCGGCACGGGCACCGGCACCGGTGGCCCGTCGGCGTCCGGTCTGCTGGTCCTCTTCCTGGCCGTGGGCCTGGGGATCGTCGGTTTCCTCGACGACTTCATCAAGATCCGCAAGCAGCGCAACCTCGGGCTGAACAAGACCGCGAAACTGGTCGGCCAGCTGGTGGTCACGATCGTCTTCGCGGTGCTGGCCCTGCGGTTCCCCAACGGCGAAGGCCTGACGCCCGCCTCGGAGAGCCTCTCCTACGTGCGGGACCTCGCGCTGATCACCTTCCCGTCGGTGTTCTTCGTGGTGTTCTGCTACATCGTCATCTCCGGCTGGTCGAACGCGGTGAACTTCACCGACGGCCTCGACGGTCTCGCCGGCGGCACCGCGGCGATGGTGCTGGCGACCTACGTCGTCATCGCCTTCTGGCAGACCCGCCTCTCGTGCGCGGTCAGCCCGCAGGCCGCCTGCTACGACGTCCGGGACCCGCTGGACCTGGCCGTGGTGGCCGCCGCGGCGACCGGTGCCTGTGTCGGGTTCCTCTGGTGGAACGCGGCCCCGGCGAAGATCTTCATGGGTGACACCGGCTCGCTGGCCCTCGGTGGCCTGGTCGCCGGTCTGTCGATGACCACCCGCACCGAACTGCTCGCCATCGTCATCGGCGGTCTGTTCATGGTCGAGATGATCTCGGTGGTCGCGCAGATCGCGGTCTTCCGCACCACGCGGCGGCGACTGTTCCGGATGGCGCCCTTCCATCACCACTTCGAACTCGCGGGCTGGGCGGAGACCACGGTCATCATCCGGTTCTGGCTGCTCTCGGCCATCTGCTGCATGTTCGGGCTCGGCCTGTTCTACAGCGAGCAACTCGGCCTCGGGGGTTAAGCGGTGGAGCTGGCCGGTCGTCACGTCCTCGTCGCCGGTGCCGGGGTCACCGGCAGATCGGTCGTCCCCGTCCTGCGGGAACTGGGTGCGCGGGTCACCGTCACCGACGGCAACGCCGAGCGGCTGGCGGAGCTCGAAGGTCAGCTCGGTCAGAACCATGGCGCCGAACTGGTGCCGGGCCTGACCGAGCCGCCCGAAGGCATCGAGCTGGTCGTGACCAGCCCCGGCTGGCGGCCGACGGCGCCGCTGCTGGTGGCGGCGGCCGAGGCGGGTGTCGAGGTGATCGGCGACGTCGAGCTGGCGTGGCGGGTCGGGCAACTGCGCGACAAACCGCCGGTGTGGCTGGCGATCACCGGGACCAACGGCAAGACCACCACCGTCGGCATGCTGGAGTCGATCCTGCGCGCCGCCGGTGTCGACGCCGTGGCCTGCGGAAACGTCGGTTTCGCGGTGCTGGACGCGGTTCAGGCCGGGCACGAGGTGCTGGCCGTGGAACTGTCGAGTTTCCAGCTGCACTGGTCGTCCACGCTGGCGCCGCACGCGTCGGTGGTGCTCAACCTGGCCGAGGACCACATCGACTGGCACGGCTCCATGGAGGAGTACGCGGCCGCGAAGGGACGCATCCACCACCGCTCGCGGAACGTGGTGCACAACCTCCACGAGGAGTGGTCCGTCCGGCTCGCGGACGAGCACGCGCCCGCCGAGGCCCGCCGGGTCGCGTTCGGCCTGGACACCCCGCGCGCCGGTGAACTCGGCATCGTCGAGGATCTGCTGGTCGACCGCGCCTTCGTGGCCGACCCGGCGACCAGCGCCGACGAACTCGGCACGCTGGCCGACGTCCGGCCCGCGGGCCCGCACAACGTTTCCAACGCCCTCGCCGCGGCCTCGCTCGCCCGCGCCTACGGTGTCAGCGGCGAGGACGTCGCGAAGGGCCTGCGTGAGTACCAGCCGGCCCCGCACCGGGCCGAGGAGATCGCCGAGATCGGCGGCGTCAAGTACGTCAACGACTCCAAGGCGACCAACCCGCACGCGGCGGCGGGTTCGCTGCGCGCGCATCTCTCCGTCGTCTGGATCGCCGGTGGCCAGCTCAAGGGCGCCTCGGTGGACGAACTCGTCGGCTCGGTCGCCGGCAGGCTGCGCGGAGTCGTGCTGCTCGGGGTCGATTCACCCGTGATCGCCGCCGCTGTTGCGCGACACGCGCCGGATGTCCCGGTCAACAGCCTCCTTCCGGGTGACGATGACCCCATGACTGCGGCGGTGAAGGCGGCCAGCGCCCTGGCTCGCCCCGGAGATGTAGTGCTGCTGGCCCCCGCCGCGGCGTCGTTGGACATGTTCCGCAACTACGGCGAGCGCGGCGACGCTTTCGCGAGTGCGGTCCGGGTCCTGCGCGACGGTGCGGGGGAGACCAGTGACGGCGGTTGAGGAGAGAAAGCGGCAGCCGCCCGAGCGGCGGCCACGTAAAGAGCGCAAGGAAAGCGCCTTCGTCGCTTTCCGCACCGCGCTGACGGCGTGGCTCTCGCGGCCGCTCGCCTCGTTCCACCTGGTCCTGGCGCTCACCGGCGTGCTGACCACGATCGGCATCGTGATGGTGCTGTCCGCGTCCTCGGTGGCTTCGTACAACCCGAAGACCGGCGCCGGGGTGTACGCGCAGTTCAGCAAGCACATCATGTTCGTCGCGATCGGCGCGGTGGTGTTCTGGGTCGGGCTGCGGATCCCGCTGGAACGCGTCCGGCGCCTCTCGGCGACGATGACCGTGGTCTGCCTCGGCCTGCTCATGCTGGTGCTGACGCCGCTCGGGTCCACGCTCAACGGCTCGCAGGGCTGGTTCATGCTCGGCGGGTTCGCCTTCCAGCCGGTCGAAGCCGCGAAACTCGCGCTCGCCTTCTGGGGCGCGCACATCCTGGTGATCAAGTACAACATCATCAACCAGTGGCGGCATCTGCTCGTCCCGGTCGTGCCGATCGCGCTGCTGATGTTCGCGCTGGTCATGATGCAGCCCGACCTCGGCGGCACGATCACCCTCGCGGTGGTGCTGCTGGCCCTGCTGTGGTTCGCGGGCGCGCCGAAGCGGCTGTTCGGCGTGATCCTCGCCGGTGGTCTGGTCGGTGTCCTGGTGCTGGCCATCATCGAGCCGTACCGGCTGAAGCGGGTCCTGTCGTTCGTCTCCGGCGACCCGGACGTCAGCGCCGACGGCTTCCAGGCCAACCAGGCGAAACTCGCGCTCGCCGACGGCGGGCTCTTCGGCAAGGGACTCGGGCAGGGCCAGTCCAACTGGGGCTACCTGCCGAACGTGCAGAACGACTTCATCTTCGCGCTGATCGGCGAGGAGCTCGGCTTCATCGGCTGCGTGGTGGTGCTGGCGCTGTTCGCCGGCGTCGCGATCGTCGGCCTGCGGATCGCCGCCCGCAACCTCGACCCGTGGATCCGGATCGTCGCCGGCACGCTGACCGTTTTCCTTGTCGCGCAGGCGGGTATCAACATCGGGTACGTCGTCGGCCTGCTGCCGGTCACCGGCGTCACGCTGCCGCTGATCTCGTACGGCGGGACCTCGCTGGTGATCACCATGCTCATCATGGGGTTCCTCGCCAACGCCGCCCGGCACGAACCGGAGGCGGTGGCCGCACTGCGTTCGCAGGGCCCGGGTAAATTCGGACGCCTGCTGAGGCTTCCCGCCCCCGAGCCGTACCGCCCGCCC
>NZ_JACBXD010000166.1 GCF_013870525.1 Amycolatopsis pittospori
GGTCGGTTCGGTGCGCAGGAGGCTCATCAGCAGCGCCGTCGCGCCGCCCGCCTGCTGCGGCGGGTTGATCTGCCCGTTCGCGGCCGCGTACAGCAGCGCGAGCTGGTTGGAGCTGTTCCCGTACGGCGTCTGGCCCTCGATCGCCTGGTAGAGCGTCGCGCCGAGCGCGAAGACGTCGGAACTGGGCACCGGGTCCGAACCGCGCGCCAGTTCGGGCGCGAGGTAGGCCGGGGTGCCGCCGATGAGACCGGTCTGGGTGAGCGTCATGTCGCCGGCGGCGCGCGAGATGCCGAAGTCGGTGATCTTCGCGGTGCCGGACTCGTCGATCAGGATGTTGCCGGGTTTGACGTCGCGGTGCACGATCCCGGCGCGGTGCGCGGCGACCAGCGCCGACGCGACCTGCTCGCCGATCTTCGCGACGCGACCCAGCGGCAGCGTGCCCTCCTCGGAGATGATCGCCGAGAGGCTCGGGCCGTTCAGGTACTCCATCACCAGGCAGGGATCGCCGCCGTGCTCGGCGATGTCGAACACCACGATCGCGTTCGGATGCTGGAAGCGGGCCGCGTTCTTCGCCTCCCGCATGGCGCGCTGGCGCATGTTGTCGCGTTCGGCCTCGGAGACACCGGGTTGCGGGAGGATCTGCTTGACCGCCACCGAGCGCTCGAGGCGGACATCGATGGCGCGCCAGACGACCCCCATGGCACCGCTACCAATTTGCTCGACCAGGCGGTAGTGCCCAGCGATCAGCTGACCGGTGTCGATGGCGACTGCTCCTGACACATTCTTTGACGAACACATCCCGGGTGATGGTGGCATTACGCGGCCTAGCAGGTCCCGCGCACCCGATCGAGTGTAGCGGGCGGTGGTTTCGGATCCCCGTCAGCTCGCCGGTGCGGAGGCGGGCAGTTCTTCACCGGCGCTCGGTTCGGGTGCGGGGAGGGCCTTCCGCCGGAAGACCTTGACCAGTCCGATGGCCCCCGCGGCGGCGAACACGGCGTAACAGATCAGCAGGGTGGGCGGTGTTTCCCCGGTCAAGGCGTCGCCGAGGACGACGACCGCGACGGTACCCGGCAGGCTGCCGAGCGCAGTCCCGAGCAGATACGGGGCGAAACGGACCGATGACACTCCGCACAGGTAACTCAGCGGAGCGAACGGCACCATCGGGATCAGCCTCAAAGAGGTGATCGCCAGAACCCCGCCGTTCGAAAGCCGGTCGTTGACCGCGCGGATCTTCGCCCGGTGCAGATGCCGGGTGACGAGGTCGCGGCCCAGTGCCCTCGAAAGGCCGAACGAGAGCCCCGACGCGACCGTGGTCGCCAGGATGCCGACGACGATGCCCGTCGTCGCGCCCAGCAGGAGCCCGCCGGCCAGGTTGAACACGGTGCGCGGGATCGGTGCCACGGTGAGTATCGAATAGACGAGGAAGAACACCAAGGGCGTGGCCGGGCCGGTCGCGGCCGCCCAGGCCCGCAGACCGGCTGGACTCGGGATCGGCAGCAGCACCGCGGCCGTCACGAAGGCGGCGAGCACGGTGAGCGCGAGGATTAATTTGGTACGGCCGGACACTGCGTCAACCGTACGGTATTCGCTGTGATCGACACCGAGGCGTTGCGGACGCAGCCCGAACTCGCCGGCCAGAACGTCGTACTCGCGCAGCTCGACGATTCCCACTTCGAGCCCGCCTGGCGGGCACTCCAGGACCCGGAGGTCATCCGGTTCACCGGTACGCACACCAAGTTCACCGAAGAACAGATCCACCAGTGGCTGGCCTCGCGGCCGGGCATCGCCGACCGGGCGGACTACGCGATCCTCCGCAAGGAAGACCGCGCGTACCTCGGCGACGTGGTCCTGTCCGACATAGACGAGGACAACGGCTCGGCCGGTTTCCGGATCGCGCTGACCGGCCCGGACGTCTTCGGCAAGGGCTACGGCACCGAGGCGACCAAACTGCTCCTGGGCTACGCGTTCGACGTCGTCGGCCTGCACCGTGTCTCGCTCGAGGTCTTCGACTTCAACCCGCGGGCCCAGCGTGCCTACGAGAAGGCCGGGTTCGTCCGGGAGGGCCTCCAGCGTGAGGCGCTGCGGTGGGACGGCGAGTGGCATGACGTCGTCACGATGGCAATTTTGAAGAACGATCCGCGCCTCTGATCGGTGCCGGAATCGCTACGGTGGGCGCATGCCCAAGAACGGTGAGCCGATCGAGGTCGAGGTAGGCGAGCGCAAGGTCCGGGTGTCCAGCCCGGACAAGGTGTACTTCCCCGCCCGCGGGATCACGAAGCGCCAGGTCGTGGAGCACTACGTCGCGGTCGGCGAGCCGTTGCTGCGTGCGGTCGGGGAGCGGCCCACGACGCTGAAGCGCTACGTCGACGGCGTCGAGGGCGAGTGGTTCTACGCCAAGCGCGTGCCGAAGGGCGCCCCGGAGTGGGTGGAGACCGCGAAGATCACCTTCCCGTCGGGCCGGACCGCCGAGGAGGTCTGCCCGACCGAAGCCGCCGTGTTCGCCTGGGCGGCGAACCTGGGCACCTTCGACTTCCACCCGTGGCCGGTGCGGCGTCCCGACGTCGACCATCCCGACGAACTCCGCATCGACGTCGACCCGCCGGACGAGGCCGGATTCGCCGACGCGGTCCAGGTCGCGGGCGTGGTGCGCGAGGTCCTCGACGCGGCCGGACTCGTCGGTTACCCGAAGACGTCGGGTGGCCGTGGCGTGCACGTCCTGGTGCGGATCCGGCCGGACTGGGACTTCATCGACGTCCGGCACGCGGTGATCGCGCTGGGCCGCGAGGTCGAGCGCCGGACCCCGGAGAAGGCGACCATCGCGTGGTGGAAGGAAGAACGCGGCGGCCGGGTCTTCATCGACTACAACCAGGCGGCGCGCGACCGCACGGTGGCTTCGGCCTGGTCGGTCCGCGGCACCCCGCGCGCGACGGTGTCGACGCCGCTCACCTGGGACCTGCTGACCGAGGTCGATCCGGACGACTTCGACGTCCTCACCGCCGGCGCCTTCTACGCCGAGCGCGGTGACCTCCACGCGCCGATGGACGAGCAGGCGTTCGGCATCGAGACGCTGCTGGAGTGGTACGCGCGGGACGAGCGCGACCACGGCCTCGGCGAGATGCCCTATCCGCCCGACTATCCGAAGATGCCGGGGGAACCGAAGCGCGTCCAGCCCAGCAAGGCACGCGACGACACCTAGGGCGTGTTTCACAAGTCGGGTTCGCGGTCTTCGCGCCCAGGCGGCCCCTGACGGCACGGGCGGATACGCCCGAGTAAGACCCCCGGTACGAGGGCGATCCGCCCGCACCGCCAGGAACCACCTGGATCACGAAGCCCATCGAACAGACTTATGAAACACGCCCTAGGGGGACCGGGTGAACTCGCAGCCCGCCACCTGCACGTATTCACCTGTGCGGGCGGTGAACCGCGCGGGACCCGTGGTCAGCTGGTCGTCCACGATCTTCGAGGTGCCGTTCGGGCGCAGCCTCGCCCAGTAGCAGTGGCCGTTCCCGCCGGTCGCCGGTCCGGGCGAGCGGTACGAGCCCGCTTCGGCCTCGGTACCGACGAGGTAGGTCCCGTCGGTGAGCCGTTTCGCCGGATCGGCGGGGGTCGTGCGGCCGGAGGTCACCGGTGGCGCCGGGACGGTCACGGTCGGCGCGGGCGCGGCCGACGCGGTGACGGTGACCGTCGCGGGGGCCGGCGGCGGGGCTCCCGCGTCCAGGGCTCTCGGCGTTGTGGCGGCGACCACGCCGACGCCGGCGCCCAAAGTGAGCGCGACGGCGAGCATGAGCGCATTTCGTGACGATGCGTGCGGTATCGGTGACCAGTTCGTACTTGTCATCCGTCTCTTCTTCGATTTTCTCGCGGAGTGATTGCGAACTCGTGTCGATCTCGAAACCTGTTACCGCCGGGGAGGGAATCGATACGAGACTGTGTGACGCGTGGAGCCGAGCCGTAACGACAGGGCTCCTGCCAGCGACATCTCCCTCCGAACCGTACGGTGGGGGAGACGAAGGAGTGCTTGTGGACGACCTGATCGCCTTTCTCGCCGCGCGAGTCGGACAGCGCCAGGCGTTGATCATGCAGGCGGTCAAGAAAACCGAGATCAGCGAATCGCTCAATCGCGGTGAGACCAAGGTCGTCATCGAAAAGAAGATCCGTTCGCTCAACGACATCGAACTCGACGTGGTCAATCAGATGATCAACGAGATCGAGGCGACGCGGCGGATGATGCAGGCGCACCGCACCACGGTTTCGGAGAAGGTCCCGGGGTTCCCCCTGTACGGCAACGAGTACTGGTGCGAGACCTGCAACGTCCCCGCCGACGAGGCCGGGACGAACTGGTGCACGACCCTGCGGCTGCTGGCCCTGCCCTACGCCGACCACCCGGACTACAGCGAGCGCTGGCGCCCCTGATCGGGGAATGCCCGCCGGGTCCGGACGCGTTGATCCAGGAGTGATCACGCTTTCGGTCCTGGACCGTTCCCCGACGCGCCGCGGCGGCGACGCGCCCCGCGCGCTGCGGGACACCGTCGGCTTCGCGCGGGACATCGAAGCGCTGGGCTATCACCGTTTCTGGGTCTCCGAACATCACAGCGTGCCCGGCGTCGCCGGGTCGGCGCCCACCGTGCTGGCGGCCGCGGTCGCCTCGAACACCGAGCACATCCGCGTCGGCACCGGCGGTGTGATGCTGCCGAACCACCGGCCTCTGGTGGTCGCGGAACAGTTCGGGGTCCTCGAATCGCTGTTCCCCGGCCGGATCGACATGGGGCTGGGCCGCTCGGTCGGCTTCACCGGCGGGGTCCGGCAGGCACTCGGGCACGAGAAGGACGACGCCGACCGCTTCGGCGACCAGGTCCGGGAACTGCTGGGTTTCCTCACCGGCGACCAGACGGCGTACCCGGGCGTGCACGCCATTCCGGCCGAGGGCCTGCGTGTGCCCGCGTTCCTGCTGGCCACCGGCGCGGGCGCGCGGCTGGCCGCGGAACTGGGACTGCCGCTGGTGATCGCGCCCGTTCGCGGCGAGGGTCCGCTGCTGGAAGCCATCGCGGGGTATCGCGACGGTTTCCGCCCGTCCGCGCAGGCCGCGCGGCCGTACGTCGTGGTGTCGACGGCGATCGCGGTCGCCGAGACGGCCGAACGCGCGCGGCGGCTGCTGATCCCCGAAGCGTGGTCGACCGTCTACTCACGCACCCACGGCGTCTTCCCGCCGCTTTCGCCGGTGGACGAGATCCTCGCCGGGCCGCTGTCCGAACGCGACCGCGAACGGCTGGACCGGGCACTCGACGGCCAGATCGCCGGCACCCCGGACGAGGTCGGCGACCGGCTCGACGACCTCGTCGCGAAGACCGGTGCGGACGAGATCCTGGTGACCACCAGTACTTTCGACCAGGCCGAGCGGCTGGATTCCTACCGGGGCCTGGCGGAGGTCGCCGGGTTGCGGAGCCTCGCCGCGGCGTCGTGATGCCGTTGGGAGCGTTCGTCGAAGCGGCCCACGGCGCCGGGGTGTTGCGAAAGCCACTTTCGCAACCTTCAACGTTGCGAAAGTGGCTTTCGCAACACCCGCGGTACCGAACAGGAGCCACCGAGGCCTCCACCGTCAGTGGCGCTTGACGATCACTTCGGGCTTGATCTCCCGCTCCAGGAAGCGGTGGTAGTCGATCGCCCGGATCGTGGTCTCTACCTGGTCGAAGGTCGGCGGCGGCAGGCTTCCGTTGAAGACGATGGTGAGGCTCTTGCGGGCGACGTTGAGGACGATCGGCTCGACGCCGACCTCTTCACAGGTCGCGAGCAGCACCGCCGTCCACTGCCGCAGGTCCTCGTGCTCGCCGAGGTGTTCCCAACGCGCGACCAGCCATCTGCCGTTCATCAGTTCACCCGCCATCTTCCACGGGTCGTGCACCATGTACGGCTCGGACAGGCCGCTCATCGCCGCTCGCGGCGGTCGTGCCCAAGGATCATGCGAGGCTCTTCTCTGCCGGGGCCGACTCCATCGGGGTCGCGCTCGACTGCGTTCGGACGTCGTTGTGTCCGGGTATTCGGCGCGTTCGGGGTCTCGGACGGCTCGGAAGTGCGGGTTTTTCGGCGAAACTCCTTACCGGACAGGGAATGTCATGTCAGCTCCGGCGGACGACGTCACGCGTTTCGTCCTCTGGATGCGGTAGTCGGTGATCCAAACTATCGCAATTAGAGGACTGAACGCGATCTTGGGCGGGCGGGAATCTAGAGCCGCAGCTGAAGCTGGGTGAGGATGCGCTGCGCGGGATCGTCCAGGTCGATCCCGGACACCTCGCCGGCCCTCCGCACGCGGTACCGCACCGTGTTCGGGTGGATGTTCAGTTCGCGTGCGGCGCGCCGGACGTCGCCGAACGCGTCGAGGTAGGCGAGCACCGCGGGCACCAGGATGCCGCCGTGTTCGGCGTCGTGCGCGACCAGTTCGGTCAGCCGAGGGTCGCGGATCCTCGGCTGCTCGCCGAGGAAGGCGAGAACCTCCGAGAGCAGGACCTCGGCGCGGACATCGGCCAGCGAGGCGACG
>NZ_JACBXD010000167.1 GCF_013870525.1 Amycolatopsis pittospori
CGGGTGCCGAATGGGCGGACGCTGTCGGTCGCGGTGCACGACACCGTGCCGTGGACGCATCCCGAGACGCTGACGCCGCGCGGGGTCGCGTGGCACAAGGCGGTCATCGCGCGGGCCGCGCGGCGGGCGACCGCGTTGACCGTGCCCACGCAAGCGATTGCGGACGAGCTAGCCGAGCTGATGCCGATCACGGTTCCGGTGCGCGTGATCCCGCACGGGGTGCGGCCGCACACCTCCTTCGAAGAGATCGCGCTGCCCGAGCGGTATGTGCTGGCGATCGGGACGATCGAGCCGCGCAAGGGCATCGACGTGCTGATCGACGCCGTAGGCCGGATCGGCGTGCCGCTGGTGCTTGCCGGGCAGCCGGGCTGGGGCGGGATCGATCCGGCGGGGCTGGCGCGCGAGCACGGCGCCGACGTCCGGCTGCTCGGAAAGGTGACCGACGCGCAGCTGGCGTTCGCGTTGCGGGGCGCTTCCGTGCTGGCGATGCCGAGCCGGGCGGAGGGGTTCGGGCTGCCCCTGATCGAGGCGATGGCGGCCGGGGTGCCGGTGGTGCATTCGGACGTCCCGGCGCTGGTCGAGGTGGCCGGGGGAGCGGGCGTCGTCGTACCTGTGGGTGATGCGCAAGCCCTTGCCGATGCCCTGAAAGACGTTCTCGGGTCACCGGGCCGGGCAGCGGCGTTGCGTGATGGCGGTCTCAGCCGTTCGAGTGAGTTCACCTGGCAGCGGGCGGCTTACGCCGTTTGGGGGCTTCACCTGCGCGATCAGTTTGTCGGTTCCCCACCGCTGGGCTAGTGCGCCGCCGTACCCTGCAAGGGTGACCGATGACCCTCGCGTGCTGATCGACGCGACCGCCGTCCCCGCGGACAGGGGTGGCGTCGGTCGTTACGTGGATTCGCTGGTCGCGGCACTGGACGAGGACGGCGCGCGGATCACCGTGGTCTGCCAGCCGCGGGACGCGGTGCTGTACGACCGGCTGGCTCCCGGTGCGCGGATCGTGCCCACCTCGCCGTCGACGTCGACCCGGACCGCGCGGCTGACCTGGGAACAGGCGACGCTGCCCCGGCTGGTCCGCCGCCTCGCCGCCGATGTCGTCCACTCGCCGCATTACACGATGCCCCTGGCGAGCCCGGCCGCTTCGGTGGTCACGCTGCACGACGCGACCTTCTTCACCGACGCGGTGCTGCACTCTTCAGTGAAGGCGCGCTTCTTCCGCGCTTGGACCGCGACGGCGCTTCGCCGCGCGACGCTGTGCGTCGTGCCGAGCATCGCGACCGCCGCCGAACTCGAGCGCGTCGGTCAGGTCCGCACCGCCGAACTGGAGATCATCCACCACGGCGTCGACTCGGATCGCTTTCATCCGCCGTCGCCCGCCGAAATCGAGGCCGCGCGCAAGGCCGTCGGACTCGGCAAGACGCCGTACGTCGCCTTCCTCGGCGCTCTGGAACCACGCAAGAACGTGCCCGCGCTGATCCGCGGCTTCGCGCACGCCGTCATCGGCAGGCCGAACCCGCCCGCGCTGGTGCTGGCCGGACAACCGGGCTGGGACTCGCAGGTCGAGCGCGCGCTCGACGCCGTGCCGCACCGCCTTCGCGTGATCCGGGCCGGCTACATGCCTTTCGACACGCTCGCCGGGTTCCTCGGCGGCTCCGAACTGGTCGCCTACCCGAGCCTCGGCGAGGGCTTCGGCCTGCCGGTGCTGGAGGCGATGGCCTGCGGCGCGAGCGTGCTCACGACGCGGCGGCTTTCGCTGCCGGAGGTCGGCGGGGACGCGGTCGCGTACTGCGGTGTCGGCGCCGGGGACGTCGCGGCGGCGATCTCGGAACTGCTCGACGACCCCTCGCGACGCGCGGAGCTGGCCGAAGCGGCGCAGAGGCGGGCGAAGGAGTTCTCGTGGGCCACGACCGCGGAGCGGCACCGGGAGGCCTACGCGAAGGCTTGGCACCGGCATGCGCAGCGGCGGGCCGGCTGAGTCACGGTTTCTTGGCGCCGGGGGAGCAAGGGACCTTTGCTATCGCCTTGCGGCCAGGGGGCGGCGAGCAGCACAGCATGCTTTGAACCCGAAGTCCCGGTGGGGCCGAGTATGAGCCCGCGACGCGTCCGAACGGGCTTATCGCTTTCTTGTGCAGCTTGGGTGGCCGTTGTGAAGGCCTCCTTCCCTACCCTGAAGGTTGTGAAGGAGGCCTTCACGGAGTCGCGTGGCCGGCCACCGGGGGAGCAAGGGACCTTTGCTATCACTTCGCCGCTCGGGGTGGGGGCGCGAGTCGCGTTCGGTGACGGGTGGACAATGGCCGCGTGACTGAGCACCCCAGCTACGGCGACGGGCTCGCCGTCGTGACCGTGACGTACTTCCCAGGCGAGACCCTCGAGAAGTTCCTCGACACGCTTGAGAAGGCGACGGACCGGGACGTCCAGGTCGTCGTGGCCGACAACGACTCCACGGACGGCGCGCCGGAGAAGGCCGCCCGCCGGGAGAACGTCAAGCTGCTCAGCATCGGCGAGAACGTCGGTTACGGCACGGCCGCCAACCGCGGTGTGGCGGAGCTCGACGACAGTTACGGCTGGGTCGTCGTGGTGAACCCGGACCTCGAATGGGAGCCCGGTTCGCTCGACGCGCTGCTGGAGGTCGCCGAGCGCTGGCCGCGGGGTGGCGCGTTCGGTCCGCTCATCCACGATCTCGACGGCACGGTCTACCCGTCGGCCCGGCTGCTGCCGTCGTTCGGCCGCGGGATCGGGCACGCGGCGTTCGGCAAGATCTGGCCGGGCAACCCGTGGACGCGGCAGTACCGCCAGGAGACCGGCACCCCGGTCGAGCGCACGGCGGGCTGGCTTTCCGGCTCCTGTCAGCTGTTCCGCCGCGAGGCCTTCGACTCGGTCGACGGATTCGACACGCGCTACTTCATGTACTTCGAGGACGTCGACCTCGGCGACCGCATCGCCCGCGCCGGCTGGCTGAACGTGTACGCGCCTTCGTCCAGCGTCATGCACATCGGCGGGCATTCGACTTCGCAGGCTTCGGAGAAGATGCTGCGCGCGCACCACGACAGTGCTTACCGCTACCTCGCGGACCGTCACCGCGGCCTGCTGTGGAAGCCGGTCCTGCTGGCGGTGAAGGCCGGTCTCGCGTTGCGGCTCAAGCTGGAGACGCGCAAGAAGTAGCGGTTCCGGCCACCGGAACTCGCGCGACTCGCGAACCCGCCGTCGTTACCGTCGGTTCATGAACTTCGCCGAGCTGGACACCTGGCTGACCGACCGGGCCAGTGAAGACCGCTTTTCCGGTGTAGTGCTGATCCGCCGCGGCGACGAGACGCTGTTCGAGCGCGGCTACGGCTTGGCCAGCCGTCGTTGGTCGGTGCCGAACGCGCCGGACGTCCGGTACGACACGGCCTCGATCACCAAGGTCGTCACCGCGATCGCGGCACTGCAGCTGGTCGACGAGGGACGCCTGGACCTCGACCGCCCGATCAGCGAGATCATCGACCTCGGCGGCACGGTGATCGCGCCCGGTGTGACCACGCGACATCTGCTCACGCACACTTCCGGCATCGCCGACGACGCCGACGAAGAGGCGGGTGAGGACTACGAGGCGCTGTGGGTCGACAAGCCGGTGTACTCGGTGATGGACACGCGTGACCATTTGCCCAATTTCGCTTACAAGGCCGCGAATTTCGCGCCCGGTGAGGGCTGCCGGTACTGCAACTCGGGCTACATCCTCGCCGGGCTGGTGATCGAGGAGATCGTCGGACGGCCTTATCGCGAATACGTCCAGGAGACCGTGCTCGACGTCGCAGGGATGTCCGACTCGGGCTTCTTCGACAGGCGCGATCCGCAGCCGAGGGTCGCCGAGGGCTGGGACCCGGTCTTCGACGGTGAGCGGATCACCGGATGGAAGCAGAACATCTTCAGCTATCCGCCGATCGGTTCACCCGATGGAGGCGCGTACTGCACCGTCGGCGACCTCGTCCGCTTCCTGCGCGCGATCCGCGAAGAGCGCTTGCTTTCGCCGGAGCGTACGAAGGAGTTCCTCACGCCGCAGGTGCTGCACAGCGAAGACGTCTGGTACGGCTTCGGGCTCGAGTTCGTCCTCGGCTCCGACGGCGCGGTGCGGAACTACTACAAGGACGGCGGCAACACCGGTGTCTGCTCCCTCGCACGGCACTATCCGGCCGAGGGGCTGGACGTCGCGATGCTGTCCAACGCCACGTACGGCGGGGGCGCGGCGATCAACGAGATCGACCGGGTGATCCGGGCTTCTTGAGCCGCCCCTAGTGCTATGAACGGCCCGTTACTTGCAAATTTTGCAAGTAACGGGCCGTTCATAGCGCGCGTGGGGGGCTAGATGCCGTCCAGCCGCCGCGAGAGGTTCGACCTGCCCGAAGTGTTCTGCTTGACCGTCGGAACCAGGCCGCCGACCTCGTTCTCGGCCGTCTCCTGTTCCGCTTCGGGCCGCTCGATCAGCGGGCTCTGCACCGGCGCGGCCGGCGGTCTGCGGGTGAGCGGCGTCGTCGCCTGCGGCAACGGCCGGGTCGGCTGAGCACCCGGCTGACGGGGATACGGCTGCGGCCGTGTCGCACCTTCGGCGCGCACCGGCGGCATGTCCAGCCGCGTCGTCGGTTCGGGTCCCGCGAACGGGTGATCGTTTTCCGCGATCAGCGAGGCCGGTAGCTGTGTGGTCGTGTCCGGGTCCGACGAACGGTCGATCTCGGCGACCACCGATCGGGGGATCTGCTGGGTGTTCGCGGAGTCCATCGGCGACGTCGCGTTGTCCGGTGTCACGACGAAGGCTCCACGCGCGCTGGCGCGTGCGAGCAAGGCGTCCGCCCGAGCACGGGGGTCCATTCCCCTAGGCCTCCCGACTGACCTGGGGCCCTCTGGGTTCAGGGCCGACTGTGTGTGTCCAGGGTAGGCCCTCGGAGCGGCCGCCGTCAGTAGACCCGCAAACGTCTTCCGACAAATATCTGCGGATGCGCGAAAGCGCGTGGTCACCCGGCCAGGTGAACTCAGGCTTCCATGTCCGAAAGGATCCGGGTGCTCGAGTCGACCTTGTCCGTGCCGCCGATGCCGTAGAGCATCGCGATGTTGTTGCGAGCCCCCGCCTCGACCTCGTCGGCCGGAAGTTCGTCGACGTTGCGCCGGTCGCCGCCGTTGCAGAACTCGAGTTCCGTGTCCGGGTACTCCGCGCGGATCAGGTCGAACGATTCGTTGATGCCCGGCCCCTCCTCGACGGCGATGTACGCGTCGTCGACGATGCGCAGCGCGCGGACGATCCGTGCCCGGATGTCCTCGGTCTGGATCACCCGGCCCTTCTTGAGGACCTGCTGGCGATCGTTGTTGACGATGACGATCAGGTAGCCGGACCGCTCCTGCGCCGCCTCGAACAGGTCGAGATGGCCCTGGTGGAGCGGGTTGAAGTAACCGCTGACGATCGAGGCCTTAGCCGGTCGCGGGGTCATCGTCGGAGTCCTCCATCGGCTTATGTTTCAGGTCATCGGCTCGGTGCCGCCGGGCGGCCCGGGTAACCCTAGCCGAGTGCCGGGTAGGTTCACTGGGTGCTCTTCCGCCCCGGCTTCGAACTGGACCTGGACACGGTGCTGGGTCCACTGAGCCGTGGGTCGCGTTCGCCCAACGTCGTCCGTACCGAGGGCGGGGTCACCTGGCTCGCCGCCAACACCGCGGACGGCGCGGGGACGCTCGCGCTGCTGCGGCGCGCGGACGGCGAGATCGAGGCCGACGCGTGGGGGCCCGGCGCGGACAGGCTGCTCGACGGCGTTCCGGCGATGCTGGGCGCATACGACGACGATTCGGGGTTCGAGGCGCACCACGACGTCATCGCGTCGGCGCGCCGGCTCAATCCGGGGCTGCGCCTGGGTTCCACCGGCCGGGTCTGGGACGCGCTGGTGCTCGCCGTGCTGGAACAGAAGGTGACCAGCACCGAGGCGCTGCGGTCCTGGGGTGAACTGTGCCGCTGGTTCGGGGAACCGGCGCCGGGACCGGGGCCGTCGCGGCTGCGCGTACCGCCGACCCCCGTCGCCATCCGGTCCATTGTGGACTGGAAATGGCATCGGGCCGGGGTGGACCTGAAACGGCGGACGACGCTGATCACCGCGGCCCGTGTCGCGCACCGGCTGGAGAAGGCCGTCGAACTGAAGGGCGTCGAGGGCAGGGCCTGGCTGCGGAAGGTCCCCGGGATCGGCGTGTGGACCGCGGCGGAGATCGCGCAGCGCGCCTGGGGCGACCCGGACGCGGTGAGCTTCGGCGACTACAACATTCCCTCGATGGTGGGGCATGCGCTGGTCGGTACGAAACTCGACGACGCCGGGATGTCCGAGGTGCTGGCGCCGTACTCGCCGCAGCGGCAGCGAGCGGTGCGCTACCTGTCGATGGCCGGATTCCGGCGGCCGAGGTTCGGGCCGAAGATCGAACTCCGCGACTACCGCGCGATGTGACTACCCGCCCCGGCGCCCGGTGGACCACGTGGCCGAGGTGGGGGT
>NZ_JACBXD010000168.1 GCF_013870525.1 Amycolatopsis pittospori
GCGGTGGGGATCGGGGGCGCGTCCGCTTCGGCCTTCTTCGGCTCACCGACCACAGTGGACTGTCCGTCCGGGCCGACCACGAGGTGCGCGGGGTCGCCGCCGGGCACCATACCCAGTTCCCTGGCCTTGGGTGCCAGCGAAGCGGGCGACTCGGCCTTCGCGACCTCGCGCTGCAGCCGTTCCTTCGCCTCGGCGAGCCCGGCGTTGGCCGTGCGCAGTTGTTCCAGGCGGTACGAATCGGCGATGGCCTGCGTGGTCAGCCACAACGTGGTCGCCACGCCGACGGCCAGCATGCCCATCATCAGCAGCACGAAGGACGCGCGGGAGCGCGGCCAGCGCAGCTTGAGCTTCTTCTTCGGCTCTTCCTTGCCCGCGCCGCCTTCGGCGTCGGGACGGTTGCGCTGCTGGTCGCGCTGCAACAGATCGGCGCGCTGGGCGCGGCGGGCGTAGGCGCGTTCGGCCGCCGACGTCCGGCCACGGGAGGCGCGGGTCGGCTTGGTGGTCTCCGGTGCGGCGGTGTCCGGCGTCTCGTCGACCGTGCTGGTCGCGCGGGCACGCCGTCCGGGCGCCGGTGCACCCCGGCGGCCGCGGGACTTCGCGGGAGCGGTCATCGTGCTCGGTCTCCGATCCGTTCGGCGGCTCGCAGCCGCACGGAGGCGGCCCGTGGGTTCTGTTCGGTCTCCGCCTCGCCGGCCTTCTCGGCCCCTCTGGTGAGCAGTTTCAGTTCCGGGCCGTGGCCCGGCAGTTCCACCGGAAGCCCTTCCGGGGTCCGGGATTTCGCCAGTTCCGCGAGGGCCTGTTTGACCAGGCGGTCCTCAAGGGACTGATAGGACTCGACGACGATGCGGCCGCCGACGGCGAGGCAGGACAGCGCCCGCGGCATCGCGCGCCGCAGCACCTCCAGTTCACCGTTGACCTCGATCCGCAACGCCTGGAAAGTACGCTTCGCGGGATGCCCGCCAGTGCGCCTGCTCGCCGCGGGGACCGCGTCGTAGAGCAGTTCCACCAGCCGTCCGCTGCGCGTGAAGGGTTCCTTCTCCCGTTCGGCCACAACGGCTTTGACGATCCGCTGGGCGAATCGTTCCTCGCCGTAGTCACGCAGGATCCGGATCAGCTCGCCCGGGCCGTAGGTGTTGAGCACGTCGGCCGCGGTGATCCCGGTGGTCGGGTCCATCCGCATGTCGAGCGGGGAATCCTTCGAGTAGGCGAAACCACGCTCGGAGCGGTCCAGCTGCATGGAGGAAACGCCGAGGTCGAAGAGGATCCCGTCCACTCTGGACAGTCCGAGACCTTCGAGCGCGGACGGCATCTCGTCGTAGACGGCGTGCACGAAGTCGACGCGATCACCATGCGGGGCAAGGCGTTTCGCGGAGAGTTCCAGCGCGTTGGGGTCACGATCGAGTGCGACCAGGCGCAACGAGGGGAAGGCTGTGAGCAGCGCGTCGGAATGACCGCCGAGCCCGACTGTCGCGTCGACCAGCACGGCTTCGCGGCCGGAGAAGACCGGCTCGAACAGTTCGACGATGCGGTCCAGCAGCACCGGGACGTGCTCGTGTTCGTTCGCCATGTCTTCCCCCCTTTCCTGTAGTGCCGGGGAAGATGCCGGATGCCGTCAGGTCCCTGTCCGCCCGCCTGCTGACCTGGTACCGGGGAAGGTGTACCAGGGCCACTGAGCGGACAGAGGCCTCACGGCATCCGTGTGGACGTTTCCCGGCGTGCCCGAAGCGTGAACCCGCGCCCCCCGACGGCGTGGGTGCTTCCTCGGTCACGTCTAGAAGACGCCCGGCAGAACTTCCTCTCGAGCCTTCGCGTAGCTGTCCTCGTGTTCGTCCAGGTAGCCCTGCCACGCTTGGGCATCCCAGATCTCCAACCTGGTGATCGCCCCGATCACCACGCACTCCTTGTTCAACCCGGCGTAGCGTCGGAGCTCGGGCGCGATAGCGACGCGTCCTTGCCCGTCCGGGCGTTGTTCGTCCGTCCCGGCGAAGAGATAACGCTGGTAGGCCCGGACCGCCTCGTTCGTGAACGGGGCGTCGGCGACCTTCCTCGCCATCTGCTCGAACTCGGCCCGGGGAAAGACGAAGAGGCAGTGATCCTGCCCCTTGGTGACCATCAGCCCACCGGCGAGCGCGTCGCGGAACTTCGCGGGCAGCGTGAGCCGCCCTTTGTCGTCCAGTTTCGGGGTGTGGGTGCCGAGGAACATCGGCTCCACCTCCCTACCGACTTCGGCTGCGAACAACCAAGGCCGGTCACGGGGCTCCCTACTGCCCCACTGCGCACCACCGTACCCCACTTTTCACCACAGTCAACGCGACAAAAGCCGCCACCACTCCGTCGTGTCAGACGTTTTCGCTGGTCAGCTCGGTGGGGCCTGGTGGGGGCGTGGTGGGGGACGGTGGCCAAGATCCCCCTGGGCGGGTATCGAAGCAACCTCATCTATGCCTGATGCGTCCGGAAAACGGCAGCCGGAACCCTGCCGTGGGGCGAATTGGGGGCGAAAGTGGGGAATCCGGTGTGGAGCGGTGGGGGAAGTGGGGAACGCGGGGGACACAGTGGAGCGTCGGAACGATCAGGGGTCGTGAGTGGTAAGGACGGTTAGAACCGTCCTTACCACTCACGAGGCCGTCGTGGGTTCATCCCAGGTATCCCGGCCGTCCTAACCGGACTCCCCACTCAGCGTTTGCGGCGACGGCCGTTCGTGCCGGGCGCGTCGCGCCGGCCGACGCCGCGCCAGTCCTTGGGCTTCTCCTTCGGTTCCGGCAGGAGCCCGCCGATGCCCTTTCCGGCGAACCAGCCGGCGACGAAGCCGGGAATCGCGCTCACGAAGAGGAAGAACAGCAGCCAGCCGAACGAGAACGGCGGCTGCGGGCGGTCCGCCGGGAGCGTGGTGTAGTGAAGCGTTCCGCGGCGACCGACCGATTCCATGGACACGACGTCCACGTCGCCCGACAGTTCCGAAGCCGAAGCGACGGTCGCGGAAGTGACCAGCGCCTTCCCTCGTACTTCCCGGTCCCACGTCACTTCCGCGCGACAGGCATGGACCAACCAGAACCTCGTCGCACTCCGTTCGCAGTCCTGGATGTGGGCCACACCGAACCGTTCCACCGTCTCCTCACCGCGCACTCCGAGAGCGACGCCGAGTGAGGCCATGAACCACACGACCACTACCGCGAACACGACACCGGTGAGGACCTTCAGGCTGAAGCGGCCACTTCGCTTCCCTTCCCGCTCGGCCGGCTCAGTCATCGTCGTCGAGCGAACCGCTGATCCGGCCGCTGTTGGGTGGTGAGATCCGGCCCGCTTCGGCCGAACCACCGTCGTACTGAGCGCGGTTCTCGGCGGCCGTCTTGCCGGCTTCCTTGGCGACCTTGAGACCGGTGTTGTCGGCGATCTTGCCCGCGACGGTGTTCTCCATCCGGTCCTTCGCACCACGGAGGTACTTGAGATTGTCGGCCTTGCTGAACCCGTCCAGTGTCCTGTCGCTGGCCTTGATCGCCTGATTGGCCTCGCGACCGAGGTCCGAAGCCTTACGTCCCAGCGTTCGCGCCGCTTCCCTGGCCCGGTCGCTCGATCCTTCGAACCGTTTGACGAACCGCTGGATGGCGCTCAGCAGCTTGCCGATCTTCTTTTGGATCTTCGCCATGACCTTGACCGCGTCGGCGAAGATGCTCGCGGTGAAAGCCGCGACGGAGCCGCCGAGGGTGAACCACGACGAGGCCAGCGCGAGCAGCGCCCGGGTGATCACGTCGCTGATGAAGGTGGCGATGATGTCGAAGACCAACGCCCGCGCGGTGGCCACCACCATGCCGCCGGTGGTGATCCACTGCGCCGAGTCCTTCGCTTCGGCGGCGACGTCTCGTAAAGACTGGGTGTACTGCAGCGCGACCCGGCGGTAGGCGATGGCCGCGTCACCGTCCCAACCGGACGTCGTGCTCAGTGACCCCTCATAGTCGCCGGCCACGGCCTCGAGTTCGATGGCGATGTTGTTCCAGGTCTGCGCGGCCTGCTGGACCAGATCCGGATCCCCGGTGAGGATCTCCAGCGGTTCCCGGATGAAGTCGAGATTCTCCATCAGCCACCCGACGCCGGCCTTCACCAGCTCACCGAGCGGGTTCAGGACCATCGACAGCATGTCCAGGCCGATCGAGACCCCGTCCATCGCGAGCGCGAACGCGTCGAGATCCTCGGGTCCCTTGGCCAGGTTTCCGGCCAGGCCCTCGATACTGTCGCCGAGACCGGCTCCCTTGAGGTACTTCTTCTCCTCTTCCTTCTGCGCGACCAGATCCTCGCTCACAGCTTCTTCCCCAGATCCCGGTTGAGCTGCGCCGCGTCGTCGTCGATCTTCGTGTAGTCCGTGGCCGCCTTCTTCAGGGCGTCGGACAACGCGTCGCCGAGGTTCGCCGCGCTGGTCATCAGCTCGTCGTTGTCGCCTTGGGCGAGTTGCAGGACCCCGCCGACGGGCACCGCGCACAGCAGGCCGTAGCCCGCGAAGCCACCCATGCCGACCTGGTCGGCGGCCGCGGAGGCCTTGCGGATGCGGGCGGCGAGGTCGGCGACCTGGTCCGCGTGGGCCTTGAGGCCTTCCGGCGAGACGCCGTATCCCGGCCCGCTCATGAGCGCCCGGTCCAGTCGACGTGCTGGAAGTCTTCGCCGTCGTCGTCATCGGACACGGGACGGGACGGCCGGGGTTTCGCGGGCGGCGCGGGAGGCGGTTCCGAGGGGACGCCGAAGCGTGCGGAGTCGTCCGGTTCCGGAGTGGACGGCGGTTCTTCCCGCGGCGGCAGGGTGCTCTTGATGAACTCGACGGCGTCGGAGTCCTCGCCGGTCAGCCCGGCCATGATCTCCAGCGTCCGGTCCGCGGCCCGCTCCGTCGCCTTGCGGTAGGTGCTCATGATCAGTGACGCGAGCTGGGCGGGCGGCCGTTCCTGCGCCTGCGGGGACAGCGCGAGCGACGTCAGGCCACCACCGGGGTTGACGGTCACCGTGACCAGCCTGTCGGGGCTGCTCAAGGTGACGACGTTGTTCTCCAGATCGGACTTCGCCTGCTCCGCCTTCGCCAGCAGGGCGGCACTGCGCTGTTCCTGTTCGCGCATCCATTCCCGCGGATCGCGGACCTGCCCACCGAACGGCACGCTCATCGAAACCCCTCCCCGAAAGCCCCCCTCGGGCGATCGACTCGTGAAACAGGCTAGCGGTCCGGATCGAGGAGCGCGGCCAACCGCGCGGCGAGCCGGGGACCATCCACAGGGGACACGTTCACCCAGGCCTGACCGCCGCGTCCCTCGCTCCGCACCGCGCAGTACGCGCCGACGTCGGTGTCGAACCAGGTCAGTCCGCCCGCCCGTCGTGACTTCCCGTCGCGGCCGCGCGTCCGCACGGTGAACTGGCCGGCGCTGTAGACCGGCCGCGCCTGGATGGCGAGCACCTCGCGGAGCTGACTGTCCGAAGCGGACGATCGGCCGCTCTCACCGAAGACCGGATCGTCCAGCTTCCCGTCGAACCGCGCCGCGGGCAGGCTGATCCCGTAGCCCGGGCCCGGCCGCATCTCCGGCAGGACGCCGACGATCGCGGTGAACACCTCGCTGTCGCTGATCCCGTGGAGCGCGATGGTCTGCTCGGGTTGCGTGGCCAGTACGCCGTGGCGGCCGCGCGCGGCCGCCACGGCACGGAACGGGGCCTCGGCCGTCATGTCCGCGAGCGCTTCGCATTCGACATAGACCTCGGCCTTCGCGAGCAGGTCCAGCCGGGCTTCGAGGGCGTCGTCCAGCCGGTCCCCGTCATAAAGGCCACGTTCGGTGAGGTTTTCGTAGACCGCGCCGCGGATCTCGGCGCGTTCCGCCTCCGTGCCGCCCACACTGCGAACGGACAGCGGCCACGGCGGCGCGGCGTGGCCGAGGTCGGACCAGAGGACGTCGAACGCGGAGGCGGAGACCCGGATCAAGACCGCCCCAGCTCGGGCGGTTTCCCGAAGGAGACCTTGGGGGTCAGCGAGTGGAGGGCGGCGTCGCGGTTGTTCATCACGTCGACGGCCTTGCGCCTGGCCTCTTCCGCCTCGGCGTGCCGGGCTTCCATCTCGTCGGCGAGCGCGGCGAGGGCCAGCAGGTTCCCGCCCGCGATCCTTTGTGGACTCTGATGTGTTCTCCGGTGCGTTGGC
>NZ_JACBXD010000169.1 GCF_013870525.1 Amycolatopsis pittospori
AGACCACGTCCAGCACCGCCGATTCCGGGACCCGGATCTTCAGGAGGTGGCCAGGTCGAACAGCTCCAGGCCCTCGGCCGGGTCGAAACTGCCGACCCCGTCGCGGCCCATCCGGTCCGCGTCCGCCGCGCCGCCCATCCCGTCGGCCCAGAGACCGAAGGCGAGCGACGTGGCGGGCAGCCCGAGACCGCGGCGGTGGTGCGCCAGCCCGTCGAGGAAGGTGTTGGCGGCCGCGTAGTTGGCCTGCCCCGGCGCGCCGAGCACCCCGGCGGCCGAGGAGAACAGCACGAACATGGCCAGGTCGTGGCCCCGGGTGAGCTCGTGGAGGTTCCACGCCGCGTCCACCTTGGGCCGCAGCACCTTCTCGAGCCGTTCCGGGGTGAGCGCGGTGAGCAGGCCGTCGTCGAGGACGCCGGCCGCGTGCACCACACCGGTCAGCTTCGGCGTGCGGTCCAGGACCGCCGCGAGTGAAGCGCGGTCGGCGGCGTCGCACGCCTCGATCCGCACGGTCGCGCCCAGTCCGGTCAGATCCGCCGCCAGCTCGGCCGCGCCGGGCGCGTCCGGGCCTCGACGGCTGGTGAGCACCAGGTCGGTGACGCCGTGCCGGGTGACCAGATGCCTGGCGAGCACCGCGCCGAGTCCGCCGGTACCGCCGGTGACGAGCACCGTGCCGGTGTCCGGACGGCGCGGCACGGTCAGCACGACCTTGCCGATGTGCTTGGCCTGGCTCAGGAAACGCAGGGCCTCCGGGGCGCGGCGCAGATCCCAGGTGCGGACCGGCAGCGGGGTGAGCGCGCCTTCGTCGAACAAGGTGATCAGCTCCTCCCACATCTGCGCGATCCGGCGGTCGCCCGCTTCGATCACGTCGAACGCCTGGTAAGTCACACCGGGATGGTGCCCCGCGGCGCCCCCGTCCGGACGGACGTCGGTCTTCCCCATTTCCACGAACCGCCCACCGCGCGGTAACAGGCGCAGCGACGCGTCGATGAATTCGCCGGTCAGCGCGTTGAGGACGACGTCGACGCCGTTCCCGTCGGTGGTGGCGCGGAACCGGTCCTCGAAGTCGAGCGTCCGGGACGACGCGATGTGGTCGTCGTCGAGCCCGGCCGCCCGCAGGACGTCCCACTTGCCCTCGCTCGCGGTGCCGAACACCTCGGCGCCGAGATGCCGGGCGAGCTGCGTGGCGGCCATGCCGACCCCACCCGCCGCGGCGTGGATCAGCACCGACTCGCCCTTCTTCAGCGCGCCGAGGTCGGTCAGCGCGTAGTAGGCGGTGAGGAACACCAGCGGGACCGACGCGGCCTGTTCGAACGTCCAGCTCTCGGGCATCTTGGCCAGCAGGGCGCGGTCGGCGAAGGTGAGCGGGCCGAACCCGCCGTGCACCAGGCCCATCACCCGGTCACCCGGGACGAGGTCGTCCACTTCGGACCCGACGTCGGTGACGACGCCGGCGGCCTCGTAACCGATCCGGCCCGCGTCGCCCGGGTACATGCCGAGGACGTTGAGGACGTCGCGGAAGTTCGTCCCGGCCGCCCGGGTGGCGATCCGGACCTCACGCGGCAGCAGTGGTTCGAGCACGTCGGGGTACGGCTCGAAGGAGAGCCTGTCGAGGGTGCCCTTGACGACGCTGTCGAGACGCCAGGCCGGCTCGTGCCACGGCGGCACGAGGTCCGGCGAGGACGCCGCGGTCAGCAGCCGCACGGCGTGGACGACGCCGTCGCGCACGGCCAGCTGGGTTTCGTCGCCGAGGACGGCCAGCGCGGTCTCGACGTCGGCCTCGGCCGCGTCGAGCAGCACCAAGCGTCCCGGATGCTCGGACTGGGCACTGCGCACCAGACCCCACACCGAGGCCGACGCCGGGTCGACGGTGTCCGATGTGGACACCGCGACGGCGTTCTCGGTGCGCACCACGAGCGTGGCTTCCTTGTCCTCGGCCAGCCACTCCTGCAGCTTCGCCAGCGTGCTCAGCAGCAGCGCGTGCGTGGCCGCCGGGGTGTCTCCTGCCTCCGGCACCGCCGACAGGATCTCCGTCGGCGCCGCCGGGGACTCGGCGGTGACCTGGGCCCAGCCGAGCCGGAACAGCGCGTCCGAAGTGGACGGTGCGCCCGGGCCGAGGTCGGTGACCTCGCGCAGCAGCAGCGATCCCACCGTCAGCACCGGCGCGCCCGCGCCGTCGGCGAGTTCCAGGCGGACCGAGTCGGTGCCGCTCGCGGTGACCCGGACGCGGGCGGCGGTGGCGCCTGCCGCGTGCAGGACGACGTCACGCCAGAGGAACGGCAGCCGCGTGGTCTCGACGTTCCCGGGCAGGAGCCCGATCGCGTGCAGCGCGGCGTCGAGCAGCGCCGGGTGGAGACCGAACTTCCCGGCGTCGCCGTGCGCGGCGGCGGGGAGTTCGAGATCGGCGCAGACCTCGTCGCCCACGAGCCACGCGGCGGTCAGTCCCTGGAACACCGGCCCGTACTGCAGACCCGCGTCGGCGAGACCCGGGTAAAGCTCCGTGACGTCGAGGGCTTCGGCACCGGCGGGCGGCCAGACACCGTCCGAGGCCGCCGGGTGGGCGTTCGCCGGGGCGAGCAGACCGGTGGCGTGCTCGGTCCAGGATTCGCCCTCCGGACGCCGGGAGTGGATCGACACCGGACGGCGTCCGTCGTCGTCCGCGGCCCCGACCACGACCTGCACGGCGAGGCCGCCGGTCTCCGGCAGCACCATCGGCGCCGCCAGGGTCAGTTCGGAGACACGGGCGCAGCCGAGTTCGTCGCCCGCCCGGACGGCGAGTTCGATCAGTGCCGCGCCGGGGACCAGCACGGTGCCGAGCACCGCGTGGTCGACGAGCCACGGCTGGGCGGCACGGGACAACCGGCCGTACCCGACCAGACCGTCGTCGGCTGCCGTCGGCACGGTCGCGCCGAGCAGCGGATGCCCGGCGTCGGCCAGGCCCAGCCCGGTCGCGTCGCCGGTACTGGCGGGCGCGTCGAGCCAGAACCGCTCACGCTGGAACGCGTAAGTGGGCAGTTCGACGGCGCGGGCTCCCGTACCGTCGAAGAACGCCGCCCAGTCGACCTCGGTACCCGCCGCGACCAGCCGGCTGAAGGCGAGGGCGGCGGTCTGCCGCTCGTCGCGATCCTTGCGCAGCACCGGGACGAACACCGCGTCCGGGGCACTGTCGGCGCCCATCGCCGAAAGCACGCCGTCCGGACCCAGCTCGGCGAACCGGGTGACACCCGCCTCGGTGAGGGCACGGACGCCGTCGGCGAACCGGACCGGCTCGCGGACGTGCCGGACCCAGTAGGCCGGATCGGTCAGCTCGTCGGTGCTCTTGCCGGTCACGGTGGAGACGACCGGGATCCGCGGCTCGGCGTACTCCAGAGAACTCGCCAGCTCGGAGAACTCCGCGAGCATCGGCTCCATCAGCGCCGAGTGGAAAGCGTGCGAGACGACCAGGGCCTTGGTGCGGCGTCCGCGCTCGGCGAACACCGCCGCCACGGCACGAACCGGACCATCCACACCGGACAGAACGACGGCCTCGGGCCCGTTGACCGCGGCCAGGCAGACCTCGTCGGACAGATGCTCGCGCACCTCGTCCTCGCTCGCCTGCACCGCGACCATCGCGCCGCCTTCCGGCAGCGCCTCCATCAGCCGTCCGCGTGCTTCGACGAGTTTCGCCGCGTCCTCCAAGGAGAACACGCCCGCCACGTGTGCGGCCGCGATCTCGCCGATCGAGTGCCCGGCGAGGAAATCGGGCCGGATCCCCCACGATTCCACGAGCCGGAACAACGCCACTTCCAGGGCGAAGATCGCGGGCTGTGCGGTGCCGGTGCGGTCGAGATCACCGTCGAGGGGAAGAAGTGCGGCGACCTCGTCATAAGCCTTCGCGAACACAGGGAAGGCGTCATAGAGGCCGCGGCCCATGCCGGGCCGCTGCGAACCCTGACCGGTGAACAGCACCGCGAGCTTGCCTTCGGCGGCACGGCCGGTGACGACCTCGGGAACCTTCCGGCCACCGGCGAGCGCGGCCAGTCCGGTGCGCAGCGCGTCCGCGTCGCCGGTGAGCACCGCCCGCCGTTCGAACGCGGTGCGGGTGGTCGCCAGGGCGTAGCCGATGTCGAGCGGGTCGGCGAAACCGACCGTGCCCAGCAGGCGTCCGGCCTGGGCGCGCAGCGCGTCGTCGGTGCGAGCGCTCAGCACCCACGGCAGGAGCGCCGGTGGCGCCGGAGTCCGAGCGGGTGTGGCGGGTTCCGGAACCTGCTCCAGGATGACGTGCGCGTTGGTGCCACTGATCCCGAACGCCGACACCGCCGCGCGCCGCGGCCGTCCGGCCTCCGGCCATGGCCTCGCTTCGGTGAGCAGCCGGACCTCGCCCTCACTCCAGTCGACGTGCGGGGACGGCTCGTCGACGTGCAGGGTGGCGGGCAGGACGCCGTGCCGCATCGCTTCGACCATCTTGATGATCCCGGCGAGTCCGGCGGCGGCCTGGGTGTGGCCGATGTTGGACTTGACCGAGCCCAGCCACAGCGGTTCCTCACGGTCCCGCCCGTAGGTGGCCAGCAGCGCCTGCGCCTCGATCGGGTCACCCAGCGCGGTACCGGTGCCGTGCGCTTCGACGACGTCCACTGTGGACGATTCGACGCCTGCCGCCGCGAGCGCGCGGCGGATCACCCGCTGCTGCGAAGGCCCGTTGGGCGCGGTCATCCCGTTGGACGCGCCGTCCTGATTGACCGCGCTGCCACGGACCACCGCGAGCACGCGACGTCCGTTGCGGCGCGCGTCGGAAAGCCGTTCCAGGAGCAGGAATCCGGCGCCTTCGGCCCAGGCGGTGCCGTCGGCCGCGGCCGCGAACGGCTTGCAGCGGCCGTCGGCGGCGAGGCCGCGCTGACGGGAGAACTCGATGAACGGGTTGGGGCTGGCCATCACCGTCGCGCCGCCGACCAGCGCCAGTCCGCATTCACCGGACCGCAGCGCCTGTGCCGCCCAGTGCAGGGCGACCAGCGAGGACGAGCACGCCGTGTCGACCGACACCGCGGGGCCTTCGAGGCCGAAGGTGTAGGCGACGCGGCCGGTCAGCACGCTGCTCGCGCTGCCGGTCCCGAGCAGGCCCTCCATCCCCTCGGGGGTGGCGGCCAGGCGGGAGGCGTAGTCGTCGTACATCACGCCGGCGAACACACCGGTGGCGCTGCCCTTGAGCGTGACGGGGTCGATCCCGGCGCGCTCGAACGCCTCCTGCGCGGTCTCCAGCAGCAACCGCTGCTGCGGATCGACGGTGACCGCCTCGCGCGGCGAGATACCGAAGAACTCCGCGTCGAAATCGGCGGCGTCGTGCAGGAAACCACCTTCGCGGGCGTAGCTGGTGCCAGGGTGGTCGGGGTCCGGGTGGTAGAGCCGGTCGAGGTCCCAGCCGCGGTCGGACGGGAACGGCGTGATCGCGTCGGTCCCTTCGGCGACCAGGCGCCACAGGTCTTCCGGTGAGCTCACGCCGCCCGGGAACCGGCAGCTCATCGCGACGATGGCGATGGGCTCGTCCGGCTCGGCCACGCGGACCGGATCGAGGTCCACACCTGCCTCGTCACCGGCCAGTTCGGCGCGGATGTAGGTCGCGAGCGCCGCCGGATTCGGGTGGTCGAACACCAGCGTGGCGGGCAGCCGCAGCCCGGTCGCCTCGCCGAGCCGGTTCCGCAGCTCGACGGCGGTCAGCGAGTCGAAGCCGAGTTCGGTGAAGGCGCGGCCGGCCTCGACCGACGTCGCGGTGCCGTGGCCGAGCACGTCGGCGACGTGGCCCCGGACCAGGTCGACCAGATGCGAGAGCTGGTCG
>NZ_JACBXD010000017.1 GCF_013870525.1 Amycolatopsis pittospori
CCCCCTCGCTCGCGGACGCGGTCTCGCGCGTCGTCCGGGTGACCCGCCGCGATCGCGCCCAAGCCGTGGTCAACGCCGGAACCGGGCTGGGTGTCCTGGTCTCCGGCCCGGTCTCGCTGCTCGCCATCGGCGACTGGCGGCTGGCGTGGTGGGCCTTCGCGGCGGCGTCCGCCCTGGTGACACTGTGGATCGCCCGCGTCGTGCCGCCGGTCCGGGAGCAGGCGAAGACCGGACTGCCGTCACCGCTGTTCCCGCCCTCCACCAGACGGCTGCTGCCCGCCGCCGCGATGCTCGGCATGGCCAGTGCCGCGATCTGGACCTTCGGCCGGGACATCGCCGTGAGCATCGGCGGCCACGGCGAGACCGCGTCGACCGTCGTGTGGATCGTCCTCGGCGTGGTCGGCCTGGCGGGCGCGTTCACCGCCGAACTGACGTCGCGGACGGGGCTCCGCCGGACCTGGTCGGCCGGGATGATCCTGTTCGCCGTCGCGACGGCGCTGTTCGCGGTCGCCACCCGATCGCTGCCCGCGCTGATCGTCGCGGCGGCGCTCTTCGGAGCCGTCTACATCGGACTGACCGGCGTGCTGATCCTCTGGGGCACCAGGGCATATCCGGCCTCCCCCGCGTTCGGTGTCGGCGTGGCCTTCCTGATGCTGGCACTCGGCCAGGCCGCCGGGGCGCCGCTCATCGGGTTCCTCGGCGACATCGCCGATCTCCGCGTCGGTTTCCTCGCCGCCGCCGTGATGGCGATCGCCGGCGTCCTGTTCGCGCCCCGGGAGGCGACCACGACCTACAACTTCGGGGTCCGCTCCCTCTCAAGGGTGAGTTCCGTCCCGCCGGAGCGGGAATCCCGGGCGGGCCGCGCGTGATGTCCTTCTCGGCATGAACCTGCTGCTCGGCCTGCTCACCCTGCCCGTCTACGCGCTCATGCTGTGGCCGCTCGTGGTCGCCGCCCGCCGCGTGCTGGGTGTGCGGATCGGCGTGGTCCGCGCGTTCTGCGCGGCCGGCTTCGGCTGGCTCGTCGCGGGCGGCATCGTCAGCGCGTTCCCGAGGGAGATGATGACCAACGGGGCGTTCGCCGGGCTGATCATCCCGGTGGCGGGCGGCGCCTTCCTGGCGACGCTGATCTTCCTGTTCGTCGCGGAGTTCGTCCTCCCGGCGGGTTCCGGGCTCGGGCTGATCGGCCGGATCCGCTCCCTGCGCCGTCGCGCGGCCCGGACCCGGCGGTACTCGCAGATCACCCGGATCGCGATCAAACACGGCCTCGGCCGTTACCTCACCGGCCGTCGCGAACCCGGCCTCGCCCAGGTCCGGCACGCCAAACTGGCGCGTTCGCTGCGACGCGCGCTGGAGGAGGGCGGCGTGACGTTCGTGAAGCTCGGCCAGCTGCTCTCGACGCGGTCCGATCTGCTCCCGCCGGTGTTCATCGACGAACTCGGCAAACTCCAGGACCAGGTCGCCTTCGCCGACGCCGACGAGGTCGCGACGGTGCTGCGGGAAGAGCTGGGCGGGGACCCGGACGAGATCTTCGCCGAGTTCGACCCGGAACCGATCGCCGCCGCGTCCATCGCGCAGGTCTACCGCGCGAAGCTGCGAGACGGACAGGACGTGGTCGTCAAGGTGCAGCGGCCCGGCGTGCAGACACTGGTCGAGCGGGACCTCGACATCGTCCGCCGGGTGGCCGCCGCCTTGGACCTGCGCGCGGACTGGGCCCGCTCGCTCGGCGTCATCGACCTCGCCGAAGGATTCGCCGACGCGCTGATCGAGGAACTCGATTTCCGCACGGAGGCAAGGAACATCGAGGCCGTCAGCGCCGCCTACCCGCACGCCGACGTCGCCCTGCCGACCGTCCACAAAGCACTGTCCACCGAACGTGTCCTGGTAATGCGCCGCCTCGACGGCAAACCGCTCGCCGCCGCCCGGGAGCAGGTCCCGGTCGCCGAGCGGGCCAAACTCGCGCGGTCGATGCTGCGCTGCGTGCTCGGCCAGGTGATGGGCAGCGGCGTCTTCCACGCCGACCCGCATCCCGGCAACGTCCTGCTGCTCACCGACGGCAGGCTGGGCCTGCTCGACTTCGGTTCCGTCGGACGGCTGGACTCGGGACTGCGCGGCGGGCTGCAGAACCTGATCCTCGCCCTCGACCGCGGCGACCCCGCGGCGTTGCGCGACGGCCTGCTGGAGATCGTCGACCGGCCGGACGAGATCGAGGAGCAACGGCTGGAGCGCGCGCTGGGTGCGTTGGTGGCCAAGCACTTCAACCACGGACAGGCACCGGATCTGGACATGTTCACCGACCTGTTCCGGGTGATCGCCGACTTCCGGCTCAGCGTGCCCCCGCCGATCGCCGCGGTGTTCCGCGCACTGGCCACTTTGGAGGGAACGCTGGCCGCGCTGGCGCCGGGATTCAACATCGTCGTCGAATCCCGCGCCTACGCCGCCGAACAGGTGGGCGCCGGCTTGCGGCCGGAGTCGCTGCGCTCCACCGCGACCAACGAACTGATGGCCCTCCTGCCGGTGCTGCGCCGGCTGCCCCGCCGTATCGACCGGATCGGCAACGCGCTGGAGCAGGGCAGGCTTTCGGTCAACGTCCGGCTGTTCTCCGACGAACGCGACCGCGACGTGGTCACCGGCCTGGTGCACGAACTGCTGCTGGCCTTCGTCGGCGCGGCGACCGGGTTGATGGCCGTCCTGCTGCTGGGCGGCGCGACCGGCCCGGAGGTGCTGCCGGGGGTCACGCTGCACCAGATGTTCGGCTACAACCTGCTGGTGGTCAGTGCGCTGGTGGGGTTGCGGCTGCTCTTCGTCGTTTTCCGGCGGACCGGGCAACGATCACGATCGAACCGATGAAGCCGATCAGGAAGAGCCCGGCCCCGGCGACGACGAGATTGCGGTAGTCGACGAAACCGGTGTCGCTCAGCGGCTCGCCCGGGAGGCCCGCGTCGACGAACGCCGTGGTCCGCGGAACCGGCTCGGCGGCCAGGACGTGCCCGATCCCGACTACGATTCCATAGACCTTGGAGAGTTCGATGGCGCCGTTTCCGGGCTCATCGGCGTAGATCCGCGAATCGCGGGAATTCGTCCGGTCGTCTCCGGCGACGAAGATCGCCCCCGGTGGCACGGTCACCGCCTTGAAGCGAATGAAGTCTTCGAGACCACTGTCCGGCTTCCGGGCGACGTACGGCTCTTTGACCGGCTTCCCGTTGACGGTGATCGCATGGTGCTCGTCGTTCTCACAACAGGACACCACGTCACCCGCCACCGCGATGACCCGTTTGAGCATCAGCCCGCGTTCACCGCCGCTGTCCGGCAACGCGGAAAGGTCGAACACGACCAGATCACCACGGCTGACGCCCGACTCCCCGGCCGAACGATAGACCAGCCTCGTCTCGCCGGGGATCGTCGGCCCCATGGAGGAGTCGTCGCCGACGATCACCATTTGATAGCCGAAGAGCCGGAACAGGCCGAAGCCGGTACCGCCGACGCCCAGGAGCGCGACGAGGATCATCACGAGCAGGAGAGGAGAGAATCTTCGCTTCGGCCCGGGCCTCTCGACGGGCGGAGCGGGGAAGTCCGTTTCGGTCACAGCGCACATTAACGCCGCGCTCCGACATTTTCCGGCGAACACTCAAGTTCGGGGCGCGTACATGATGACGCCGACCCCGGCCAGGCAGATCAGCGCGCCGACGACGTCGTAGCGGTCCGGCCGGTAGCCGTCGGCGATCATGCCCCAGGCCAGGGATCCCGCGACGAACACTCCCCCGTACGCGGCGAGGATACGGCCGAAGTTCGCGTCGGGCTGCAACGTCGCGACGAAACCGTAAAGGCCCAGTGCCACGACACCCGTACCGATCCAGAGGTAGCCGCGATGTTCCCGCACGCCCTGCCAGATCAGCCAGGCGCCGCCGATCTCCAGCAGCGCGGCGAGCGCGAACAGCGCCATCGAGCGGATCATGCGGTTACCCAATCAAACACCCGGGCGGCCTTGAGGTGCCAAAAGTCCGTGAAGGCCTCCTTGAGGGACCCTGGGTCCCTCAAGGAGGCCTTCACGGACAGCGGCGATCCAGCCCAGAGCGTTCCAGGCGCAAAAGAGAAGGTCAGACGGTGAAGCCCAGGGCGCGCAGCTGTTCGCGGCCGTCCTCGGTGATCTTCTCCGGACCCCACGGCGGCATCCAGACCCAGTTGATCCGGAAGTCCTTGACCAGACCCGTTCCCCCGCCGACGAGCGCGGCACCGGTCTGGTCCTCGATGACGTCGGTCAGCGGGCAGGCCGCGGACGTCAGGGTCATGTCGATGGTGGCGGTGTTGTCCGGCTCGACATGGATGCCGTAGACCAGGCCGAGGTCGACGACGTTGATGCCGAGTTCGGGGTCGACGACGTCGCGCATCGCCTCTTCGACGTCCTCGACCTTCGCCACGTCGGCGCTGTCCGGGGCGGCGGCGGTCTCGGCGTCGAGGTCGGCGGCCGTGCGCCCCTCGCGGGTTTCGGTCTGCTGTTCGGTCATGCCGTCTCAACTCCGTTGGTCGTGCGGGCGACGGCGTCCTTGAACGCCATCCATCCGAGCAAGGCGCATTTCACGCGGGCCGGGTACTTGGCGACGCCGGCGAAGGCGATGCCGTCCTCCAGCACTTCCTCGTCCGGTTCGATCTGTCCCTTGCCCTGCATCAGCTCGACGAAGGCGTCCATGGTGGTGAACGCCTCCTCCACGGTGTGCCCGACGACGAGATCCGTCAAGACCGACGTGGAAGCCTGGCTGATCGAGCAGCCCTGGCCCTCGTAGGAGACGTCGGCGACCTTCCCGTCGGCGACCTTCACCCGCAGCGTCACCTCGTCGCCGCAGGTCGGGTTGACCTGGAACGACTCGCCGTCGAACGGCTCGCGCAGACCGCGGCCGTGCGGGTTCTTGTAGTGGTCCAGGATGATCTCCTGGTACATGCTCTCCAGGTTCATCAGGCCACCCCGAAGAACTTCTGCGCCTCGCGCACACCCTGCACCAGGGCGTCCACTTCGGACAGTGTGTTGTAGACGTAGAACGACGCGCGCACGGTCGCGGGGACCGAGCAGGCCCGGTGCAGCGGCCAAGCGCAGTGATGCCCGACGCGGACGGCGATGCCGAGGCTGTCCAGCACCTGGCCCGAGTCGTGCGGATGCACGCCGTCGATGACGAACGACACCAGCCCGCCGCGGTCGGCCATGTCGGTGGGGCCGATGATCCGGACGCCCGGGATCTCCCCGAGGCCGGCCAGCGCCGCCTCGGTGAGGAGGTGTTCGTGCGCCGCGACGCGGTCCATGCCGATCGCCGACAGATAGTCCGCGGCCGCGCCGAGGCCGACGGCCTGCGACGTCATCGGCGTGCCCGCCTCGAACCGCTGAGGCGGCGGGGCGAAGGTGGTCTGCTCCATGCGGACCAGCTCGATCATCGAGCCACCGGTCAGGAACGGCGGGATCGTTTCGAGCAGCTCACGACGGCCGTAAAGGACGCCGATGCCGTACGGGCCGACCATCTTGTGCCCGGCGAAAGCGGCGAAGTCGACGTCCAGCGCGTGGAGATCGACCGGGAAGTGCGGCACCGACTGGCAGGCGTCCAGCACGACCAGCGCGCCGACCTTGCGGGCCTTCTTCACCAGGAATTCGACCGGGTTGATCGTGCCGAGCACGTTCGACTGGTGCGTGAACGCGAGTACCTTGGTCCGCTCGGTGATCAGCTCGTCCACATTGGACAGGTCGAGACGACCGTCGGCGGTGACGGAGAACCACTTCAGCGTCGCGCCGGTGCGCTGGCAGAGTTGCTGCCACGGCACCAGGTTCGCGTGGTGCTCCATCTCGGTGATGACGATCTCGTCGCCCGGGCCGAGCCGGAACCGCTCGGCCTCGGGACCGGCCGTGGCGGCGTTGCTCATCGCGTAGGCGACGAGGTTGATGCCCTCGGTGGCGTTCTTGGTGAACACCAGCTCGTGCGGGGAGGCGCCGACGAACTCCGCGATCCGCACGCGGGCGGATTCGTAGGCGTCGGTCGCCTCCTCGGCGAGCTGGTGCGCGCCGCGGTGCACCGCGGCGTTCGAGGTCTCGAGGAACCGGCGCTCGGCGTCGAGCACCTGCACCGGTTTCTGCGACGTCGCACCGGAATCCAGATACACCAAGGGTTTCCCGTCCCGAACGGTCCGGGACAGGATGGGGAAGTCGGCCCTGATGGCCGCCACATCTAGCGGTACAGAGTTAGCCGTGGTGGTGGTCATCGGGCCAACTCCTCTCGGTGTAGTCGCGAAATTCCCAGGATCAGACAGCGGCCGTCTCGGCGGAGCCGGTGTACTTGACGTACCCGTTCTCCTCCAGCTCGTCCGCGAGCTCACGGCCGCCGGACTCGACGATCTTGCCGCCGGCGAAGACGTGCACGAAGTCGGGCGTGATGTGCCGCAGGATCCGCGTGTAGTGCGTGATCAGCATGACGCCCGCGTCGTTGTTCGCCTTGAACTCGTTGACGCCCTCGGAGACGACACGCAGCGCGTCGACGTCGAGGCCCGAGTCGGTCTCGTCGAGGATGGCGATCTTCGGCTTGAGCAGCGCCAGCTGCAGGATCTCGTGGCGCTTCTTCTCGCCGCCGGAGAAGCCCTCATTCACCGAACGCTCGGCGAACTCGGACGAGATGTCCAGCTTGCCCATCTCCTCCTTGACCTCCTTGACCCAGTGACGAAGCTTGGGAGCCTCGCCACGGACCGAGGTGACCGCGGTGCGGAGGAAGTTGGACATGGACACGCCCGGAACCTCGACCGGGTACTGCATGGCGAGGAACAGGCCCGCGCGGGCGCGCTCGTCGACGCTCATCTCGAGCACGTCCTCACCGTCGAGCAGGACCTGCCCGGAGGTGACTTCGTACTTGGGGTGACCGGCGATGGCGTAGGACAGCGTGGACTTGCCCGAGCCGTTGGGGCCCATGATCGCGTGGGTCTCGCCCGACTTGATGGTCAGGTTGACGCCCTTGAGGATCTCCTTGGGGCCTTCCTCGGTCGTGACCGAGGCGTGCAGATCCTTGATTTCCAGCGTAGGCATTTCTTTCCTAAAAGTCTCTTGTGGACGGACGGGGGCTCAGACGCCCACAGCTTCGAGTTCGGCTTCGATCGCGGCTTCGAGGCGCTCGCGCACCTCGGGGACACCGATCTTGACCAGGATCTCGTGGAAGAACCCGCGCACGACCAGCCGCCGCGCGGCGTCCTCGCCGATTCCGCGCGACTGAAGGTAGAACAACTGCTCGTCGTCGAACCTTCCCGTCGCACTCGCGTGTCCGGCGCCTTCGATCTCGCCGGTCTCGATCTCCAGGTTCGGGATCGAGTCCGCCCGCGCGCCCGGCGTCAGCACCAGGTTGCGGTTGAGCTCGTAGGTGTCGGTCGCCTCGGCGGCCGCCCGGATCAGCACGTCGCCGACCCACACGGTGTGCGCGCCGTCGCCCTGCAGAGCGCCCTTGTACATCACGCGGGACTTGCAGTTCGGCACCGCGTGGTCGACGAAGAGACGGTGTTCCTGGTGCTGTCCTTCGTCCGCGAAGTACAGGCCGAGCATCTCGACGTCGCCGCCCTTGTCGGCGAAGGTCGCCGTCGGCGAGACGCGGACGAGGTCACCGCCCAGGGTGATGACGATGTGCTTGAGCGTGGCGTCGCGGCCGAGCTTGAGGTGCTGCTCGGACACGTGCACCGCGTCGTCGGCCCAGTCCTGGACGCTGACCACGGTCACGTTCGCCGAATCGCCGATGACGAACTCGACGTTGTCCGCGTACGTGCCGGAGCCGACGTGGTCGAGGACGATGACGGCCTCGGAGAACTGCTCGGCGCGCACCTGCAGGTGCCCGTAGGCGACCTTGCCCTCGCCGGGGCCGGTGATCTTGATCGTCGACGGCTTCGACGCCTTGGTCTCCTTGGGCACCGTGATGACGGTGGCCTCGGTGAACGAGGAGTACGCCTGCGCGGCGATCCGATCGCTCGGGACACCCGCGACGCCGAGGCGCTCGTCGTCCCGGCCTGCCTGCTCGATCTTCAGTTCGGGCGCGGCGTCGTGGTCCACGGTGGCCGAACCCGAAGCGGTGGCGGACCCGTCGTGCAGTCCGCGCAGCCGCTTCATCGGGGTGAAGCGCCAGTTCTCCTCACGACCGCCGGGGACCTCGAAGGCCTCGACGTCGTGAGAGGTGAAGCGCTCCGCGCGGGACGTGGCCGGGATGACCACGCCCTCGCGCATCGCTTCGGAAACGTTGTTCTCGGTAACCGACATGACTAGCCGACGGACCCTTCCATCTGAAGCTCGATCAGGCGGTTCAGCTCGAGCGCGTACTCCATCGGCAGCTCACGCGCGATGGGCTCGACGAACCCGCGCACGATCATCGCCATGGCCTCGGCCTCGTCGAGACCGCGCGACATGAGGTAGAACATCTGGTCTTCGCTGACCTTCGAGACGGTCGCCTCGTGGCCCATCGACACCTCGTCGTTGCGGATGTCCACGTACGGGTACGTGTCCGACCGCGAGATCGTGTCGACCAGCAGCGCGTCACAGACCACGCTGGAACGCGAGTGGTGCGCCCGCTTCGCGATCTTGATCAGGCCGCGGTAGGAGGTGCGGCCACCGCCGCGCGCCACCGACTTCGACACGATGGTCGAGGAGGTGTGCGGCGCCAGGTGCTCCATCTTCGCGCCGGCGTCCTGGTGCTGGCCTTCGCCCGCGAACGCGACCGAAAGGACCTCGCCCTTGGCGTGCTCGCCCATCAGGAAGACGGACGGGTACTTCATCGTGACCTTGGAACCGATGTTGCCGTCGATCCACTCCATGGTCGCGCCCTCTTCGCACTTGGCGCGCTTGGTGACCAGGTTGTAGACGTTGTTCGACCAGTTCTGGATGGTCGTGTAACGGCAGCGGGCGCCCTTCTTCACGATGATCTCCACGACCGCCGAGTGCAGCGAGTCGGACTGGTAGATCGGCGCGGTGCAGCCCTCGACGTAGTGCACATAGGCGTCTTCGTCGACGATGATCAGGGTCCGCTCGAACTGACCCATGTTCTCGGTGTTGATGCGGAAGTAGGCCTGCAGCGGGATGTCCACCTTGACGCCCTTGGGGACGTAGATGAACGAGCCGCCGGACCACACCGCGGTGTTCAGCGCGGAGAACTTGTTGTCCCCGGCCGGGATCACGGAGCCGAAGTACTCCTTGAAGAGCTCCGGGTGCTCCTTGAGCGCGGTGTCGGTGTCCAGGAACAGGACGCCCTGCGCCTCCAGATCCTCGCGGATCGAGTGGTAGACGACCTCGGACTCGTACTGCGCGGCCACACCGGCGACGAGGCGCTGCTTCTCCGCCTCGGGGATGCCGAGCCGGTCGTACGTGTTCTTGATGTCCTCGGGCAGGTCTTCCCAGGAGGTGGCCTGCTTCTCACTGGACCGCACGAAGTACTTGATGTTGTCGAAGTCGATCCCGGAGAGGTCCGCACCCCAGTTGGGCATGGGCTTCAGGTCGAAGAGCTTGAGAGCCTTCAGTCGTGCTTCGCGCATCCACTCCGGCTCGGACTTCTTCGAGGAGATGTCGGTGACGACGTCCTCGTTCAGTCCGCGACGGGCGCTGGCGCCCGCCTCGTCGGAGTCCGCCCAGCCGAACGCGTACTTGCCAAGGGACTCGATGGTCTCTTCCTGGCTCATGGGCGCGGTGGTGGGAGTGCGCTGCTCGGCAGCGGCAGTCATGCGGGTTTCCCTCCATTCGGGATCCGTGCTGTGCGCCCTGGAGAGGGCGCCGTGCTTCCCGGCCGGGGTGTGGCCGGGTGACCCGCCGAAGCGACGGGTACGTGTGTGGTGCACGCGTTGTCACCGCGCGCGATGGTCGCCAGCCGCTGCACGTGAGTACCCAGAAGTTCCGCGAAAGCCTCTGTCTCGGCTTCACACAACTGGGGGAACTCGGCGGCGACGTGGGCGACCGGGCAATGGTGCTGGCAGAGCTGTTCGCCGGCACCGACCTGACGGGTCGACGCAGCGTAACCCTCCCTGGTCAGCGCCGCAGCGAGGGCCTCGGCGCGAGCGGTGGGGTCCGTGTGCTTGGTGATGGCGTCCTGATGCGGGCCGACCAGCGAAGCGACACGAGCCTCGGCGAAGGCCTTCACGGCGTCTTCCCCGGCGTGTTCGGAGAGGAACCGGATGGCCGAGGACGCGAGGTCGTCGTAGGCGTGCCCGAACCGGGCGCGACCGGCCTCGGTGAGGAGGAAGTTCTTGGCGGGACGACCGCGTCCGCGCGGCCCGCGGCGGGGCGCGTCGCGGGTCTCGGCCTCGCCGTCGGCCAGCAGCGCGTCCAGATGACGGCGGACGGCGGCGGCGCTGATCCCCAGCTGCTCGGCGACCACGACGGCCGTCATCGGCCCCTGTTCCAGCAGCAAGCGGGCCACTTCGTGCCTGGTCCGCCCCTCGGGGCCGACCTGCACGGGGACAGGCTGGACCTCGGCACGGGGCATGTCGCCACCGGCCTCGTCCTGCGTCCCCGTCTTTTTCACAACACAAGTGTGACGTATTTCCGGGGAGACGGCAAAGAGGGGTGCCTCACGGAGTGGCGTGGGTCACGTCGGCGGCCGATCGCACGGGGGTAACCACGTACCCGCTCGGTCTGTTCCCGCGATCGCTACCCTTCGTGCGTGGCAGTGGGCGAACACCCGGCACGGCGGGACACGGACGGGGCGGTACCGGAAGACCCGGCCGCGGGATCGGTGGCGACGCTGTCCCCGGTGCGCCCGCACGAACCCGAACCGCTCGACGACAAGGAACTGCGCGCGCTGAACGTCGTCCGCCGGTTCGGCGCGGTCGGCTCGCTCTTCCTGGCGCTCGGCTCGCTCGGCGCGGGTGCCGCGCCGGTGATCAACCCGGTGCAGAACATCCCGGTCCTGCGGCTGTTCACCCGGATCCCCACCGTCTCGCTCGCGATGGGCCTCGCCGGGATGGCGATCATCGTGCTCAGCTGGCTGCTGCTCGGCCGGTTCGCCCAGCCCGCGCGCCGCCGCCTCGCTACCCAGGGCCAGCTCGCCCGCACGATCGCGCTGTGGTGCGCGCCGCTGCTGTTCATCCCGCCGCTGTTCTCCCGCGACGTCTACAGCTATCTCGCGCAGAGCGAGATCGTCGCCCGCGGGATGGACCCGTACTCACTCGGCCCGGCCGAGGCGCTCGGCGTCTCCGACCCGCTGACCTCGGGCGTCTCCAACATGTGGCGCGAGACCCCGGCGCCGTACGGCCCGCTCCTGCTGCGCCTCGGCGGCTGGCTCGCGCCGCTGAGCAGCGGCAACATCGTCACCGGAGTGCTGCTGCAGCGCGGGCTCGCGCTGATCGGCGTCATCCTGATCATCTGGGCGCTGCCCCGGCTCGCCCGCCGGTTCGGTGTCCAGCCCGCGACCGCGCTGTGGCTCGGCGCGGCGAATCCGCTGCTGATCTTCCACTTCGTCGCGGGCGCCCACAACGACGCGCTGGCCATCGGGCTCATGGTGGCCGGACTGGAGATCGGCATCCGGCGCCTGCCGGTGCGGATCAAGGGCGACAGTCCCCCGCCGCTGGCGAAGGGCGAATTGCTGTTCATCGGACTCGGGGTGGCCCTCATCACCCTCGGCGTCGCGGTGAAACTGAACGCGATCCTGGCGCTGCCGTTCTTCACGGTGATGGTGGCCAGACGCTGGCACGGCCGGATCAAGGACCTGATCACCGCGGCGGTGCCGATGGCGCTGCTGTTCGGTGTCGTGCTGGTGGCGGTCTGTTACGGCACCGGCCTCGGCTTCGGCTGGGTCGGCGCGCTCGGGACGCCGGGGCTGGTCCGCTCGTGGATCTCGCCGACGTCGGAACTGGCCGCGCTCGGCGGTGTCCTCGGCATCGCGCTCGGCCTCGGCAACCACACCAACGCGCTGGTGCCGATCCTCGGCTCGCTCGGCTACCTCGTGGCGGGCGCGGTGACGGTCAAGTTCCTCTGGGACAGCTTCAACTGGCGCTACCGGCCGATGATCGGCCTCGGCGTCTCGCTCGGCGCGGTGATGGTCCTGCACGTCGCGCTGCAGCCCTGGTACCTGCTGTGGGCGATCATCCCGCTCGCCGCGTCCGCCGGGACCTCACGCTTCCGTATCGCCGCGACCATCGTCACCGCGGTGCTGCCGTTCCTGCTGCCCACGACGGGCAGCACCTTCGACGGCCGGGGTTACGTCCTGCCGTTCGCGTGGGTCGCCGCCGGGGCCGTCACGCTCCTGGGGCTGTTCATCGTCCACCGCGTCTCGCCGCTGCTGCTGTCCAGACCGTCCCCGGAGCATTCGGTCCCCGCGTGAGGCCGTATCGTGACCTGTCGTGAACACCCCCGCCGTCGAGATCACCGGGCTGGTGAAACGCTACGGATCCACCACCGCGGTCGATGGACTCGACCTGCGGATGGAACGTGGCACGCTGCTCGCTCTGCTCGGCCCGAACGGGGCCGGCAAGACCACCACCGTCGAGATCTGCGAAGGTTTCCTGCGGCCTGACGGCGGCGAAGTGCGAGTGCTGGGCATGGACCCGTCGAAGGACGGACCGGCGCTGCGGCCGCGGATCGGCGTGATGCCGCAAGGCGGCGGCGCGTATCCCGGCGTCCGCGCCGACGAGATGCTCGGCCTGGTCGCCGCGTGCGCCGCGAACCCGCTCGATCCCGCGTGGCTGCTGGACATCCTCGGACTCGCGGCGGCACGCAAGACGCCGTTCAAGCGGCTCTCCGGCGGGCAGCAGCAACGGCTCTCGCTCGCCTGCGCGCTCGTCGGACGTCCGGAACTGCTCTTCCTCGACGAGCCGACCGCGGGGATGGACCCGCAGGCCCGGCGGCTGGTGTGGGATCTGCTCGGCGCCCTGCGCGCCGACGGCGTCAGCGTCCTGCTCACCACGCATCTGATGGAGGAGGCCGAAACGCTGGCCGACACCGTGGTGATCGTGGACCACGGCAAGGTCGTCGTCGAAGGGTCTCCGCAGTCTCTGACCGTCGAGGCCGGTGAGGCCGCGCAGCTGCGCTTCAAGGCGCGTACGCGGCTCGACACCGGCCTGCTGACCGCGGCCCTGCCCGAGGGACACCTCGTGCACGAGTCCGCGCCGGGGACGTACCTCGTCGAAGGCGCGATCGACCCGCAGGTGGTGTCGACGGTGACGGCGTGGTGCGCGCAGCAGGGCGTCATGCCCGAGGAACTGCAGGTCGGCAGGCGCACGCTGGAAGAGGTCTTCCTGGAGCTGACCGGACGGGAACTGCGCGCATGACGACTCTGCCCACGCCGCCTGCGCCGCGGTTCGCCGCGGGCACGTTCACTCCGGCCCCCGGTCGCGGTTCGCTCGGCAAGATGCTGCGCACGCACGCGAAGGTCGAGGCGAGCCTGACCCTGCGCCACGGTGAGCAGATCCTGCTGACCCTGCTCATCCCGCTCGCGCTGCTGATCGGCCTGTCGCTGCTGGACATCCTGCCGTCGTCGCAGCTCGGTTCGGCGTCCAAAGTGGACTGGATCACGCCGAGGATCCTGGCGCTCGCGGTGATGTCGTCCGCGTTCACCGGACAGGCCATCGCACTCGGCTTCGACCGCCGTTATGGCGTCCTCAAACGACTTTCCGCCACCGCGCTGCCCCGCTGGCTCCTCGTCGCCGGCCGGGTCGCCGCCGCGCTCGTGGTGGTCGCGCTGCAGGCCGTCATCCTCGGTGTGGTGGCCGCGCTGCTCGGCTGGTCGCCGTCGCTCGGCGGAATCCTCGGCGCGATCCCGTTCCTGGTCATCGGCACGTTCGCGTTCGGCGCGCTGGGGCTGCTGCTCGGCGGGGCGCTGCGCGCGGAAGCCGTGCTGGCGCTGGCGAACATCGTCTGGTTCGTACTGTTGCTCGCGGGCGGCATCCTGCTGGCGCCGTCGACCATGCCGTCGGGGGTGGCGGCGATCGTCGAGCTACTGCCCTCCGGCGCGCTCGCCGAAGGGCTGCGCTCGGTACTGCTGGACGGCTCGTTCGGCTGGAAACCGTTCGCCGTCCTCGTCGGCTGGGGCGTCGTCGCCGGCGCCTTGGCGAGCAAGACCACGAAGCTCACCTGAGGTCGGCGACACAGCGGGAGCGGCCGGTGGAACGCTCTCAGGAACGGCGTTCTAGCATCGGGCGGTGCCGTTCCAGAGCCTTGTAGCGCGTCTGCCGTATCCCTCGTTCGCGGTCCAGCGAGCGGTCGCGATGGCGGCGGTGATCGCCCAGGCCGGAATCGGCGTCACCGGCTCGGTCGTCCGGGTCACCGGATCGGGCCTCGGCTGCCCGACCTGGCCGCAGTGCGTCGAAGGCAGCATCGTCCCGGTGGCACACCCCGAATTCGACGCGCTCACCCAGTGGATCGAGTTCAGCAACCGGATGCTGACCGGCGTCGTCATCGCCGTCGCCGCGCTGTGCGTGATCACCGCGTGGCGCGTGCAGATCGAGCACCCGAACCGTCGTCGTCTGGTGAAGCTGGCCTGGACGATGCCCGCAGGCGTGATGCTGCAGGCCGTCGTCGGCGGGATCACCGTGCTCGCGAAGCTCGAATGGTGGACGGTCGCGCTGCACTTCCTCGCCTCCACTCCCCTGGTGTGGCTCGCGGTCCTGCTGCTGCGCGCGTTCAAGGAAGGCGACGAGCCCGCCCGCTGGCTGATCCCGGACGCGGGCCGCAAGACGCTGATCGTGCTCGCCGTCGCGATGTGGGCCGTCCTCGTCGCGGGCACCACGGTCACCGGTGCGGGCCCGCACGGCGGCGACCCCGGCACCCACCGGCTCCAGGCACCCATCGAGACGCTCACCCAGGTCCACGGCGGCCTGCTGGTGGCCTACCTGATCGTGCTGGCCGTGTTCGGGCTCCAGCTGATGCGCGGCAGCACGCCGAAGCAGTTGTGGCGGCGCTACACCATCGTGTGGGTCATCGCGCTCGCCCAGGGCGTCCTGGGCTCCGTGCAGTACGCGCTGGGCGTGCCGGAGGCGCTGGTCTCGTTCCACGTCCTCGGCTCCGCGGCGGTGATCATCGCGACCGCCGCACTGTGGTGTGGCTCACGCGATCGCGGTCCGGTCACTTCGGCGACCGCGCCGGACCGCGAACTGGCCACCTCGAACTGACCCTCCGGCAAACCGGACGTAACCCCCGGGCGGGGTGCTCGCCAGACGCTGCCCTTACGCTGCGTCCGGTGCCCCACACGGGGGTCACCACCGAGTCGAGGCACGAGGTGTCGCATGACCGCCAGCACGGAGCCGGACGCACCGGCCAGTCAATCCAAGCCCCTGATCTCCCACCGCAGAGGGTCCGGGGAGATGCTGATACTCAAGACCTTCCTGCTGGTCCCGTTCGTCGCACTGCTCGCCGCCGTCCCGATCGTGTGGGGCTGGGGCATGACCTGGGTCGATCTCGTGCTGGCGGCCGTGTTCTACACCATCGGGACGCTCGGCGTGACCGTCGGCTACCACCGCTACTTCACGCACGGCGCCTTCAAGGCCGGCCGTCCGCTGCGGATCGCGCTCGCCATCGCGGGGAGTTTCGCGGTGCAGGGCTCGGTCATCTTCTGGGTCGCCAGCCACCGTCGTCACCATGCCTTCGCCGACCGCGAAGGCGACCCGCACTCCCCCTGGCTGTTCGGGACCTCGCCCGGCGCGCTGCTGCGCGGATTCTGGCACGCGCATATGGGCTGGATGTTCAGCCGTGAGGTGACCAACTACGAGCGGTTCGCCCCGGATCTGGTGGCCGACAAGGATCTTCGCGTGGTGAACCGCTACTTCTGGCTGTGGATCACGCTCAGCCTGGCGCTGCCCGCCGTACTCGGCGGGCTCATCAGCTGGTCGTGGTGGGGCGCGGTGACCGGGTTCTTCTGGGCCGGGCTGGTCCGGATCGCGTTCCTGCACCATGTCACCTGGTCGGTGAACTCGATCTGCCACATGGTCGGCGAGCGCCCGTTCGCGAGCCGCGACAAGGCGGCGAACTTCTGGCCGCTGGCGATCCTGTCCATGGGCGAGTCCTGGCACAACTCCCACCACGCCGACCCGACCTGCGCGCGCCACGGCGTCCTGCGCGGTCAGCTCGACGTCTCGGCGCGGGTGATCTGGCTGTTCGAGAAGTTCGGCTGGGCGCGGGACGTGCGGTGGCCGAAGCCCGAACGGTTGGCCGCGAAGCTCGTGAAACCCGCCTGACCCCGGCGCACTTAGTCCTCTGGATGCGGTAGTTGCACACGCATCTACCGCATCCAGAGAACGAAACGCGTCAGGCGAGTTGCTGGCGGACAGCGGAGGCGAAGCGCCAGGCCGCGGACGCGTCGGTCTGGCGGAAACCGAGCGAAGGCTCGACCAGCTCCAGTTCCAGCAGCGACGGCCTGCCGTCCGGCCCGGTGACGAGGTCGACGCGGGCGTAGAGCAGTTCCGCGCGCAGGATTCCCAGCAGCGCCGCGGTCGCGTCCAAAGTGTCTTCGGCCAGTGCGCGGAACGCCGCGGACGGCTGCACGGGCGCGAGCTTTTCCGTGACGTACAAACCGGATTCGTCGAGTTCCCGGCCGAGCATCGCGGCCTTCGAGAACGCGTGCGAGTACACGCCGCCGAAGAACACCAGCGCGAGCTCGCCTTCACTGTCCACACTGGACTGATACGGCTGGAGCAGCACGGTGTTCCCGTCGGCCTGCAGTCCGGCGAGATGGGAAGCGGCTTCGTCTCCGGCCTCGAACCGTCCGGCACCCCGGGAACCCGCACCGACGGCGGGCTTCAGCACGAATTCGCCCTTGGGCCAGCGCGGGGCCTTCTCGTCCGGCGCGATCAGGGTCGTCGGCACGACCGAGACACCCGCGTCGCCGAGTTCGGCCAGGTAGGACTTGTCGGTGTTCCACCGCACGACTTCGGCCGAATTGGACAGTGCGGGCACGGATTCGGCCCAGGACAGGAACTCGTCGCGGCGCTCGGCGTAGTCCCAGGTGGCGCGCAGGATGACGATGTCGGCGGCGCCGAAGTCGACGGTCGTGTCGTCCCAGGCGGCCCAGCGGCTCTTGAAACCGAGGTCGGCCAGCGCTTCGGGGACGGCGTGCTCGTCGCCGTCGCTCTCCGGCAGCGCGGCGCAGGCGACGAGGATCGCGGAACCGCTCACTTCCCGGCCATCCGGCGGCGGTGCTCGGCGCCGATCTTGGTGGCCTTCACGGTCTCGCTGTCCCATTCGGCGGGTTCGAGGTCCTCGACGGCCTCGACCAGCGCCTCGCCCGCCTCCACGGAGGTGACGACGACGTCGCCGAGCGCGCCGTCGGCGCCCACGAGCACGACCCGGGCACCGACCCGGCCGATGTTCTCCACCACCGCGCGCGACGGCTTGCCGTGCCGCTTGACGAAGTCGCGGGCGGCCGCGACCTGGCGCGACGTGGGAGCGGCGGTCTCGGTCTTCTCTTCGGTCTCAGCCACGGGCCGAGCTTAACCGCGAAAGGCCCGGGACGCGGAATAACCGTGGCGTCGGCCATAGTTGTGCCGGTCGGAACGACCTTGAACGAGGAGGATGTATGCCCACCGCAGTCCAGATCCGGCGCACCGGCGGTCCCGAAGTCCTTGAGCTGTCCGAAGTCGAGGTCGGTGAGCCCGGCGCCGGGGAACTGCTGGTGGACGTCGCCGCTGCGGGCGTCAACTACATCGACACCTATCACCGCGAGGGGATCTACCCGGTCGACACCCCGTTCATCCTGGGTATGGAGGGCGCCGGGACCGTGGCCGCGGTCGGCGACGACGTGACCGGTTTCGCCGTCGGCGACAGGGTCGCCTGGCAGGGGTCGCTCGGCAGCTACGCCCAGCGCCGGCTGCTCCCCGCCACGATCGCGGTGAAGATCCCGGACGGCGTGACCGAGGAGACCGCCGCCGCGACGATGCTCCAGGGCGTCACCGCGCACGCGCTGATCGCCTCGACCTACGAGGTCAAGGCGGGCGACGACGTCCTCATCCACGCCGCCGCCGGCGGGATGGGCCTGCTGCTGGTCCAGCTCGCCAAGGCCCGCGGCGCCCGGGTGATCGGCACCGTCTCCACCGACGAGAAGGCGGCACTCGCCAAGGAGGCGGGCGCGGACGACGTCATCCGCTACGACCAGGTCGACTTCGCCGAGGCCGCGCGTGATCTCACCGATGGCAAGGGTGTCGCGGTGGTCTACGACGGCGTCGGCAAGTCCACTGTGGACGGCAGCCTGGCGAGCCTGAAGATCCGCGGTCTGCTCGCGCTCTACGGCGCGGCCAGCGGCCCGGTGCCGCCGATCGACCCGCAACTGCTCAACCGCAGCGGCTCGGTCTACCTCACCCGGCCGACCTCCGCGCATTACGTGCTCACCCGCGAGGAACTGGAGTGGCGGGTGAACGAACTGTTCACCGCCGTCGGGGACGGCTCGCTGAACATCCGGATCGGTGGCCGCTACCCGCTGGCCGACGCCCGCCAGGCGCACGAGGACCTGCAGGGGCGTCGGACCACCGGCAAGCTCCTCCTGATCCCGTGACCGTGGTCTGGCCGGAGCAGGTCCGGCTCACCGGGGATGGTCTCGTGCTGCGCGACTGGGTCGAGGACGACGTCCCGTTCATGCCCGGCCTGTTCGACAACCCGGCCGTCGCGCGCTTCACGCCGTTGCCGTCCCCGTTCGACGAGGTGGCGGCGAAGGGGCACTACGAGAAGGGCCTCCTACGCCGCTCGGAAGGCTCGGGCCGGCGGCTCGCCATCACGATCGACGGCGGCGAACCGCTCGGCGAAGTAGTGGTGTTCCTGCATGAAGACGGCTTCGTCGAGCTCGGCTACGCGGTCGGCCCGGCCCACCGCGGACAGGACCTCGCGGCGCGGTCTCTCCGGGTGCTCACCGCGTACGCGCTGGAGCTCGGACTCGAGCCGCTCCGGCTGAAGATCGACACGCAGAACGCGGCGAGCGAGGCCGTCGCGCGCCGCGTCGGTTACTCCCCGGCCGACGTGCCGCTGGAGACCAAGGTCGAGAAGGGTATCGAGATCACCCTGCGCACCTGGGAGTACTCCGGGACCTCCTGAAAGTCCGTGAAGGCCTCCTTGAGGGACCCTGGGTCCCTCAAGGAGGCCTTCACGGACTTCGGGGCGAATCAGTTCGTGGGGGCCGGCACCGAAACCGCGTCGGTGACGAAGACCAGGGTCTCGTTCGGCGCGATGCCGCGACCGCCCTCGCCGTAACCGAGGTCCGGCGGGATGATCAGCAGCCGCCGCGCGCCCTGCTTGATCCCGTCGAGGCCGGTGTCCCAGCCCTGGATGACCATGCCGGCGCCGAGCGTGAGGTCGAACGGCTCGCCGCGGTCGAAGGAGCTGTCCAGCTTCTGCTTGTTGGACCAGGTGACCAGCGTGTAGTTCATCTTCAGCTGGGCGCCGGATTTGGCGCCCTCACCGGTGCCGGGCTCGAGGTCCTTGGTGATGAGCTTCTTCGGCGGGTCGCAGTCGTCCGGGATGGTGATGGTCGGCGCCTCGCCGAACTTCCCGGTGGTCTTGACGTCGTCGGCCGTGCACTCCTTGCCCTTCGGGGCGGCCGGGGCCGACGACGAAGCCGAGGCGGGAGCCGCTCCGGAGGTCTGCTGGCCGGAACCGGCGGTGTTCTGCTTATCGCCACAGGCCGCCAGGGCGAGGACGCCCGCGCCGATGACCACGATCTTGCCGAATGTGCGCATGCGGCCGACCTTAGCCAAGACCCTCCAGCGCCGGAACAAGGTCACCGGTCTGCACTACGCCCATCCGACGGGTCGCCCTGGTCAGGGCCACATAAAGGTCGTTGAGCCCGCGCGGGGACTCGGCGACGACCTCGTCCGGCGCGATCAGCACGACCGAGTCGAACTCGAGCCCCTTCGCCCGCTCCACCGGCATCACGGACACCCGGTCCCCTGCCTCGCCGAGGGTCGCCGAGAGCGGACCGACCAGCGGAGCCGGGCACAGGACGGCGACCGTCCCACCGTCCACAGCGGACAGTTCGGCGTCGACGAGACCGGGGAGCTCCGTGGCGAGCGCCGCCGGTTCCACGGAACGCAGCCACGGCGAGAAACCCGTCTCGCGCACCGAAATCGGCGCTTCCAGCTCCGGGTTGACGTCGGCGAGCACCCGGGACGCGACGGCCATGATCTCCGCCGGGGTCCGGTAGTTCACGGTCAGCTCTTCGAGCTTCCAACGGTCGGCGACGTACGGCGAAAGGACCTCACCCCACGACCGCGCGCCACCGGCCGAGCCGGTCTGGGCGACGTCGCCGACGAGCGTCATCGACCGGTTCGGCGACCGGCGCATCAGCAGCCGCCAGTCCATCGCGGTCAGCTCCTGCGCCTCGTCGACGATCACGTGCCCGAAGGTCCAGGTCCGGTCCTGGGCCGCGCGCTGCGCCGCCGTCATCTCGCTGCGGCGCTGCTGGCGTTCGGCGAACAGCTCGGCGTCGAGGACGTCGCCCACCCGCAGCAGCTCCTCGTCGACGATCTCCTCGTCCTGTTCGAGGATGTCGAGCACGCCTTCCGCGTACGCGCGGTCCTCCCGCTCGCGGCGGGCCCGCTCGGCACGCTCGTCGGTGTCGTCCTCGCCCAGCAGCTCGGCGAGTTCGTCGAGCAGCGGGACGTCGGCCGGGCTCCACTCCGCGTCCGTCGGACTGAAGAGATGCTCACGATCGGTGTCCGACAAGGCTTTCCCGGACGCGCTGCGCAACCGTTCGCGGTCGGCGAACAGCTCGTCCAGCACGATTTCGGGGGTGAGCGTGGGCCACAGGGAGTCGAGCGCGGCGGCCACGTTCCTGTCGGCGGCGACCTCGGCGCGGATGTCCTGGATGTCGCGCGCGTCGAGCAGGTCCTCCCCCAGTTTGCGGGCGGCCTGGCGGGTCAGCGCGTCGAGAAGGTCGGAGAGGAAGATCCGCCGGGCGAGGTTGTGCGGACGGCGTGATCGGCGGGCCCGCGTCCTCGCTTCGGTGCAGGTCTTGCGGTCGAGCATGAGGATCTCGCGTTCGAACTCGATCTCCATCACCGGTTCGGGGACGCGCTGCCGGTCGCGGACGGCGTTGGCGAGCACGTCGGCCATGGCCAGGCGGCCCTTGACCTCGGCGGCCTCGCGGGTGACCGGCCCGGTGGCGTCGAGGCCCGGGTACAGCTGCCCGATCGTGGCCAGCAGCACACCGGTCTCGCCCAGCGACGGCAGGACCTGCCCGATGTAGCGGAGGAACGTGCTGTTCGGCCCGACCACCAGCACGCCGCGCGTGGTGAGCTGCTGGCGGTGCGTGTAGAGCAGGTACGCCGCGCGGTGCAGCGCGACCGCGGTCTTACCGGTGCCCGGCCCGCCCTGGACCACGAGGACGCCGTTCGGCGACGCACGGATGATGCGGTCCTGCTCCGCCTGGATGGTGGCGACGATGTCGCTCATCTCACCGGTGCGGCGGCGTTCGAGCGCGGCCAGCAGTGCGGCCTCCCCGGCCAGCCCCAGGTCCTGGCCCTGGTCGGCGGCGGAGAGGTCGAGGATCTCGTCGTCGACGCCGACGACCTTCCGGCTCAGGGACCGGATGTGCCGCCGTCGGCGGACACCGTCGGGTGAGGCGGCGGTGGCGAGGTAGAAGGGCCGCGCGACCGGCGCACGCCAGTCGACGAGCAGCGGGCGGTAGTCGTCGTCCTCGTCGAACAGCCCGAGCCGTCCGATGTAGGTGGTCTCCTCGGCGTGGCCGGGGAGGAAGTCGAGGCGGCCGAAGCAGAGGCCCTGTTCGACGGAGCTCAGCTGGGACAGCCTGTCGGTGTACAGCGTCGTGGCGACGTCGCGTTCGGTGCGTGCCTGCGGGGTGCCGCCGGTCTGGCGCAGCGTCTGGTCGAGCCGGCGCTGTGCGTCGACGCGTTCGGCGTCGAGCTTGCGGTAAACGGTGGTGACGTACTCCTGCTCGAACGCGACGTCCTGTTCGGTCGCGTCGAGTTCCCGGTCCGGGGACACGGACAAAAGCAGCCTGCTTTCGGAGGTGGGACAAAGGGGCCGAACGGATTACAACGGCGCCCACCATCATCTCATTCCCGCACGGCACGCTTCTCGTCTCGCGTTTAGTCCTCTGGTTGCGGTACTTGCACGTGCAAGTACCGCAACCAGAGGACTAAACGCGAGACGTTCTTAGAAGGGCAGGCCGATGACCGGCAGGCCGATCGCGGAGTCGACCGCGAGGGCGACGAACACGATCATCAGGTACGTGTTCGACCGGTGGAACAGCGACATCGGCTTGGTCTCCTCGCCGCGCCGCACCGCCGCGTTCAGGCTGTGCGCGTAGAAGAGGAACCAGCCGCCCGCCAGGAGCGCGAACGTGGTGTAGATCCAGCTCGTCACCGGGACCAGCAGCAGCGTCCAGGCGACCATCACCCACGAGTAGATGACGATCTGCCGCGCCACGTGCTGCGGGGTGGCGACCACCGGCAGCATCGGCACGCCGGCGCGCTCGTAGTCGTCGCGGTACTTCATGCCCAGCGCCCAGGTGTGCGGCGGGGTCCAGAAGAAGATGACGCCGAACATCACGAACGCGGGCCATTCGACGGTGCCGGTGACGGCGGCCCAGCCGATGACGACCGGCATACAGCCCGCCGCGCCGCCCCAGACCACGTTCTGTGACGTACGCCGCTTCAACACCAACGTGTAGACGAAGATGTAGAACAGGATCGTCGCGATCGCGAGAATCGCCGAGAGCAGATTCACCGTGAAATAGAGCACGACGAACGACAGGACGCCGAGCGACAGGCCGAAGATCAGGGCGCCGCGCCGGGGAACCGATTCCTTCACCAGCGGGCGGCGCTTCGTGCGGTTCATCACCTTGTCGATGTCCGCGTCGATGACGCAGTTCAAGGCGTTCGCGCTGCCGGCGGCCATGGTGCCGCCCACGAGGGTCGCGAGAACCAGCCAAGGCGACGGGATTTCCCTGCCTGCCAGGAACATCGCGGGAATCGTGGTGACGAGGAGGAGCTCGATCACCCTGGGCTTCGCGAGGGCGGCGTACGCGCCGACGACCTGGCGGATTGTTCGCCGGCCACCGTGCGGTCGTTCACCGGTCGGATGTACGGCGCTGGTGCTGTCACTGCGTCCGTGCGCAGCGTTCACCAACGACATTTCACTCCCTGCGTCAGTTTTCGGGGCGGGCCCACCAGGCTTCCGGGTGATGTGGCGGCCCCGGATCCCTGCGATCTGAACCCTTCCTCGATGTTAGACGTGCTGTTTCCAGAGGGTGATCGCGGGTCCTCGACCGGCCGAACCATTAGGCTGGCCGCGGTAGGTCGCGGCGTACCTCTGCGAACGGCCCGGAGCAGGAATATCGTCCCTTCCGGATCGATTGAGATTAGTAGCGGTACACGTGGGTTACCCACGAGGGAAGAGAAGCCACAACCTGATGACGGGGAGTTCGAGTTCAGTGTCCGAAACCGCCTCTACCAGCGAGAAGAACCCACTCCTCCGGCGCAACGTGCCCGCCGACTGGACCGACCTCGACACGCGGGCCGTCGACACCGTTCGGGTGCTCGCCGCGGACGCGGTCGAGAACTGCGGCAGCGGTCACCCCGGCACCGCGATGAGCCTCGCGCCGCTCGCCTACACGCTGTTCCAGCGGACGCTGCGCCACGACCCGGCGGACCCCGAGTGGCCCGCCCGTGACCGCTTCATCCTCTCCGCGGGGCACTCGAGTCTCACCCTCTACATCCAGCTGTACCTCGCCGGGTTCGGCCTGGAGCTGGAAGACCTGAAGCAGCTTCGCAAATGGGACTCGAAGACCCCGGGTCACCCGGAGTACCGCCACACCAAGGGCGTCGAGACCACCACCGGCCCGCTCGGCCAGGGTCTCGCCAACGGCGTCGGCATGGCGATGGCGGCCCGCCGCGAGCGCGGCCTGCTGGACCCGGAGCCCGCCGTCGGCGAGAGCATCTTCGATCACTACGTCTACGTGGTCGCCTCCGACGGTGACATCGAAGAGGGCGTCACCGCCGAGGCTTCGTCGATCGCCGGCCGCCAGGAGCTCGGCAACCTGATCGTCTTCTGGGACGACAACGAGATCTCGATCGAGGACGACACCAAGATCGCGCTGTCCGAGGACGTCGTGAAGCGCTACGAGGCCTACGGGTGGCACACCCAGGTCGTCGAGGGTGGCGAGGACGTCGTCGCGATCGAAGAGGCCATCAAGGCCGCGAAGGCCGAGACCGAGCGCCCGTCGTTCATCGCGCTGAAGACCGTCATCGGGTACCCGGCGCCGAAGAAGATGGGCACGGGCAAGGCCCACGGTGCCGCGCTGGGCGCCGAAGAGGTCGCCGCGGTGAAGGAGATCCTCGGCTTCGACCCGGAGCAGAACTTCCAGGTCGACGACGAGGTCATCGCGCACACCCGCCAGGCCGTCGACCGCGGCAAGACCGCGCGCGCCGAATGGCAGGAGAAGTTCGAGGCGTGGGGCGCCGCCAACCCGGAGCGCAAGAAGATCGCGGACCGGATGTCCACCCGCACGCTGCCCGAGGGCTTCGCCGACAACCTCCCGAAGTGGGAGCCGGACGCCAAGGGCATCGCGACCCGCAAGGCCTCCGGTGAGGTGCTCAACGCGCTCGCCGAGCCGCTTCCCGAGCTGTGGGGCGGTTCCGCGGACCTCGCGGAGAGCAACAACACCACCATGAAGGGGGCCGACTCGTTCGGCCCGGAGAAGGCTTCCACCGACATGTGGAAGACCAGCCCGTACGGCCGGACGCTGCACTTCGGTATCCGCGAGCACGCGATGGGCTCGATCCTCAACGGCATCGCGCTGCACGGCGGCACCCGCCCCTACGGCGCGACGTTCCTGATCTTCTCCGACTACATGCGCCCGCCCGTGCGACTGGCCGCGCTGATGAAGGCGCCGGTCACCTACGTGTGGACGCACGACTCGATCGGCCTGGGCGAGGACGGCCCGACGCACCAGCCGATCGAGCAGCTCTCCTCGCTGCGCGCGATCCCCGGCCTCAACGTCGTCCGCCCGGCGGACGCCAACGAGACCGCGTACGCGTGGAAGGCCGTCCTGGAGGACGTCCACCACCCGTCGGGCCTCGCGCTGACCCGGCAGAACGTGCCGGTCCTGGAGGGCACCAGCGCCGAAGGCGTCAAGCGGGGCGGCTACGTCCTCGCCGAGGCGTCCGACGGCAAGCCCCAGGTCGTGCTGATCGCGACCGGCTCCGAGGTGCAGCTGGCCGTCGAGGCCCGCAAGACCCTCGAAGCCGACGGCATCACGGCGAGCGTCGTCTCGATGCCGTGTGTCGAGTGGTTCGACGCGCAGGACCAGTCCTACAAGGACTCGGTCATCCCGCCGTCGGTCAAGGCACGCGTCTCCGTCGAAGCCGGTATCGCCCTTTCGTGGCACCGCTTCACCGGTGACGCCGGGGAGAACGTCTCGATCGAGCACTTCGGTGCCTCGGCCGACGCCGGCACTCTGTTCCGCGAGTTCGGTTTCACCGCGGAAGCCGTCGTCGACGCCGCCCGTCGCTCGATCGCCAACACCAAGAACTGAAGGGGAAAGCATGAGCAACGACAAGCTCGCGCAGCTGTCGGAGGCCGGTGTCTCGATCTGGCTCGACGACCTGTCCCGTGAGCGCCTGAACACCGGCAACCTCGCCGGCCTGATCCGCGACAAGCACGTCGTGGGCGTGACGACCAACCCGACGATCTTCGCCAACGCGATGTCGAAGGGCGAGGCGTACGACGAGCAGACCAAGGAGCTCGCCGCCCGCGGCGCCGACGTCGAGGCCACCATCCGCGAGCTGACCACCACCGACGTGCGCAACGCCGCGGACCTGTTCCGCGACGTCTACACCGCCACGAACGGGGTCGACGGCCGGGTGTCCATCGAGGTGGACCCGCGGCTGGCCAAGGAGACCGACAAGACGGTCGCCGAGGCGCAGGACCTGTGGAAGACCGTGGACCGGCCGAACGTGCTGATCAAGATCCCGGCCACCGAAGAGGGTCTCCCGGCGATCACCCGCACCCTGGCCGAAGGCATCAGCGTCAACGTCACGCTGATCTTCTCGGTCGAGCGCTACAAGAAGGTCATCGAGGCCTACTTCGCCGGGCTGGAGCAGGCCAAGGCCAACGGCCACGACCTCAAGGGCATCCACTCGGTCGCGTCGTTCTTCGTGTCCCGTGTGGACACCGAGATCGACAAGCGGCTCGACGCCATCGGCACCGACGAGGCCAAGGCGCTGCGCGGTGAAGCCGCCATCGCCAACGCGCGGCTCGCCTACGCGGCGTTCGAAGAGCTCTCCGCCACGGACCGCTGGAAGAAGCTCGCCGAGGCGGGCGCGAACGCGCAGCGCCCGCTGTGGGCCTCCACCGGGGTGAAGGACCCGGAGTACTCCGACACCCGCTACGTGGACCAGCTCGTCGTCAAGGACACGGTCAACACGATGCCGGAGAAGACCCTCGACGCCGCGGCGGACCACGCCGACGTCACCGGCGACACGGTGACCGGCAAGGGCGCCGACGCGCAGGCCGTCTTCGACAAGCTGAGCGCCGTGGGCATCGACATCACCGACGTGTTCCTCACCCTGGAGAACGAGGGCGTCGAGAAGTTCGAGAAGTCCTGGGTGGAGCTTCTCGAGACCGTCACCGGGCAGCTGGAAAAGGCAAAGGACTGAACTGGACCATGGCAGGGGAAACGACCGGCGTCGAAATCGTCGACGCCGCCCTGGCCGGCCGAGCCGCTCCGTTCGCGGAGCGGCTCGTCGCCGACCAGGTCGCATCGAAACTGGCGTCCCAGGACGCCACACTGTGGGGTCCCGAAGCCGAGTCCGAAGCGTCGATCCGTCTCTCGTGGACGACGCTGCACAAGTCCTCGCGGCCGTTGATCGGCGAGATCGAGGCACTGCGGACCGAACTGCGTTCGGAGGGCGTCGACCGCGTCGTCCTGGCGGGCATGGGCGGTTCGTCGCTGGCACCCGAGGTGATCACCGGGACGGACGGCGTCGCGCTGACCGTCCTCGACACCACCGACCCGGGTCAGGTCGCCGACGCTCTCGCCGGTGACCTGGAGCGGACGGTGCTGGTGGTGTCGTCGAAGTCCGGCGGAACCGTCGAGACCGACAGTCACCGGCGGATCTTCGCGAAGGCCTTCGCCGACGCGGGCATCGACGCGGCGCGGCGGATCGTGGTCGTCACCGACCCCGGCTCCCCGTTCGCGGAACTGTCCGAAAAGGAGGGTTACCGTAAGGTCTTCCTCGCCGACCCGAACGTCGGCGGCCGCTACTCGGCGCTGACCGCGTTCGGGCTCGTCCCGTCCGGCCTCGCCGGCGCGGACATCGCGCGCCTGCTCGACCAGGCCGCTTCGGTGGCCGACACGCTGGCCGCCGACTCGGCGGACAATCCCGCGATCAAGCTCGCGGCGGCGTGGAGCGCGGCACACGAAGAGGGCGCCGAGAAGGTCGTCATCGCCGATACCGGTTCCGGCATCAAGGGCTTCGCAGACTGGGCGGAGCAGCTGATCGCCGAGTCCACCGGCAAGCAGGGCACCGGTCTGCTGCCGGTCGCCGTCGAGGGTCCGGACTCCCCCGGGTTCGCCGACGCGAAGTCCGACGCCACCCCGGTGGCGGTCGGCCAGGCCGAAGGCACCGCGAAGATCTCCGTGACCGGCTCGCTCGGCGCGCAGTTCCTGCTGTGGGAGTTCGCCACCGCGTTCGCCGGACGGCTGCTCGGGATCAACCCGTTCGACCAGCCCGACGTCGAGGCCGCCAAGAAGGCCGCTCGGTCGCTGCTCGACAACCCGGACAAGCTCAAGGGCGGCGAAGAGCCGTCCACTGTGGACGGCGCGGTCCAGGTGTTCGGATCGGACGGGGTTTCGACGGAAGGAAAGCTCGCGGACATTCTGCGGGCTTTCTTCGATTCCGCCCCGGAGACCGGCTACATCGCGGTGCAGGCGTACCTCGACCGTCTCGACGACGCGTCGACGTCGATCCTGCGCGGCGAGATCGCCAAGCGGACCGGCCGCCAGACCACCTTCGGGTGGGGACCGCGGTTCCTGCACTCCACCGGGCAGTACCACAAGGGCGGACACCAGAACGGCGTCTTCCTGCAGCTCACCGGCGCCGTCGAGCAGGATCTCGACGTTCCGGACCGGCCGTACACCCTCGGTGTCCTGCAGCACGCGCAGGCGCTCGGTGACGGCCAGGTGCTCGCGGAGCACGGTCGTCCGGTGCTGCGCCTGCACCTCACCGACCGGGCCGCCGGCCTGGCGGAACTGGTCCGCGCGGTACAGGAGGTCGGCGAGTGACGCGAGCCTGGAAGAACCCGCTGCGCGATCCGCGCGACAAGCGGCTGCCGCGGATCGCCGGGCCGTCCAGCCTGGTCATCTTCGGCGTGACCGGTGACCTCGCCCGCAAGAAGCTGATGCCGGCGATCTACGACCTCGCCCACCGCGGGCTGCTGCCCGCCGGGTTCTCGCTGGTCGGTTTCGCCCGCCGGGACTGGGAGCACCAGGACTTCGGCGAGCTCGTGCACGACTCGGTCAAGGAGCACGCGCGGACGCCGTTCAAGGAGTCGGTGTGGAACCGGCTCGCCGAGGGCATCCGTTTCGTCCAGGGCACCTTCGACGACGACGACGCCTTCGACAGGCTCGCGCAGACGGTCAAGGATCTCGACGCCGAGCGCGGGACCGGTGGCAACACCGCGTTCTACCTGTCGATCCCGCCGAGCGCGTTCCCGGTGGTGACCAAGCAGCTCGCCCGCTCCGGCCTCGCCGACGCGAGTGACGAGACCTGGCGCCGCGTCGTCATCGAGAAGCCGTTCGGCCGCGACCTCAAGAGCGCCAAGGAACTCAACGAGATCGTGAACGACGTCTTCCCCGAGGAGTCGGTGTTCCGCATCGACCACTACCTCGGCAAGGAGACGGTGCAGAACCTGCTGGCGCTGCGCTTCGCGAACCAGCTGTTCGAGCCGATCTGGAACGCCAACTACGTGGACCACGTGCAGATCACCATGGCCGAGGACATCGGTCTCGGCGGTCGCGCGGGGTACTACGACGGCATCGGCGCCGCACGCGACGTCATCCAGAACCACCTGCTGCAGCTCCTCGCGCTGACCGCGATGGAGGAGCCGGTCTCGTTCGCCCCGCGCGCGCTGCGGGCGGAGAAGGTCAAGGTGCTCTCGGCGACGAAGCCCTTGGAGCCCTTGGACGAGACCACCGCGCGCGGCCAGTACGCGGGCGGCTGGCAGGGCGGCTCGAAGGTGCCGGGCCTGTTGCAGGAAGGGGGCTTCGCGAAGGACTCGACGACCGAGACCTACGCCGCGGTCACCCTGGAGGTGCAGAACCGACGCTGGGCGGGTGTGCCGTTCTACCTGCGGACGGGCAAGCGGCTGGGCCGCCGGGTCACCGAGATCGCCGTGGTGTTCAAGCGGGCGCCGCATCTGCCGTTCGACTCGACGTCGACCGAGGAACTGGGGCAGAACGCCCTGGTGATCCGGGTGCAGCCCGACGAGGGCATCACGCTGCGGTTCGGGTCGAAGGTGCCGGGGACCACGATGGAGGTCCGCGACGTCACCATGGACTTCGGCTACGGGCACGCGTTCACCGAGTCGTCCCCGGAGGCCTACGAACGGCTCATCCTGGACGTGCTCCTCGGTGAGCCGTCGCTGTTCCCGGTGAACGAAGAGGTCGAACTCTCCTGGGAGATCCTCGACCCGATCCTCGACCACTGGGCCAAGAAGGGCGCGCCCGAGCAGTATCCGCCGGGGTCCTGGGGACCGCCGTCGGCGGACGAGATGCTGGAGCGTACCGGCCGTAATTGGAGGCGTCCGTGATCATCGACCTGCCGTCGACCACGACGTCGCAGCTGAACAAGAAGCTCGTCGAGATCCGCGAACAGGGCGGGCAGGTGGCGCTCGGACGAGTGCTGACGCTCGTCATAGTGGCCGACGACGACGACAAACTCGAAGAGGCGATCGAAGCCGCCAACGAGGCCAGCCGGGAGCACCCGTCGCGGGTGATCGTGGTGGCCAAGGGCGCGCGGACCGCGGCACCGCGGATCGACGGCCAGATCCGGGTCGGCGGCGACGCCGGCGCGAGCGAGGTCATCGTCCTGCGGCTCTACGGACCGCTGGCCGCGCAGGGGCAGAGCGCCGTCGTGCCGCTGCTGCTGCCGGACGCGCCGATCGTCACCTGGTGGCCCGGCACGGGTCCGAAGGCTCCGGCCAAGGACCCGCTCGGTGAACTGGCCCAGCGCCGGATCACCGACTCCGCGGCGGAGAAGGCGCCGGTCCGGGCCCTCGCCACGCGAGCGAAGGCCTATGTGGAGGGTGACACCGACCTGGCGTGGACCCGGCTGACCCACTGGCGGGCGCAGCTCGTGTCCGCCCTGGACCTTCCGCCGTACGAGAAGGTCACCGGCGCGACCGTGACCGGGGAGGCCGACTCGCCGTCGACCGAACTGCTCGCGGGCTGGCTGGCCGAGTACCTGAAGGTGCCGGTGAAGCGGGTCAAGAGCACCGGTGCCGCCGGCATCATCTCGGTGACGCTGGAGCGGCGTTCCGGCCCGGTGGAACTGCACCGGCCGGACGGGCGGGTCGGTTCGCTGACCCAGCCGGGCCAGCCGACGCGGCGGATCGCCCTGCAGCGGCGGGACAACAAGGACTGCCTGATCGAGGAGCTGCGGCGGCTCGACCCGGACGAGGTCTACGAGGCTTCGCTGAACGGGCTCTCGAAGATCTCGTCGGGCACCGCGACGAAGGCCACCCCGGCCGCCGCCAAGAAGCCGGCCGCTCCCAAGAAGAAGGCCACCGCCGCCGCTGCGAAGAAGAGCGACTCATGAGCAAGACCGAGGTCGTCGTCTACGAGAACCCGGACCTCCTGGCCGCCGCCACGGCGGCCAGGCTGGTCACCCGGCTCGTCGACGTCCAGGCGGCCAAGGGTTCGGCTTCCGTGGTGCTCACCGGTGGCGGCACCGGGATCGCGATCCTGAAGGAACTGCGCGACTCCGGTGCCCGCGACGCCATCGACTGGTCGCGTCTCGACGTCTACTGGGGCGACGAGCGGTTCGTCCCGGCGGACTCGGACGAGCGGAACGAGAAGCAGGCCCGTGAGGCCCTGCTCGACCACGTCCCGCTCGACCCGAAGCGGGTGCACGCCATGGCACCCTCCGACGGCGAGTTCGGCGACGACGTGGATGCCGCCGCGGCGGCCTACGCGGAGGTCCTGACGGCCGAGGTGCCCGCTTTCGACATCATGCTGCTCGGGCTCGGCGGGGAGGGGCACACCGCCTCGATCTTCCCCGAGAGCCCGGCGGTGTACGAAACGGAGCGCTCGGTCGTCGCGGTGCGCGACTGCCCGAAGCCGCCGCCGACCCGGATCTCGCTGACCCTGCCCGCGATCCGTCGCGCGCGGGAGGTCTGGCTGGTCACCGGCGGCGACGCCAAGGCGGACGCCGTCGCGCAGGCGCTGGCCGGTGCGGGCGAGGTCCAGATCCCGGTGGCGGGAGCGCGCGGCAGCCGTCGCACACTCTGGCTGCTGGACCGGGGTGCCGCTTCGAAGCTCACGAAGGTCTACCAGACTCCTACGGCCTGACCTGAAGTACCTGAAGGCCCCCTTCCTTACGCAAGGAAGGGGGCCTTCAGGTATTTGGGGCCTGCCAAGTGCCCACCGCCTGGCGGAAGTCCGTGAAGGCCTCCTTCCCTACCCTGAAGGTAGTGAAGGAGGCATTCACGGACCTGCACGAAAAGTAGCCGCCTGGGGGCGCAAAGTGATGAAGATCAACTCCTGCCGATTCCGCCGTCAGAATCGGACCGTTCGTTCGTCGAAGTGAGCAGAAGTGATCTACGGACCACCGAGCCCGGGTGGTCCGGTCCGCGCTCGACCGACCGAACGTTCATGCACTTGTCCGCAGAACGGACAGTGACCGGGCAGTCGCTAGCCCGACTGGGGGAAACTTACCGCCCTTGTACATCCACCCGTTAGCATCCGCACATTTGTTCGTTCCTGCGCGTCCCGATCGGGCGAAGAACACGTCTCACCATTCAAGTCCACAAGACGAGTGAGGTCGCCAGCGATGAGCACAGAGGGTCTCTCGATGCCAGGTATCTCGGTGGGCGGCTCCGGAGCGGACGCCGCCGACCGGATGCGCCGTGCCGCCGGGGTCATGTCGTTCGCCAAGATCAAACGTCCGGCGCTGGTCGCGCTGGGCGTGGACACGCTCGCGATCTTCCTGGCCGCACTCGACGTCTGGCTGGTGATCCCCGAGAAGGCCCAGCCGTACTCCATCTATCTGTCCGGCGCCGCGTGCCTGGGGCTCGCCTTCCGCCGCAAGCTGCCGTTCCTCGCGGTGATCGCCACCGTCCCCGGTTTCCTCGCGGGCTGGTCACAGCTGGCCGCGATGATCGCGCTCGGGTTCCTCGCCACCCGCAAGCAGATGCACTGGCAGACCTGGACCGGGTTCGCGCTCGTCTTCACCTGCCGGTTCGTCCAGTGGCCGCTGCCCGACTTCGTGGAGCTCAGCTGGCGCGAACACGTCCTGGACGGGATCTACGGCGTCATCGTCGCCGGGATGCCGGTGGCCATCGGCCTGCTCATCGGAGCACGCACCGAGATCTCGCAGAAACTCGCCGAACTGGCCGCGAGCCGCGATCGTGAGCGCCGATTCCACGCCGACGCGGTCCGCGCGGAAGAACGCGCCCGGCTGGCACGCGAGATGCACGACGTCGTCTCGCACCAGATCACGCTGATCGCGATGCAGGCCGGCGCGCTGCAGGCGCAGACCAACGACGCCCGTTCGCTCGAAACCGCGCAGGTCATCCGCAAACTGAGCACCAAAACGCTCGAAGAACTGCGTTCGCTGGTGAGTGTGCTGCGTTCGGGCTCCGAGGACGACGGGCCGCGGCCGGGGATCAACGAACTCGACCGGCTGATCCGCGGCTCGGACGTCCCGGTGCATCTCACCGTCGAACGGGTTCCGGAACTGCTGCCCAGCCAGGTTTCGGCGGCGGCCTACCGGACCGTGCAGGAATGCCTCACCAACGTGCACAAGCACGCACCGGGCGCCACCGCGACCATCCGGATCCAGGGTGAGCACGGCTCGCTCAAGGTCGAGATACGCAATGAGCGCGCCCGGACTTCCGGTGCGGCCCTGCCCTCGGGAGGGCACGGGCTGACCGGTTTAGCCGAACGCGCTCGACTGCTGGGTGGAAGCTTCGAAACCGCCGACACCGAGGACGGCGGGTTCCGGGTGCGTGCCCGGTACCCGCTCGACCGGTAGGCCTCGGGGAGTCTCAGATCTCCCGGCGCTGGCGCAACCGCTCCAGCGCCTCGGCGAGGATGGCCTCGCCGTCGGCGTCGGAACGCCGTTCCTTCACGTAAGCCAGGTGGGTCTTGTAAGGCTCGGTCCGCGGCGCCGCAGGAGGGTTCTTCTCGTCCTGCCCACCGGGGAGCCCGCAGCGCGGGCAATCCCACTCGTCGGGAATCTCGGCGTCCATCGAGAACGATGGCTGCGCCTCGTGCCCGTTGGCACACCAGTAGGAGATGCGGCGCCGCGGCGCCGACTCACCCCGTTCCGATTCGCCCGAAGGTCCGGCACCCACACGGGTGCCCCGAATCGCGTTACCGCCAACCATGAATCCTCACACCTATAGGGATCGGCGGCGCGCCCCCCATAGGCACGCCGAAACACCTGGATCGATCAGACCTTGAGCAGGAGCCCCAGGCCGATGATGCTGATCAGCCACACAGCGCCCAGCAGCAGCGTGATCCGGTCGAGGTTCTTCTCGGCCACGCTCGAGCCCGAGAGGCTCGACTGCATGCCGCCACCGAACAGCGACGACAGACCGCCACCACGGCCGCGGTGCAGCAACACGGCGACCACCAGGAAAAAGCTGGAGGCGATCAACAGGATTTGCAGGAACAGCTTCATGTCATCCTCTGCGCTCTTGGAGAATGCAGGAAAACGGTGTGCCGTCGGCGGCTCATGACCACCGGAACACACCGTACTCCTGGACTCGTCCACTGCTGTGTGACGGACCGGATACCCAGGTTACCCGGTAGGTGCCCCGATCAGGGCAGGGGCCCGCCCGCGGCGAGTGCGCAGAGTTTGGTGAACTCGTCACCATCCAGGCTGGCACCACCGACGAGGGCACCATCGATGTTCTCGCAGGCGACGAGATCACTGATGTTGTTGGCCTTGGCCGAGCCCCCGTAGAGCACTCGGACCGAGGACGCGACCTCGGCGCCGTACTTCTCGGCGAGGGTGGCGCGGATGGCTCCGCACACCTCCTCGGCGTCCTGCGGGGTCGCGACCTTGCCGGTCCCGATGGCCCACACCGGCTCGTAGGCGACGACGACGTCCTTGACCTGCTCGTTCTTGAGCCCCTTGAGGCCCTCGATCAGCTGGGTCGTGGTGTGGGCGATGTGCTCGCCGGCCTCGCGGACCTCGAGTTTCTCCCCCACGCACAGGATCGGCGTGATGCCGTGCTTGAGCGCGGCCTTGACCTTCTTGTTGACGAGTTCGTCGGACTCGCCGTGGTACTCGCGCCGCTCCGAGTGCCCGACGGTGACGAAGCTGCAGCCCAGCTTCGCCAGCATCGGGCCCGACACGTCACCGGTGTAGGCACCGGAGTCGTGCGGCGACAGGTCCTGGGCGCCGTAGGTGAGCGACAGCTTGTCGCCGTCGGTCAGCGTCTGGACGCTGCGGATGTCGGTGAACGGCGGCAGGACCGCGACGTCGACCTTCGCGTAGTACTTCTCCGGCAGGGCGAAGGCGATCTTCTGAACCAGCGCGATGGCTTCGAGGTGGTTCTGGTTCATCTTCCAGTTGCCGGCGATGAGCGGTTTGCGCGCCACTAGTCGTTCTCTCCCAGCACAGCGACTCCGGGCAGTTCCTTGCCCTCCAGGTACTCCAGCGACGCGCCGCCGCCGGTCGAGATGTGCGAGAAGCCGTCCTCGGGGAGGCCGAGCTGACGCACGGCCGCGGCGGAGTCGCCACCGCCGACGACGGTGAAGGCGTCGCTCTCGACGAGTGCTTCGGCCACGGCACGGGTGCCGCCGGAGAAGGACTCGAACTCGAACACGCCCATCGGGCCGTTCCAGAACACGGTCGCCGCGTCGGCCAGCTTGCCCGCGAACAGCTCGCGGGACTTCGGACCGATGTCGAGACCCATGCGATCGGCCGGGATGGCCGTCGCGTCGACGACGTCGAACTCCGCGTCGGCGGCGAAGCCGGTCGCGGCGAGGACGTCAACCGGCAGGATCAGTTCGACGCCGCGCTTCTCCGCCTCGGCGAGGAAGCCGCGGACCTGGTCCAGCTGGTCTTCCTGCAGCAGCGAGTTCCCGACCTCGTGGCCCTGGGCCTTGAGGAAGGTGTACGCCATGCCGCCGCCGATGAGCAGCCTGTCGACCTTGGTCAGCAGGTTGGCGATGACGCCGAGCTTGTCCGACACCTTCGCGCCGCCGAGCACGACGACGTACGGCCGCGCGAGGTCCTCGGTGAGCTTCTTGAGGACATCGACCTCGGCGAGCACCAAGCCGCCCGCGTACGCCGGAAGCGCCCGCGCGACCTCGTAGACCGAAGCCTGCTTGCGGTGCACGACACCGAAGCCGTCGGACACGAACGCGCCGCCCGGGACCAGCGCGGCCAGCTCGGCGGCCAGTTCCTGGCGTTCGGCCTCGACCTTGCTGGTCTCACGCGCGTCGAAACGCACGTTCTCCAGCAGGGCCACCTGACCGTCGGTCAGGCCCTCGACGGTGGCCTTGGCGGACTCGCCGACCATGTCACCGGCCAGCGGGACGTCGACGCCGAGCAGCTCGGTGAGCTTCGCGGCGACGGGCGCGAGCGAGAACTGCGGGTCCGGCTCGCCCTTGGGACGGCCGAGGTGCGCCGTGACGACCACCTTCGCGCCCGCTTCCGCGAGCCGCTTGAGGGTGGGCAGGGCCGCGCGGACGCGGCCGTCGTCGGTGATCTTGTCCCCGTCGAGCGGGACGTTCAGGTCGGATCGCACGAGTACGAACCGGCCCGAGACGTCCTCGCCCAGCAGGTCTTCGAGGTTCTTCAGCGCCATCGGTCAGGAAAGCTTGTTGCCGACGAGCTTGACGAGGTCGGCGAGGCGGTTGGAGTAGCCCCACTCGTTGTCGTACCAGCCGATGACCTTGACCTGGTTGCCGATGACCTTGGTCAGCGGGGCGTCGTAGATGCAGGACGCCGGGTCGGTGACGATGTCGGCCGAGACGATCGGGTCGTCGCTGTAGCGCAGGATGCCGGCCAGGGGGCCCTCGGCGGCGGCCTTGTACGCGGCGTTGATCTCCTCGAGGGTCGCGCTCTTGGTCAGCGTGACGGTGAGGTCGGTGGCCGAGCCGGTCGGGATCGGGACGCGCAGCGCGTAGCCGTCCAGCTTGCCCTGCAGTTCCGGCAGGACCAGGCCGATGGCCTTGGCCGCACCGGTCGAGGTCGGGACGATGTTCAGCGCGGCGGCGCGGGCGCGGCGCAGGTCCTTGTGCGGCGCGTCCTGCAGGTTCTGGTCCTGCGTGTACGCGTGGATGGTGGTCATCAGGCCCTGCTCGATGCCGAACGAGTCCTGCAGGACCTTGGCCAGCGGGCCGAGGCAGTTCGTGGTGCAGGAGGCGTTCGAGATGATGTTCTGCGAGCCGTCGTACTTGTCGTCGTTGACGCCCAGCACCACGGTCAGGTCCTCGCCCTTGGCGGGCGCGGAGATGATGACCTTCTTCGCGCCGCCGGCGAGGTGCGCCTTCGCGGCGTCGGCGTTGGTGAAGAAGCCGGTCGACTCGACGACGACGTCCACGCCCAGGTCGCCCCAGGGCAGGTTGGCCGGGTCGCGCTCGGCGAGGGCCTTGATCGTCTTGCCGTCCACGACGATGCCCTCGTCGCTGACGCTGACCTCGCCCGGGAAGCGGCCGAGGATGGAGTCGTACTTCAGCAGGTGGGCCATCGTGGCGACGTCGCCGAGGTCGTTGAACGCGACAACCTCGATGTCGTGACCGGCGGCCTGCACGGCCCGGAAGAAGTTGCGGCCGATGCGGCCGAAGCCGTTGACACCTACGCGAACCGTCACTGCTGCCACTCCCTTGAGACTCGTCCGGGATCGCCCCGGTAAGACGTCCTTTACTCGGGCGCAACCCTAGCGTGCGAGCTCGGGCGGCCCTCTTTGCCCTGACGAGACTTCCACCACTCGGTGGGTCAGGTCAAGAATCGATTAAGTGGTTCGCCACCAGGACGTCTACCGAAAACTCTCAGCTTCGTTGTGCTAGCCGTCGCTCCAGCGGCGTCCGCATCCGTGGCGTGACTCGCACCTCTCCGAACCACTCGGCCAGGTGGTTCGCCTCCGCTTCGACGGCCCTCTCGACGTCCGCGCCGACGTCCTCCAGGAGGTGGTGGACGACCTCGCCGTCCGCACGCTGCGCCCAGGCGCCGACGATCCGGCCGTCCGCCCAGACGGTGGGCCCGATGTTGCCGGTGCCGTCGAACAACGGCGCCCGGTGCGGGCCGAGGTACCAGTCGCGCTCGATCCAGCCCATCGACGTCGGGTCGAGCGACGGGAGCAGCGCGACCCAGGGTTCGGGTTCGGCGACCGGCTCCAGATCGTCGGCGAGGACGACGCCCGGAACGCCGTCGAGGTCGACCTCGACCGGCTGAATCGCCGCGAGCGCCTTCTTCGTCTGGCCGACGGTCCAGCCGGTCCACCACCGGAGGTCCGCGATCGGGGCCGGGCCGTAGGCGTAGAGCCACTTCCTGGCGAGTTCGAACCTGGCGGCGTCGGCGTCCCATTCGGCGAGGCCGTCGGGCAGCCAGTCCGCCATCGGGGCCCAGAAGTACTGGCTGCTGATCCAGCTGCCGCGCGGGCGCCCGCGCACGATGCGGCCGTCGACCGCGAGCTGGAACAGGACGCGGCTGGTGACGTTGGCGATCGCCTCGTACGGTTTGCCCTTCGCCATCAGCAGCTGCTGCTTGAGGCGCGGCTCGTCCTCGCTCAGCTGCTGCGCCGTCGCGGAGCCACGGGCCCGCAGCGCCCGCTCGGTGGCGTCCTCGACGTCGGCCAGCCAGCGTTCCGGATCGGGCACGTTCTCCGGATGTCCCTGCTGGCCGAGATGCTGTTCGAGCAGACGGCGCTGCTTCTTGGCGATGTCGGCGGAGCAGGCCGCCTGGACGAGTGCCGCGTTCTCGTGCCCGACGACGAACACCGTACGGCGCATCCCGAGCATCCGGATCAGCGTCCGCTCGTCGTAGAGCGCCTTCTCCACCTCCGCGACACCGTCACCCTTGACGCGCGCCCACGCCGAAAGGTGCACCGACGCCGGATCCGTGGCGTGCAGCGCGACGACCGCGTCCGCCGCGGCGTGCACCGACTCGGCGGGCGAGGTGAGGTGATGACGCGTCGCGAGGCGGGCGCGGCGCTGCGGGATGCCGATCTTGAGGGTCACGGATCGTTCCTACCACCGGGGTACGACACCGGCGCTCCACCCGAACACGACTTACCGGAGCCGGGAAATGATGCGACAGGGGGCATACGTGGGGAATACCGTCAGCCGAATGTTCGGAGACCTCACGTGGCGACCGCTCACCGACAAGGACGCCAAGGCGTCGGCGGACCTCCTCAACGCCATCGAGACCGTCGACAAGATCGGCGAGAACTACCCCGAAGAGGACACCCTCACGGAGTTGGTCGACCCGTACGCGGATCTGGATCGCGCGAGCCTCGCCGCCTTCGACGGTGACGTGATGGCCGGGTACATGAAGGTCCGCTTCAAGCCGCTCGCGGAAGAGGTCCATCGGGTCTTCCTCGACGGCGGGGTCCATCCGGCGTATCGCCGCCGGGGTATCGGCACGACGCTCGTCGAAGCCGGGATGGAGGCGGCGAAGACGCTGCACGCGCTGCATCACCCGACGCTGAAGCTCGCGATCGATTTCCACAAGGCCGAGCACATCGCGGGTTTGGCCGAACTCGTGCGCTCGCGGGGCTTCAGACCGGTCCGCTACTTCCAGCGCATGGAGCGACCCCTCGGCGACGCGATCCCCAGCGCGGTGATCCCCGCCGGGATGCGGGTCGAGCCGTGGGCGTCACGGAACGACGAAGACTTCCGGTCGGTCCGGAACGCTTCGTACGAAGACCACTGGGGTGCGGCGCCGATGCCCGTGGACCACTGGAAGAACAAGATCACCAACCAGACGTTCCAGCCCGACGTCAGCTTCCTGCTCCGCGACGCCGCCGGGATTCCGGTGGGAATCCTGGTGACCATGTGCTGGGAGGCCGACACGGAGGCCACCGGCGTCCTCGACGCGCACTTCATGGTCATCGGAACGCTTCGGGAGCACCGGAAGCGAGGCGTCGCGAGTGCGCTTCTCGCGCACGCGCTGCGGGCCGCCACCGACCAGGGTTACGCCCGGGCCAGTTTGAGCGTGGACTCGGCGAGCCCGTCGGGTGCGCCCAGGATCTTCGCGAAGGCCGGGTTCACGGCGAAGATGCGGTACGTGCGGTGGGCGCTGGAGGTCTGAAGCGCTGGAGTACCGGGTGGTCGTGAGTGGCAATGAGGGTTCTCTTGAGGGGTAAGTCGAATGTGGCGCGTTCGACCCCTGCCGCCGGCCCAGGTGAAGGGTTGCGAAAGCCACTTTCGCAACCTTGAACGTTGCGAAAGTGGCTTTCGCAACACCGTCTCGCCGGCGGACCCGCGCCGGACCGAGGGGTGCGAGTGGCGATTCGGGTTCTCTTACGACCCTCTTTGCCACCGCCGGGAAGTGCCCCGGTGTGCCACCTGATCCCAGCTACGCCGACTCCTCCTCGGAGTCCTCCGGAGCCTCAGCCGGCCGCGTGAACAACCGCGTCGCCGAGAGCCGCGCGACACCGTCCGGGTCGCCGAGTTCGTCGGTCGCGTTGCGGATGGTCGCGTCGACGGACAGGTACTTCCGCCCCGCCCGCAGGTCCGCGTCGTTGCGCAGCCGCACGATCAGCGGGAACTCGCTCAGCGCGCCCGCGTCGAACAGGCCGGTCGTGTAGATCAGCTGAACACCGAGCGCCTCCGCGACCGCCCGCTGCAGTTCCAGCAGGTAGCCTGCCGACGCGCGGCCGATCGGGTTGTCGAGGAACAGCACGCCGGAGTGCCGGTTGCGTGCCTTGCCGCGGTTGTTCGCCCGCAGCGCGGCGAGCGTGCAGTACAGGATGATCGCCGCGGTCAGCTGCTGGCCGCCGGAGAACACGTCGCGGATCTCGGAGACGCGCTGGCGTTCGGTCCGCAGCACGGAGTCCGGCTTCAGCATGTCGACCCGGAAACCCTTGGGGGCGGCGGCCTGGACGCCGCGCAGCACGAGCGAAAGCCCGTCCCGTTTGACGTCCCGGCCGTCGGAGGTCTTCCCCACCGCGGCCTCGTCGACGACCTCGCCCAGTTTCTCGGCGAGCACGTTGTCTTCGAGTTCAGTGAAGCGGATCCGCAGGAATTCCTGGCCGGACCAGTCGCCGAGGCCGTCCGGGAGCCGTGAAACCCGTTGCGCGGCACGGAGTGTGCGCAGGGCGCCGTCGACCATGCCCTGCAGGCGGGTGATGATGCCGCCGCGGTGACGGTCGATCTGCGCGAGGTCGTCGGTGAGCGTGCGCAGACGCGGCCGCAGCGCTTCGGCCCATTCCGCGGCGTGCCCGGGCAGCTGGTCGCGACGGACCGAGATCACCTGCTGCCGTACCGGTGTGCTGAGCTTTTCGAACCGCTTGTCCGTGGCGTACTGCGCCAGCTGGTCGGCTGCGGCCCGCACCCGGCGGTCGCCCGCGTCGGCGGCGTCCTGCGCTTCGGTGAGCGCGGAGTTGAGCCGGGAGTGCTTGGTGCGCGCGGATTCGACGTCGCCGTCGAACGCCGCCTCATCATCCTCTTTGGACAGAAGGTGCGCCATCGACTCGGCCAGCAGGCCGAAGCCGGACGCGGACGTCTTCGCGGATTCCAGGGTCGCTTCGGCGGCGGCGCGACGTTCCTGCAGTTCCTCCCACTTCCGTGCGGCGGCGGAGACTTCGAGGCTGGCGTCGTCGATCAGCGCGAGTCCGTGCTCGATGTCCTTCGGCCGCGCGTCGGACGAGATCGCGGCGAGCGCCGACGGCTGCTCCGGAAGCTGGCTCAGCTCGGCCTTGCGGGTCGCGACCAAGCCGACGATCTCGGTGCGTTCGTCTTCCAGCACGGCGACCGCCCGGTTCGCCCGCGCCTGCGCGGCCGCCCGCGCCGAAACGTCGGAACCGTCCGGTGTCTCCAGCAGTTCCGCCGCCCGCTCGCGGACGGCGTCGTCGAGCGCGTCGACGGCGGCCCGTGCCGTGGCCTCGATACCTTCCGCCTGGTCGAGTTCGGCCCGCAGGTCGCTGCCGACCTCGACCTTCGCGTACGCCTCGGAAGCCGACGCGAAGGTACGCCGCAACGCGTCGACAGGTTCGGCGGGAACGGGGTCGTTCTCGGTGACGTCGCTGGATCCCGGAACCTCGGCCAGTTCCGACTTCGCGGTCGTCGCGGTGCGCCGGTGGCCGTCGGCGGTGCGCTGTTCCTCGCCGGCCTGCTCACGCAGCCGGGACGCCTTCGCCGACGCTTCCGTCGCCGTCGACTCGGCCCGTTCGGCGACCTCGGTCGCCCGCTCGACGTCGTCCGTCCACTCGGGAATCTTCGCGGCACGCGTCGCGAGCGCTTCCAGCCCGCGAGCCCGCTCCCCCGCCTCGGCCGACGCCGTGCGCAGTTCGGGAACGCGCTCCCGCAGTCCGGTCGCCTTCTCCCCGAGGCGCTGGAATTCCTTCTCCGCCTGGTCCAACGCGGTCTGCGCGGTCTCGTGCGCGGTGCGCGCGTTCTGCAACTGCTCGGCCAGTGTCGCGATACTGCCGGGCGGGTAGTCCTCGCGCCAGGTCTTGAGCTTCCACGACAACGCGCTGTCATCGGCCAGCGAAGTCGCCAGCGTCTCCAAACGACGCTGCCGCTCCGCGTGCCGGAGCGCGATGGCCTCACGCTCGGCGTCGGCGGCTTCCTCGTCGTACATCGCCGGGTTGGGCGGGACGAGGAACTCGATGCCGGCCTCGCCCGGAAGGCGACCGGTCGTGGTGGCCCCGGTCGTGGCGACCGGGATGATCGTCATGGGCAGCAGCCGCCGCTCGGCGAGCACCTTCTCGGCGAGCCGGACCTGCTCCGGTTCGTTGAGCAGGATCCCCGAGACGAGCTGGGGCGCGCGGGCCAGCACGGCCGCCCGGCGCTTCTTGTCCAAAGTAGACAGATAGCGCCAGCCGGACCACGCGTTCATCCCGGCGGCTTCCAGCGCGTCCAACGCGGCCTGGACCTCTTCGGTGGCGGGCAGAAGACCGCCGGAGCCGAGCGCGTTCAGCGCGCGCTCGTCGACCGATTCCTCCATCCGCAGGGAGGTCTGTTCCTTCTCGGCGGTGATGCCCGCCTCGCGGAGGCGCTCCAGCAGCACCGGAAGATCCGTCTCCAGCGCGACGTCGTCCGCGCCGAGGAGTTCGGTCAGCCGGGGTTCGACGGCGAGCGCGTCGGTGCGCCGGTTGGCCCGGTCCAGCTCTTCGGCGGCGCGCTCCAGCCGGTCCTTTGTGGACCCCGCGAGCCGGTGCGCGTCGTTGACGGTCGCTTGGGCGGCCCGCAGATCCTCCGCGACCCGCTCGAGTTCCTGCTCGCGACGGACGAGTTCGGCGGCCGTCGTCTCGGACTCGGTCCGGGCCAGGCGCGCCGCTTCGGCGACGTCGGCCCCGGCTTTGAGCGCTCCGGAGCGGACGGTTTCCGCGATCTCCTCCCGGACTTCGGCGATCCGCGCGCCCAGCCCGCGAGCCTCCGCCCGGCGCGAGGCCGCGAGATTCGCCGACTCGTCGCGTTCCGCCTGGGCCTTCTCCGCTTCGGCACGCAAGGCACCGACGTGGGCTTCGGCCTTCGCCGCCTGATCGGTGGCGTTCTTGGCCAGCGCCAGCAGGCCCCGGGCGAGCGCGGCCGCGGCGGTGTTGCGCGCCTGCAGCGCGGGCTGTGCCTTCTGCTCGCGATTCCCCACCAGTTCCCGGAAATCACGGGCCTTGCGCGCGGCGTTGAGGTGGTTGAGCACGGTGGAGCATTCGCGCCAGGCCTCGGCGGCGGTCTTGGCTTCGGCCAGTTCGCCGTCTATCCGCTTCTTGCTCTCCTGCGCCTCGTCGAGCCGCAGTTTGCCGACCAGACGGCGGAGTTCGGTGACCCCGGCGGTGAGCCTGCGGTGGTCGCCCTCGGCGAGTTTCTCCGCCGACTTCACCTCGTCGACGTGCTGGTCGAGCCCGCTCAGCCGCTCGTTCTCCAGCTTGTCGCGAGCCGCGACCTGAGCGGCCAGCGTCCGCATCTCGGCGCGGGCGGCGTCGGCCAGCTTCCGCGACGCGGCGGCGACGCCCTCCTCCTCCGCCAGCGGCGTGAGCAGTTCGAGCGCCCCGGCGACGAAGTCCCGCTCCGACAGGAGGTCCCCGCGCTGGGCGAGGTTGTGCGCGTAGGTCGCGACGACCTCGGCGAGGTCCTTCGGCTCCTCCTCCGAAAGCACCGCGCGCAGCAGGAACTCGACGAACGCCTCGTCGGTGCTGAACGCGAACGCGTCCGCCGCCTCACCCTCACCGGCGTTCATCGCGCGCTGGTAGCGGAAAAGCTCGGTGTCGAGGCCCAGACCGTCCAGCCGCGACGTCCACTCGTGGTGGCGCCGGGTCCAGAACAGCTCCAGTTCCGGCTCCCCGCCGTGCACCTTGTCGAGCTGGTCGTGGAACCCCGACATCGTCAGCAGCCTGCCGTCCGAAGTCAGCGGCAGCGTGTCCAGATCGAGCGACGGCGTGGGCCGGAAGGCGTACCAGGAATCGACCAGGTTCTCCGAATCCGACGACACCACATGCCCGCGCCACTCCGACACCTTGCCGGTGATGACCCGGTGGCCGGTCTCGACCTGCAGCCACTCCAGCACGACGTGCGAAACGTCCTTGGCGGTGACGAACTTCTCCAGCACCTTGGTGTTCGTCGTGCCGACGACCTGACGACGGCCGGGCAGCATGACCGAGAAGATCAGCTTGATCAGGACGGATTTACCGCCGCCGTTCTCCAGGAACAGCACGCTCGCCGGCGACGGGCGCCGCGGCGGCCCCTCCCCCGCCAGGTGGATCCCGGCGCTGAACAGCGCGTCCTGCTTGGGCGCGGTGATGGCCGCGCCGACGCCGCTGAAGTCCAGCACGACGTCCTGGTACCGCGCGCCCGCCGGGCCCACCGAGTGCAGGCGAACCCGCGAAAGCTCGTACATCTTCTCCCCTTAAAGCGTGTCCGACGCGGCCGCGCGCAACGTCCCGCCGCCGTTGGCGACCGAGACCACGTTCAGCGCGAGCAGATCGTCGAAGGCCGCGTCGGCGGCGAGTTCGCGCACCTGCACCTGGTAGCGCGGTGTCGTGCGGTAGGTCCCGCCCTGTTCCCCGCTGACCTGGACCAGGAATCCCTGATCGGCGAGGAAACGCAGCGCCCGCGCGACCATGCCGCGGGTCGTGTCCGACGCGAGCCTGCCGTCCTTGGTCGCCGCCGCCGCGGGACGCCGGGCGTAGGCGCGCCAGGCCTGTTCGAGTTCGGGCGCGTCGGCCAGCGGGTCGCTGTTCGCCTCGGCGTCGGCCGCGCGTTCGTCGAGGATCCGGCAGGCTTCCCGCACCATCGCGTCCACCTGCTCGACGCTGACGCGGCCGATGTAGGTGTCGTTGGCGAGGTCGTCCGGGCGCGGGTAGCCGAGCGCGGCGGTGGCGAGGTGGATGAGCCCGTGCAGGACCTTCTCGGTCTCGCGGCGCTCACGGATCTTGCTCTGGCGCGCGTAGCTGTCCATCTTGATCTCGAAGACGGACTCGTCGGTCGCCGCCAGCACCGCGCCCGCCTGGAGGTTGACCTCCAGCACCATCAGCCCGAGCCCGGCCGCGACCGCGTGGGTGAGCTGCTTGAACGCGCTGTCCTCACCGTAGCGCCGGACGAGATCGCCGTAGACGACGTCCCGCGACGGCAGCTGCTTCGGGCGCATGCCGAACGAGACGAGCCGGGCCGCCGATTCGACGTCCCCTGCGGAAATCCCCGTCGTCACGCGACCTCCTCCTCTTCTTCTTCGTGGCGATCGACCCGCGCCGACGACAGCAGCAGATCCGCTCCGCCGAACTCCGGGTCGTCGAGCAGCGTGCCGTCGTCGACGGCCAGCAGAACCTGGCGCTCCCCCAGCCGGAGCGCCGCGCCGACCCCGGGACTGTAGGCGTGCACCGCGCGCAACGCGACCAGGGCGGGCAGCGCCGGGTCGATCCGGCGGGCCTCTTCGAGCAGGCCGGACAGCCGCCGCGGTACCTCGGGCAGGTCGAGCAGGTCGTCGGCGAGCCGCCATTGCTCGTCGCCGAACTTGTCGGTGACGTCGGCGGGCATCAGCTCCGGTTCGGGGATCTCGCCGACGAGCTGGTCGCGTTCGGGTGCCGGCCGCAGCAGCAGCGACACCAGCGAAGACAGCGACGGCACCGTCGGCGGGGAGATCCCGGCCCCGGCGTGGAAGAACGACTCGGCGGGTGCGACGGCGTCGGAGATCGGCAGGCGCAGCGTCGGCATCAGGAGCTGGCCGAAGAGGTCGATCGTCGCGCGCTGCGGCGGCCCGGAGAACTGCTGGCGGTCTTGCTCGGCGCGGAACACCGCCCCGGCGTCGGCGAGCCTCGACTGCAGCCGCGTGTGGCGCCGGATGCAGTCGCCGACGATGTCGACGAGTTCGGCGGCACGACGTTTGCGGTCGAGGTCCTCGGTCTCGTCGCGGGACGCGGTGATGTTCTTGAGGATCGCGTTCTCGGCGCGGAAGCGGGACTCGATATGGGAAAGCGCCTGGTCCAGCAGGTCCGGGACCTCACGCTCCCAGTCGACCGCGCGGACGTCGCGCCGGGTGGCGTCGAGTTTGGCGCGCAACGTCTCGCCGTACTGGACAGTGCGGTAGCGGGCCTGCTCGGCGGCGAGCTTCGCGTCGGCGAGACGGCCGCGGTTGATCAGGTTCTCGAGTTTGACCTCGGCCGCGATCTGCGCGGATTCGACGTCGGTGTCCAGCGCGCCGACCAGGACGTTGATCGCCTCGTCGGTGGCGCGCAGGTAGACCTCGCCGTCGGGCGCGGCCAGCTCGACCAGCAGCTTGAAGTCGAACTGGCGGCGCTGGTAGCCGCCGCCCGGGCCGATGGAGCCGTAGACGCGGCGGAACCCCCGGTCGGTGGTGCCGACGTTGATCAGGTTGTCGAGCACCCAGCGGGCGACCTTGGCGTGCTCGTCCGGGGTCCGGCCGGGTGCCTGGAGCGCGACGAACGGCAGCAGCCGGACGATGACCTGTTCGTGGTCGGCTCCGGTGTCGAAATCCATCGATACGGTGACCTGGTCGATCGTATGCAGCGCGATCTCGGCCATCTGGTAGATCGTGGCGTCCGCCCAGTCCAGTTTCGCCTTGCGCGCGTCGAGGTCGTGCAAGGGCGCGGTGCAGGCCAGCGCCTTGAGGCGGCGGGTCAGCCCCTCGTCGGCCAGCCCCATCCCGGTCAGCTCGTCGTCTCGCACAGCAGGCCAGGCTAGTCGGCACCCCCGGCACCCCGCACGGGTGACCGGGGTGCCGGGGGTTCCGGACGCCGGTAGCGTCTGGTTCATGCGTGAAATGAGCCGTGACGAGTGGTGGCAGTTCGCGAGCGAGGGCACCCGGACGGGCATGCTCGGCCTGGTCCGCGCCAACGGCGCCCCGATCGTGACGCCGGTGTGGTTCCTGCTCAATGAGGGGCCCGAGGGCGACGAACTGATCTTCACCACCGGCACGGACACCCTCAAGGGGAAGGCGATCCGCCGCGACGGCCGGATCTCGCTGGCCGTCGACGACCAGAAGCCGCCGTACTCGTACGTGCAGTTCACCGCCGAGGCCGTGCTGCACGACGACTACGACGAGATGCTCGAATGGGCGACCCGGCTCGGTGGCCGGTACATGGGCGAGGACCAGGCCGAGGCGTACGGCAAACGCAACGCCGTACCCGAGGAGTCCTTGGTGCGAGCACGGATCACGAAGGTCATCGCGCGGGCCGACATCGCCGGCTGACACCCTCTTCCTTCTTCCTCCCGCGTTTAGTCCTCTCGATGCGGTCCTTGCACGTGCAAGGACCGCATCGAGAGGACTAAACGCGTTCTGGGGGGCGTCCCGGTGGCCGGGCACACCCGGATGTGCCAGTCAGAGGTGACACTCCGTGTTGATGTTGGTCGACTATTGACACGAAGCACCCGCTGGTGTGTGATCTGACCCATAGATAGGAAAGTTTCCTAACTAAAACTCCCCGCTCTCCCCGGGCCTCGCCCGGTCCGCCGTTGTACCTCCCTAACCCGACTTCACGCATGGAGGCTCCAGTGGCACCCCGACCACCGTGGCGCGCGCTTCTCACGTGTACCGCCGCAACGGCGATCACCTTCGCCGTACTGCCCGCCCTGCCCGCCGGCGCGGCGCCGACCGACTACGAGTCCGAAGCCGCGACGATCTCCCAGGGCGCCGTCGAATCGAACCACGCGGGCTATTCCGGCACCGGGTTCGTGAACTTCGACAACATCGCCGGCAGCCACATCGAGTACACGGTGAACGCCGCACAGGCCGGAACCCAGACGCTGACCTTCCGCTATGCCAACGGAACCACGGTCGACCGTCCGGTCGCGCTGAGCGTCAACGGCACCGCCGCCGGAACGCTGTCCTTCCCCGGCACCGGCGCTTGGACGACCTGGAAGACCGTCACCAAGGACGTCACACTCGCCGCCGGGGTCAACAAGATCCGCACCACCGCGACGACCGCGAACGGCGGTCCCAACGCGGACAAGCTCACCGCGAGCGGAGTGGCCGACGCCGAAGCGCCGACCCCGCCCAAGAACCTGGCAGCCAAGGACATCAAGGCACGCTCGGCCACCTTCACCTGGGAGGCCGCGACCGACAACGTCGGCGTCGTGCGCTACGAGGTCATGCGCGGCGGCAACATCCTCAAGACCGTCGACGGGAACACGCTCACGGCGACCGTCGACAACCTGACGCCGAACACCGCCTACGACATCTCCGTCGGCGCCTTCGACGCGGCCGGAAACCCTTCGCAGCAAAGCAATGTCGTGCAGTTCACGACGCCACCGAGCGGGGACACCACGCCGCCGACCGTGCCGGGGAACCTGCGCTCGACGTCGGTGACGGCGAACAGTGTCTCCTTGGCGTGGAACGCTTCCACCGACGACAGCGGCACGATCGCGGGTTACGACGTCTACCAGGGCACCGCGAAGGTCGCGACGACGCCTTCACTCGAAGCCACGATCACCGGCCTGACGGCGAACACCTCGTACACCTTCACGGCCAAGGCGCGGGACCTCGACGGCAACGCCTCCGCGGCGAGCAACGCGCTGACCGCCAAGACGAGCGGTAACGCGGGCGGCGGAATCCCGGAGTACGACAAGGACATCGCCAAGGTCGACCTCGCCTGGTCCGTCGACTTCCTCCCCGACGGCACGGCGCTCGCGACCGAACGGGACCGCTTCGAGATCCTGCGGATCACGCCGTCGGGCCAGAAGACCACCGTGGGCAAGGTGCCCGGCGCGGTCGGGACGAACGGCGAGGGCGGCCTGCTCGGCCTGGCGATCTCGCCGAACTACGCCACCGATCACGCGATCTACCTGTACCACACGGCTTCCGGCGACAACCGGATCGTGAAGATGACCTACGACAACGGAACGCTGTCCCCGACGTCGACACCGGTGCTCACCGGGATCGCGAAGAACCGTTACCACAACGGTGGAAGGCTGCGCTTCGGTCCGGACGGCAAGCTGTACGCCACGGCCGGCGACGGACAGAACAAGGACACCCCGCAGAACAAGGGTTCGCTCAACGGGAAGATCCTGCGGATCAACCCCGACGGTTCGGCGCCGGGCGACAACCCGTTCTTCTCCACCGGCGGCAACGCGCGGTACGTCTGGAGCTTCGGACACCGCAACCCGCAGGGCCTGGCCTGGGACTCCCGCGGCCAGCTGTGGGCGTCGGAGTTCGGCGACGGCACCCAGGACGAGCTGAACCTGATCCAGAAGGGCGGCAACTTCGGCTGGCCCCAGTGTGAAGGCACCTCGGGCAGCTGCGGCGGCACGGTCGCACCGAAGAAGACCTGGCCGACGAGTTCCGGCGGGCCGAGCGGGATCGAGATCGTCAACGACTGGGTCTACGTCGCGGCCGTCACCAGCGAGCAGGTGTTCGCCACGCAGATCAACGCCGCGGGCAACGGCGTCGGCTCGGTGCAGTCGCTGTTCTCCGGCCGCTGGGGCAGGCTCCGCTCGGTCACCAAGACCCCGGACGGCGGCCTGTGGCTCACCTCGACGAACGCGGACAAGAACGGTGGCACGCCGAGCGGGATCGACAACGTGGTGGTGCGCCTGAAGTTCCCTGGTTCCTCGCAGCCCGGCGCGTTCAAACTGGCCAGTTCCGCGTTCGCCGACAACGCCTCCATCCCGGGCAAGTACACCTGCTCCGGTGACGGCACCGCGGGCCAGGACACCTCCCCGCCGCTGGCGTGGGGGCCCGGGACCACGGGCGCCAAGGGCTACGCCGTCGTCTTCGCCGACGTGGCCAACAGCGGCAACAAGCTGCACTGGGCGATCTGGGACATCCCGGCGTCCGCGACATCGCTACCCGAAGGTCTGGGAGCGGGCTTCACCGTCCCGAACCAGAACGGGGCCAAGCAAAAGGCCATGGGCAGCGGGGCGAACTCGCAGAAGTACTTCGGTCCCTGCCCCGGTGGCTCCAGCCATCCGTACACGTTCACGCTGTACGCGCTGAACACGGCGACGGTTCCGGGCCTGACCTCGTCCTCGACGATGGCGCAGATCGAGACGGCGATCAAGAACGCGTCGAGCGCCAACGTCAAACTTCGCGGCACTTCCAACGCCGCGACCTGAGTCGCGGTCGGGGTGTCCGGAGCGGCGCCGGACACCCCGACCGTATCCAGTGTGGACACCGATGACCGCCACCCCGTCCGGGATTCCCCGACGGGGTGGCGTTTTCGTGGGAAAGAACCACGTTGACGCGGCTGCCCGGTGGCGGCAGGATCATGGTGAGCAGGCTGTCCTGGTCGGGGCCCAGTGGAGACACCTGCGCGAACTGGGGAGAAGATTAATGCGTAATCTCAAGCGATTCCTCGTGTCCATGACCGTCCTCGCCGGATTCTCGGCCCTGTTCGGCGCGCCCGCCGCGCAGGCGGACGAGCGCGTCGACCTCGGCCAGCTGTCGCTGCGTCCGGCGAAGGTGCACGGTGCCGGCTTCTCCGCGCAGCAGCAGGCGTACCTGATCGGCCCGGCCTCCGACGAGAGCCGCTGCCTGGACGCGGATCTGGGCACCATCAACGGAAACGGCACCAAGGTCCAGCTCTGGACCTGCATCATCGGCCCGGACAACACCATCCCGGCGAACCAGGCCTGGTACGTCACCCAGATCCCCGAGGGTCACTTCCGGTTCCAGAACGTCCACAATGGACGTTACCTGGACGCCGACCTCGGCTCGATCAACCGTAACGGCACCAAGATCCAGCTCTGGGACTACCTGCCCGCCGCGTCGAACCAGTGGTTCACCGTCACCGAGAACCCCGAGGGCTACCTGCGCCTGCAGAACGTGCGCAGCGGCCGCTACCTCGACTCCGACCTCGGCACGGCGGGCCGTGACGGTGGCGTCGTGCAGCTGTGGGACTTCGTGGCGGGCGCCAAGAACCAGTGGTGGTTCTGATGCGAAGCCCAGGGCGGCGGCTGGCCGCCCTGGGCGCGGCGCTCCTCGTGGCGGTGACCGGGCTGCAGACGGCAGAGGCCACGTCACCGATGGAGGCCACCTCCTGTTATTGGCGCCAGACCCATTTGCCGATGCCGGCGGGGATCGAGTTCGCCTACGTCAGCGGTTCCGCCGGAACCGAGTGGATCGTCGCGAACGGCAGCAACTATCCGGATCCCGACTACGGCATCATCTGGCACAACGAGCAGCCTCGACTCATGCTGCGGTTTCGCGGCGGTGGTGAGAATCGACCGCGTGACATCAACGCGAACGGCACCGTGACCGGGGTGAGGTTCGGCCCGTCCGGTAAGCCGGAACCCTATGTGTACAAGACCTTCTACCGCTGGCTGCCGAAACCGGCTGCTGGAAACACCTATGCCACCTGGATCAACGATCGCGGCGACATCGCGGGATTCGTGGATGTCGACGGTGTCATGAAGATCATCTATTGGCGGGCGGGCGGCACGGACTACGAGATGCTCGGTGACGGCTTCCCGGTCGGGATCGACGGGACCGGACGAGTGGTCTCCGGCACGGGAGAGATCTACCACGCGGACGGTACCCGTGGCACGCTTCACGCCCCGGCCGGCCTCAGCGGGATCGCCGCAGGGCAGTTCAACGAGGGTATGACGGCCGGCTACGGCACCGACGCGAACGGCGAACGAGTGGGCGTGGTGTGGGACGCCGTGGGCAACGTGGTCTCGACCATTCCCCACGCGACCGCGAGGGCCGCCAACCCCCAGGGGCTCGTCCTCGGCATCGTCGGCGCGTACGGGGGAAGCGCGGCGGAGGTCTGGCGGAACGGGAGACACGAGGTCACGCTCGCCAATCCGAGGCCGCAATTCGCGGAATCCCCTCAGCCGTACAGCGCGAACGCGGATGTGACAGCGGACGGCGCGATCATCGCCACCCCGATGGGCCTTCCCCGGCCTTCGTACTGGCGTTGCTCGTGAGTTCCTGATGTCCGGTCCTTCACCGGCCTTTAGACTTCGGCCGGTGAAGGACTGGACGTTCTGCCCGCGCTGCGGAAACCGGACCCGGCTCACCGGCGATGGCCGGGAGACCCACGCCGAGTGCCCCGAGTGCGGCTTCGTCAAATACGACAACCCGCTGCCGACCACGGTCGGCCTGGTCCTCGACGGCGACCGGATCCTGTTGCTGCGCAGGGCACACGAGCCCCGCAAGGGCAGCTGGGACACCGTCGGCGGATTCCTTTCCGGAACCGAGACCGCCGAAGAGAACCTCGTTCGCGAAGGTCTCGAAGAGATCGGCTGTGAACTCCGGAATCTCCGGTTCGTCGGGTCGTACTCGTCCGCTTACGGCGACACGGGCCTGATGACGATCGGGCTCGCCTTCACCTGCGAACTCCCACCGGACGCCGAAATCGTGCTGTCGGAGGAGAATTCCGAGTTCGCCTGGTTCCCGCTGGACGACCGCCCGCCACTCGCCTTCGCCGACTGCGAGGCGGCGGCAGCGTCGCTCACCAGCCGAACAGGTTCCGCATGATCCGCTCGCAGCGCGCCGTCATCGCCGCCGCGTCCTGATCCGGCTGGTCGATCCACCAGCTGATCAGCGAATCGACCACCCCGGTCCACACCTGCGCGATCGCCTCGATGTCACGTTCGTCGTCGAGCCCGCGGGAACGCATCAGCTGGGCGGCGCCGATCAGCGCGAATCCGTCGAGCCGGAAGCGGTAATCGGTCGCGACACCGGCGATCTCGCCGCTCGACGGCACCGTCGGGTCACGCAGCAGCTTCCAGGCGTAGCGGTCGTGGTCGAACGTCTGGAAAATGGCCGAAAGCACCGCCAGCGGCATCCGCTCGGGCGGCTCGCTCTCCTGCGCCATCGTCTCGGCGACACCTTCGGTCAGCCTGTCCCCCGCCCGGTTCAGGCAGGCGAGGTAGAGCCCGTCCTTCGAGCCGAAGTACTGGTACAGCAAGGGTTTCGTGACACCGACCCGACGCGCGATCTCCACCATCGACGCCCCGGCGTACCCGTTCCTGCCGAACTCCTCCGTACCGGCGCGCACGATCTGGGTTTCCCGCTCTTCGCGGGGCACGCCCTTCGTGCCGACGGCCCTTGCTTCTGTCACGGCGGTTATCTTACCCTGAGGTAAATGACCCTAGGGTAAGTTACCTGAAGGTCAGATAACCGGGGGTCGAGACAGGGAGAGGCGTGGTGGCGGACTTTCTTGCCCATCTGAGTGACCCGGTGCTGCTGGCGACACCGGTGTTCCTGCTGTTCGTGGCGATCGAGATCCTCGCGCTGCACGTGCTGGGCCACGACGACAACGTCATCGGCTACAGCGTCAAGGACACGCGGACCAGCATGTCCATGGGCGCGGTGGCGGTCGTGATCAACGGCGTCTTCCGGATCTTCATGCTGTTCGTGTTCGCCGCGCTCTACGCGCTGGCGCCGGTGAAGTTCAGCCCGGACGACTGGTGGACCTGGGTGCTGATGCTGCTCGGCCAGGAACTCGTCTTCTACGCCTACCACCGGGCCAGCCACCGCGTCCGGATCATGTGGGCGGGCCACCAGGTCCACCATTCGAGCGAGCACTACAACTTCTCGACCGCGCTGCGGCAGAAGTGGACCCCGTACTTCCAGCTGCCGTTCTGGTCGATCCTCGCCTTCGCCGGCATCCCGCCCTGGATGATCCTCACCGGGCTGTCGATCGACCTCGTCTACCAGTTCTTCGTGCATACGGAGAAGATCCGGAAGCTGCCGCGCTGGTTCGAGTACGTGTTCAACACACCTTCACACCATCGTGTGCACCACGGCAGCGACCAGGAGTACCTGGACGCGAACTACGGCGGAATCCTGATCATCTGGGATCGCCTGTTCGACAGCTTCGTCCCCGAAGGCAAACGACCGACCTACGGGCTGACCAAGAACATCGAGACCCACAACCTGCTCAAGGTCGGCTTCCACGAGTACGGCTCGATCCTGCGCGACGTCCGCGCGGCCGGGTCGTGGCGGGACAAACTCGGGTACGTGTTCGGGCCGCCGGGCTGGCAGCCCGCGCGGGCCGAGGCGATGAACTAGGCCGTCTCCCGCAGAACCGGCGCGTTCTCCGGCCGCGTCTCCGGCGGGAGGCTCGCCAGCGGCGGCCGCTGCGTGCACATCACGTCGGTGAGCACCAGTTCCCGCTCGACGCCTTCGCCGGAGCCACGCCGGAATTGGGCGAGCAGGGTCGACGGCGGCGCGGCGGAGATCAGGCGGCCGCCGCGTTCCAGCCGGTCCATCAGGGTCAGCATGATCTGCCCGGCCATCCGGCCGAGGGCCTGTGTGCTCTGGTGGCGATGCACGCGGTGCCCGAGGTCGACCTGCGCGAGCGCGTCGAGCCCGCGGAGTTCGAGCAGATCGATCAGGTGCCCGACCTCGACACCGTAGTTGGTGACGAACGGGATGCGCTCCAGCACCTCACGGCGCCCGGCGTACTCCCCGGCGAGCGGCTGCACGAAGCCGGCGAGTTCCGGCCAGTACATGTTCAGCAGCGGGCGCGCGACGAGTTCGGTGACCCGCCCGCCGCCGTCGGGCTCGCTGGCCTCCCCGCTGTCGAGAGGACGGTGGTAGAAGCCCTTGACGTAGTCGATGGACGGGTCGGTGAGCAGCGGCCCGAGCAGGCCGGTCACGTAGCCGGGGGTGAAGTCGTAGAGGTCGCCGTCCACGAAGACGACGATGTCACCGGTCGTCTCGGCGACGCCCTTCCACAGCGCTTCCCCTTTGCCCGGCAAGCCTTCCAGCCCGGGGAAGACCGCGTCCTGCGCGACGACGTCCGCCCCGGCCGCGCGGGCGACGTCGGCGGTGGAATCGGTCGAATGGCTGTCCACCACGAGGATCTCGTCCACCAGACGATGGCGTTCGACGAGTTCGCGCCGGATGGTGCCGACGATCGTGCCGACGGTCTTCTCCTCGTCGCGCGCCGGGATCACCACCGAGACCCGCGTCCCGCGTTTGGCGGCGAGCAGTTCCGCCACGCTCCAGTCGGCCGCCCGGCTGCTGCGCCGCGTGAGCCAGACGCCGACCTCCGTCGAAATCCGCATGCCGTCCCCTTCCTCGATGATCACCACCGAGCTTCGAGGGACGCTGTTTCCTTCCGTCGTCGCCGCGGAAACCGCTGCGTTACGCCTGACGGGCGCAGGTAACAGGCGGGCTAGGCCAGCGCGGCCGAAAGCGCCTCGCCCGTCCGTCGCTTGGCCAGGTAGAAGGCCGCCTCATGCGGTTTCGAGCCATTGTCGACCGTGTAACCGCTGTCGAGGACGCCTTCCGCGCCGGGGAAGAGCGGCGTGAGATCCGGGCGCGCGGCGACGAGGTCGTCCCGGTCGGCCAGGTTCACCCAGCGCGCGACGCCGGGCGGGATGGACGGCGGCTGCGGGCGGGTCCGCTCGTAGACCACCGTGCGCAGGCCGAGCGGCGAGCCCAGGGTAAGCAGCAACGGCAGCGGGCGGCCGTGCAGATGAGCGGCCTCGTAGGCGACGACCGATCCGAGCGAATGCCCGATGATCACCTCGGTCTCCGGCCCGATGTGCTCCGCGACCCGCTCCTGCACGCGTTTCCGGATCGTCTCGTCGGTGAGATACAGCGTCACCTGCTTGAGCGCCTTCACCACGACACGTTCGGCGAACGCGACGCCGAGCCGGGCGAAGGGGCGCAGGCGTACCAGCGCGTTCAGCACCGGGCGGGCGGCCGCGCGCACCCCTTGGTACTCCTCGGCCGGACCACCCAGCCGGGCCAGCTCGGCCCGGGCACGGTCGCGGTCCGTCTCGCGGGACGCCGAATGCGCCGCGTTCCTCAGCCACTCCCCCGCCAGTTCCTCGGCGAGCCACCACTCTTCGACGCTCAGTTCGTCGCCGCCGCCCTGCTGGCCGTCGCGGAGGAAGAGGTCGCCGTAGAAGGCCATCCGTGCGGCGCCGGGGCGGGAATCGCGCCACAGGTCGTCGGCCAGCGCCGGGGCGCCGGCGAGCCGGACCCCGCCCGCCAGGCTCGGCAGCCATTCGGCCTCGAGGGTGTCCGCGGACTTCTGTTCCTGGGCGATGCCGTGCACCAGAACGATCCGAGCCATGGTGACCAGTATGGTCGAAGTGCTTGCCGGTGCACCCGCCGATGAGACAAAGTGATCTCCGTGGGAGAGCGGAGGTCGTTGGTCGTCGCGTCGCAATGCGATTCGTTGAACCTTCTTTCGTTCCTCCCCGACGTCGGACACGACGTTTCGACGGCTCTGCTCGATCCCGTGATCGGCGGCTGTGTCCCGGCGCTCGCGGACGGTCGCGGCCTGCTCGTCGACCCGACGTTGACCGAACTCGACGACGCGCTGGTCGAGGCGTTCGAGCGCGCGTCGGAGGACGAGGCGACACTTTTCCTTTCGCTCGTCGGGCACGGTGAATACGCCGACGACGACTTCTACTTCCTCACCAAGGAAACCAGCCTGCCGGTGGACAGCCGGAAGTCGTTCCTGTTCGCCCAGCGGATCAAGGAACTGCTCGGCCGCTACTCCACACTCGACGGGCTCGTGATCCTGCTCGACACCTGCCATGCGGGGATCGGCGCGCTCCAGGCCGGCAGGCGCTGGCTCCGGATCGTCGGCGAGGCGGGCAAACGCTTCGACCTGCTCACCGCGTCCGACGACCGGGTCGCGGCCAACGGCTGCTTCAGCCGTTCGCTGGTCACCGTGCTGCGTTCGGGGCACGAAAGTCTCGGCGAGCTCGTGCGCTGCGCGGATCTCAAACGGGTCATCGCCGGGCTGTGCCCGATGCAGACCGCCGTCCACCTCGGTTTCGACGGCACTCGCGAAACGCTCGAAGCCGATCAGGGACTGTGGCTCGCGCTCAACTCGTCCCCCACCTGGCGCCGTTCTCCGCTGTCGGGCAACCCGGCCGCCCCCGACATCGAACGGCTGACCGCGAAGTACAAGCAGAATCCGCAACTCGGCGAGACCGTCGGGCATCTGCTCACCGGCGCCCGGCTGGTCGCGATCACCGGTGACGCCGGATCGGGGAAGTCGACGATGCTGGCGGCACTCGCGCGGCCTTCGGTGGCCGGGGCCTATGTGCCGCCGGACTTCCTGCACGCCGTCCTGTTCGCCTCCCGCGGTCAGACGGCGGAACAGATCGCGCGGGAACTCGCCCGCCAGCTGCGGCGCACCGTCCCCGGCTTCACCGAGGCGGGAGAGGCGTTCTCAGGCGGTCTCGACGACGACGCACGCAGTGGCGCAAGCGCTTTCGATCTGCTGATCCTCGGCCCGCTACGGACACTCGCTCCACAGTGGACGGACAGCCCGGTGCGGATCGCGGTCGACGGTCTGGACGACGTCGACCCCGACGTCCACGACCGGCTGGCCGGCTTCCTGTGGAGCCTGTCGACCGATCCGGAGCTGACGTGGCTGAAGACCGTGGTGGCCGCGCGGGACCCGAAGGACCTTCCCGTCGCCGTCGCGGTGCGGCTGATCCCGGTGCCCGCCCCCTGGAAGCCACCGACCCTCGATCCTCCGATCGTCTTCAGGCCGGGCTCGACGCAGTCGGGACAACAGGGATCGGCACAACCGTGGGACGAGACGGGGCACTGGACGGACAGCCGGGAAGCCGGCAGCAGCTCACCCACGTCGCCGAAGATCACCCCCGCCACCCTGATCATCGACGTGCCCGGACGGCCGCCCGTCAACCACGAACTCTCCTACGGGCTCACGACGCTCGGCCGCAGCAGGCGCGCCGCCCTCCGCGTCAGCGACTCGCGCGTTTCCCGGCTTCACTGCGAAATCCAGTGGGACGGCACGACCGCGTGGCTTTCCGATCTCGACTCCGCCAACGGCACACTCGTCAACGGGCGGCGGGTGCTGAACGCCGAACTCATGCACCGCGACGTGATCCGGATCGGCGACGCGACCATCACCTTCATCAGCGTCAGCCAGGAAGAGGTCTGGCCGGAGGCCGACGAAGACACCGGCTCGATCTCGTCGCCCCGGCCCGAACGCGCGGTCCTGCTGGACCTCCTGCACCTGGCGGCGGCGCGCGGTCCGATCCCGATCTCGATCCTGACCAAGGCGAGCGCCGCCAGCGGCGGGCCGGGCAGGACGGTGCACGTGCGTGACATCCTCGCCGGACTCGGGGACACCGTCAGCCGCACCCAAGCCGGTCTGACGACCGAAACCGTGCTGTGGACAGGCCCCCTGCCCGACGAGCCGCCGCGTTTCCACGCCCACCTGGCCGCGGCGACCGCCGACGTCGAACCGCCGTCCGCCGACGAAGAACCGACCCTCGAACAGTCCTACGCCGCCGCCAACGAAGCCGAGTACCTGTGGCTCGCGGGCCTGCGCGAGGACGCCGTCCGCTCGCTGGAGCGCCGAGCGTCCAGCATCCCCGTCGAGAACCGGGAGCGGTGGGCCGTGTGGGCGAACCGGGCAGCGAGGGAACTCGGGGAGAGCGACCGGATCACGTTGCGGTTTAAGGCACGGCACGCGACTTGGGCGGGCAAGGCCGGTGATACGGCCGGCGCGCTCGACCGGTTCGAGAGTCTGCTGCCGGTCGTCGTCGAAGCGTTCGGCGCGGGCGACGAAGACGTGCTGAGCATCCGGAACAACATCGGTCACCTGCTCGGTGAACTGGATCGCCCCGAGGATTCACGAACCGCGTTCGAAACCCTCGTCCGGGACGCGACCGGCGCGCTGGGCCCGAGCCACCGGGAGACACTGCACGCGCGGCATCTCCTGGCCGTGGCGACCGGCAAGACCGGCGACGGCGTGGAAGCCCTGCGCCTGAGCCGGGAACTGTTGCCCCGTGCGAAGAACGCGTTGGGCGACGACGTGATCGTCATGCACGTCCGGCACAACATCGCGTTCTGGAGTGCGCTGATCGAGGACGCGCCTCCAGCGGTGCTGGAATACCTACAGCTGCTGACCGAAGCAAGGGAACGGCTGGGCGACCGGCATCCCGACGTCCTCGACCTCCGGTTCGGCCAGGCCTTGGCTCGCGCGAAAGCCGGTCAGATCACCGAAGCACTGTCGGAATGGTCTTTGCTGCTGGACGATTCCGTCGAGGTCCGGGGTGAACGGCATCCGGGAACGAAGAAGATTCGCGAGCAGCTCGCGCAATGGCGAGCCAAAGAGTCGTGAGACCCCTGGCCAACGCGTTTAGTCCTCTAAATGCGATGGTTGCGTGTGCATCCAGCGCAAGTAGAGGACTAAACGCGGGTGAGTCAGGCCTCGTCTTCTTCCAGCATGTCCGGGGTGACCGCGGATTCGGTGTCCGGGATGCCTTGTTCCTTCGCCTTCTTGTCGGCCATCGCCAGCAGACGGCGTATACGGCCGGCGACGGCGTCCTTGGTCATCTGCGGGTCGGACAGCTGGCCGAGCTCTTCGAGCGAGGCCTGCCGGTTCGACAGCCGCAGTTTGCCCGCGGCGAGCAGGTGGTCCGGGGCGGATTCGCCGAGGATGTCCAAGGCTCGTTCGACCCTGGCCGCCGCGGCGACGGCCGCGCGGGCCGAGCGGCGCAGGTTGGCGTCGTCGAAGTTCGCGAGCCGGTTCGCGGTGGCGCGCACCTCGCGGCGCATCCGCCGCTCTTCCCACGCGAGCACGCTCGTGTGAGCGCCGAGACGCGTCAGCAGGGCACCGATCGCGTCGCCGTCACGCACGACGACGCGGTCCGCGCCGCGGACCTCGCGCGACTTCGCCTGGATGCCCATCCGCCGGGCGGCGCCGACGAGCGCCAGCGCGGCCTCGGGGCCCGGGCAGGTGACTTCGAGCGACGACGAGCGGCCGGGTTCGGTGAGTGAACCGTGTGCCAGGAACGCGCCGCGCCAGGCGGCTTCCGCGTCGGCGACGCCACCGGAGACGACGGCGGCGGGCAGTCCGCGCACGGGACGGCCGCGCTGGTCGATCAGGCCGGTCTGCCGCGCGAGTCCTTCGCCGTCCTTGACCACCCGGACGACGTACCGCGTGCCCTTGCGCAGCCCACTGGAAGAAATGACGTGCACGTCGGACTGGTGTCCGTACAGTTCGTGGATCTCCTTACGCAGCCGCCTCGCCACCGAACCGGTGTCGAGTTCAGCCTCCACCACGACGCGGCCGGCCACGATGTGCAGCCCTCCCGCGAATCGCAGCATCGACGCGACCTCCGCGCGGCGCGGGCCGATCTTGGTGATCTCCAGCCGGCTCAGCTCGTCCTTCACGGCGGCGGTCATCGCCATCGCTGCCCCTCCATACCTTCAGCTCCTCCCCCGGTGAGACTCCAGAGCGTCCCGCATACAGCTCGCGAGCGCATCAGGATCATGCCGCCCCGTCACGACCGGGTCAGCCACCGCCCCCAGCAACGCCCGCGCGCCGAGTCTCCCGGCCGCGTCCCGCAACCGGGCTGGTGAGGGCACCGAGTCACCATCCGCGATCACCGCGTCCACCCGCAATTCCGGGGCGTGTTCGAACAGTACGTCGAGATGCTTCTCCGGAGAGAATCCCGCCGTCTCCCCCGGCTGGGGGATCAGATTCAGAATGACCACCTTCGTGGCGTCCGTTCGGAGCAACGCGTCGTGCAGGTCCGGCACCAGCAGATGCGGCAGCACACTGGTGAACCACGACCCGGGGCCGAGGAACACGACGTCCGCGCCGAGCACCGCTTCGATCGCCTCGGGGCAGCCTCGCGGCGGCCGGTCGGCCTGACCGCTCGGGTGCAGGCTGATCCGGTGCACCTGACCGGGTGTGGTCGCCACGGCCACCTGACCGCGGATCCGCCGCATCGCCTCGGGATTCTCGGCGTCCAGCCCCGAAACCTCACCTTGAATTTCCAGCGGTTCGGGTGACATCGGCAGGACGCGGCCGGAGATGCCCATCAGCCTGCTCGCCTCGTCGAGCGCGGCGACCGGGTCGCCGAGCACCTCGAACAGCCCGGCCAGCAACAGGTTCCCGACCGCGTGCCCGGCGAGTGCCCCGTCACCGCCGAAGCGATGCTGGAACACCTCCGCCCACAGCGTTCCGCCGTCTTCGGCGGCGAACGCGGCGAACGCCTGCCGCAGGTCACCCGGCGGGAGCAGCCCGAGTTCCCGGCGCAGCCTGCCGGACGAGCCGCCGTCGTCGGCGACGGTGACCACGGCGGTGACCTGCGACGTCACCCGGCGCAAGGCGGTGAGGGTGGCGTGCAGGCCGTGCCCGCCACCCAGTGCCACCGCGCGCAGGTCGCTACTCGCGGCCAAGGTCGCGGTGCACCACCTTCACGGCCATACCGTCCTCATTGGACAGCCGCTGGGCGAGCTCCTCGGAAATGGCGACACTGCGGTGCTTTCCGCCGGTGCAGCCGACGGCCAGCGTCAGATACCGCTTGCCCTCACGCTTGTACCCGGCGCCGATGAGGCGCAGCAGCTGGTGATAGCGGTCGAGGAACTCGTCCGCGCCTTCCTGGCTGAGCACGTAGTTGCGGACCTCGCCCTCGAGACCGGTGTGGTCACGCAGTTCCGGGATCCAGAACGGGTTCGGCAGGAACCGGACGTCCATCACCAGATCCGCGTCCATCGGCAGGCCGTACTTGTAGCCGAACGACAGCACGGTGACCCGGGTCTGCGTGCTGGCCTCGGAGCCGAAGGCGTCCTCGATCTTGGCGCGCAGGTCGTGCACCGAAAGCGACGACGTGTCGAGCACGAGGTCGGCCTCTTCCCGCAGCGGCTCCAGCAGCGTGCGCTCGGCGGTGATGCCGTCGGCGAGCCTGCCGTCACCCTGCATCGGGTGCCCGCGGCGGACGGCCTCGAAGCGGCGCACCAGCACCGCGTCGGTGGCCTCCAGGAACAGCACGCGCGGCTTGTAGCCGCGGGCGTCGAGGTCCTTGATGACCGACGCGAGGTCGTCGGTGAACGCGCGCGAGCGCACGTCCATCACCACGGCGACCTTGGTGATCGCGCCCCGCGCCTGCGCGCCGAGTTCGACCATGGTGGCGATCAGCTCGGGCGGCAGGTTGTCCACGACGAACCAGCCCAGGTCCTCCAGGCATTTCGCCGCGGTACTGCGGCCCGCCCCGGACAGCCCTGAGACGACCGCGACCTCCATTCCGGAACCGCGGCCTTCTTCTTGCGCACTCACGATGGTCCTTTCCCCGATCACGTACTGGACTCCCCCGCCGACGCGGCTTTCTCCCCTGCGAGCGCCGCGACGACCGCCTCCGCGGTGCGCCTGCCGAAGCCGGGCACCGCCTCGATCTCCTCGATCCTTGCTTCGCGGAGTTTCCGCACCGAGCCGAAATGTTTGATCAGCGCGGTACGACGAGCCTGCCCCAGTCCGGGCACACCGTCCAATGCGGACACCTGCATCCGCTTGGACCGCTTCTCCCGGTGGTACCGGATGGCGAAGCGATGTGCCTCGTCGCGCAGCCGCTGCAACAGGTACAGCGCGTCGGAGGTGCGCGGCAGGATCACCGGATCGGGATCGCCCGGCAGCCACACCTCCTCCAGCCGTTTCGCCAGGCCGACCACGGCCAGGTCGGTGATGCCGAGTTCCGAGAGCACGTCCGCGGCCGCGGTGGCCTGCGGGCCCGCGCCGTCGACGACGAGCAGATTCGGCGCGTAGGCGAACTTGCGCGGTTTCCCGGTCTCCGGGTCGATGCCCGGCCGGTCCGGATCGACCGGCGCGTCCTCGGCCGTTTCCTTGAGGTAGCGGGAAAAACGGCGGCGGACGACCTCGGCGATCGACGCGACATCGCCTTCCTCCGCGGCCTCGCGCAGCGCGAAGCGCCGGTACTCGGACTTGCGTGGGATGCCGTCCTCGAACACCACGAGCGACGCGACCACGTCGCTGCCCTGGATATGGCTGATGTCGACGCATTCGATGCGCAGCGGCGCGGTTTCCAGCGCCAGGTAGTCCTGCAGTTCCGCCAGCGCGGCGGACCGCGCGGTGAGGTCTCCGGCACGGCGCAGTTTGTGCTGGGTGAACGCCTCGCCCGCGTTGCGCGTCACCGTCTCCGCGAGCGCGCGCTTGTCGCCGCGCTGCGGCACCCGCAGGCTCACTCGTGAACCGCGCAGCCCGGAAAGCCACTCGCCCACCGCTTCGGCGTCGGCGGGCAGTTCCGGGACGAGCACCTCGCGCGGCACCGGGGACCCGAGATCGGGGTCGTCCGCGCGTTCGGCCTCTTCGCCGTAGAACTGGGTGAGGAAGTGGTCGACGAGGTCCTTGACGTCCATCTCCTCGGCCTTGTCGATCACCCAGCCGCGCTGGCCGCGGACCCGGCCGCCGCGCACGTGGAAGACCTGGACCGCGGCTTCGAGTTCGTCATGGGCGAAGGCGACGACGTCGGCATCCGTGCCGTCGCCGAGCACGACGGCCTGCTTCTCCATCGCGCGCCGCAGCGCGCCGAGGTCGTCGCGCAGGCGAGCCGCGCGCTCGAATTCCAGTTCCTCGGACGCGGCCGCCATTTCCTGTTCCAGGCGGCGGATCAACGCGTCGGTGCGGCCGGCGAGGAAGTCGCAGAAGTCCTCGACGATCGCGCGATGCTCGTCGGCGGAGACCTTGCCTACGCACGGCGCGGAACATTTGCCGATGTAGCCGAGCAGGCAGGGCCTGCCGATCTGGCCGTGGCGTTTGAAGACCCCGGCCGTGCAGGTGCGCGCCGGGAAGACCCGCAGCAGCAGGTCGAGCGTCTCGCGGATGGCCCAGGCGTGCGCGTACGGCCCGAAGTACCGGACGCCCTTCTTGCGCGCGCCGCGATAGACGTGCAGGCGCGGGAACTCCTCGTTCATGGTGACGGCGAGGACCGGGTAGCTCTTGTCGTCGCGGTAGCGGACGTTGAACCGCGGGTCGAACTCCTTGATCCAGTTGTACTCCAGCTGGAGCGCCTCGACCTCGGTGCCGACCACGGTCCACTCGACGCTCGCCGCCGTCGTCACCATCTGGCGCGTGCGCGGGTGCAGGCCCGTGATGTCGGCGAAGTACGAGTTCAGCCTGCTGCGGAGACTTTTCGCCTTGCCGACGTAGACGACCCGCTTCGTGGCGTCACGAAATTTGTACACGCCAGGGGCGTCCGGGATGCTCCCCGGCGAGGGACGGTAGGTGGTCGGGTCAGCCACATCGCCAAGCCTATGGGGCAGCACCGACAGTCTTACGAGCCCCCATGCTCTAACACTCGCACGGGTGGCGGTTACCACCATGCGGTGCGCATTTCGCCACGCATACCGACCTAAGTCGGATATTCGGCCGGACCAGACGTTCGTTGGTTCCTAGCGGGTGAACTGGGTGATTACTTTCCGTCTCAGTTCCATTTCACTCGGTTCTTCGTCAGATGACGCTCGAAAGGACTCCTGCACCGTGAGCCGTCTTCGTACGCTGGGCGCCGCCACCCTCGCCGCCGCAGCCCTCACCATGACCGCCGGGGCCGTCGCCTCCGCGGGCACCCCCACCGGTGTCCAGCCGAACATCGTGGGCGGCGGCACCGCCCCCACCGTGAGCTGGGGCGCCCAGGTCTACGTCAACACCCCGGGCCGTCAGTGGGACGGCTTCAACTGCTCCGGCAGCGTCATCGCCCAGCGCTGGGTGCTGACCGCCAAGCACTGCCTCGACTCCGACGGCAGCGGCATGCGGGTCCGCGTCGGCAGCAACGCGCTGCAGGGCGGCCGCGTCATCGCCGTCGACCGCAAGGTGTCCTCGCCGGCCGGCTCCGACATCTCGCTGCTGCACCTGGCCTCCGACGCCGGCGTCACGCCGATCGCCCTGGCCAGCTCGAACCCGTCGGTCGGGTCCACCAACCAGCTGTACGGCTGGGGCCGCGAGACCCCGACCGGCCCGCCCGCCTCGGCGCTGAAGGTGGCCAACGTCCGCGTCAGCGGCAGCTCGTCCGACGCCTACGGCGGCCCGGCCATCCAGAGCGTCGGCATCAACGGTTCGGCCTGGAAGGGCGACTCGGGCGGCCCCCAGGTCTCCAACGGCGTCCAGGTCGGTGTCGCCTCGACCGTGCAGAACCAGAGCGGTTCGAACATCCGCGGCACCAACAACTACGGCAGCGTCGCTTCGGCCCGCTCCTGGATTCGCTCGACCACCGGGGTCTGACCTCCACCCCGGCCGGGGCCCCTCCGAGACGCGACCCGTCTCGGAGGGGCCCTTTCGCGTCAGCCTGTCGGTGGGGTGTGGGACGCTCGCGGGCATGCGGATCGCGACCTGGAACGTGAACTCGATCGGGCCCCGGCTGCCGAGGGTGCTGGAGTGGCTCGGCTCGGTGCAACCGGACGTGCTGTGCCTGCAGGAACTCAAATGCGGCACCGAGGCATTCCCCTTCGACGCCGTGCGGGAGCTGGGCTACGAGACCGCCGCCTATGGCATCGGACGTTGGAACGGCGTCGCCATCGTGTCCCGCGTCGGGCTGGAAGACGTGACACGGGGGCTGACCGGCGAGCCCACCTTCGAAGACAAGACCGACGCGCGTGCCATCGGCGCCACCTGCGGCGGGGTGCGGCTGTGGTCGGTGTACGTGCCCAACGGGCGGGAACTCGACAACCCGCACTACGCCTACAAACTGAACTGGCTCTCGGCGCTGGAAGCGACCGTGCGCGAGGAGATGACGCGAGGACTGCCGTTCGCGGTACTCGGCGACTTCAACATCGCGCCCGCCGACGTCGACGTCTGGGACATCTCGGTCTTCGCCGAGTCGACGCACGTCACCGAGCCGGAGCGGAAGGCGCTGGCCGCTCTACGGGACCTCGGGCTGACCGACGTGTTCCCGCGACCGCTGAAGTACGACCACCCGTTCACGTACTGGGACTACCGGGCCGGGAACTTCCCGAACAACAAGGGAATGCGGATCGACCTCGTCTACGCCGACGCCCGGGTCTCGGGCGGGGTGACGGATTCCTATGTGGACCGTGACGCGCGGAAGGGGAAGGGACCCTCGGACCACGCTCCGATCGTGGTGGACTTCGCGCTTTGAGCGGTGTGCGTGCTCTCGACGGTCAGGTGCTCAGAAGGGCTCCCCGAACGCTATGAACGGCCCGTTACTTGCAAATTTTGCAAGTAACGGGCCGTTCATAGCACGAGAGAGCGTGAGAAAGGCGTCAGCCGTTCCAGGCCGCCTTGTGCAGCCGCCGCAGCGTCCGCACCGCGGCCACCGCACGGTCCCGGTCCACGGCCTGCACGGCCATGACGGAGTAGTACTCGTCGTCCGGCAGTTCCAGCCGCGCCCACGAGGCACCGTCGGGGAAGCTCACCGAAAGCACCTCGCTCCACGCGAACTTCTTGGTGATCAGCACGTTCCGGACCTCGATGCCGTCGGCGTCGGCCTTCACGCGCGCCATCGCGAACAGCATCGTGCCCGCGGCGAGCAGGACGCCGATGCCGATCATCGCCGCCTGGTCGGACGGCTGGAAGATCACGCCGGTGTCCGAGCCGCGCAGCAGGACCGCGACGACGACGAACGTCGCCAGCAGGATCACCGCCAGCACCGAGCACATCACCAGGGCACGGCGGGGCCGCACCACCACGACCTCGGATTCCGTCATCACATCCGCCTCGACGCTCACACGAATCCCCGCTCGGTCCACGGCTGGCGCAGGTTCCGGAGCGCGTGCGCGGCGTCCAGTGCGGCGACGGTCGCTTCGTAGCCCTTGTCCTCGACGGAGCCCGGCAGACCGGAGCGGTCGAGGGCCTGCTGTTCGGTGTCGCAGGTGAGGACGCCGTTGCCGACTGGGGTGCTCTCGTCGAGCGCCACCCTGGTCAGGCCCGCGGTGACCGCGTCGCAGACGTACTCGAAGTGCGGCGTCCCGCCCCGGACGACCACGCCCAGCGCGACGACGGCGTCGTGCGTGCGGGCCAGGGCCTGCGCGGCGACGGGCAGTTCGACGGCGCCCGCGACACGCACGACGGTCGGCTCCTCCTCCAGCTCGGCCGCCTTGGCCGCCTCGAGGGCACGGTCCAGCAGGGCGCTCGTGATCTTCGTGTGCCAGCGCGTGGCCACGATCCCGAGCCGGATGTTCTTACAGTCGGACAGGTCGAGTTCGACGTCCGGACGGCCCTCGCCGCTCACCGCGTGCCACCTCCGTTGCCCTGGTCGACTTCGGCGCCGACCTGGTCGAAATGCTCAAGCTGGGAAAGATCGTGACCCATCCGGTCGCGCTTGGTCTTGAGGTAGCGCAGGTTCTCCGGGTTCGGCGAGATCGGCAGCGAGACCCGGCCGGAGACCCGCAGGCCGTAGCCCTCCAGGCCGACCCGTTTGGCCGGGTTGTTCGTCAGCAGCCGCATCGACCGTACGCCGAGGTCGCACAGGATCTGCGCGCCGGTGCCGTAGTCGCGCGCGTCGGCGGGGACGCCGAGCTGCAGGTTCGCGTCGACGGTGTCCGCGCCGGCGTCCTGCAGCTGGTAGGCCTGCAGTTTGTGCAGCAGGCCGATCCCCCGGCCTTCGTGACCGCGGATGTAGAGCACGACACCGCGGCCTTCCTTGGCCACCGCTTCCAGCGCCGCCTCCAGCTGCGGGCCGCAGTCGCAGCGCAGTGAGCCGAAGACGTCGCCGGTGAGGCATTCGGAGTGGACGCGGACCAGGATGTCCTCGCCGTCGCCGATCTCGCCGTAGACGAACGCGATGTGCTCGATGCCGTCGAGCAGGCTGTCGTAGCCGACAGCGCGGAACGTGCCCGCCGAAAGCGGGATACGGGCCTCGGCGACCCGCTCGACCTGCTTCTCGGTGCGGCGCCGGTACGCGATCAGGTCGGCGATGGTGATCATCCTGAGGTCGTGGTCCGCGGCGAAGACCTCGAGTTCGTCGCGGCGGGCCATGTCACCCTCGTCCTTCTGCGAAACGATCTCGCAGAGCACGCCGGACGGCGAAAGACCGGCGAGACGTGCCAGGTCGACGGAGGCTTCGGTGTGCCCGGGACGCCGCAGGACGCCGCCCTGCTTGGCGCGCAGCGGGACCACGTGGCCGGGACGCCGGAAGTCCGACGCCTGGGACGCCGGGTCGGCGAGCAGGCGGATGGTGTGCGACCGGTCGGCCGCGGAGATGCCGGTGGTGATGCCCTCGGCCGCGTCGACCGTGACGCTGTACGCGGTACCGCGCTGGTCCTGGTTCGTGTGGTACATCGGCGGCAGGTCGAGCCTGTCCGCCTCGGCCTCGGTCAGCGCCACGCAGACGTACCCCGAGGTGTAGCGCACCATGAAGGCCATCAGTTCGGGCGTGGTCTTCTCCGCCGCGAAGATCAGGTCGCCCTCGTTCTCGCGATCCTCGTCGTCGACCACGACGACCGGACGGCCCGCCTTGATATCGGCGATCGCCGCCTCGATGGTGTCGGTTTTCACGGCCACCCCGCTTCCACAGGGGGTCAGGTCGGCCGACCCCGGAATCGCACTCGTCTCACTCACGCCCGCTCCTCCGCGCCGCCATTGTCCCCCTGCGTGCGCAGATGCGGCATGGCCAGCTTTTCGACGTACTTGGCGACCACGTCGACCTCGAGATTCACCAGGTCGCCCGGCTGATTACGACCGAGGGTGGTCAGTTCGAGAGTGGTCGGGATCAGGGCGACGGCGAACTCCTCGTCGGTCACCGAAGCGACCGTGAGGGAGATGCCGTCGACCGCGATCGACCCCTTCTCGACCACGTACCGTGACAGTTTGCCCGGCAGGGCGAACGTGGTGAGTCCCTGCTCGTCCCGTTTGAGGAAGACGCCGGTGCCGTCCACGTGGCCCTGCATGATGTGCCCGCCGAGCCTGCCGCCCGCCGGCGTCGCGCGTTCCAGGTTGACGACGTCGCCGACGTTCACCTTCGCGAGGCTGGAGCGCTGCAGGGTTTCGTGCACGACGTCGACGGTAAACTCGCCACCCGCCACCGCGACCACGGTGAGGCACACGCCACTCACCGCGATGGAGTCGCCGTGACCGGCGTCGCTGGTCACCAGCGGCCCCCGTACGGTCAGCCGCGCGGCGTTCGGGACCTGCTCGACCGCGGTGACCTCGCCGAGTTCCTCGACAATGCCGGTGAACACTCCTGCTGCCCTCCTCCTTGGACGCACCGCCGCTGGAAACGGTGCTCCCTTCATCCAACACCCACGCGGGCCGATTCCTTCTCCTGACCCGACGGCGGATCAGGCACTGGGATCAGCCGCGGACGCGGGCCGCCTGCTCGCGCAGCGCCGCGACGGCCTTACCAGGGTCTTCGGCGCCGTAGACGGCGGAACCGGCGACGAAGCAGTCCACACCGGCCTCGGCGGCCTGCTCGATGGTGTCGGCGTTGATCCCGCCGTCGATCTCGACGACGAGCTTGAGGTGACCGGTGTCGACCAGGCGCCGCGCGGTGCGCACCTTCTCCAAGACACCTTCGATGAACGACTGGCCGCCGAAACCGGGCTCGACCGACATCACCAGCAGCGTGTCGTAGTGCTTGAGGGTGTCGAGGTGGTCTTCCAGCGGGGTGTTCGGCTTGATCGACAGCCCGGCCTTCGCCCCGGCCGCGCGAAGGTTCTTCGCTAGCGCGACGGGGTCGTGCGCGGCCTCGACGTGCACGGTGACGTTGTAGGCGCCCGCCTCGGCGTACCCGATGGCCCACTTGTCGGGGTTCTCGATCATCAGGTGGCAGTCGATCGGCACGTCGGTGGCCTTGAGCAGCGACTTCACCACGGGCAGCCCGAGGGTCAGGTTCGGCACGAAATGCGCGTCCATGACGTCGACGTGGACCCAGTCCGCGCGCGTGTCCCCCTCACCCGCGACGGCGCGGATCTCGTCGCCGAGCCGGGCGAAGTCCGCGGAGAGGATGCTGGGTGCGATCAAAGGTCGGTGAGCCACGCGCCCGAGTGTAGGAGGGCACCGCTAACGCCCGCTAACCGGCTGTGACCGGCGTCCCGCCCTGGGGTATGACCCTGAAATGGCCCTGCGGTGGGAGGTGCGCGCACCCACCCGCCGAATAACGTTCCCGGCATGGTCAACCCCTTGAAACCCCTGGTGCGGATCGGCAGCTATCGGAGTGTGCCGTTCGGACTCCTCGGTATGGCGATCACGGCGATCCCGTTCCCGATCGCACTCATCCCCGCCATCCTCATCCCCGGTGACGTACGGGTGAAGCTGGTCTACGGCATGCTCGCGATGGGTGTGCTGGTCGCACTCGCCGGGTTGCCGGGGCCGATGCGGCGGGTCGGCGTGTGGTTCGCCAACCAGATGCTGGGCACCCGGATCGCGCAGCCCCTGCCGAATACGAAGGTCGCCTGGGCGGCACGCGGGCGCTCGGCGGCTTGGCTGGTCGTGCACGCGGGACTCGGATGGGTGATGTTCGGCGTCGGTGTCTTCCTGAGTTTCGGCTTCGCCCTGCCCCTGGTGTGGCTGGGAGGCGGCGGCAGCCCCATCGAGTTCTTCGGTGAGCGAGTGACGGTCGAATCCGGCTCCGCGGGGCTGTGGACGCTGCCCATCGGACTGGTCACGCTGCTCGTCATCGCCTACGTCCTCGCCGGGTTCACCAAGCTCTACCAGTACAGCGCGGTCGCGCTGCTGGGCCCGTCGGCCGCCGAGCGCGTCGCCGCCGCCGAGGTCCGGGCCAACCACTTCGAGCAGCGCAACCGGCTGGCCCGCGAACTGCACGACTCCATCGGGCACACGCTCACGACGTCGACCATCCAGGCCGCCGCGGCCGCCGAACTGGTCGAGTCCGAACCGCACCTGGTGCGCCGCGCGCTCGGCACGATCGAGGAGTCTTCGCGGGCGGCGCTCGAAGACCTCGACCACGTACTCGGCCTGCTCCGTGAGGACAAGTCGTCCCGCGAACCCGAACGACGGCTCATCGAAGTCGCGACGCTGGCCGAACGGGCGCGTTCCGGCGGCGCGGTGATCGACTACGAGCTGACCGGACCCGCCGCGGAACTGCCCGCGACCCTTTCGCGGGAGGCGTACCGGATCGTCCAAGAAGGACTGACGAACGCGCTGCGGCACGCGCATCCCGGCCCGGTGACCGTACGGGTCGCGGTGCTGGCGGACGCTTTGCGGATCGAGATCGTGAACCCGCTCAGGGAGTCGGCCGTCACGCCGGATCGTGGTGGCAACGGGCTGCCCGGGCTGACCGAACGGGTGGAGGCGCTGCGCGGCGAACTCGTCGCGGGACCGGCCGTCGACGGGGAACCGCTGTGGCGGCTGGTGACCACGATCCCGCTACGGTCGCACTCATGACACTGCGCGTCCTGATCGTCGACGACGAACCGTTGCTGCGCGCCGGATTGCGCTCGCTGCTGGACAACCAGCCCGATCTCACCGTGGTCGGCGAGGCGGGCGACGGCGGCGAGGTGGTGGACCTGGTACGGCGGACGAATCCCGCGGTGGTCCTGATGGACGTCCGCATGCCCGGCGTCGACGGGATCGAGGCCACCCGGCGGATCCTGGCCGAGGTGCCGGAACCGCCGAAGGTGCTCGTGATCACGACGTTCGACAACGACGACTACGTCTACGACGCGCTGCTCGCCGGGGCGAGCGGATTCCTGCTGAAGCGGGCGCGCAAGGAGGAGTTCGCGCACGCGATCCGGACCATCGCCGCCGGGGAGACGTTGCTGTTCCCCGACGCGATCCGGCGGATGGTCGCGGCGAGGCCGGCGGCATCCGGCCTCGCGCCCCGGCCGTCGTCGCTGACGAAACGGGAGACCGAGGTACTGCGGCTCATCGCCACCGGGATGTCCAATGTGGACATAGCGGCCGATCTGGTCATCAGTCTCGAAACCGTCAAAACCCATGTGGGCAACATCTTCGGCAAACTGGGGGCCGCCAACCGCAGCCAGGCGGTGGTGTTCGCGTACGAGACCGGCATCGTCGCACCGGGTCACAGCCTGCGCTAGCGGACGGCCGCTGTTCTTCCCGCGTTCATCCGGAAATCCCCGGCCGCACACATGCGCGGTGACTAATGGGACTGCCCCATCCCCAGGTATCCCAAGGAGATTTTCGATGGCTTCGCTGTTCACAGGACGGCGCAAATGGCTCGCGGGCGGGGCGCTCGGCGTCACGCTGATCGCGCTGGCACCGGCGGCACTCGCCGCCGGTGACGACGCCCGCCTAGCGGCCGCGCAGGGCGACCGCACCCAGGACGTGCGTGCCGCGATCAAGGGCGGCGGCGCCCGCAACGTCATCCTCTTCATCGGTGACGGCATGGGCCAGTCTGAGATCACCTCCGCGCGCAACTACGAGCGCGGCGCCGCCGGACGGCTCGCGATGGACGAATTGCCGCTCACCGGTGACTACACGACGTACGCGGTCGAGAAGAACAACCCTTCGAAGCCCGACTACGTGACCGACTCGGCGGCCTCCGGCACCGGCTGGGCCACCGGCGTGAAGACCTACAACGGCGCGATCTCCGTCGACCCGTACGGCAACGCCGTCCCGTCGATCCTCGAGATCGCCAAGCGTTCGGGCCTGCGCACCGGTGACGTCACCACCGCCGAGGTCCAGGACGCCACCCCCGCGGTGCTCGGCTCGCACGTCGTCAACCGCGACTGCAAGGGCCCCGACGAGACCAGCGCGAAATGCGCGGCCAACGCCAAGGAGAACGGCGGCGCCGGTTCCATCGCCGAGCAGCTGGTCCAGACCAAGCCGGACGTCCTGCTCGGCGGCGGCGCGAAGTACTTCGACCAGAAGGTGAAGGCCGGGAAGTTCGCCGGCAAGACCGTGCTGGACCAGGCGAAGTCGGCGGGCTACCAGGTCGTGAACACCGCGGCCGACCTCGCCGCGGCCAAACCCGGCAAGCCGCTGCTCGGCCTGTTCGCCGCCGGCAACATGCCGGTCAACTGGACCGGCCCGGCCGCGAAGCAGGGCGGCACCCCGCCGACCCGCTGCACGCCGAACCCGGCGCTGCCGAAGACTCAGCCGAAGCTGGCCGACCAGACCCGCAAGGCGATCTCGCTGCTCGACGACCGCCGCAAGGACAAGGGTTTCTTCCTCCAGGTCGAGGGCGCGAGCATCGACAAGCAGGACCACGCCGCCGACCCGTGCGGCCAGATCGGTGAGACGATCGACTTCGACCAGGCCGTCGCGGCCGGGCTCGCCTACGCCCGCAGCAACCCCGACACCCTGGTGATCGTCACCGGCGACCACGGCCACACCAGCCAGATCATCGGCAACGGCACGGTCAGCCCCGGCCAGACCGCGACACTGGTCACCAACGAGGGCGCGAACATGACCATCAACTACGGCACCGGGATGCCCGGTTCGTCGCAGGACCACACCGGCACGCAGATCCGCGTCGCCGGCTACGGCCCGCAGGCGGCGAACGTCGTCGGCCTGACCAACCAGACCGACCTCTTCGGCACGCTGAAGCGCGCGCTGCGCCTGCGCTGACGGTGGGGCAGGCCCCCGTTGAGGGGTGGGGGCCTGCCTCATGGCCGCGTCGTCGCGGCTTCCCTAATTTGGCTTCATGCGAAAAACCTTGCCAGGCAGGAAAATCGTCGCTGTCGGTGCGCTGGTCGCGTTGCTCGCGGCGACGACGACCACCCCTGCGCTCGCCGCGACCAAACCGCACGACGAAGTCGACAAAGCACTGAAAACACTGGTGCGGGACGGAGTCCCCGGCGCGCAGGCGACGGTGACGAGCGCGTCCGGACGCACGTGGTCGGAGCGCGAAGGCGTCGGGAACATCGAGAAGGGGACGCCGTTCCCGAATGGCTCGAAGTTCCGGGCGGGCAGTGTCACCAAGACCTTCGTCGCCGTCGTCGTCCTGCAACTGGTCGCCGACGGAAAGGTGCGGCTGGACACGCCGATCGACCGGTACCTGCCCGGACTGGTGCGGGGGAACGGCAACGACGGCACCAAGATCACCGTCCGGCAGCTGCTTCAGCACACCAGCGGACTCCACGACTTCTCCCGCGACATGGATCTCGACGAGTGGCGGCATCGTGGCGCCGAACCCGAAGAGCTGATGGCGATCGCCCTCGCGCAGGGGCCGTTGTTCGACCCCGGCAAGGGCTGGTCGTACTCCAATACGAACTACATCGTCGCGGGCATGCTCATCGAGAAGCTGACCGGACGCTCGGTCTCCGACGAGATCGACACCAGGATCGTGCAACCGCTGCGCCTGCGCGGCACCTACCTGCCGGCGCGCGGCGACGAACGGTTGCCGAACCCGCACGCCAGGGGCTACACGCCCGGCGACAAGGGCCTTGTCGACTTCACCGAACTCGACCCTTCGGCCGCGTGGACCTCCGGCGGCCTCGTTTCGACCGGCGAGGATCTGAACCACTTCTTCGCCGCGCTCACCGGCGGCCGGCTCCTGCTGCGGCCCCAGCTGGCGGAGATGCAGCGGACCCGGCCCGTGGATTTGGGCGTTCCCGGCGCGGCGTACGGGCTCGGGATCGTGTCGGTCCCGCTGACGTGCGGGGGAACGTTCTGGGGCCACCGCGGGAGCGTCCCCGGCTTCACGACCCTTTCCGGCGCGATCCCGCACGGCAAGCAGGTGAACGTCGTGCTGAACCAGGATCCGTTGCCGGGCAAGGCGTCGAAGGATCTCTTCACCGCCGTCGACACGGGGTTCTGCGCCCGCTGAGGGAGCCTTCACCAGCGGTCGTGGCTTCCGGCCTCAGGGCAGGTGTTGCGAAAGCCACTTTCGCAACCTTCAACGTTACGAGAGTGGCTTTCGCAACACCCTCGCCCGGCAAAGACGTCGTGGTCGGGTACCGGGAGCCCGGCGCGGCCCCGCTAAGGGAGCAGGTCCAGCACGGACGTCCAGGGCGCTTCCGGCGTGAGCCGTGTGGTGGTGACACCGGCGGAGGCGAGCGTGTCGAGATGACGCCGCCACGCCGGGTGGTGCACCCGCGTGTCCTGGATCTGATAGCCCAGGACGATCGTGATGCCCGGCGTGCCGAGGACGTCGCCGAGCAAGGTCAGCGCCTGGTTGTCCGCGATGCCCAGCGCCAGTTTCGCGACGGAGTTCGCGGACGCGGGCGCGAAGAGGAACACCGTCGGATCCGGATGCGGACGGGGTTCGCCCGGCAGCCGGGCGGTGCTGCGGACCGGTAGATCGGTGAGCTTCTCCAGGTCACCGATCCCGCCGGTCTTCTCCAGCCAGCGGGCCGCGGTCGGGGTGAGCGTGATCGCGAGCTCCCAGCCGCGGTCCGCGGCCGGTCGCGCGAGCTGCGCGGCGAACCGGGTGTCCAGTCCGCCGCACGAGCTCGCGACCAGGCCGAGAACCCTGGTCACCCGGCGGATTCCGGCTTCCGCAGGACGGCGCAGAACATCGCGTCGGTGCCGTGGCGGTGCGGCCACAACTGGACGTACGGGCCCTTGCCGAGCTGCGGGACGTCCGGGAAGAACTCCCGCGCGTCGACGATCTCGGCGCCGGCGCGGCGCGCGGTCTCCCCCACCACGCCTTCGGTCTCGGCCAGGTGCGGCGAGCAGACGACGTAGGTGACGATGCCGCCGGGGCGGACCAGGTCCAGCGCCGCGGTGATGAGCTGGCCCTGCAGTTTCGTCAGGTCCGAGATGTCGCCGGGCTGACGGCGCCAGCGAGCCTCCGGGCGACGTCGCAGCGAGCCGAGGCCACTGCACGGTGCGTCGACCAGGACACGGTCGTAACCCGGTTCGAGGCCGGTCTCGCGGCCGTCGGCGACATGGATGGTGACCGGAAGGCCCTGGACGGCGTTCTCGATCAGCTTCGCGCGGTGCGGCGCCTTCTCGACGGCGTCGACGGTCGCGCCGCTGATCGACGCGAGCGCGCCGAGCAGCGCGGCCTTGCCACCCGGTCCGGCGCACAGGTCCAGCCAGCGCTCGTCGGAGCCGGTGAGCGGGACCTTCGTGACGGCGACGGCGCACAGCTGGCTGCCCTCGTCCTGCACGGCGGCCAGCTTTTCCTTGATCGGCTCGATGTCGCCCGGGTCGCCGGAGCCCGCGGGCATCCGGACGCCGTAGGGCGAGTACGGGGCCACGTCGCCGCCGGTGATGGCGGCGAGCTCGTCGGCGCTGATCTCACCGGGACGGGCGACCAGGTGCACGTCGGGCCGGTCGTCGTCGGCCTCCAGGGCCGCCTTCAGTTCGGCTCCCTTGTCCCCCAGCGCTTCCGCGAAGGAACGGGCGACCCAGCGCGGGTGCGCTGTCCGCAGCGCGTACGCGCCGATCGAGTCGACGGCCTCGTCCGGGGCCAGTTCGTTCAGCCAGGTCTCTTCGTCCTTTTCGGACACCGAGCGCAGCACGGCGTTCACGAAACCCGCGATCCAGGAACCGACTTCGGCGCGAACGAGGTCCACAGTGGACCCGACGGCGGCGTGCTCGGGAATCCGGGTGCGCAGCAGCTGGTACGCACCGAGGCGCAGTCCGTCCAGCACCACGGCGTCGACCTTGGCCAGCGGACGGTCGACGAGACAGGCCTCGATGACGGCGTCCAGCATGCCGACCGCGCGGCAGGTACCGTAGGTCAGTTCGGTGGCCAGCGCCGCGTCGCGACCGGAGATCCGGCGGTTGCGCAGCAGCTGCGGCAGCACCAGGTTCGCGTACGCGTCGTCTTCCCGGACCGCGCGCAGGACGTCGAAGGCGACCTGACGTGCCGGGTCGATCTGCGGCGGGCGGCTGGGCCCTTCCTTACGCGGGCCCGGACGGCCTCGCTCCGGCCTCGACGGCCGGCGTTCCCTACGCTCGTTCACTGCAGGCGCTCTCCTTGTTCGATCCTCGTACCGCGCGCCCAGTCGGTGGCCGCCATCCGCTTCTTGCCCTGCGCCTGCACTTCACCCAGCCGCACCGGTTTCGACGCCGTGCCGACCAGGACCCGCTTACGCTCGACGACCAGTTCGCCCGGCGGGGGGCCCGGTTCGTCGACGACCGTCACCGCGCCGAGCTTCAGCCGCTCGCCCCGGAACTCCGCCCACGCGCCCGGTTCCGGGCTGACCGCGCGGATCTGCCGGTCGACCGCCGCGGCCGGGTCGGCGAACGAGACGCGCGCGTCTTCGACGGTCACCTTCGGCGCGTAGCTCACGCCGTCCCCGGTCTGCTCGACCGCGCGCAGCGTGCCGTCGGCGATACCGTCCATCGTGGACACGAGCAGCTTCGCCCCGGACTCCGACAGCCTGCCCAGGAGTACTCCGGCGGTGTCGGTGGCGGCGATCTGCTCGGTGATCACGCCGTAGACCGGGCCCGCGTCGAGTTCCTTGACGATACGGAACGTCGAAGCGCCGGTGATCTCGTCACCCGCGCGGATCGCGGCCTGGACCGGCGCGGCGCCGCGCCACGCGGGCAGCAGCGAGAAGTGCAGGTTGACCCAGCCGTGCTCCGGGATGTCCAGCGCCGCCTGGGGCAGCAACGCCCCGTACGCGACGACGGGGCACGCGTCGGGGGCGATCTCCGCGAGCCGGGCGAGGAACGCGGGGTCACTCGCCTTCGGCGGGGTCAGCACCTCGATCCCGTGCTCGTCGGCCAGCGCGCCGATCGGGGACCGGACGACACGACGGCCACGGCCGGCCTGCGCGTCCGGGCGGGTCACGACCGCGACCACCTCGTGCCGCTCGGAAGCGAGCAGGGCGCGCAGCGACGGGACGGCGGGTTCGGGGGTGCCGGCGAAGACGAGGCGCATCAACGCACCTCCGCCGGGGGGACGGGTACCTCTGACTGGGCGAACATCGCCGCTCAGTCTAGAAGGGCCCCGGTCCCGGGGCGCGCTCGCTGTCCCTGTGATGGACCGCGGGCGCCTCAGGGGGTGCCATGAATGACCCGTTACTTGCGAAATTTGCAAGTAACGGGTCATTCATGGCACGTGAGAGGGACTATCGGCGCGGCCAGGGCAGTACGACGGCCGCCGAGCCGCCACCCCGTCGCGTCGGTTCGGCAGCGGCGAGCCAGCGTCCGTCCCGCAACCGTTCGACGCCGGTCGCGGACCCGATCTCAGCGGGCGCCGTCGAGAAGCCCTGCTGCTTGGCCTTCAGGATCGCGAGTACGTCGGCCTGGTCGAGGAACGACTGCTCCACCTGCGCGGCCGCCGAGTTCCGCTGCGACGCGCGAGGTTCGGCGATCGCGTCCACCAGCTTCAGGCCCCGGTCGATGCGGCCGGTCAGGATCTGCAGCACGGTGGTGATGATCGACGCGCCACCGGGCGAACCGACGGCGAGGAATGGCTTGCCGTGGTCGAGCACGATGGTCGGCGCCATCGACGAACGCGGCCGCTTCGCCGGGCCCGGCAGGTTCGGGTCGGGCACGCCCGGCGTCACCGGGGTGAACGAGAAGTCGGTCAGTTCGTTGTTGAGCAGGAACCCGCGTCCCGGGACGACGATGCCGCTGCCGCCTTCCTGCTCGATGGTCAGCGTGTAGGCGACGACGTTGCCCCACTTGTCGGCGACGGTGAGGTGCGTGGTGTTCTCGCCCTCGTACGGTGTCGGCGCCGGGTTCGTCCCCGCCACACAGGGCGACGGTTCGCGCGGGTCGGCGGGTGCCACCGGGCTCGTCCCGGCCTTCGCGGGGTCGATCAGGCAAGCGCGGCTGTCGGCGAACTTCTGGCTGATCAGTTCCTTCGCCGGGACGTCCACGAAGGCCGGGTCGCCGATCCACCGGTTGCGGTCGGCGAAGGCGTACCGGGTCGACTCTAGGAAGTAGTGCAGGTAGTCGGCCTTCTCCAGCTTGCTGAGCTTCTTGTTCTCGAGGATGTTCAGCGCCTCGCCGACGGTCAGCCCGCCGGACGACGGCGCGGGCATGCCGTAGACGTCGAGGCCGCGGTACTCGGTCTTGGTCGGCTTCCGCTCCACGACGCGGTACTTGGCGAGGTCGGCCGCGGTCATGTCGCCGGGCCGGACCTTCAGCGTCGAGGCGGGGTCGACCGGCGGCTTCCGCACCGTGTTCACGACGTCCGCGCCGATCTGCCCGCGATAGAGGACGTCGGTGCCCTTCGCGGCCAGTTGCGCGTACGTGCCCGCGAGGTCCGGGTTCTTGAACGTCGTGCCGACGGCGGGCGCCGCGCCGCCGGGCAGGTACAGCGACCTGGTCGAGGGGAACGCGGAGAAGCGGGCGGCGTTGTTGGTGATCTGGGTGGTGAAGGTCTGGTCGACGGTGAAGCCCTTGCGAGCGAGTTCCTCGGCGGGCTTGACCGCCTTCGCCAGCGACTTGGTACCCCACTTCCGCAGCGCTTCCTGCCAGGTGGCGGGCGTACCGGGCACGCCGACGCCCAGCCCGCTGGTGACGGCTTCGGCGAACGGGATCGCCTTGCCGTTCTCGACGAAGAGGTTCTCGTTCGCTGTCGACGGCGCTGTCTCACGGCCGTCGAGCGTGTGCACCTTTCCGGTGCGCGCGTCGTAGTAGACGAAGAAACCGCCACCGCCGAAACCGGCGGAGAACGGGTCGGTGACTCCCAGCGCGGCAGCGGTCGCGACGGCCGCGTCGACGGCGTTGCCGCCCTCGCGCAGGATCTTCGTGCCGATCGCGGTCGCGTCCGCGTCGATGCTGGACACCGCGCCGAGGTAGCCGACGGCGACCGGGGATTTGGGTGTCGGTGGTGCCGCCGCCGCGGTGCCCGGCACTGCTGCGCCGAGGAGGGCGGCGATCGCGGTGACTGCGGTGATGCGTCCCAGAGTGCTTCTGTGCGCGGCCATGGCGCGAGTCTGCCCCGCCTGTCCACCCCGGACAAGAGCCGTCCAGACCTGCGAAGGTCGGTAGTGCGGCCCGGCCGTCCTGAGCAGAATGCGGTCCATGAAGACTCCCGGCAGGCGCTGGAGCGCACTTCTCCCGCTGCTCATCGCCCTCCCCGTCCTCGCCGTACCCGGCGTCGCGCAGGCCGAAAGCGCGCGTGGCTGTTTCGACGACGCGGCGGCGATCACCGTCGAAGAGAAGCGCCTCACCGCGACGCTTCCGTCCGGTGGCCCCGCGGTCGGACCCGAACTGGTCCGGCTCGCCGGTTTCGACAAGCTCGTCGCCGACTTCACGTCGCGCCTCTGCTCGACGAAGACCGCTCCGCGCGCCGAGAAACTCGCCGAGACCGCCGGCGACGGACTCTGGCGGACCGCCGTCGACCGGGCGCAGGGCCGCCGTCCCGACCTCGGCACCCTCGACAAGGCCGACGACCGGCCGCTGTACTGGGCGCGCCTGCAGATGAGCAAGGCGCTGCGCCAGTGGACGCCGCGCTTCCCGCTGTCGGCCCCCGCTCGCGCGGACCTGCTGAAGACGTTCGACGTCGGCGCCCGCGGCCTCGACGACTCCCGTTTCCCGCTCGGCCCGTCGACTCGCCGGGTGCTGGTGAGCGGCTTCGACCCGTTCACGCTCAACGGCGCAGGCGTCCGCATCGCGAACCCGTCCGGCGCGGCCGCGCTGCACCTCGACGGCAAGGTGATCCAGACGCCGACCGGGCCCGCGCTGGTGCAGGCCGTGTCGTTCCCCGTGGTGTGGAGCTACTTCGACACCGGCATCGTCGAGGCGGCGTACGGGAAGGCGCTGAAGGACCGCTTCCGGCGTCCGGAACTGATCATGACGATCAGCCAGGGCCGCCCCGGCCGCTTCGACATCGAACGGTGGGCCGGTGCCTGGCGCGGCGGTTTCCCGGACAACCTCGACGAGTCCGTCACCGGCCAGGTCCCGCCCGCGCGCGGCTGGCCGCAGCCCGCCGACCAGTTCATCGAAACCACGCTGCCGTACGAAAAGATGCTCGCCGCGCCCGCCGGGGCGTACCAGGTGCTGTACAACCAGGCGTTCTGCGTGTGGCCGGACAGCACGAAACCGGGGACGGGGACGGCGGTCTGCCGGACGGACGCGCCGAAGCCCGGCGAGATCGCGGCTTCCGGAGGCGGCGGCAACTACCTCTCGAACGAATCGATGTACCGCAGCAACCGGCTGCGGACCGGGCTGGGACTGACCGGGATCGCGGGCGGGCACCTGCACACGCCCGTGCTCGGCACACCCACGGACCCGGCGGCGCTGACCGACGCCGGCTTCGAGGGACGCCGGGCGGCGATCACTTCGCAGATCGTCTCCCTGCTCACCGCCGCCCTCGGCGAGGCCGCCACTCCCGCTCCCGCCACTCCCGCTCCCGCCACTCCCGCTCCGGGCGCTTCGCCCCGCGCCGACGTCCTCGCTACTCCCGGCACAACGCTCTGACCCACCGCATTTCGTCCTCTGAATGCGGTAGTTGCGCGTGCAAGGACCGCATTCAGAGGACTAAACGCGGGCTCGCGGGCTAGATGAGCTCAAGCGGGTCCAGTTGGATCCGGATGGGTTCGGGGGCTTTGCGGGCGTCGCGGCGGGCGGCGGCCGCGTGGATCGCGGCGGCGAGGGCCTTCCCGTCCGGACGTGCGACGCGCACCAGGGCGCGTTCGCGTTCGGCGTTGCCGTCTTCGTCGACGTCGCCGAGCGGGACCGGCCCGAGTACTTCGCCGGTTTCCGGGAGGGCGAGGTCGTCGAGCAGTCCGGCGACCGCGTCCGGCGTGCCCTCGATACTCGCCATCCGCATCACGGGCGGGAAGCCGAGTTCCCGGCGCTCGCCCAATTCCTGGCTCGCGTGCCAGCCCGGATCCCACCGCACCAGCGCCTGGACGACCGCGAGACCCGCTTCCGCGCCGACGAACACGCGCCCGCCGTCGGTTCCCGGCCGCACCAGGGCCGCGGCCGCCATCCAGCGGCGCAGGGTCTCCTCCCCCGCGCGCAGGTCCTGACGGCCGAGCAACGCCCAGCCGTCCAGCAGCAACGCCGCGCCGTAGCCGCCTTCCGCGATCGGTTCGGCTCCCGGCGTGCACACCACCAGCGCCGGTTTTCCGGGCACTGAAGCCAAGATCTCCGACGCGCCCGAGGTCCGCACCGGGAAGCCGGAGAACGCGCGGCCGAGTTCTTCCGCGGTCCGCTTCGAACCGACGACGACCGCCCGCAACCGCACGGAACCGCAGGCGGCGCAATGGAAGTTCGTCTCGGGGACACCGCACCACCGGCAGGCGGGCGGCCTCGGCGCGCCGTCGATCAGCCCGCCGGGCAAGGAAAGCGGGCCCGCGCAACGACGGCAATGCGCCGACGTCCGGCAGTTGCCGCAAGCCAGCCCGGGAACATATCCGCGACGCGGAACCTGTACCAGGACAGGGAATCCGCCCGCCAGCGACTGCCTGGCCGCCTCGAAAGCGACCGAAGGAAGCCGGGCCGCCTTCGCTGCTTCGTCTCGTGCGACGTCGAAGTCCTCGCCGACCGGCGTCACGCGCGGTGCGGCGGCGCGGAGTTCGGGGCGGGCCGCGACGAGAGGTTGCGCCCAACCCGATTCCACCAGGAACTGCGCCTCGGCCGTGCGCGCGAATCCGGCGACGAGCAGCGATCCCTTCGCGGCGTGCGCGCGGTCCATCAGGACGTCGCGGACGTGCGGGTACGGCGCGTGCTGGTCGAGGTGGACGTCGTCGCCGTCGTCCCACACCACGAACAGGCCCGGATCGGAGACCGGCGCGAACATCGCCGCGCGCGTGCCGACGACGACGCGGACCGCGCCGCGCAGCACCGCGAGCCAGCGCCGGTAGCGCTCGGCCGGCCCCAGCCCGGCGATCAACGCGACCACCGCGTCCTCGCCCATCAGTTGGGAACAGGCGTCGTGAAGGCGAGTCAGGTCGCGGTGATCGGGGACGACCATGACGACGCCGCGTCCGGCCGCGGCCGCCACGGCGGCGGCTTCGGCGAGCCGGTGCGGCCAGTCTTCACCCGGCAAGGCCTGCCAGACGGCGTTGGCCGGACGGCGTTCCGCGACGGCCTCCAGGAACGCCGGGCCGTTTTGGTACTTCTCCCAAGCCGCGGTGTCCGGCGCCTCCGGTGCGGGCGCGGGTTCGGCCGCGGGCTCGCCTTCGACCTTCGCGTGCCGGGACGGGATCGCCAGCCGCAGGACGTCGCTGAGCGTGCCGCCGTACCGGTCCGCGACCGAACGGCAGAGCGCGTGCAACGCCGGGGGCAGCACGGCCTCACTCGACGTCACCCTGTCGATGTACGCGAGCTTCCCGGTGAAGTCCGTGGTGTCGGCGCGTTCGACGAGGTACCCGTCGACGAGCTGGCCCGCGAACCGGACGCGCACCCGGCAGCCGGGCACGGCGGTCTCGTGCAGTTTCTCGGGGATCCGGTAGTCGAAGGTCCGGTCGAGATGCGTGAGCGGGATGTCCACGACGATCCGCGCGACCGGGTTCTCGGGCGCGGGGTTCTGCGCGCCGCGACGGCTGGCCTTGCCGCTCTTGCCGCGTGACGGTTTGGCCTTCGGCGCGGGCTCGGCCCGCGGCGGAGGCTCCGGAAGCTCCCACAGCGGGGTCGGTTCGGAACTGCTGCTCACCCGGTGATCTCTACCAGACTCCCCCGACACGGCCCGTCACCGCGTGCAATGAACGGCCCGTTACTTGCGAAATTTGCAAGTAACGGGCCGTTCATAGCACTACCGGACGCCGGAATCAGGCGCCGGCGGCCGACTTCAGGTCCGCGGCCCGCGCCGTGCTCTCCCACGGGAGACCCAGCTCGGGACGGCCGAAGTGGCCGTACGCGGCTGTCGGAGCGTAGATCGGGCGAAGCAGGTCGAGGTCGCGGATGATCGCGGCCGGACGAAGGTCGAAGACCTCCGTGATGGCGGCCTGGATCTTCGACGGGTCGACCGTCTCGGTGCCGAAGGTCTCGACGAAGAGGCCCACCGGGGCCGCCTTGCCGATCGCGTAGGCCACCTGGACCTCGGCGCGCGTGGCGAGACCGGCGGCGATCACGTTCTTCGCCACCCAGCGCATCGCGTACGCGGCGGAGCGGTCCACCTTCGACGGGTCCTTGCCGGAGAACGCGCCGCCACCGTGGCGGGCCATACCGCCGTAGGTGTCGACGATGATCTTGCGGCCGGTCAGGCCCGCGTCACCCATCGGGCCGCCGATGACGAAGCGGCCGGTCGGGTTGACCAGCAGCCGCACGTTGGAGGTGTCGAGCCCGAGCTCGGCGATCTCCGGGGCGACCACGTGCTCGCGGACGTCGACGCCGAGCATCTGCTCGAGGTCGATGCCGTCCGCGTGCTGGGTGGACACGACCACCGTGTCGAGGCGCACCGGCTGGTCACCGGCGTACTCGATGGTGACCTGGGTCTTGCCGTCCGGGCGCAGGTACGGCAGCACGCCGTCCTTGCGGACCCGGGTCAGCCGCTGCGAGAGCCGGTGGGCCAGCGCGATCGGCAGCGGCATCAGCTCGGGGGTGTCCGAGCAGGCGTAGCCGAACATGAGGCCCTGGTCGCCGGCACCCTGGCGGTTGATCTCGTCCTCGTCGGATTCGACGCGGGACTCGTACGCGGTGTCGACACCCTGTGCGATGTCGGGCGACTGGGACCCGATGGCGACGTTGACGCCACAGGAGTTGCCGTCGAAACCCTTGGCCGAAGAGTCGTAGCCGATCTTCAGGATCACGTCGCGGACGATGGTCGGGATGTCCGCGTAGGCCTCGGTGGTCACCTCGCCGGCGACATGCACCTGCCCGGTCGTGATGAGGGTTTCGACCGCCACCCGGCTCCGCGGGTCCTTGGCCAGCAGGCCGTCCAGGATGGAGTCGCTGATGGCGTCGCAAATCTTGTCGGGATGACCCTCAGTCACCGATTCCGATGTGAACAGTCTGCTCGTGGACGCGGTCACGGTGGCCGTCACTTCCTCACCTAGACGTCTGATGCCCAGAAAGTTAGGCACCCCTTAGCTTGTACTCAAGCGTACTTACTATCGTTCGAGGCTCGGTCAACGCTTCATCAAGGTCACAACAGCGTCCCACAATGTGGACGCCAGTTCCGCCTTGGCGCCGAGTGGGATGGGGATCTCCGTCCCGTCGGCCCCGAGCAGCCAGCCGGAGTTGTCCTCGGTACCGAACGCCTTGCCCTCGCCGACGGCGTTCACCACCAGCAGATCGGCACCCTTGCGCTTCAATTTCACCCTGGCGTGGTCGAGCACGCCACCTTTGTCGTCCCCGGTTTCGGCGGCGAAACCGACGACGAGCCGGCCTTCTGTCCGGTTCTGGACGAGTTCGGCGAGGATGTCCGCGTTACGGGCGAGCTCGACGACCGGATCCGGAGCGTCGTCGGACTTCTTGATCTTGACCTCGGCCCGGTTGGACGGCCGGAAGTCGGCGACGGCGGCGGCCATCACGACGACGTCGGCGGAGGCGGCCTCGGCGTGCATCGCCTGGCGCATCTCCTCGGCGGTGGACACGTGGACGACCTTCGCGCCCGCGGGCTCCGGAAGCGCGATGGTGTGCGCGGCGACCAGGGTGACTTCGGCGCCGCGCTGGGCGGCGACGCGGGCCAGCGCGTAGCCCTGCTTGCCCGACGACCGGTTGCCGAGGTAGCGGACCGGGTCCAGCGGCTCACGGGTGCCGCCCGCCGAAATCACCACGCGCACGCCTTCGAGGTCGCGTGGGAGGGCGTTCGGCACGGCGAGCAGGAGCCGGGCGAGGTCGACGATCTCGGCCGGGTCGGCGAGCCGCCCCTTGCCGGTGTCGGTGCCGGTGAGCCTGCCGGCGGCGGGTTCGGCGACGACCAGACCGCGCGAACGCAGCAGCGCCACGTTGTCGCGGGTGGCCGGGTGCTCCCACATCTCGGTGTGCATCGCCGGGAAGAAGGCGATCGGGCACCGGGCGGTGAGCAGGGTGTTCGTCAGCAGATCGTCCGCGATGCCGTGCGCGGCCTTGGCGAGCAGATTCGCCGTGGCGGGCACGACGATCACCAAGTCGGCTTCCTTGCCGACGCGGACGTGCTGGACTTCGGGCACCTCGGTGAACACACCGGTGTGCACCGGGTGGCCGGACAGTGCCTCGAAGGTGGCCGCGCCGACGAAGTTCAGCGCGGCTTCGGTGGGGACCACGCGGACGTCGTGACCGGATTCGGTCAGTCCGCGCAGGACCTCACAGGCCTTGTAGGCGGCGATCCCGCCGCCCACGCCCAGAACGATCTTGGGTTTACTCAACGGTGCTCTCGGCGGTCTCGCGCCGGGTCACCTCGACGGCCGCCGTGGCCATTGAGTACCTACTCACCCTCGGTGTGCTCGAGCAGGCCACCGTGGATCTCGCGCAGGGCGATGGACAGCGGCTTCTCGCGCGGGCCCGGCTCGACCAGCGGGCCGACGTACTCCAGCAGGCCCTCGCCCAGCTGGGCGTAGTAGTCGTTGATCTGGCGAGCGCGCTTGGCCGAGTAGATCACCAGCGCGTACTTCGAGCTGACCTTCTCGAGGAGGTCGTCGATGGGCGGGTTGGTGATGCCTTCGAGCTCTTCGTGCAGCGTGGCCTGAGTCGTCACTCGTGGTGCTCCGAATCTTCGGTCTAGTGGTCGCCGGTTATCAAGTTTAGCAACTGCTCGGCGGCCTCTCGCACGTCGGCGTTGACGACGCGCTCGTCGAACTCCCCGGCGGCGGCGAGTTCGCGCTCCGCCTCGGCCAGCCTGGCCTTCACCGCGGTCTCGTTCTCGGTGCCGCGGCCGGTCAGCCTGCCGACCAGTTCGTCCCACGACGGCGGCATCAGCATCACCAGCCGGGCTTCCGGCATCGCCTTGCGGACCTGCCGCGCGCCCTGGAGTTCGATCTCCAGTACGGCGTTGCGTCCGGCGGCGAGTGCCCGCTCCACGGGCTCGCGCGGGGTGCCGTAGCAGTTGCCGGCGAACTCGGCGTGTTCGAGCAGCCTGCCGTCGGCGACCATGCGGTCGAACTCGGCGCGGTCGATGAAGTGGTAGTGCTCGCCGTCGACCTCACCCGGCCTCGGCTTCCTGGTGGTCACCGAGACGCTGAAATAGATCTCCGGATCCAGCTTGCGCAGCTCCCCCGCCACGCTCGACTTCCCGACTCCCGAAGGCCCTGATACGACCGTGAGCCGGTGCCGGGAGTTGAGTCCCGCCACCGGCTCACCGTCGCGGTCAGCGCCCGGGGTCACCGGGTGGTCCTGACCGATGCCGCTCACTCGCCGCTGAATTCGGCCAGCAGCGCCTTGCGCTGCCGGTCGCCGAGGCCGCGAAGACGACGGCTGGGTGCGATCTCCAGTCGTTCCATGGTCTGCTGGGCACGGACCTTGCCGACGCCCGGAAGAGCCTCGAGCAGAGCCGAGACCTTCATCTTGCCGAGGACTTCGTTCTCCTCGGCCTGCTTCAACACGTCGACCAGAGTGGTACCGCCCCGCTTCAGCCGCTCCTTCAGCTCAGCACGGATGCGGCGGGCGGCGGCGGCCTTCTCCAGCGCCGCAGCGCGCTGTTCCTCTGTCAGCTGGGGAAGTGCCACGTTTTCCTCCGGTAGTTCTCAAATCTGGGTGGGTGTGGCGACGGTACCCACCCGTTACCTCGGGCCACAATGCGGGGGTGGCTGGTCATGACCGATTCCCGGGCCTGCTATTGGCCGTTTTCCAGGGAACCGAGGGAATCCCGTGTCCTCCGAACGGCCGTACGCAACGCCTCGTGGTCCGGTCCGTGTTTGAGCACATCGCGGGAGGACGCGGGGAGCACGCCCGGCAGTCGCGGGCCGAAAAGGCCGCGAAGATCGGCCACAGTGGCTCCCTGGGCCCCGAAACCGGGTGCCAGGACGGGACCGTTCAGGGCGCCCAGATCGAGTTCCCCCGGTGCGATGGTGGCGCCGACGACGACGCCGATGTCACCCAAAGGCCCGACACCCGCGTTGTACGCCGCCGCCGTGTCGACGATGTCCTGCGCGACGGTCTTTCCGTTGGGCAGCAAGGCGTTCTGCAGTCCCTGCGCCTCCGGGTTGGAGGTGCGCGCGAGCACGAACAGCCCCTTCCCTTGCGCCTGCGCAACGTCGATCGCCGGGGCTAGCGAGCCGAACCCGAGATACGGCGACACCGTGATGGCGTCGGCTTCGAGTTCCGCGCCCGCGGGCAGGAAAGCCGCCGTGTACGCCGCCATCGTGGAACCGATGTCGCCGCGTTTGACGTCCAGCAGGACGAGCGCGCCCGCTTCCCGGCACACCTTCATCGTCTTGGCCAGAACGGCGACCCCAGGAGGCCCGTAGGCCTCGAAAAAGGCCGATTGGGGCTTGATCACCGCGACCTCGGGGGCGATCGCCTCAGCGGCGGTCAGGGCGAACTTCTCCAGCCCGCCCGCGTCCGCCGGAAGACCCCACGCCTGGAGCAACCCGGGATGGGGGTCGATGCCGGCGCAGAGCGGTCCCTTCTCCGCGACCGCCCGCGCCAGCCTCGCCCCGAACCGCTCGGTCATGCCTTGGCCTTCAGCGCCGCCTGGAGACTCTGCAGCGAACGCACGCCGATGTCGCCCTTGATGACTGCCTCTATCCCGTGCACGGCCGCCGCCGCGCCCTGGACCGTGGTGATGCAGGGGATGTCCCGCGACACCGCGGCGGTGCGGATTTCGTAGCCGTCGATGCGCGGACCGCTGTTCCCGTACGGCGTGTTGATCACCATCTGCACGCCGCCGCCGAGGATGACGTCCACGACGTTGGGCTCTTCCGCGGTCGAACCCTCGTAGTGCTTGCGCACGACGGTGCAGGGAATCCCGTTGCGCCGCAACACTTCCGCCGTTCCGGAGGTGGCGAGGATCTCGAAGCCGAGGTCCGCCAGCCGCTTCACCGGGAACACCAGGGAACGCTTGTCGCGGTTGGCGACCGAGACGAACACCTTGCCCGACGTCGGCAGCGAGCCGTAGGCCCCGGCCTGCGACTTGGCGAACGCCTTCCCGAAGGAGACGTCGACGCCCATGACCTCGCCGGTGGACTTCATCTCCGGGCCGAGCAGCGAGTCGACGCCGTGTCCCTCGGGGGTGCGGAAGCGGTGGAACGGCAGGACCGCCTCCTTGACCGCGACCGGGGAGTCGGCGGGCATGTGGCCCCCGTCACCCTCGGCCGGGAGGACGCCGGACGCGCGCAGATCCTTGATCGACGAGCCGGTCATGATCAGCGCCGCGGCCTTCGCCAGCGGTACCGCGGTCGCCTTCGAGACGAACGGGACGGTCCGCGAGGCACGCGGGTTGGCCTCCAGGACGTAGAGGACGTCGTCCTTGAGCGCGTACTGGACGTTCAGCAGCCCGCGGACGCCGACGCCGCGCGCGATGGCCTCGGTCGAGCGCCGCACCGTCTCGATGTCGGTCCGGCCCAGCGTGATCGGCGGCAGCGCGCAGGAGGAGTCGCCGGAGTGGATCCCGGCCTCCTCGATGTGCTCCATGACGCCGCCGAGGAAGAGGTCGTCGCCGTCGAACAGCGCGTCGACGTCGATCTCGATGGCGTCGTCGAGGAACCGGTCCACCAGCACCGGGTGTTCGGGGGTGACCTCGGTGGCGCGGTGGATGTAGCCGGCGAGGGACTCCTCGTCGTAGACGATCTCCATACCGCGTCCGCCGAGCACGTACGACGGCCGCACCAGGACCGGGTAGCCGATCTTGTCCGCGATCCGCTTCGCGCCGTCGAACGAGGTCGCCGTGCCGTACTTCGGCGCGGGCAGCCCGGCGTCGGTGAGGACCTCGCCGAACGCGCCGCGGTCCTCGGCGAGGTGGATCGCGTCCGGGGAGGTGCCGATCACCGGGACGCCGGCGTCGGCGAGGCGCTTCGCCAGCGAGAGCGGGGTCTGGCCGCCCAGCTGCACGATGACGCCGGCGACGGTGCCGGACTCCTGCTCGGCGTTGACCACTTCCAGGACGTCCTCGAACGAGAGCGGCTCGAAGTAGAGCCTGTCCGAGGTGTCGTAGTCGGTGGAGACGGTCTCGGGGTTGCAGTTGACCATGACCGCTTCGAAACCGGCCTCGCGCAACGCGATGGCGGCGTGCACGCACGAGTAGTCGAACTCGATGCCCTGCCCGATGCGGTTCGGCCCGGAACCGAGGATCAGCACCTTCGGCTTCTCGGTCTGCGCGGTGATCTCCGACTGCGCCGCGGGGTCGGTCTCGTAGGCCGAGTAGTGGTACGGCGTCTTGGCCGCGAACTCGGCCGCGCAGGTGTCGACGGTCTTGAACACCGGGCGCACGCCGAGACGGCGGCGCAGCGCGCGGACGCCGTCCTCCCCCGCCAGTTCCGGCCGCAGGGCGGCGATCTGGCGGTCGGAGAGGCCGGTGCGCTTGGCGCGCCGCAGCAGCGGCTCGTCGAGCACCTGCGCGTCGCGCACCTCGGAACCGACCTCGCCGATGAGGGCGATCTGGTCGATGAACCACGGGTCGATACCCGACGCCTGGTGGATCTGCTCCACGGTGCCGCCGAACCGCAGTGCCCGCTCGACCTCGTAGATCCGCCCGTCGTGCGGCGTACGCAGAGCGTCCAAAATGGACTCCAGCGTCGCGCCTTCGGGATCGGGGCGGGTCCAGAACCCGGTGGCCTTGGTGTCGATGGAGCGCAGCGCCTTGCCGAGTGCCTCGGGGAAGCTGCGGCCGAACGACATCGCCTCGCCGACGCTCTTCATCGTCGTGGTCAGCGTGGGGTCCGCGCCGGGGAACTTCTCGAAGGCGAACCGCGGCACCTTCACCACGACGTAGTCCAGCGTCGGCTCGAAGGCCGCCGGGGTCTCGCCGGTGATGTCGTTGCGGATCTCGTCGAGTGTGTAGCCGATGGCGAGCTTCGCGGCGATCTTGGCGATCGGGAAGCCGGTCGCCTTCGACGCCAGCGCGCTCGACCGGGAGACCCGCGGGTTCATCTCGATGACGACCATGCGGCCGTCTTCCGGGTTGATCGCGAACTGGATGTTGCAGCCGCCGGTGTCGACGCCGACCTCGCGCAGCACCGCGATGCCGACGTCGCGCATGTGCTGGTACTCGCGGTCGGTCAGGGTCATCGCGGGCGCGACGGTGACCGAGTCGCCGGTGTGCACGCCCATCGCGTCGATGTTCTCGATCGAGCAGACGACCACCACGTTGTCGTGCCGGTCGCGCATGAGCTCGAGTTCGAACTCCTTCCAGCCGAGGACGCTCTCCTCGATGAGCACCTCGGTGACCGGCGACTCGTCGAGACCGGTGGTGGCGAGCCGCTCCAGTTCCTCGTCGGTGTGCGCCATCCCCGAGCCGAGCCCGCCCATGGTGAACGACGGCCGGATGACCACCGGGAGGCCGACCTCGGCGACGGTCGCGCGGACCTCGTCCATGTCGTGGCAGACGCGCGAACGCGGCACCTCGGCGCCGATCGTGCGGACGATGTCCTTGAACTTCTGCCGGTCCTCGCCGCGCTGGATGGCGTCGACGTCGGCGCCGATCAGCTCGACGCCGTACTTCTCCAGGACGCCGCGGTCGTGGAGGGCGACGGCGCAGTTCAGCGCCGTCTGCCCGCCGAGGGTCGCGAGGATCGCGTCGGGGCGCTCCTCGGCGATGACCTTCTCGACGTATTCCGGGGTGACCGGCTCGATGTAGGTGGCGTCGGCGAACTCGGGGTCGGTCATGATGGTCGCCGGGTTCGAGTTCACCAGCGAGACGCGCAGGCCCTCTTCGCGGAGCACCCGGCAGGCCTGGGTACCGGAGTAGTCGAACTCCGCCGCCTGCCCGATCACGATCGGCCCGGAGCCGATGACCAGCACGTGCTGGATGTCTGTCCTCTTCGGCATTACTTGGCCTTCTCCATCAAAGCGACGAACTCATCGAACAGGGGGGCCGCGTCGTGCGGACCGGCGGCGGCCTCGGGGTGGTACTGCACCGAGAACGCGGGGACGTCGAACGCCCGGACACCTTCGACGGTGTCGTCGTTCGGGCAGTAGTGCGAGATCTGCGCGGCGCCGAACGGCGTCTCGAAGCGCTGACCCGGCTCGCCTTCGAGGGCGAAACCGTGGTTCTGCGCCGTGATCGCGACCCGTTTGGTCGCCACGTCGATCACCGGGATGTTGATCCCGCGGTGGCCGTAGCGCATCTTGTAGGTGCCCAGTCCCAGCGCGCGGCCGAGGATCTGGTTGCCGAAGCAGATGCCGAACAGCGGGATTTCCCGCTGCAGCACCGACTTCGTCAGTTCGGTGGCGTGCGCGGTGGTCGCCGGGTCGCCCGGGCCGTTGGACAGGAACACGCCGTCCGCCTCGACCGCGAGCAGTTCGTCCACAGTGGACGACGAGGGCAGGACGTGCACCTCGATGCCGCGTGCGGCCATCAGGCGCGGGGTGTTGGACTTGATGCCCAGGTCCAGCGCGGCGACGCGGAACTTCCGCTCCCCCTGCGCCTCGACGACGTACTTCTGCTTGGTGCTGACCTCGCCGGCGAGGTCAGCACCCTTCATCTGCGGGCTGGCCTGGACCTGCGCGAGCATCTCCTCGTCGGTGCCGAGTGCCTCACCCGAGAAGACGCCGGACCGCATGGCGCCCTGCTCGCGCAGGTGCCGGGTCAGCGTGCGGGTGTCCACTTCGGAGATCCCGACGACGCCCTGGCGCTCCAGTTCCTCGTCCAGCGTGCGCTTCGAGCGCCAGTTGGACGGCGTGCGCGCGGGGTCGCGGACGACGTAGCCCGAGACCCAGATGCGCGAGGACTCGTCGTCCTCGTCGTTCCAGCCGGTGTTGCCGATCTGCGGCGCGGTCTGGACCACGATCTGCCGGTGGTAGGAGGGGTCGGTCAGCGTCTCCTGGTAGCCGGTCATACCGGTGCAGAACACCGCCTCGCCCAGACTCCGGCCACGGGCGCCGTATGCGGAGCCGCGGAACACGCGGCCGTCTTCGAGGACCAGCGCGGCCGGGGTCCTGGTGCCGTTCGCGGTGCTCATCAGGCACCTCCCTTGATGTCGTTCTTGATGTCGTTGCGAGTGTCCTGCAAAGCTTCGATCCACTGTGGATAGTCGTCGACGTCGTCGCCGCGGAATCCGGTGTCCAGTTCGACGTCACCGGCGAGCCAGGTGATGACGAGCAGCGCGTCGATGCCCATCACCTTCCCGGCCATGCCCTTGTCCTTGCGGACGCCGGTGACCGAGGCGCGCGGGATCCAGAAGTCCGGGGCGCCGCCGCGTTCGATGGCGACACCGTCTTCGTGCAGCCGCCAGACCGCGCCGGTGCGAAGACCGGCGCCGCGGGTGACCACGCGCTCCTGCCAGTGCCCCGCCGTCGTCGTGCTGATGTAGACGCCGGTCGATTCGAGCAGCGCGTCACCGGGCTCGGCGGGGATCTCGGCGAACGGCGGCACCTGGACGCTCTGCGCCCGGGACTTCCGTCGCCAGCCGCGCCACATCAGCAGGACGCAGACGAGGAAGAAGGCGAAGACCGCCAGGGTCAGCAGAATCCGGTCGCTCATGGCGTGATCTTCCCTTCCCGCGCGGTGATCCGCCCGCGCAGCAACGTCGCCGTCACCACGCCGGGGAGCCGCATTCCTTCGTACGGGGTGTTCGCCGCGATGCTCGCGAACTCGACGCCTCGTACGGTCCATTCGGTGTCCGGGTCCACCAGCGTCAGGTTCGCCGGTTCGCCGACCTCGATCGGGCGGCCGTGATCGGTCAGGTTGCCGATCTCGGCGGGCCGCTCGCTCATCACGCGCGCGACACCCCGCCAGTCCAGCAGGCCGGTGCGGACCATGGTCTCGACCACGATCGACAGCGCGGTCTGGAGACCGAGCATGCCGGGGCGGGCCGAGTTCCACTCGCAGTCCTTGTCCTGGACCGCGTGCGGCGCGTGGTCGGTGGCGACGCAGTCGATGACACCCTCGGCCAGCGCGGCGCGCAGCTTCTCGGCGTCGGATCCGGTGCGCAGCGGCGGGTTGACCTTGTTGACCGGGTCGTAGGTCGCCAGGCGGTCGTCGGTCAGCAGCAGGTGGTGCGGCGTGACCTCGGCCGAGACCTTGGTACCGCGCTCCTTGGCCCACTTCAGGATGTCGGCCGTGCCCGAGGTCGAGACGTGGCAGACGTGCAGCCGCGCGTTCGCGTGCCGGGCGAGCAGGCAGTCGCGGGCGACGATCGACTCCTCCGCCGAGGCGGGCCAGCCGGTGTAGCCCAGGCGCGCGGAGTTCTCACCTTCGTGCGCCTGCGCGCCGACGGTCAGCCGCGGCTCTTCGGCGTGCTGCGCGATGACGACACCCAGCGCCGTCGAGTACTCCAGCGCGCGGCGCATCAGCAGCGGGTCCGCGACGCAGAGGCCGTCGTCGGAGAAGACCTTCACCTGCGCTTCGGACTTCGCCATGGTGCCCAGTTCGGCGAGCTTCTCGCCCTTGAGACCCACGGTGACCGCGCCGACCGGGTGCACGTCGACCAGTCCGGCCTCCTGGCCGCGCCGCCACACGTGATCGACGATCACCGCGTTGTCGGCCACCGGATCGGTGTTGGCCATGGCGAACACGGCGGTGTAGCCGCCGAGCGCGGCCGCGGCCGAACCGGTGGCGATGGTCTCGGTGTCCTCGCGGCCGGGTTCACGCAGGTGGGTGTGCAGGTCGACGAAACCGGGGAGCAGCACCTGGCCGCCCGCCTCGATCACTTCGGCGTCTTCGGGGACGTCGATCGCAGCGGTGGCACTCATGCCGGTGATGACCCCGTCCTCGACGAGCACGTCGACCGGGTCGCCCTCGCCGTAGGGTCGGGCGCCCTTGATCAGGACGGTGGTCATGCAGCGGCTCCTTCACTGGCCAGCAGGTGATAGAGGACCGCCATGCGCACGTGGACGCCGTTGCGGACCTGTTCGGTGATGGCCGAGGCCGGGGAGTCGGCGACCGCCGAGGCGATCTCCATCCCGCGCAGCATCGGGCCGGGGTGCAGGACGACGGCGTGCTCGGGCAGCAGCTTCATCCGCCGCTCGTTGAGGCCGTAGGCGATCGAGTACTCGCGCGCACTCGGGAAAAAGCCCCCGTGCATCCGCTCCGCCTGGACCCGCAGCATCATGACCGCGTCGAGTGCGGGCAGTTCGGCGTCGAGTTCGTGCGACACCGTGACCGGCAGGCTCTCCACCCCGGCGGGCAGCAGGGTCGGCGGCGCGACGAGCACCACTTCGGCGCCCAGCGAGGACAGCAGGTGGATGTTCGACCGCGCGACCCGGCTGTGCAGGACGTCGCCGACGATGGCGATCCGGCGTCCCTCCAGCGAACCGAGCCGCTCCCGCAGCGTCGCCGCGTCGAGCAGCGCCTGGGTCGGGTGCTCGTGGGTGCCGTCGCCGGCGTTGACGACCGCCGTCCCGGCCTCGGCGAGCCAGCCCGAAAGCCGCTGCGCCGCCCCGGAGGCGGGGTGCCGGATGATCACGCAGTCGGCGCCGGCCGCGGCCAGCGTCAGCGCGGTGTCCCGCAGCGATTCGCCCTTGTTGACCGAGGAGCTGGAGGCGGAGACGTTGATCACGTCGGCGCTCATCCACTTCCCCGCGATCTCGAACGAGACGCGGGTGCGGGTCGAGTTCTCGTAGAACAGCGTGATGACGGTGCGGCCCCGCAAAGTCGGGAGCTTGCGGACCTCGCGGCCCAGCAGGGTGTGCTTGAGCTCTTCGGCGGTGTCCAGCACGGCTGTCGCGAGCGCCGGGTCGAGCCCGTCGGTGGCGAGCAGGTGCTTCACGATCGGTCTCCTTCTGGTTGCGCCCGCAGCAGAACCGAATCCCGGCCGTCCACTTCGGACAGCAGGACCTCGATCCCCTCGGCACGCGAGGTGGGCACGTTCTTGCCCACGTAGTCGGCGCGGATCGGCAGTTCGCGGTGGCCGCGGTCGACCAGCACGGCCAGCTGGACCGCACGCGGGCGGCCGTGGTCGCGCAGGGCGTCGAGGGCGGCGCGGATGGTGCGGCCGGAGAACAGCACGTCGTCGACCAGGATCACCACCGCGTCGTCGATACCGGTCGGCGGCAGCTGCGAATGTTCGAGCGCGCGAGGCGGGCGGCGGCGGAGATCATCACGGTAGAGCGTGATGTCCAGCGCACCGGTCGGCGGACGGATGCCGGAGAATTCGGCGATCTTGTCCGCGAGCCGCAGGGCGAGCGGGGTACCCCGAGTGGGGATGCCAAGCAACACGGGCGGAGTCGAGCCACCGGCACCGAGAGCGGTCTTCTCGATGACCTGGTGGGCCATTCGGGCGATCGTGCGCGCGACATCCCCGGACGAGAGCAGCTCGCGCTCTCCCGCCGGTTCCGCCGCGCCACGGGGACGTGACGACAAGGCGGACCTCCTTCCCCGCCTCTCTGGACGGGTCCTTAAAGGACGTCGACTTCCTGCGTGGCGAGGAAATCGGATCGACACTAGCAGGAGCGGGACCTCAGTCTTATGGGTGGCGCGCCCCAGGTGACGAACGCCTCTCGAAAGCACCCGCTTGACCTGGTGACAACTATGCGTAACCATTACTCTGAGTATTCGACTCTAGAGTCCCCTGGACCGGTCCCCTCGACCGGTTGGGGGTGAGGAAACGGAGAACCACCAGATGGGCGATTACGCCAAGGCGCTCGGGGCCAAGCTCCGCGGGATCCGCCAGCAGCAGGGCCTGTCCCTGCATGGGGTCGAGCAGAAGTCCGGAGGCCGGTGGAAGGCCGTCGTCGTCGGTTCGTACGAGCGCGGCGACCGCGCCGTCACCGTGCAGAAGCTCGCCGAGCTGGCCGATTTCTACGGCGTGCCGGTGGTCGAGTTGCTGCCGGAGGGCCGGGTGCCCTCAGGCGCCGAGCCCGCCACGAAGATCGTCATCAACCTGGAGCGGCTCCAGCAGCTCCCGGCGGAGAAGGTCGGGCCGCTCGCCCGCTATGCCGCCACCATCCAGAGCCAGCGCGGCGACTACAACGGCAAGGTGCTCTCCATCCGCACCGAGGACCTGCGTTCGCTGGCGATCATCTACGACATGACCCCGGGTGAGCTCACCGAGCAGCTGATCGACTGGGGTGTGCTGCCGCCCGAGGCTCGACCGTCCAAAGAGGACTAGAGATGGCGACGTTTTCGGTCCGGGGGGACCGGAAACGCCAACCGGCACCACCGAGCACGAGAACGGGCCGTGCCCTCGGAAGAGGACACGGCCCGTCGCAGTACGTCTTCTAGAGAACGGCCCGGAGCCTGTCGGCGATGGTGCCGATCCGGCCGAGCACGCCGTTCACGAACCGCGGCGAGTCGTCGGTCGACAGCTCCTTCGCCAGCCCGACGGCCTCGTCGATGGCGACCGGGTCCGGCACGTCCTCGGCCCACAGCAGTTCGTAGACGCCGACCCGCAGCACCGCGAGATCCACCGGCGGCATCCGGTCCAGCGTCCAGCCCTGGGCGTGCTCCGAGAGCAGCTCGTCGATCTGCGTCCGGCGCCCGGTGACCCCTTCGACCAGCGAGATCGTGTAGTCCCCGATCGGGTCGACCTCGACCGAACCGACGCGGTCGGCCAGCAGCGTCACCGCGTCGGCGCCGCGCTGGGCCGCCTCGTACATCATCTCGACGGCACGCTTGCGCGCCTGGCGACGGCTGATCGGCCCGCCGCGGTTCGGCGACTTGCCGGATTTACCTGAGTCGGCCATCAGTTGGAGACGCGGCCCAGGTAGCGGCCGTCACGGGTGTCGACCTTGATCTTCTCGCCGGTGGTGAGGAACAGCGGCACCTGGATCTCGGCGCCGGTCTCCAGGGTGGCCGGCTTGGTGCCACCGGTGGACCGGTCGCCCTGCAGACCCGGGTCGGTGTGCTGGACGATCAGCTCGACCGAGGTCGGCAGCTCGATGTACAGCGGGACGCCCTCGTGCACCGCGACCTGGACCTCGAAGTTCTCGAGCAGGTAGTTCGCGTTGTCGGAGACGGTTTCCGCCAGGACGGTGATCTGGTCGTAGGTCTCCGAGTCCATGAACACGAAGTCCGCGCCGTCCTTGTACAGGTAGGTCATGTTGCGGCGGTCGACGGTGGCCGTATCGACCTTCGTGCCCGCGTTGAAGGTCTTGTCGACGACCTTCCCGGTCAGCACGTGCTTGAGCGTGGTGCGGACGAACGCGCCGCCCTTGCCCGGCTTGACGTGCTGGAACGCGGTGACGGTCCACAGCTGGCCGTCGAGGTTGAGGACGAGCCCGTTCTTCAGGTCGTTGGTGGTGGCCACGAGTGTGCAGTCTCCTGTGTCGATCTTCCGGGCCGCCGTCAGACGACCACGAGTTCCTTGGTGCTCAGCGTGAGGAGTTCGGGCGTACCTTCCCGCACGACCAGCGTGTCCTCGATGCGCACGCCACCGCGGCCGGGCAGATACACACCAGGCTCGACGGTGACCGCCATACCGGCGGACAGTGTACCGACGCCCGTGGTAGCGAGGCTGGGCGCCTCGTGCACCTGCAGTCCAACGCCGTGGCCGAGGCCGTGGCCGAACTCTTCGCCGCGCCCCGCGTCGACGATCACCCCGCGCGCCGCCTTGTCCACTTCGGACACTTCCGCACCCGGGAGGACGGCGTCGCAGCCGGCCTCCTGCGCGCGCCGGACCAGCTCGTAGACCTCCTCCTGCCAGGCCGCGACCTTGCCGAGGACGAAGGTGCGGGTCATGTCGGAGTGGTAGCCGTCGACGGTGGCGCCGAAGTCGATCTTGACGAAGTCGCCGGTCGCGAGCACGGCCGAGGTCGGCCGGTGGTGCGGGATCGCGGAGTTGACGCCCGCCGCGACGATCGTGTCGAACGACGGCCCGGTCGACCCGTGCCCGAGCATGCGGTTCTCGAGGTCGCGGGCGACGTCCAGCTCGGTCCGTCCCGGCCGCAGCCCACCGGACGACAGCAGGTCCTCCAGCGCCCTGTCCGCGGCCGCGCAGGCCTGACGCAGTGCCTCGATCTCCTGCTCGTCCTTGACCAGCCTCAACTGCTCCACGAGGCCGGGCGTACGGACCAGCTGGACACGGTCGAACCGCACCTTCAGGTCCTCGTGCTGCTCGACGCTGACGTGCTGGCTCTCGAAGCCGGTCTTGCCGAAGTCTTTTTCGGCCGCCAGGTCGGCGAGTTTGGCCGCGCTCGCGCGGTCCAGCACCCGTTCGAGGTCGGGCACCTCGGTCGCCGACTGGACCGTGTAGCGGCCGTCGGTACAGAAGATCGTCTTGTCGTCGCCGCCCCCGTGGACGAGGAGAGCGGCGTTGGACCCGGTGAAGCCGGTCAGGTACCTGATGTTGAGCAGGTCCGTGACCAGCAGCGCGTCCACCCCGGAATCGGCCAGCAGGGAACGCAGCGCCGCGCGGCGGCGAGAGAAGTATTCACGCACGGGGTTGATTATGTCGCGCGCTGACGGTGAAGTCTCCTCGTCGCGCTGACGCGCTTTAGAGGAGACCGTCCGCCGGTCCCTTTCCTCGGTCCCGTCGTGCCCGGTGGTCCGTGAAGGCCTCCTTGAGGGACTCTGGGTCCCTCAAGGAGGCCTTCACGGACCGCGTTGGCACCACAGCAGTCACAGCAGCCCCACAAGTCACAGCGTCGTCGCGTGAAGGCCTCCTTGCCTACCCGCAAGGTAGTGAAGGAGGCCTTCACGGACTTGGCGGGAAGGACGCTGGCCGACCCGGCGTGAGAGTCGCTACTGGCGAGTTAAACTCCCCCCATGGCACCGTGGCTGACTCGTGGACTCGTGATGGCGCTGCTGCACGGCGTGGCCGTCACCGTGCTCGCCAAGTACGAGGTCTTCAACCCCACCGACAAGACCCTCGTCACCTCCCTCGCGCTCGCGATCCTGGTGGGCGCGGCGGCGGGCTGGGGCGCGGTGGACGCCTGGCAGGACAAACCCGAACGCGGCCGGAACTGGTTCATCGCGGCGCTGATCGCCGGCCCGGTCTCGGGCGTGCTGTACGTGATCGGCCGTGCGGTGTTCGTCGACCAGACCGGCGCCTCCGAACTCGCGGGCGCGCTCACCGGCGGCGCCGCGTTCTCCGCCCTGCTGGTGCTCATCCCGGCCGGGCTCGGCCTGTTCGTCGGCGGCCGCATCACCAGAACCGAGGACGACGACGAAGAGGAACCTCAGCCCGCGAGCGAGAAGCCGGCCGGGAAGCCGTCCCAGGCCTGATCGCTGATCTCTTCGACGGTCGAATCGTTCAGCGCGGCCGTCCCGGCGTCGGGGACGGCGAACAGCTTGCCGTCGAGCACCACGCCGACCCCGCGTCCGGGTGCGCGCACCATCTTCGCGCCGGCGCTCAGACGCGCGGCCTGCGGGAGCTTCTCGATGACCTTGAGCGGCCGGTCCAGTATCTCGCCCGCGAGCGCCGCCGCCACCGAGCGCCGGTCCACCCGCACCAGTTTGCCCTCGGCCACCAGGTCGATCGTCCGCTGCGGCGACGGCATCGCGACGCCTTCGAACGCGGTCCGCGTCCGGGCGTCGCCGTCGCAGGCCCGCGAGCCGCGGACGTCCAGCCCGAAATGTTTGAGGTCGGTCGGCGCCCCCGCGCCGCCGACGATCGTGGCGCGGACGACGTCGAACGGGACCCGGTCGCAGACGTCCCCGGAGGAGAGCGGCGCGTGCCCGTCGGGCCGCCGGACCAGGCCGGGGCCTTCCTTCCAGGCGCCCGGGATGATCAGCGACCGATACGGCTGCGCGGTGAAGTCCTTGGTCCAGAAGGTGAGCGTGGTGCCCGTATCGGTCTCGTGCGCGATCACGAAGGCGTCGAGCGCGCCGACCCACATCAGATCGGTGCTGAACCCGTCGACCAGCGAGCGCGTGCGCGGCGAGATCGTGCTGGGCTTGGCCACGAAGCCCTGCTCCCCCAGCGTTTCCACGCCCTGGGTGAAGGCCGCGTCCTTGGCGCGGAGCAGGAACTGCCCGGCGCCGTTCCAGCCGGCCGCCTTCGCCGTGGTGTCGGTGAAGATCAGGTAGAACCAGCCGTCGAGGTACACCGCCGAGGGCTGGCCCGCGCCGTAGACGTTGGCGCGGTGGACGTCGTGGGCGGGCCCGACGATCGGCTGCCCGCCGTTGGCTCGCGTCCATTCGAGGCCGTCGGGGCTGGTGGCGAGCCCGATCGAGTTGCCGAGCGCGTGGTCACCCGCCGCGCCCGTGTAATACATGTAGTAGGTCGCGCCGACCTTGATCACCGACGGGTCGCAGGTGTGCATCCCGTCGAAACCGCCGGGCGCGCCGGAGAACACCGCAGCCGGGCCGCCACCGGACGGGCCGGTGAAGGGACCGTCGAGCGAGGGCGACTGCGCGTAGAGGATGTCGTCGCCGGCGGGCGGCGCGCTGCCGTATTGGCTGCACCACCACATCCGGAGCCTGCCGCCGTCCCGCATCACCGTCGGGCCGTAGTTGTAGACCGAGTCCTGGTCCCCCGCGCCGATCACGCCGCCGCTCTGCCGGGGATCGCTCGACGCGAGTTCGACGTCCATCGGCCGCGGCGCCTCTTTCGGCGCCTGCTGGGCTCCGCCTATCCCGCCGCCCTTGCCGTCGGCCTGGGGCTGGGCGAGGCCGTCGCTGCAGGCCGCCAGGACCGCGCCGACCGCGAGGACGGCCACCACGACACGGGCGGGTCGCCGACCCCCACGAAAAAGGCGCATGATGGCCGAGTGTAGCGAGACTTAACCCGGCTGGGTGACGTCACTCCCCGGTAGGGCGACCAATTCCACTTCGAAGCCATCGGCGTTTTCGAGGTAGGCGGCGTAGTGGTGATCACCGCCCGCATACGGATACTTGTCCGCGAACATCGGCGACCAGCCATGTTCGACGGCTTTCGAAGCCAATTCGTTCACCCGATCGCGGGTATCGACGTGCAGAGCGAGATGGTTCAAGCCCGGCGCGGTCCGCTCGTGCTCTTCCTTGCTGAGCGCGGGGGAACGTTCGACGACGAGGTACGTCGCGCCCAGTTTCCAGCTGACCCCGGCGGGCCAGCGCTGGAATTCCCGCCAGCCGAGTTCGCCGAGCAGCCAGCCCCAGCTCTCCTCGGCACGCGAGAGATCCGGCACCCACAGTTCGATGTGGTGCGCCAGACCGTGCTTCGACGGCAGCGCGACGAGTACGCGATGCGGTCCGCTGCCGTAATGCTCGCCGCTGCCGACGTCGAGAAAACCCAAGCGCCGCACCAGGTTCAAACTGGCCACATTGGACTCACCGACCAGCGCCCACACCGAGGAGAGCCCCAGCCCGGCGAGCCCGTGCTCCAGCAGCGCGCTCGCGGCCTCGGTCGCCAATCCTTGTCCGCCGTGCTCGCGCGCGAGGTAATAGCCGATCTCCGGCACGTCGCCGGGCAACTCTTCCGACGGCCGCAGATGCGCGAGACCGATGACGTCGCCGTCGCGCTCGATCACCCAGTGCCCCATACCGGCGGGCCCACGGTAGGACAGGCGGCGGCCGACCATCTCGCGGACGCGGTCCGGCTCGGTGAGCGGAACCGCGAAATGCGAACTCATCGCCGGGTCGGAGAACAGTTCGACGATCGCTTCGGTGTCGGCCTCGGTGAGCGCGCGCAGCCTCAGCCGGGCGGTCTTGATCTCGGGCGGGTTGTTCATGCCGCGTTCGCGGCCATCCAGCGCAGGGCGAGCGGGTACCCGTCGACCCCGAGCCCGGCGACGACCGCGGTGGCGATGTCCGACAGCACGCTGTGGTGCCGGAACTGCTCCCGTTTGTGCACGTTGGAGATGTGCAGTTCGATCAGCGGCGCCTTGAGCTGCGCGGCGGCGTCGCGGACCGCGATCGAGTAGTGCGTCCAGGCGCCCGCGTTGAGCACCACCGGCCAGCCCGCGTCGGCGGCCTCGTGCAGCCAGCCGACCATCTCGCCCTCGTGGTCGGTCTGGCGGACCTCGACGTCGATCCCGAGTTCCTTACCGGTGTCGACGCAGGCCGAGACCAGGTCGGCGTGCGTGGTCGAACCGTAGATCCCCGGCTCCCGCAGGCCGAGCCTGCCGAGGTTGGGGCCGTTGAGGACGAGCACCTTCACAGCAGCACGCTCCCGCCGGGCTTGGGGGCGTCGCCGGCCACCACCGAGTACGCCGCCGCGAGCAGCGACGGGTCGGGCCCCTCCAACCTGCCGGGTTTGGCGAGCCCGTCGAGGACGACGAACCGCAGCACGCCCGAGCGGGTCTTCTTGTCGCCCTTCATCGTCTCCAGCAGGTGCGGGAGCGCGTCCGGGTCGTAGGTGGTCGGCAGGCCCAGCCGCTTGAGGACGGCGACGTGACGCTCGGCGGTGGCGTCGTCGAGACGGCCAGCCAGGCGCGCGAGCTCGGCGGCGAACACCAGCCCGACGCTGACCGCGGCACCATGGCGCCACCGGTACTTTTCGCGGCGTTCGATGGCGTGGCCGAGGGTGTGGCCGTAGTTGAGGATCTCGCGCAGGTTCGACTCGCGCAGATCCGCGGCGACGACGTCGGCCTTCACCTGGATCGAGCGGCGGACCAGCTCGCCGAGGATCTCTCCACCTGTGTCCAGCGCGGCGGCGGAATCCCCCTCGATGAGTTCGAGGATGCGCGGGTCGGCGATGAACCCGGTCTTGACGACCTCCGCCATCCCGGCGACGAGTTCGTTGGGCGGCAACGTTTCCAGCGTCGCGAGGTCGACCAGGACCGCGCTCGGCTCGTGGAACACGCCGACCAGGTTCTTGCCCGCTTCGGTGTTGATTCCGGTCTTCCCGCCGACCGAGGCGTCGACCATGCCCAGCAGCGTGGTCGGCACGTTGACCAGCCGGACGCCGCGCATCCAGGTCGCGGCGACGAACCCGGCCAGGTCGGTCACGGCGCCGCCGCCGAGGCCTACGACCACACCTTGGCGGTCGAGACCGATCCGGCCGAGGACCTCCCAGCAGAAGCTGGCGACGGTGAGCGCCTTGCCGTCCTCGGCGTCCGGGATCTCGACCCGGTGCGCGTCGATGCCGGCCTCGGCCAGCTCGTCGCGGATGGCCTCGGCGGTGGTCGTCAGCGTCGGCGGGTGGATCAGCGCGACCTTCGAGGCGTCGGCGAGCTGCTCGGTGAGCTCTCCGAGGAGCCCCCGTCCGATGACGACGTCGTACGGCTTGGCGGTGTTGACGGTGATGCGAACCGGCTCGGTCATCGTGTCCCTCACTTCGGCGGAAGCCGCTTGGCCCTGGCGACCTCGCAGGAGATCTTGCCCTTGACCGGGGTGTCCCCCGGGATCTCTTCGGTCACCTTCTGGCCCGGCGTCATCCGGTTCTTGGCGAACAGCGCTTCACCGGAGGCCTTGCCCGTGGCGTCCTTGATCGCGATGGTGACGGCGTAGCGCGCGTCCTCGCTCGTGCTGTTCGTGACCTCGATGGTGACCTTCGGGGTGTAGCTGTTGCTGTCGCATTTCATGACCTGGACGTCGGCGGCGGCATCCATGTCGGGCGCGGCCGAGGCCGAAGCGGCGGGCGAGCCGGTCGACGCGGCGCTGGTCTGGATCACGTCCGAGCCCGCGGGCAGCTTCTCTTCGCTGCAGGCGGTCAGGGTCAGAGTCGTGACGGCGAGGAGAACGCCGGCGATGCTGCGCTTCATGCTCGTTCCTTGCTGATCTCGGTCAGTCCGATGACGACGGCCTCGACGACCTCGTCGGGCGTCAGCCGGTCGGTTTCGATCTCGATCATGGCCACCTCGCGGTACACCGGCAGCCGTGCGTCGAGGAGTGCCTTGTAGGTGGCGCGGGGGTTGACCCCGGCCAGCAGCGGGCGGGCGGTGGACAGCCCGGCGCGCTGGACCCCGGCGGCCATCCCGACGTTGAGGAAGACCACCGTGTGCCCGGCCAGCCGCTCCCGGGTACCCGGGGTGATCGGCGCTCCGCCGCCCAGGGAGAGGACGCCGTCGTGTTCGGCCAGCGCCTTCTCGACCATCTCCTCTTCCAGCGCGCGGAAGGCGGGTTCGCCCTCCTCCGCGAAGATGTCGGTGATGGGCTTGCCCGCTCGGGCGACGATGTCCTCGTCGCTGTCGCGGAAGGCGAGGCCGAGCCGGGCGGCGAGCGCCGGGCCGACCGTGCTCTTACCCGAGCCCGGCGGCCCGATGATCACCGCGCGAGGACTCACCAGCGCTCCTCGAGCGCCTTCAGGTAGGCCTCGGCGTTGCGCTTGCCCTCGATCAGCGAGTCGCCGCCGAACTTTTCCAGCGCGGCGTCGGCGAGGACCAGCGCGACCACCGACTCCAGCACGACACCGGCACGGGGTACCGCGCAGACGTCGGAACGCTGGTGGATGGCCACCGCCGGCTCGCCGGTGGTGACATCCACAGTGGACAGTGCTTTGGGGACGGTCGAAATCGGCTTCATGGCGACGCGCACCCGCAGCGGCTCGCCGTTGGTGATGCCGCCTTCGAGGCCGCCGGCGCGGTTGGACCGGCGGGTCACCCCGACCGGGCCGGTGCCGCGGTCGATCTCGTCGTGGGCCTGGCTGCCCCAGCGCGTGGCCGTGGTGAAGCCGTCGCCGACCTCCACGCCCTTCATCGCCTGGACGCCCATGAGCGCACCGGCGAGGCGGGCGTCGAGCCTGCGGTCCCAGTGCACGTGCGAGCCGAGGCCCGGCGGGAGCCCGTAGGCGATCACCTCGATGACACCGCCGACGGTGTCACCCGCCTTCCGCACGGCGTCGACCTCGGCGACCATCGCGTCGGTCCCCTCCTGGCCGAAGGCGCGGACCGGGCTCTCGTCGATGGCGGGCAGGTCCGACGCCACGGGCAGCGGGCCCTCCGGCGCCGAAGCACCGCCGATGGACACGACGTGGCTGAGGATCTCGACCCCGAGCAGCTGCTTGAGGTACGCGCGGGCGACCGTGCCGAGCGCCGTCCGGGACGCGGTCTCGCGGGCGCTCGCGCGCTCCAGGACCGGCCGGGCCTCCGGGAAGCCGTACTTCTGCATGCCGGGCAGGTCCGCGTGGCCGGGCCGGGGACGCGTCAGCGGCTCGTTGCGCGCCAGGCCTTCCAGCTCCTCGGCGGGCACGGGATCGGCCGACATGACCTTCTCCCACTTGGGCCACTCGGCGTTCTCGATCTGGACCGCGACGGGGCCACCCTGCGTGAGCCCGTGCCGGACACCGCCGGTGAACTCGATGTGGTCGGTCTCGAAGCCCATCCGGGGGCTGCGGCCGAAGCCGAGCCTCCGGCGCGCGAGCTGCTCGCCCACTTCGGCGGTCGTGACCTCGACCCCGGCGGGCATCCCTTCCAGGATGGCGGCGAGGGCGGGTCCGTGCGATTCCCCTGCGGTTATCCAGCGCAACACCTGACAGATCCTGTCACAACCCCCCTTCCGTCCCGGGACAGGCCGGGCTATCCCGGACCAGGTCCGGGGAAGACGGCGAGCACCCACGCCGCGACCAGGAGACCGGGTCCGTGCGGCACCGTGGGATGCCGGGGCCCGCCCACCGCGAGCGCCACACTCAGCAGCGCGGCGGCGACGGCGCCGAGCACCACCGACGGCCAGCCCATCGCGGCGAGGACCGCGCCGAGACTCCCGGCGAGCTTCACGTCGCCGGCGCCGAGCGAACGCGGCGACAACGCGTGGACGAGCGCGTGCGCGCCGCCGAACACGACGGCGCCCAGCAGGGCCCGCCAGGCGATGTCGGCCCCTCCCCCGTACGCGGCGATCACCAGCGCCGCGGCGAGGACCGGATACGCGGGCAAGGTCAGGATGTCGGGCAGGCGGCGGTACTTGAGGTCCGCCAGCGCGAGCGGGACCGCGAAGACCGTCAGCAGGGCCGGGACCGCGAGCCACCACGTCGGCCAGGCCCCCGCTTCGTGGCGAAGGCAGACCGCGACCATGAGCGCGGCCGTGAGTGCCGTCGCCCACGCCGTCACCGGCGCCCCCGCCCGGCGCAGGCAGGAGCGGGTGGCGAGCGCCGATCCGGCGCCCGCCACCGCGAAGGCGATCGATGTGAACACAAGATCAAGAGTGACCCTGTCGCACTCCGTGAGGCAAGGATTTCTTTTCGTGACAGGGACTTTCACGCACTTACGGCTGGTCGGGCAGGGTGGGACCGTGGTCCGTGAAGGCCTCCTTGAGGGACTCTGGGTCCCTCAAGGAGGCCTTCACGGACTCGGAACACTTCCCCGAAACTTTTTCGCACCGGCGCCAATCCACCTCGTTCCCGGCGCCGAAGCCCTGTCATGACACCGGGATCAGGGGTTCATCCGCAGCAGCGGGAGACCCGAGGGCGTGCGGATCTCCAGCGCCTTGATGTCGCCGGTGCGCATCGCGGTGCCGACCACGATGTGCGCGGTGTCCTTGGGCATCGCGCGCCAGGACGCGAGTTCGCTGGTGCCGCCGTCGGCGTCGACGGCGACCAGGATGTAGTCGCCGGTCCGGTTGCCGCCGTAGCTGCAGGTCATATCGACCTTGGTGCCGGAATCGGTGGCGGACATGGCGACCTCGGCGGTCACCGGGTAGTCGCCGAGCAGCGTCATCGGGTTGCCGCCCGCCGCGATCGGCCCGGTCAGGACGACCGCGAGCGAGACGCTGGCCGCGACGGCCACCCCGGCAGCGGTGGTGGTGATCGCCCGTTGGATCCGCCTTCCCCGGCGGACCCGTTTGAGCACGGTCGGCAGCAGTTCCGGCGAAGGCGCCGGTTCCTCCTCCAGCAGCGCGGGGGCGCCCGCCTGCGCGAGCAGACCGGGGATGCCGGCCAGATCGCGGACGGAAGCCGCGCACTGGTCGCACCCGCGAAGGTGTTTCTCGTAGGCGAACCGGTCTTCCGGGGACAACGCCCCGAGCACGTAGGCCGCGTCGTAGGTGGCGAAGGGGTCGGTCATTGAGTCACCCCTCTTTCCTCCAATACCAGCCGCAACGCCCGCAACGCGTAATGCGTCCGCGACTTGATCGTCCCTTCGGCCACACCCAGCCGCTTCGCAGCGTCGGCGACGGAGTAACCCTGGAAATAACACAGGACGAGGACGTCCCGATGCCTCGGCGAAAGCTCACCGAGGGCTTCGGCGACGAGCCAGCCCTGAACCGCGCGTTCGGTGCCGTCCGTGACCGCCGTTTCGGGCGGCTGGCCGGTCACCACCTCCGGATGCGCCTCGGCGGCGCGCCAGTCGTCGATGGCGATCCGTCTCGCCACGGTGAACAGCCAGCCCCGCGCCGAACCCTCGGTCTGGTCGAGCACCTTGGCGTTGCGCCAGGCCCGCAGCAGCGTCTCCTGGACGACGTCCTCGGCCCGGACCCGGTCTCCGCTGGTCAGGTGCAGTGCGTAGGACCAGAGCGCCGCGGCGTGCTCATCGTGCAAAGCCCGCATCAGCCGGTCCTCCGCGAACTCCTTCACCGATCCGTGCCTTCGCGGTTGAAGAGCAGCGGGATGCCGAAGACCACACAAGCCGCTTCGGTGATCAGCCCCCACGTTTCGGCCTGGGTCGTGAACTGCTCCGTGACGCCGAAGAAGCCTGTCGTCAGCGAGAGCACGTACGCGGCCAGCGTGGCCACGCCGAAGCCGATCGCCGCCAGGACGGGCAGCCAGTGGTGCCAGACCAGGACGGCGATCGCGATGACCACACCCGCCACCACGTTCACCAGGAAGAGTGGACCGACCACTTCCGTTTCCGACGCCCAGTCCTGCCATACGACGTAATGCACCCACGCCGAGCCGAGCAGGCCCGCCGCCACCACCGCCCGCAACAACCACCGGATCATGTCCGTATCTCTTTCCGCGTGTTCGGTTCCCCTATGCCTTTGAACACGGAAAAGAGGGCCGCTCGGTTCAATTCGACACCCGATGGTCGGCGAAATTGAACCGGATGGGGGCGTGGACCGTGTGTATGGGCATGACTGCCGAACTGCATTCCCGCCGCACCGTCCTGACCACCGGGGCCGCCGTCGCCGGCGCGGCCGTCGGTGCCGTGGCCCTCTCGGCCTGCGGAAGCGACACCCCGTCCACCGGCTCGGCCGCCGCTCCCCCGGCCGCGGCGCCGGGCGAGACCCTCACGGCGCTGTCCGACATCGAGGTCGGTAAGGCGAAGGCCGCCAAGACCGCCGACGGCAAGGACGTCATCGTCACCAGGACCGCCGACGGCACCGCGGCCGCGTTCAGCGCGATCTGCACGCACCAGGGCTGCGCCGTCGTCCCGGACGGCGCCGAGCTCAAATGTCCTTGCCACAACTCGATCTTCGACGCGGCGACCGGCGCGGTCAAAAAGGGGCCGGCGGATCAGCCGCTGCCGTCGATCGCGGTCAAGGTCACCAACGGCCAGGTCGTCACCGCCTGAGCAACGTCATGAAGGGTCCCGATCGGACAGTGTCCGATCGGGACCCTTCATGACGTTCGCGTGATGCTTTTCAGTTGTCCCAAGTGAAGATCGGGTCGCCCGCTTCGACGTCGCCACCGGTGAGCAGTCCCGAAAGCACGTCGGCCTTCGCGTCCAGCGCAACGACGGGCACGATCGGCGAGTAGCCGGCGGCCGCGACGGCGTCCGGGTCCCAGCCGACGATCGGCTGACCGGAGCGGACGGCCTCGCCCTTGACGACGTGGAGGGTGAACCCCTCGCCCTTCTGCTTGACCGTGTCGATCCCGAGGTGCACCAGCACCGCGCGGCCGTCCTCGGTGGCCACCACGAAGGCGTGCGGGTGCAGGGTGACGACCGTCCCGTCGACCGGCGCGACGGCGTCCTGGCGCCCGCCCGAGGGCAGGACCGCGAGGCCGGGGCCGACCATCGACTCGGCGAAGACCGGGTCGGGCACTTCGGTCATAGCGGTCGTTTTACCGCTTACCGGGCTCAGGATTTCGAGGCTCACATCAGGTCCTCGATGTCGCTGGCGATCGTGTCGGCCTCCGGCCCCACGATCACCTGCACACCGGCGCCCATGCGCACGACGCCCATCGCGCCGGCGGCCTTCAGCGCCGCCTCGTCGAGCAGGCTCATGTCTTCGAGCTCACAGCGAAGCCGCGTGATGCACCCCTCCACCTCGATGACGTTCTCGGCGCCGCCGAGCGCCGCGAGGATCTTTTCCGGCCTGTCATCCGCCATCGCGGTCTCCCTGTTCCCTGTCGGTTTCCCACATGCGAACCAGCTGTACTACGCCGTTCGCCGACTCGCACCCGATCCCTGGCCACGAACGCGTAACGGTGGTTGACACCTGCTCGTGCGACGGAGCATCCTGCCCCATCGGATCATTGGTCTAGACCGGAACGTACCAATCTTCCGGACCAGATGCGAGTACGGGTTACCCAACCGACCGGCCCGAAAGGACGGTGACCGTCATGAGCGCTTCCGCGCAGCTGCCGCCGTCCGACCGTGTGATCAACGGACCGACGCCCAAGCACGCCCAGCTGCGGGAGATTCTGCGCCGCACGGTGGAGCGTGAGCTACCCCCCGGCTCACCCATCCCCTCGGAACGTGACCTCGCCGAGACCTATCAGGTGTCGAGGCTCACGGTCCGGTCGGCGATCGGCAAGCTGGTCGAAGAAGGGCTTTTGTCGCGCGTGCGCGGCAAAGGGACGTTCACCGCCGCCAGGCGGATGGAATTGCAGCTCTACCTGATGTCCTTCACCGAGGACATGCGCCGTCGCGGGATGACCCCGACCACGGAGGTCGTCAAGACCGCCACCGAGGTCCCGCCCGCTCCCTCGGCGCACGCCCTCGGCCTGACCGCCGGGACCCCGGCGCACCGGCTGGTACGGCTTCGCCGTGCCGACGGCGTGCCACTGGCGGTCGAACGCGGGTGGTATCACGCGGGCCGGATGCCCGGTCTGCTCGATCTCGATCTCACCCGATCGTTGTACGTCCAACTCGCCCAGTCGTACGACCTCCGCCCGGACCACGCCTGGCAGACGGTCTGGGCCGAATCCGCGGACCGCGAAACGGCACGCCTGCTCGGCATGCGCGCCGGCACTCCGCTTCTTGTCTTCCGCCGGGTCTCCAGCGTCAACGGGGAACCGATCGAAGACATGACTTCCTGGTACCGGGGCGATCACTACCAGGTCACCATGCAGCTGGACCGGAACACCCCGGATTCCGGTCACCATCCTCACTACGGAGGTACTCGATGAGCTCCACCACCGCCGAGGGGGCGAAGAGCAAAGGCAAGGGCAAGGGACTTGCCGGCCTTCAGCGCTTCGGCCGCAGCCTCATGCTCCCCATCGCCGCCCTGCCCGCCGCCGCTCTCCTGTCGAGGCTCGGTCAGCCCGACCTGCTCGGCGCGGACGGCCTCGGCTGGGACAAGGTCGCCGCGGCCATCGGTGCCGCTGGGGACTCGCTGTTCAACTGGCTGCCGCTCCTGTTCGCGGTGGGTATCGCGGTCGGGTTCGCCCGGAAGAGCGACGGTGCCACGGGCCTCGCCGCCGTAGTCGGCTTCTTCGTCTTCACGAGCGTTCTTCGCGTCTTCGCGCCGTTCGAAGAGCTTCCCGGCTGGAACCCCGAAAAGCCCGCCGGCCTGATGCTCAACCCGATCAAGTGGCCGTACAGCGTCCTGGCCGGTGTGATCGTCGGCCTCGTCACCGCGCTGCTGTGGCAGAAGTTCTACCGCATCAAGCTGCCGCCGTACCTGGCCTTCTTCGGTGGCCGCCGGTTCGTGCCGATCATCACCGCCCTGGTGCTGCTGGTCCTCGCGGTGCCGCTGGGCCTGGTCTTCCACTGGGTCAACGACGGCATCCAGGCCGCCGGTGAGGCGGTCACCGGCTCCCCAGTGGTCGGTGGCGGTATCTACGGCTTCCTGAACCGGCTGCTGATCCCGGTCGGTCTGCACCAGCTGCTGAACGTGCCGGTGTGGTTCATCTTCGACGGTGGCGACCTGACCGAGTTCTTCAAGGGCGACCCGACCCGCGGCACCTTCATGACCGGGTTCTTCCCGATCTTCATGTTCGCCATCCCCGCCGCGGCGCTGGCGATCTGGCAGACCGCGAAGCCCAGCCAGAAGAAGATCGTCGGCGGTGTGATGATCGCCGGTGCGCTGACCTCGTTCCTGACCGGTGTCACCGAGCCGATCGAGTTCTCGTTCATGTACGTCGCGTGGCCGCTCTACCTGATCCACGCGGTCCTGACCGGTACGTCGCTGGCTCTGGTGAACGCGCTCGACATCCACCTCGGCTTCGGGTTCTCCGCCGGTGCGATCGACTTCGGGCTCAACTTCAGCCACCCGGCGGCGAGCAGCAACGTCTGGCTGCTGATCCCGATCGGCCTCGCCTACGCGGTCGTCTACTACGTGATCTTCCGTTTCGTGATCACCAAGTGGAACCTGCGGACCCCCGGCCGTGAGGACGACTCGATCGAGGCCGATCTCGAAGCCACCGCGGCCAAGCCCGTCAAGTAGTTTCAGTTCCAAGAAAACCGAAGGCACGAAAGGGAAAGAACATGCCGGAGAAACGAGTCACCGTGGCCAGCAAGGTGGGGCTGCACGCCAGGCCCGCCGCACTGGTCGCCAAGGCGGCCGCGGCGCAGCCCGTCGCGGTGAGCATCGCCAAGGTGGACGGCGACCCGGTCGCGGCCGGCAGTGTGCTGAACCTGATGACGCTCGCCGCCGGTTTCGGCGACGAGGTCATCATCAGTGCCGAGGGTGACGGCGCCGAGGCGGCCGTCGACGCCATCGCCGAGCTGGTGGCGACCGACCTCGACGCCTGATCCCACCCCACTGCGAAGCCCGGGCCGCCCCGACCGGCCCGGGCTTCGTAGGGTGTCGGTCATGGAGAGCGTGCGCGAGATCGAACAGTGGCCGGTGGACACCGCCGCCACGGCCGTGGTGACCGCCGCCGGTGACGTGGTGGGCACGCACGGCGACACGACGAAGGTGTACAAACTGGCGTCGGTGACGAAGCCGTTGACGGCCTACGCCGCGCTGATCGCCATCGAAGAGGGCGTCGTCGAACTCGACACCCCCGCCGGGCCGGAGGGCTCCACGATCCGGCATCTGCTCTCGCACACCTCGGGCCTGGCCTTCAACGAGCACAAGTCGATGGCCGCGCCCGGCAACCGGCGTTTGTACTCCAACGCCGGATTCGAACAGCTCGCCGACGCGCTCACCGAGCATTCCGGCATCCCCTTCGCCGACTACCAGGCGGAGGCGCTTTTCCAGCCGCTGGGTATGAAGGCGACCAAGCTGGCCGGCTCACCCGCCGCGGGCGCCGAGTCCACTGTGGACGACCTGGTCGCGTTCGCCGCCGAACTGCAGGCCCCGAAGCTCATCGCCGCCGAGACCGTACGCGAGGCGACGTCCATCGTCTTCCCGGGACTTTCCGGTGTCCTGCCCGGATTCGGCCACCAGAAGCCGAACGACTGGGGCCTCGGTTTCGAGATCCGCGACCACAAGAGTCCACACTGGACGGGTTCGTCCAGTTCGCCGCGGACCTTCGGCCACTTCGGGCAGTCCGGCACGTTCCTGTGGGTCGATCCGGACGCCGGCGCCGCCTGCGTCGCGCTCACCGACCGCGCGTTCGGCCCGTGGGCGGCCGAGGTGTGGCCGCCCTACACCGACGCCGTCCTCGCCGAACTGCGCGGCCTCACTCCATGACACGCAGCGGCGAACCCGCGCGGAAGGCCGCGATGTCCTCGACGGCGTCGCGGTAGAAGATCTCGTAGGCCTCGCGGGTGACGTAGCCGATGTGCGGGGTCAGTACGACGTTGTCCAGCGTCCGCAGCGGGTGCTCCGACGGCAGCGGCTCGACGTCGAAGACATCGAGGGCCGCGACCGCGATCTCCCTGCGGCGCAAGGCGTCGACCAGCGCGGCCTCGTCCACGATCGGACCGCGCGAGGTGTTGACGAGCATCGCCGTCGGCTTCATCGCGGCGATCTCGGGTGCGCCGACCAGCCCGCGGCTGCGGTCGCTGAGCACGAGATGCACCGACAGCACGTCCGAGCGGGCGAACAGTTCCTCTTTCGACACCGCCGTCACGCCGTGGGGGTCCGCCTTCTCCTGGGTCAGGTTCTGGCTCCAGGCGATGGTCTCCATGCCGAACGCCTGACCGATCCTGGCCGCGCCGGCGCCGAGCCTGCCGAGCCCGAGCAGCCCGAGGGTCTTGCCGTGCAGGATCGTGCCGACGGTGGTCTGCCAGCCGCCGTCGGTCATGTTCCGGAACTCCGTGGGCAGGTTCCGGGCGGCGGCGAGGATCAGCGCCCAGGTGTGCTCGGCCGCGGGCGCGCCGATGTACCCGGTGGCGGAGACGACCACGCCGTTGCGCCGGGCGGCGGCGACGTCGATCGCGGCGTTGCGCTTGCCGGTGCTGACCAGCAGTTCGAGCGCGGGAAGCCGGTCGAGGACCTCGGCGGGGAAACGGGTGCGTTCACGCATCGCGACCAGGACGTCGAAGCCCCGCAGGCGCGCCACCACGTCGGCGGCGTCCACGAACGGCTTCGTGAACACCTCGATCTCGGCGTCGAGGGAGGCCCAGTCCCCGTACCCGAGGGCGACGTTCTGGTAGTCGTCGAGAATCGCGATCTTCATGTCGCCCAGGCTAGGGTCGGGCCCCGAACCGTGCCCAGGGAGGCCGTTGTGATCCTCGAATTCCGGACATACCGGCTGAAGCCCGGGACGAGTGAGGATTTCCTCCGCGTCCTGCGTGACGATTCCATCCCCCTCCTGGAAACTGCGGGACTGCGCGTCATCGATTACGGTCGTTCCTTGGTCGCCGAAGACGGTCGAGAAGAGGCCTATCTGATCCGCGCGTTCGATTCGCTGCAAGAGCACGAGCGCCAGGAACGCGAGTTCTATGGCAGCGAGGCCTGGCTGGAGGGTCCGCGCGAGGCGATCGTTTCACGGATCGAGAGCTACCACACGATCGTCATCGAGACCTCCGAAGCGGCGGTCGAAGCACTCAGACGGGCTTGAGGAAGAGGACACGGGCATGGATGTGGACGAGCGCAAGGTGCTGGCCTGGACCGAGGCGGAGCGGCTGAGCGTGGCCGATCTCCTCGAAGGACTCGCCGAAAAGGACTGGTCGGCCGACACTTTATGTCCGAAGTGGACAGTCCATGAAATGGCCGCTCACCTGGCACTCTCACCCCGGACTGGCCTCAAGGACACCATCCTCGGCGCCATCAAGGCGAAGGGGAACTGGGACCGGATGACCGCCGACCAGGCCATCGACCACGCCGCCCGGTTCGAACCCGCCGAACTCGTCGCCCAGATCCGGGAGGACGCGGGGTCGGATCACCGCTCCCCCGGCGCCAAACCGATCGACCCGCTCGCCGACGTCCTCATCCACGGCCAGGACATCGTCCGCCCGCTCGGGCTCACCCGGCCCATGCCCGAAGGGCCGGCGATCGCGTCGCTGGAGCACATCCTCGCCAGTCCGTTCTGGGGCGCCCGCAAACGCTGCAAGGGCGTGAAGATGATCGCCACCGACGCCGACTGGACCGGCGGCGAGGGGCCCGACGAGGTCCGGGGCCCGCTCGCCGACCTGCTGATGGCCGCGACCGGCCGGGGCACCGGCCTGGCCGCGCTCACCGGCTCGGGCAAGGCGCGGATCGGCGCCCACTGCAATCCGCCGGTTTCGGTCTGAGCGCTACCAGCGCGGCACGAACACGTCGACCCGCACCAGGTGATGGTCCGAAGCGTCGTTGAGCCGCGCCAACGGTGAATCGGGCAGCGGCCAGAAGACCTCGGCGCGCCACGGGAAGAGCCCCTTCGAGGGCAGGACGTAGTCGATCCGCAGGTTGCCCGGCGCGTTGTCGTTGAAGTCGCCGGTGTCGAAGAACGGGTCGCCCTTCTGCCCGATGTTGGCGCCGCCCTGGGCCTGAGCCGCCCGTACGCCGCCTTCGCTGCCCGGGCGGGTCTCGATGACGCGAGGCGTGTTCAGCAGGCGTGAGATCGCGCCAGGGACGCTGTCGCCGTCGAGCGGGTCGGAGTTGTGGTCGCCGGCGATGACGAACTTCTCGTGCGCGCCCAGCCCGCCGCGGCGGCCGCGGTCGTCGTAGATATAGCGGCCCTTGCCCGGGGTCACGTAGTCCGCCCAGAAGCGGATCTCGTCGTTGTTGCGCGTGCCGTTGCGGTCCTCGGGGCCGTCGAAGGTGGGCGGCGTCGGATGCGCGGTCAGGAAGTGCACGGTGGACCGGCCGACGCGGACCGGGACGTCCCAATGCGACTTCGACGAGAGCCGGAGCACGTCGAGCGCCTGCGGCGAGTACCAGTCGTCCGGCGCCGGGGTGGCCGGGTCGTCCGGGAGGAGCGCGCCGGGCATGTCCTTCCAGAGGAACTTCTGGAAGGTGCGCACGCTCTTGGTGTCGATCGGGTACTTCGAGAGCACGAGCATGCCGTACTGGCCCTCGAAGAGGCCGAAGCCGTGCGCGTCGTTGCCGCCGCCGACCTGGCCGTTGCGGTCGAGGTCGAAACCGGTCGCGACGCCGGTGTTCGACGGCGCGGTGAAGGCGTACGGGTAGTCGATCGGCGCGGCGCCGTTCTGGCCGCGCTTCAGGTAGTTCTCGCGGAACAGGTTCGCGGCGCGGTTCTCCGGCACGTAGTCGAACTCGTTGATCAGCAGCACGTCCGGCCGGTTGCGCTGGATCACCTCGGCGACCTCGTTCGCCTGGGCGTTGCCCGGCTGCGACAGGTCGGTCACGAGCTGACCCGCGGCCCCACGGTTCAGCGAAGCGTTGTACGTCGCGAAGCGGACGTTCTGCCCGACGGTGGCGTCCGCCGGAGTGGCGGCCAGCAGGGCTCCCGACACGAGCACGGTGAGCACGGCGGCGATGCGTTTCACGGTCTTACCTCCCAGATCTGGTGCGACCTTACGCAGCCGCATGTCCTCCCGGGTGAGCTTCAGGTGAACAGCGTCTCTTGAACGCGTTCAAAATCTGGGCTACCGTCCTTCTTGAACACGTTCAAAACCTCGGAGGTCCCCATGCAACCCGTCGTCGTGGCCTACGCCCTCTACCTGGCCATCACCGTCCCGCTGACCGTCCTGGTCGCCCGCACGCTGAGCAGGCACGGGAAGACGTTCCTGGAGGACGTCTTCCAGGACAAGCAGGCGCTGGCGCACTCGGTCAACCAACTGCTCGTCGTCGGCTTCTACCTGGTCAGCCTGGGTTTCGTGACCCTGTTCCTGACCAGCAGCGAAACCGTCCTCGACGCACGCGACGTCTTCGAGATGCTGTCGGTGAAGGTCGGCACCGTGGCGCTCGTGCTCGGGGTGATGCACGTCGGGAACGTGCTGGTGTTCAACGGCATCCGCCGCAAACACCTGAACCACGCCACCCCGCGGCCCGCGCAGATGCCGCCGCCCTACCCCGGCTACCCGGCGCCCGCTCCGCACCCGGCGCCCTGACCGGATAACGTGCAGCAGTGGCGAAGAGTGAGGAAACCAGGTCGCTGATCGTGGCGACCGCGATGCGATTGTTCGCCGAGAACGGCTACGACCGCACGACCATGCGGGCCATCGCCGCCGAAGCCGGAGTGTCGGTCGGGAACGCGTACTACTACTTCGCCTCGAAAGACCAGCTGATCCAAGGGTTCTACGACGAGATCGCCAAGGTGCACCTCGCCACGTCGCGCCAGGTGATCGAAGGTGAGCGGGACTTCAGCGCACGGCTCAAGACCGTCCTGCTCACCTGGCTCGACGTCGCCGAGCCGTACCACCGCTTCGGCACCCAGTTCTTCGTCAACGCCGCCGACCCGGACTCCCCGCTGAGCCCCTTCAGCGACGAATCGACGCCCGCGCGGGACGCCTCGATCGGACTGATGCGCGACGTCATCGCCGACTCCGACGCGAAACTCGACCCGGACCTGCGCGACGACCTCCCCGACCTGCTGTGGCTTTACCAGATGGGCGTCGTGCTGTTCTGGGTCCACGACCGGTCGAAGGGACAGAAGCGGAGCCGCGTACTCGTGGAACGGACCGTGCCGCTGATCGCGCGGCTGGTGGGACTGTCGCGCCTGCGGGTGCTGCGGCCGGTGAGCCGGGAGATCGTCTCGCTGATCCGGGACCTCTCCAAACGCGACGACGCCTGAGACCTCTCCGCGTTCAGCCGGCCGCCCGTGAAGGCCTCCTTGCCTACTTTGAGGGTAGGCAAGGAGGCCTTCACGGACTGGGGGCCGGCCGCAACCAGAGGACTAAATGCGTCAGGGGCGGGACTCCCGGACGGTCCGGAAGTACAGGAACCGCGGCTTCGTCCGCAGGTTCGCGTACCAGCGCGGGTCGGTTTCCTCGATCGACTCGTCCGGCATCGGCTCCACCAGCCTGTCGACGGCGAACCCGGCGTCGCGCACCGCGCCGAAAGTCCAGCTCAGGGGCCGCCGGTAGAACTGGACCTTCTGGCCCGGCGGGAACTCGTCGTCGAGCAGTTCGAGCTTGAAGTAGTTGTCCTTCTCGAACCAGCGCCAGTCCTCGCCGGGGTGGTGCACGGAGAACACCAGCAGCCCGCCCGGTTTCAGCACCCGCCGGAACTCGGCCAGCGTCGGCCCCCATTCCTTCAGGTAGTGCAGCACCAGCGACGCCGCGATGACGTCGATGGAGCCGTCCTCCAGGAACGTCAGCGGCTGCGACACGTCCGCGATCTCGAACGTCGCGACGTCCCCGAACTTCTCCCGCGCGATGGCGACCATGCCCGCGCTGGCGTCGACGCCGAGGACGTCCGCGCCCTTCGCCGCCAGGAGTGCGCTGAGGTGTCCCGCGGCGCTGCCGACGTCGAGCACCCGCTTGCCCGCGACGTCGCCGGCCAGTTCGACGATGGCCGGGCGGTCGTAGTGGGCGTTGGTGCTGCTGGTTTCGGCGTGCGCGGCGTAGTGCCGGGCGAAACCGTCGTATTGGGCGGCACGCGCCCGTTCGATGATCTCGTCGATCACCTCGGTTTTGGCGTCGGCGTAGTGCTGGATGTACTTCCAGGTGCGCGCGGCCAGTTCGCGTTTCTTGGCCTCGTAGAGCTTCAGCTCGTCTTCGTGGGCGATCAGCCGGTCGCGGAAGAGCCGGTAGCGTTCGGTCTGGCCGTTGTCCGGCGAGTAGACGTGCAGATTGATGTTGGTGTCCGGGCCTTTGAAGCTGCGGTGCTTCTCCCACTCCGGCTCACGGATGACGAGCCGGTAGCCCTCCGCCTCCAACTGCGGCACGTAGGCGTCCTCGTCGTTCGAATCCGCGACGATGAGCATGATGTCGATGATCGGTTTCGCGCAGAGTCCGGGCACCGACGTGGAGCCGACATGCTCCAGGATCAGCGCGCGTTCCCCCAGGATCCCCCTGATGCGCTTGGCTTCCCGGTCGAACAGTCCGGGCCACTCCGGGTCGTATTCGGCCAGGGTGACGGTGGAATTCAGTACCGGAGCCTGATCGACCCACGCGTTGTCGATGTCTTCTTCGGTGTAGTCGTCTCGATCGGGTTTGGGCATTGACCCCTTGTTCCTTCCTCAGCACACCTCGCGAGTCTGCGCGCGACCGCGATCCCGTCGCCAGGGCGCGAGCAGGAATCAGACGTCCCATTCCCCATTCAGGGCGCCCTGCCGCCGCGATAGCGGGGCCGTTCGGCCAGAGGCGCGCGCGGTGGGTCACCGAAGAGCCGCGACGCCCCTCTCGAGGCAGTCGGCCAGATTATCGAACCCGGACGATCTTGTCAGGCGTTTCCGCTCAAAGAATCGGCAAAGAAAGAAATCCGCCGGTCGCTTCACGCAACGCGTCGCGCATTTCGGCGCGCGGAGCGGGCTGGCCGGTGAAGTACTCGGACTGCCCGAACGCCTGGTGCAGCAACATGTCCAGTCCGGTGGCCAGCCGCCCACCCCGGTCGGCGACGGCTTCGGCGAGCGCGGTCGGCCAGGGGTGGTAGATGACGTCGAGGACGCAGCCGATACCGGCCAGGTCCGCGAGATGGGGCCGGACGGCGTCCGGGGGCACGGTGTTCACCAGCACCGCCGAGTCGGCCGCGAGCTTCCCGAAGTCGGCGTCCGTCCAGCGCAGGACCTCGACGTCGAGCCCGGCCCGAGAAGCCGCCTCGACCGTCTCCGTCGCCCGTGCCGGGTCCCGCACGACGAGCCGGACCGTCCGTACACCGAGCGAGGCCAGTCCGACGACGGCCGCGGCGGCCGTACCGCCCGCCCCGAGGACGACGGCCGCGTCGTCCGGACCGGGCGAGTAGCCGCCGGCGATCCGCAGGGCCTCGGTGACGCCGTCGACGTCGGTGCAGTCGGCCAGCCAACCGGTTTCCCGCCGCACCAGCGTGTTCGCCGCGCCGACCGCCGCCGCACGCGGGGTGACCTCGTCGGCGTGGTCCAGCGCGGCCCGTTTGCCGGGCATGGTCACCGACAGCCCGGTCCACTCCGGGCCGAGGCCGCGGACGAAGGCGGGCAAGCCGTCTCCGTCCATCTCGACGCGTTCGTAGGTCCAGCCGTCGAGCCCCAGCGCGCGGAAGGCGGCGCCGTGCAGCACCGGCGAAAGGGAGTGTTCGACCGGTTTCCCGAGGATCGCGGCCTTGCGGTTAGTAGACACCACGCCTCTGTGCGTCCAGCCTGTTCTTGTTGTGCTCGTCGTTCGTCACCGCGAAGCAGGAAAGGCCGTTCTTCTCGCACTTGACGAAGAAGATCCACTCTCCCGCGGTCGGTTTCAGCGCGGCTTGGATCGCCTCCGCGCTCGGCACCGAGATCGGTGTCGGGGTCAGGCCGACGGACTTGTAAGTGTTGTAAGCGCCCGCTTTTTCCCGTTCCTCGGGTTTGGTCAGCAGGGTCGGCCGGTCGAGGATGTAGTTGACCGTCGAGTCCATCTCGAGCCGCATCTTCTCGTCGAGCCGGTTGTAGATGACCCGCGAGATCTTCCCGAAGTCGGCCTTCACCGCCTCGCGTTCGATGATCGACGCGATGATGAGCGTCTCGTACGGCGTCTTGCCCTCGCCCTTGGACTGGTCGCTCAGCCCGGCGTTGAGGATGCGCTCCGCCGAGGCCTTCACGACGTCGGTGAGCAGTTCCTCGGCCGTCCAGCCGGGTTTGACGTTGAAGATGCCCGGAGCGATCAGTCCTTCGAGCCGCCGGTCCTTGCGCTCCGCCTTGGTGGCGGGCTCGACGGCCCACGACGGGATCCCCATCTTCGCGAGGTCCCCCGTTTCGACCGTCTTGCGCAGTTCCTCGACCGGGACGCAGGTGCTCGTGCCGTTCAGGTCGGCGCAGGAAGCCTTGGACAGCAGCGAGTACACGCCCGGCGTCACCTTGCCGTCGGGCTGGGTGATGTCGTCGAACTGGGTGTACGGCCGGATCTCGACCTGCCCGACCTTGGACGCGGCCGCGGTCATCTTCTCGACCGCGCTGGCGCCGGACATCTTCGTCTTCATGACGTAGTAGCCCTGCTGGAGCCGCGAGACGGCGGTGTTGTCCTCGCCCGCCTTCACGAACGCCTTGCCGCTGGCGACCACTCCGGCGGCCTGGAGCCGGTTGCCGATGGCGGACGTCGAGTCGCCCTTCTCCACCTGCACGAGGACGTCGCTCTCGCCGGTGCCTTCGTAGTCTTCGTAGCCGAAGATCTCGGTGAAGCCGTAGTAGGCGCCACCGGCGAGCAGCACGAGCACGGTCAGCGCGGCGACCCAGCCCAGCGCGCGCTTCTTCTTGCGCTTCTTGGGCGGCGGTCCCTGGCGCTCCGGCCGCTCGTCCTCGATGCGCTCCGGCTCGGCGCGATCTTCGTCCTCGAAATCCTGCTCGTCGTCGTAATCCTCGTAGTCGTCGTACTCGTCATAGTCGTCGTACGTGTCGTCGCCGAAGATCTCGTCGTACTCCTCCTCGCTGCCTTGGGCAGGACGAGGGGCCGCGCCCGGGCGCCGGGCCATCGGCGCTTCCTGGATCGCGGGGAGGATGTCTGTCGGCCGCTCGTCCGGATGCGGGCCGTCGTCCTCGCGGCGCCTCCGGCGACCGGGACGGGGCGGCTCGTCCTGGGCATAGGCGGGCATGCCGAGACCACGGTCACCCGGCTGGGGGGACCGCCGGGGCGGTGCGGGAGGTGGAGGAGGCGGCGGCGCGGGTTCCGGAGCTCGCCTAGGCGCCGGACGCTGTACGCGG
>NZ_JACBXD010000170.1 GCF_013870525.1 Amycolatopsis pittospori
CGCGAGAAGTCGAAGGCACCGGTGAGGTCGCCCGCCACGGTACGGCGCCACTTGCTGATGTTCGGCTCCGCGATCCCGGTCCAGCGCTCCAGGAATCGCAGCACCGAGGTGTGGTCGTACACGGTCGAGTCGACGTTGCCGCCGATCGACCACGGCGAGACGATCGTCATCGGCACGCGCGGGCCGAAGCCGAGGGGCTGGCCGTTGAAGTGGTCGGCGTCGTTCGCGGCGTTGCCCGGTGGCATCGGCGGCGGGACGTGGTCGAAGTAGCCGTCGTTCTCGTCGAAGTTGATCAGCAGCACCGTTTTCGACCACGTTTCGCGGTCGGACGCGAGGGCGTCCAACACGCGGTAGATCAGGTTCGCGCTCCCGACCGGCGTGGACGCGCCAGGGTGCTCGGAGTCCTTCGCGGACGGCACCAGCCAGGACACCGCGGGCAGCCGCCGCGCCTGGATGTCCGCCTTCAGCCGGGTCACCAGAGTCTCCGGCTCGCTGCGGTACATGGCCTTCTTGAACAGATTCCGCTCGGCGGGCGTCAGCTTCGCGACACCGGCGTCGAACTGCGCAAGCAGCTTCGCGCGTTCCTCGGGCGTCTTCTTGAGGAGGTTGTCGTAGAACTCCTCGGTGGTGCGGAACTTCTCCTCGACCGACGCGAGGATCTTCGTGCCGACCTTCTTGAACGGCACGAAGTACTCGACGGCGTTGTCGGTGAAGTTGTCCCACTCCTGGTAGATCCGCCAGGGCACCCCGGCGGCTTCGAGACGCTCGGGATACGTCGTCCAGTCGTAGCCCTGGTGGTCGTAGGAGTACGCCGCGTTCGTGACCGCGCGGTTCGTCGCGCTGCCCGGTTCGAAGCCCGTGGTCCCGGTCCAGAGGAAGTTCCGGTTCGGGTTGGTCGAGCCGAAGATCGAGCAGTGGTAGGCGTCGCAGAGGGTGAAGGTGTCCGCGAGTTCGTACTGCAGCGCGATGTCGCGGCGCTCGTAGTACGTCATCGTGGCCGGGGTCTTCGCCGAGATCCAGCCGTTGTTCCAGCCGCGCGCCCACGCCTTGCCGCTGCCGTTCCAGCTGTGGTCGAGGTCGCCGAGGTACTGGATGTCGTCCGGCTTCCGGCCGGCGAGTTCGGCCGCCTTGCGCACCGAGAACGGCAGCACCGTGCCGCCGGCGGGATTCGGCTGCTCGAACACCGATCCGCCCGACGGCAGTTCGAGCGGATGGCCGTCGGAAAAGCCCCGGACGCCGCGCAGGGTGCCGTAGTAGTGATCGAACGACCGGTTCTCCTGCATCAGCACGATGACGTGCTCGACGGCGTCGAGCCCGCCGCGCCGCATGGGCTCGGCCATGGCGGCGTGCACGGACGGGGGCAGGAGCGTGGTGGCGGCCGCGGCGCCGGTGGCGCCCAGCAGTGTGCGGCGTGACAGTTCAGGCATGCGCGCGACCTTTGCCGAGCAACGTGAACGGCACAAGAACCGAACAGGTCGTCCCGGCGGCGAACGGCGTTCGCCACGCTCGCCGTCCCGCTTCACTGCGCTGAGTGACGGTCCGGCGGGGTGACACCGCCGAACGGTTGTCGGGGCGGTAACCTCACGGGCACCAAGACCGCAGACCCTTGAGGAGGGCCCGTGTCGGCAGGGCAGATCGCCGCGCTGATCGCCGCAGGAGCATTCGTCGTACTCGTCGTGCTGCTGGCGATCCCGCTGCTCAAGCTCGGCCGGACGCTGGACGAGGCCACGATCGCCATCCGCAAGGCGCACGAGAACACCGACCCGCTGCTGATCGGCGCGAACGAGACGATCACGCATGTCAACACGCAGCTGGAACGGGTCGACGGCATCACCGCCAACGCACAGGCCGTCACCGGCAACGTGTCGGCGCTGTCGTCGGTGTTCACCGCGACGCTCGGCGGACCACTGGTGAAGACGGCCGCGCTGTCGTACGGCATCAGCAAGGCCATCAAGGCCCGCCGCAAGAAGGCGGAAGCGAAGGCGGCGCGCCCGGCGAAGAAGCGGGGCCGCAAGTGAAGCGCCTGTTCTGGCTCGGCGTCGGCGTGGTCGCCGGCGTCGCCCTGTCACGCAAAGCGACGGAAACCGCTCGCCAGGCCACTCCCGCGGGGTTAGCCTCGAATCTGGGCGACGCCGTGCGGGAACTCGCGGGCGCCGTCGGTTCGTTCGGCGCGGAGGTCCGCGCCGGGATGAGCGAGCGCGAACAGGAGCTGCACGACATGGTGTCCGAACGATCCGGCTTGAGCACGGCCTCGGAAGGCCCTGCGGGCAGGCACGCTGCCACGCCGCGGCGCCCGGCCCGGCGAGCTCGCCGGGCGGAGGGCTGATCGGGTCGCGTCCGCGACCGGAAGAGCCCTGGCCCTCCGCCGTTCCCGCCTGTCCGTCTCGATCCCCGCGCCGTCGCGCGAGCCCGCATACAAGGACGAACCCGTGGAAACACACGAAATCACCCAGCGTTTTCTGAGCCATTTCGAGAACAAGGGGCATACGCGCGTCCCCAGCGCGCCCCTGATCCTCGACGACCCGAACCTGCTGTTCGTCAACGCCGGCATGGTCCAGTTCAAGCCGTACTTCCTCGGCGAGGTCCCGCCGCCGTACCCGCGCGCGACCAGCGTCCAGAAGTGCGTCCGCACCCCGGACATCGACGAGGTCGGCAAGACCACGCGGCACAACACGTTCTTCCAGATGGCCGGGAACTTCTCCTTCGGCGACTACTTCAAGGAAGGCGCCATCGAGGCGGCCTGGGAGCTGATCACCAAGCCCCAGAGCGAAGGCGGCTACGGCCTCGACCCGAACCGCATCTGGGCGACCGTCTACGAGGACGACTCCGAGGCCGCGGGCCTGTGGAAGAAGCTCACCGGCCTGCCCGGCGAGCGCATCCAGTCCCGTGACGGCAAGGACAACTACTGGGACATGGGCGTGCCCGGTCCCGGCGGCCCGTGCTCCGAGATCTACTACGACCGCGGCCCCGACTACGGCCGCGAGGGCGGCCCCGTCGCCGACGAGGACCGCTACATCGAGATCTGGAACCTCGTCTTCATGCAGGACGTGCGGGGCGAGAAGAGCCCGAAGCACGGCCACAAGCCGATCGGCGAGCTGCCGAAGAAGAACATCGACACCGGTATGGGCGTCGAGCGGGTCGCGACGATCCTGCAGGGCGTCGAGAACGTCTACGAGACCGACCTCGTCCGCCCGGTGATCGGCCGCGCCGAGGAGTTCTCCGGCCGGCGCTACGGCTCCGACCACACCGACGACGTCCGCTTCCGGGTCATCGCCGACCACGCCCGCACCGGCGTCCTGCTCATCGGTGACGGCGTCACCCCGGGCAACGACGGCCGCGGCTACGTGCTGCGCCGCCTGCTGCGCCGCATCGTCCGCTCCGCGCGGCTGCTGGGCGTGCACGAGCCGGTGCTGCCCGCCTTCGCCGCGGTCGTCCGCGACACCATGGGCCCGACCTACCCCGAACTGCTCTCCGGTTTCGACCGGATCGAGGACGTCGTGCGCGTCGAGGAAGAGGCCTTCCTCGCCACCCTGACGAGTGGTTCGCGCATCTTCGACCTCGCCGCCGAGGAGACCAAGCGCTCCGGTGGCTCGCTGCTGGCCGGCGACAAGGCGTTCCAGCTGCACGACACCTACGGCTTCCCGATCGACCTGACGCTGGAGATGGCGTCCGAGCAGGGCCTGACCGTCGACGAAGAGGGCTTCCGCACGCTCATGAACGAGCAGCGGCAGCGGGCGAAGGCCGACGCGGCGTCGCGCAAGACCGGCCACGGCGACCTGTCCGAGTACCGCAAGGTGCTGGAGCAGCACGGCGAGACCGAGTTCCTCGGCTACAGCGACCTGCAGGCCGACGCGAAGGTCGTCGCGCTGCTCGAAGACGGTGTCCCCGTTCGCAGCGTGGGCGCGGGCAAGAAGGCGGAACTGGTCCTGGACCGCACGCCGTTCTACGCCGAGAGCGGTGGCCAGGTCGCCGACACCGGCGTGCTGCTCGGCGACGGTGTCGAGCTCAAGGTCCACGACGTGCAGAAGATCGTGCCCGGCCTGTTCGTGCACCGCGTCGAGGTGCTCGACGGCGAGGTCGGCATCGGCAGCTCGCTGACCGGTTCGGTCGACCAGCACCGTCGTCTGTCGATCGAGCGGTCCCACTCCGCGACGCACCTGGTCCACGCGGCCGTGCGCGGCGCGTACGGCAAGCGCGCGGCGCAGGCCGGTTCGCTCAACTCGCCGGGCCGGATGCGTTTCGACTTCACCACCTCCGGCGGGGTTTCGGCCGACGTGCTGACCGAGGTCGAGGAAGAGGTCAACGACTACCTCCAGACCAACGTCGAGGTGAACACCTTCGTCACCACGAAGGACAAGGCGCTCGAACTCGGCGCCGTCGCGCTGTTCGGCGAGAAGTACGGCAACGACGTCCGCGTCGTCGACATGGGCGAGTACTCCCGCGAACTCTGCGGTGGCACCCACGTCGACCGCATCGGCCAGCTCGGCCTGGTGAAGCTGGTGGGCGACTCGTCCATCGGCTCCGGCGTGCACCGCGTCGAGGCGCTCGTCGGCACGGACGCGCTCAAGTACGTGCGCAAGGAGCAGCTGCTCGTCTCGCAGCTCGCGAGCACCTTCAAGGTGCCCTCGGAGCAGCTGCCTTCGCGGATCGACGACGTCCTCACCCGGCTCAAGAACGCCGAGAAGGAGATCGAGCAGCTGCGCACCCAGCAGGTGCTCGGCTCGGCCGGTGCGCTCGCGGACAAGGCCGAGGACATCGGCGGGGTCGCGGTCGTCGCGGAGAAGCTCGGCGAAGGTGTCGACTCGAACGGTCTGCGCGCGCTGGCCCAGGACATCCGGGGCAGGCTCGGCACGCGTCCGGGCATCGTCGCGCTGTTCGCGCCTCAGGGCGAGAAGATCGCCTTCGTCGTCGCGACCACCAAGGCGGCCCAGGAGAAGGGCATCGCGGCGGGCAAGCTCGTCCCGTCCTTCGCCGAGGCGATCGGCGGCCGTGGCGGCGGCAAGCCGGATATGGCCCAGGGCGGCGGCACCAACCCCGCCGGGGCCGAGCAGGCCATCGCCTCACTGCGCGCGGCGGTCGCCCAAGTTGGCTGACGACGCCCCCCAGCGGCGCCCGGATCGGCCCGGAGAGTCCGATCCGGGGCGCGGCAGGCGGCTTGGTGTGGATGTCGGATCCGTCCGGGTCGGGGTCGCGCTCAGCGATCCCGACCCCATCCTCGCCAGCCCGCTCGTTACCCTCACTCGCGACGCTGCAGGCGACAAGGACGTCGACCAGCTCGTCGAACTCGTCACGGAACACGACGTGGTCGAGGTCGTCGTCGGCCTGCCGCGGACGCTCAAGGACCGTCACGGTCCGGCGGCCGAAGCGGCGCTCGACTACGCCGACAAGGTCGCGGTCAAGATCGCTCCGGTACCGGTGCGGCTGGCCGACGAGCGGTTGACCACGGTGACGGCATCCAGGATGCTGTCGCAGCGTGGGGTGAAGGGACGTAAGCAACGTGCCGTCGTCGATCAGGCGGCCGCGGTCGAGATCCTGCAGGCCTGGATCGACGCGGTAGCGGCACATCGCGCACGGAAGGGCGATACATGACCGAGCCCCACGGCCGGCCCGAGCGCCGTCAGGGCGGTAGACGACGGTTGCGGGAGCCTGAGGAGATCCAGCCCCCGGCTCCGCCGCGTCGTCGGCCCGAACCCCAGCCGC
>NZ_JACBXD010000171.1 GCF_013870525.1 Amycolatopsis pittospori
TCGATCTGGAGCGGCCCAACGCCGCCAGGATCTACGACTGCCGCCGCCTCCAGCCCCGGTTCCCGTTACCGAGGAGCGGCCGGCCGGGCGGCATCGGCGGGCGGCCGCGCGGGGTGACGACGACGATTTCGCCGAGACCGACTGGCTGGCGACCTGAGCCGTCAGGTTCGCAGCGTCACGATGGCGCGCTCGACGCCGTGGAAGACGGCGTGCGTCTTGTATCGCACGTCTTCCACGACGTGGTCCGGGGTGAGGATCTCGGCCAGTGCGCGTAGCGCCACTTCGCCCTCGGCGACCGCTACGCGCGAGCCGGGGCAGGTGTGGCGGCCGAGGCCGAACGCGAGTTCGTCGCCGGGGCCCAGCGGGATGGCCAGTTTGTCGCCCGTCGCGAAGTCCTTGCCGGACAAGGAGAACGGCGCGATCACGCGGCGGGCGGCAAAGCGGGTCGGGGCGATTTCGTGGATCAGGCCGCGTACGTCGCCGACAAGCTCGGGGCGGCGTAGGAGTTCGAGGCCGGCGAGGGCGAGGAAGTTCATGGAGTTCTCGTACGCGGCGTGGGCGAGCATGACCGGTGTGATCATCAGTTCGTCTTCGGAGATCCGGTCTGCTTCGTGCGCTTCGCGGAGCAGCGCGAGCCCGCCGCCTTCGACGGCCGTCGCCTTGAGGAAGAACATCGCGACCCTGAGCGCGGCGGTGTCGGCCCCCGCCGGTCCGCCCGACCAGACGTCCAGATTCGCGGCCGTCTCGGACAGGTTCGTCAGCAGCTTCTCGCTCAGCGGCTCCGCCGCGCCGAGTACCGCCGCCGTCACCCTGGCCGCCACCGGCCTGGCGAAATCGGCCACCAGGTCGAACCGGGAGAGCGACTTTAGCGGGCTAATCGCGATCTGGAGGTCGTTGAGCACGGCGTCCGGAAGGGGCTCCACCAGGGCGATGACCTCCTTGACGACCGCGCGCAGCCTCCGGTGGTCCGCGCCGTCCATCAGCAGGAGGTTCGGCGTCTCGGCGGCGGCCCCGCCCGGATTCGAGCTGAGCTCCCGGTCGCGCAGGGCCTTGACGCGGTCGGCCGGATCGTCCAGCACGCAGAAGTCGTCCACCTTCGTATGATGCCCAGGTCGCGGCCGGAGGATGTGCAAGTGTCAGCAGAAGTGCCCGAGGAAGTGTTGCGGACGCCGCTCGTGCATCGGCTGCTCGCGCGCGCGGAGGTCGAGCGCCCGGCGTACACGCATCTCGACTGCTCGGATCGGCACAATCTCGTCGAAGACACGCTGACCTGGGCCGAGCTCCTCGTCCATGTCCGCGCTGTCGCAGCGAAGCTCCGTGAGCTGATCCAGCCGGGGGACCGGGTCGCGATCACGGCGCGACAGGACCTCTCGTACATCGTCGCGTTCTTCGGCGCGCTTTACGCCGGGGCCGTCGCGGTGCCGCTGTCCGCGCCGGACGTCCGTGCACATCGCGAGCGGCTCATCGGGGTCCTGAACGACTGCGACGCCGACATCTGGCTCACGTCGGAAGCCCTGGTCGAGCGGCTCGAGGAGTTCGCCGAGACCGAGGACGTCCCGGCACCGAGCGAGATCGTCGCCGTCGACGCCCTGCCGCCGGACCCGGCGGACCAGTCGCCGCCGACGCCGGTGTCGCCGGAGGACCCCGCTTACCTGCAGTACACGTCCGGCACGACGCGATCACCCGCCGGGGTGATCATCACGCACCGGGCCCTCTCGGCCGCGTGCTGGCAGATCTGCGACGCCTACGACGGCGGCGAGCACACCACCTGCGTCGGCTGGATCCCGTTCTTCCACGACATGGGGCTGGCGCAACTGATCGCCGGGACGATGCACTCCGGCGGCCGGTCGGTGTTCATCGCGCCGCTGGAGTTCATCCGGCGCCCGGAGCGCTGGTTGCTGCTGATGTCGGCGTATCCGCACACGCTCACGGCGGCCCCGAACTTCGCGTACGACCTGGTGGTCGAGGCTGTTCCCGAAGCGAAGCGGGCCGAGTACGACCTCTCGACGGTTTCGATCGCGCTCAGCGGCAGCGAACCGGTCCGGCCCGCGACGGTCCGGCAGTTCCTCGCCGCGTACGAACCCCACGGCTTCCCGCGGGGCGCGCTCCGGCCGTCCTACGGCTTGGCGGAGGCGACCGTCTACGTCGCCAGCGGCGACGCGAGCGGCCCGGTGGTGACCGAAGTGGACGGCCGCGAGGTCGTCGAGATCGGCCGGCCCCGGGGCCAGCGGGTCCGCGTCGTGCCCCCTTCAGATCGCGTTTCGCCCCCTAATCGCGATCTGAACGGGGTGGGCGAGATCTGGGTGAAGGGGCCCAACGTGGGGGCCGGGTACTGGCGGCGTCCCGAGCTGACCGCCGAGGTGTTCGGCGCCGAACTCGACGGGCAAGGCGGCTGGCTCCGCACCGGCGACCTGGGAACGATCCGGGACGGCAGGCTCTCCGTGACCGGGCGCATCAAGGACCTGATCATCATCGACGGCCGCAACCACAGCCCGCACGACATCGAGGAGACCGTCGCCGCCGCACATCCCGTCCTCGGGCCGGACCGGGTCGCCGCGTTCTCGGTCGACGGCGACGACGGCGAGGCTGTCGTCGTGGTCGCCGAGCGCGCGCGGAAGGCGTCCGGTTTCGACGAATCCGAGGTCGCCAAAGCGGCCACTCGCGCGGTCGCGGAGCGTCATGACGTGGGGCTCCGGGCCTTCTTCCTGGTGAAACCCGGCGGTCTGCCGCGGACGTCCAGTGGCAAGGTCGCCCGTTCCGCGGCCAGAACGCGGTATTGGCCGGCGGATGGGACAGAATCCCCCCATGGCAGCTGACGGGAGCGAGTACGTCGACGAGATCAAGGCCCTCGTCTGCGAGACCTTCGACGTCGATCCGGACACCATCGACGAGAACACGCCCTTCTCCGAGATGGGCGTCGACTCCCGGCGCCGCGTCCGGCTCCTGGCGACGGTCGAAGTGGAGTTCGGCATCGACATCGATCTCGACGAGCTGGATCGCCTGGTCGACATCCGGGGCGCGGCGACCGTTCTCGCCGAGGCCGTCGAAGCGGGCGCGAAGCCACGAAAACGCGGTCTACCAGGCTTCTTGCGCCGAAATCGTTTGAGTTAGCAAAGGTGTGAATGTTCCTGCGGCCTCGGTGACCGGTGGGTACATTCTTGTGTGCATATGCGATGGCACCTGATGCCGCCGGCGTGCGTCGTAGGTAGGACAACGAGGCGGATACAGCGGGACGAAGGGGGCACCGGTCATGCCGGACGGGGGCTACAAAGCCGATTCAGAGGCGATGCTCACGGCGTCGACGTCGTTGGAGCGAGCAGCTGAGAACACGACGTCCGAAGCGGGGAAGGTCGGGCCGACCCAGGTACAACCCGCGGACTTCGGCCGGGTGCACAAGGATCACCAGAAAGGCTATGCCACGGGGATCCTCGCCATTTCCGACGCGATGAAGGGTTACGCGGGCCAGCTCACCCAGCTCGCCGGGGGCGTCGGTACCGCGTCGACCCGCTACACCTCATCCGACCAGGCGAGCGCCGCCGCCGCGAACAAGGCAGGTACCCAGTAATGGCACGGCCCACGCCGCAGCAGATCAAGGAGCTGCAGAACGACCCGTACATCACCCAGGGGACCAAGGACGCCCTCTGGTTCGGCGGGGAAGACGCCTACAAGAAGGCCATCGCCGAACGCGACGCGAACGCGGCCGGGGACAAGAAGCAGAAGGCCGCCGCGGACAAGGCGGACAAGGACCTCGACTCGATGGCCCGTCCGGCGGCGGGTGGTGCCACCACCAAATCCGACCAGGTGCTCGACCTCGGGAATCCGGCGCTGGACTTCTTCTCGGAATGGTCCGACCAGGTCTGGAACAAGATGCCGGACAAGCCGTCCGACATCAACTACAAGACCGACATCTGGGACCGGTTCCACGAGAACCGTGAGATCAACTTCCAGGCGATGTTCGACGAGGTCGAAGACATCGGCGACGCCAAGAAGGCCGTCGAGCAGACCCGGACCGATGCGACTTCGGCGCTGTCCACCCTCTTCCACGACTGGAAGGGTGAGGGCGCGACGGCCGCGAAGGTCAAGTACGAGCAGCGTATCCAGCCGGACGCCGGAGAACTCATCGCGCAGATGGACGGCGTCATCAAGCTGGTGCCGTCGACCATCGACAAGATCTACTCCGCGTTGAAGCTGAAGGTCGACGAGACGCTGAAGCTGCGTGTCGACAAGGTCGCCACGGCGCCGCTGTACATCGCGAAGCAGGTCGTCGATGTCGCGAACGGCAATGTCGGTTCCAAGGAAAAGCTCCTGGACATCGCCTATTGGCTCGACTCGGCGTGTCCGGGCAACAATCTCGCCGAGCGGCTTCGTCACGACGACTGCGATCTGAACGACGAGAACAAGGATTACGCGATCGGTGCCGCGAAACAGTGGCTGAAGGGTTCGTTCGCCAAGGAGTTCGGCGAGCGGTACGACAACTTCAAGAAGCTCTGCAAGAACGCGACCGACACGATCAACACGCAGTACCACGAGCTTTCGCGGTTCATGGAGGACTACACGAATCCGTTCCCCGCGGCCGGATCCGCAAAGCCGCCCGCCGAAAAGCCGCCGGGCAACGACGGCAACGGCGGCGGGACCCCGCCCGGTGGCGGAGGCGGCACGCCTCCTGGTGGCGGTGGCGGAACCCCGCCCGGAGGCGGTGGCGGAACTCCGCCGGCGGCATCCGTTCCGGAAGCACCGGGACCGGAGGACAAGCCCGCCGAGGGAACGAACCCGGTCACCGGGAAGCCACTCGAAGTCGATCCCGAGACCGGCAAGCCGTACCCGATCGACCCGGCGACGGGTGAGGCGATCAAGGACGGCATCGACGGTCAGGACACCATGACCGTCGAAAAGGGCGACAACAAGATCGAGATGACCGAGCCGGATAAAGACGGCAAAATGGACATCAAGGTCGACGACGGCAAGGGCAACGAGAAGGAATACAAGCTCGACTTCGACGACCCGAAGGCCGAAGACGGCAAGCCCGGCGAAGAGGGCAAGGACGATAAGGACGGCAAGGACTTCGGTCCGAAGGGCGCTGTCAAGGAAGGCGAGCCCGGCGCAGACGGCGTCTACCGGCCAGGTCCGGACGGCAAGATCCACATCCAGGACGGCAACCTCAAGATCACCGCCGAGCAGCCCCAGGGCCCGAACGGGCCGACCGTCGTGACCGTCGACGACGGCAAGGGCGAGCCGACCACCTACACCCTCGACGAAAAGGGTGAGAAGACCGAGCTCAAACCCGGCGACAAGATCGATACCGACAAGATCGAGAACGGCCTCGACGACCGTGATCCCGGCAATCCGCGGCCGGAGAAGCTCGAAGACGTGCGCACGATGCCGGCGCCCGCCGACGGGTCGGTTCCCGGTGGCGAGGGCGCGTCCGGTGCCTCCGCACCGTCGGGCATCGCCGGGGGCGGCGGCGTC
>NZ_JACBXD010000172.1 GCF_013870525.1 Amycolatopsis pittospori
GGTGGCGCGCTGGTGGCGGTCGGGCTCGCCGGCGCGGTGGTCCCGATGTTCCTGCGTGGCGATGCCGGGCTCGCGGCCTCGTCGTCGTCGGCGTTGATCATCGTGATCGGGCTCGCCGTGGTCAGCCCGAAGGTGGTCGCGTTCATGACGAGGCTGATCGCCCCGGTGCTCAACCGGACGTCGCGGATCAGTGGGTACCTGGCCGCCGCCAACAACCAGGCCAATTCACGGCGCCTGGCCGCCGCGGTCACCCCGGTGATGCTGGCGGTCTCGTTCGCGCTGACGATGTTCTACAGCCAGACCACGGCCGCGGCCGCCCGGCAGGAGGAGACCGTCGAGTCGACCACCGCCGACCACGTGATCGGCAGCGCCACCGGTGGTCTTTCGCCGGAGGTGGCCGAGGCCGCGCGACGGATTCCCGGAGTCTCCGCCGCGACCCCGGTCGTGCGCACCGAGGTGATGAACACGGTTCAGGAACAGGACAAACTCCGAGTCGACCGGTACGCGGCGCAGGGCCTGGCGGGCGACCAGGTGCGCGGAAACCTCGACCTCGGCGTGGTTTCCGGCAAGATCACCGACCTGACGGGGAACACCGTCGCGATGAGCGAATCCGAAGCCGACTGGTACGAGAAGAAGATCGGCGACGAGGTCGAGTTCTTCTTCGGAGACGGGGCTCCTGCGAAGCTGCGGCTGGTCGCCACCTACACCCATGACCAGGCGTTCGGTCGCTACGTGCTGCCCGTCGACCTGGCCAGGGCGCATACCGCCGACCGGTTGGACGACTCCGTGCTGGTGCGGCGGCAACCCGACGCCGACCCCGCGACGGTTACGGCCGCCCTGCGCGACCTGGCCACGCGTTACCCCGGCGTGGTCGTGGCGCCGGGATCGTCGGTGGCCGCGCCCGCCGGTGGGCAGCAGCAGGCCCAGTTCTACGTGAACCTGGTCGCGGTCGGTGTGATCCTCGGCTACGTCGTGATCTCGGTGGCCAACACGCTGGTGATGAGTACGGCACAGCGGTCGCGGGAGTTCGCCCTGCTGCGGCTGATCGGGACCACGAAACGCCAGGTGGTCCGGATGATGCGGTTCGAAGCGCTGGCGACCGTCGGTGTCGCGGCCGTGCTGGGGACGGTGGTGGCGGGGATCCCCCTGGTCCTGCTGAACCTCGGCCTGCGCGGGACCCCGCTGCCGTCCGGTCCGATCGCCGTCTTCGGCGGGGTCATCGCCGGCGCGCTCCTGCTCGGCCTGGTCTCGCTCGGGCTCTCCACCCGGGTGGCGCTGCGGTCGAAGCCGATCGAGGCGATCGGTCTCCGCGAGTAGCCGTGGCCCCGTCGTCCGGTCAGCCCTTCGCGGCGGGCCGGACGGCGGGGATCTTCCCACCGCGGAAGGCGTCCACGAACAACCGGTGGTCCTCACGGGACTGCTCCGCGTAGGCCATCCCGAACTCGGTCAGCGAACGGACGAACTCGTCCTCACGGTCACCGATCACGGCCGCGATGGCCGCTTCGCTCTGAAAGTCCACGAGCGTCTGCTCCGAGTCCGAATCGGACACACAATGCATTTTGGCGGTCGCCCGGCCGAGGTAGTCGAGCACCGGCCGCATCTCGGCTGGCTCGGTCAGATCGGACCAGTCGAGATCGTCCACATAGGGCGACAACTCGGAGACGACGAAGCCGGTGCCGTCGATTTCCGTGTACCCGAGCCAAGGATCCGCGTGCGCCTGCAACGCGCGCTGCGAGACGGCGGTGCGGTGGCCTTCGTTGGTGAAGTAGTCGCGGATGCTCTGCTCGGACACGATCCGGCTCGGCGCGGCGACATTGCCCTGCTTCATCGAGAGGACGACGTCGTTCTCCAGTGCCTGGGTGCGCCCCTCGACGAGGATGTTGTACGCGGGCAGCCCGGCCGAGCCGATACCGAAGCCGGTCCGGCCGACGATGTCCTTGACCCGATAGGTGATGCTGCCGAAGCGCTTGCCCTTCGGGATAGTGTCCAAATAGGACTCGAAGGCGCTGATCGCGGTCGAGCGTTCGGCGTCTTCCAGCACCCGGACGCCCGGGCCGTGCCGGAACCGGCGGTCGTAATCCTCCACAGTGGTCACTTCGTCCAGCAGGTCGATCCGGGTCTTCAGCCGGGCGCGGAGCAGCACGTTGTGCAGAATGCCCTCGGTGCTGTCGAGCTGGAGCCGCACCAGTTCGTCACCGGGGCGTTCGGCGTACTCGCGGACCTGCTTCACGTAGGCGCGCAGATAGGTGCCGATCAGCATCTCGATGTCGTCGTCGGAGATCGCCTTGCTCCAGGCCAGTAACGCGACACTGGCCACCAGCCGCTTGAGATCCCAGGTGAAGCAGCCGAGGTAGGCCTCGTCGAAGTCGTTGACGTCGAACACCAGCGTCCCGGACGAATCCATGTAGCTGCCGAAGTTCTCGGCGTGCAGATCACCCTGGATCCACACGCGGCTGGTCTCGTCGTTCGCCCAGGGGTCTTCCTCGTGTGCCATGTCCGCGTAGAACAGGCACGCCGAGCCGCGGTAGAAGGCGAACGGCGCGGCGGCCATCTTACGGAACTTGCGGCGGAACGCGTCCGCGTCGGCGCGCATGAGGTCGTCGAAGGCCTCCACCAGCACCTCGACGATCCGCGCCTGCCGTTCGTCCTCGCCCTGCTCGCGGATCCGTTCGACCACTCCTGCCATCACGACCTCCGTTCGATCACACCGTTCCACAGATCGCCGCACCGGGCAGATCAGATCTTGCGGAAACGCGCGTCCAACAGAGCGAAGGCGCCGAAAGCGGCGATCCCGAGCGCGAGTGCGAGCAGCATCGGCGTGCCATAGGGCTGGGCGACGAGGGTCTTCAACGCGACGTCGAGGCCGCTCGCCTTGGCGGGGTCGAAGGTGACCGCGGAAACGACCATCAGCACGCCGACCGTGCCGTAGGCGAGGGAGAGCGCGATCCAGCCGACCTGGCCGAGCCGGATCGTCGTGGTCCTGGTCGTCCCGGAGGCGCTGCCGAAGTCGAGTTCCCGCACGAAGCTCTTCCGGATCCCGCGCGAGGCGAGGAACACCGCGACCGCGACGACGACGATCCCGGCGACGGTCACCAGCGCCTGGCCATAGGACTCCGCGAGGATCACCGCGATCAGGGAGGTCTGCCCCTGATCGGCGCCCGCGATGGCGATCTTGGCCGCGCTGTAGGCGATGAGGCCGTACAGGACCACCTCGATCCCGCTGACCACCCGGCGCACCACCCGCCGCCGCGCCTTCACCTGCCGGTGCCCGGTGATCGCCTCGCTCAGCTGCCACAGCGCCAGCACGGCCAGACCCACCGTGATCACCCAGAGCAGCCACGCGCCGCCGTTCGCCACCACCACCTGCAGTGCGCCCGCCTTGTCGGCCTTGGCGGTCTCGCCGAGCGCGACCTGGGCCGCGAGCCACGCGACGAGCAGATGCACGACGGCATAGCAGAGGAGCCCGCCTCGGGCGATCAGGTCGAACACCTTGCTGTCACGCATCGGGCGATCCTTGTCGACGGGGCGCCCGTCCGCCAGGGCCGGTTGGAGCAGGATCCGGTCAGATTTCGCGGGTGCCGACCCGGTCCGCCAGCCAGGCGTACCAGGCGTCGAGCCCGGCACCGGTGGTCGCGGACAGGTGCAGCACCCCCGTACGCGGGTTCACCCGCAGCAGATCTTCGGTGAAAACGTCGACATCGAAGTCGACGTAGGGCAGCAGGTCGATCTTGTTGAGCAGCACGACGTCGGCGGTCCGGAACATATGCGGGTACTTCAGTGGCTTGTCCGCGCCCTCGGTGACCGACATGACCACCACGCGGTCGGCCTCGCCGAGGTCGAACAGCGCCGGGCAGACGAGGTTCCCGACGTTCTCGACGAACACCGTCGACCGGCCGGGCGGGGCGAGCGTGTGCAACGCCTTGGCCAGCATGCCCGCGTCGAGGTGACAGCCGGCGCCGGTGTTGACCTGGATCACGCGGCAGCCGGTCGCCTTGATCCGTTCGGCGTCGAACACCGTCTCCTGATCGCCTTCGATCACCGACATCGGCAGCTCGCCGCCGCGGTCGACGATGGTGCGCGCGAGCAGGGTCGTCTTGCCGGAGCCGGGGGAGCTCATCACGTTCACCGCGTGGATGCCCCTCGACGCCAGCCAGCTTCGGTTGTCGGCGGCCAGCCGGTCGTTGGCCGCGAGAATGTCCTGTTCCAGCAGCACGGTCCGGTCGGGTCCCGGTTCCGGATGGCCGTGGCCGTGTCCGTGCTCGTGGCCATGTCCGTGGCCGGGGGACGACGGATCGATCACCCGGATTCCGGCGTCGTCCGAGCATCCGCAGGTTGCGCACATTCGCCTTGCACCTCCACCGATTTGATCCGGAGTTCCTGTCCGCCGAGCACGCTGAGGTTGGCGCCACCACAGACCGGGCACAGCGGGATCCGCGGCTCTTCGACGACGAACTCCCGGGCGCAGTCGCGGCAGCGCGCGCGTCCGGGCGGCTCGACGATCTCGAGGACGGCGTCCTGCAACGGCGTGCCGTCCACGACGACTTCGAAACAGAACCGCACCGAATCGACGACCACGCCGGCCAGCGCGCCGATCTCCAGCGTCACCGTGCGGATCGGGGCGTCGCCCATCCGCTGCCGGATCGCGTTGACCGCCGCCTGCGTGATCGCCAGTTCGTGCACGGCCTCCCCCCTCAGCAGATCCGCGGCAGAGGGTCGCCGACCAGCAGGTCGCAGATCCGTGTCCCGCCGAACACGGTGTTCAGCAGCACCAGCCCCGGCGGGTCGGCCTTGACCCGGCCGATGATCGCCGCGTGCTCGCCGAGCGGGTGCCCTCGCAGCGCGGCGAGCGCCGTGTCGGCCTGCGCGCCGTCCACGAAGACTACGATCCGGCCTTCGCAGGCGACGTAGAGCGGGTCGATGCCCAGCAGTTCCGATGCGCCGCGCACCTCTCTCCCGACCGGGACCTGGTCCTCGTCGACGACCACGGCGACGTCTGCGGCTTTGGCTGCCTCGTTGAGGATCGTCGCGACACCGCCCCGCGTGGCGTCGCGCATCGCCCGCACTCCGGGTGCCGCGTCCAGTAGCGCCGCGACCAGCCCGTGGACCGGCGCCGTGTCGGACACGAGGTCGGCCTCGATGTCGAGTTCGCCGCGGGCGAGCATGATGGTGATGCCGTGGTCGCCGATCGGGCCTGATACGAGGATGGCGTCGCCGGGCTGGATGGTGGCGGCGCCGAGTCGTTGTGGGTGGGTGGTTAGGCCGATGCCGGCGGTGTTGATGTAGCAGCCGTCGGCTTTTCCGCGTTGGACGACTTTCGTGTCGCCGGTCACGATCGATACTCCGGCGGCTGCTGCGGCGGTCTTCATGGATTCCACGATCCGGGTCAGGTCGGTGACCGGGAAGCCTTCCTCCAGGATGAAGCCTGCCGTCAGGTACAGCGGTTTCGCGCCGGAGACGGCGAGA
>NZ_JACBXD010000173.1 GCF_013870525.1 Amycolatopsis pittospori
CAGTACCGCCTCCCGCGGTCGTCCGCGCAGCAGGAACAGCACGAACGGATCGGCGTCGACCTCGTCCGCGACCAGGTAGTAGACCGCGGCGACGTGCTTGCACGGGTTCGCGCTGTCCGGGCACGAGCATTTCGGCCGCAGGTCCCCCGGGCCGGGCAGCAGATCCGCGCCGGCGGCGCGCGCGTCCTCGGCCAGCTCGCCGGGCAGTTCGCCGTCGAGGAGGGCCGCGACGTGCCCGAGCCGGGAGCCGACCATGCCGAGCAGGTTCTCCCACTGCTCCTCGGCGAACGCCTGCATCCGGATGGTCACCCGGTACGGCACGGCCCGGCTGCCCTGCACCCAGGCCGTCACCTCGCCCGTGCCGACCGCCAGCTTGCTGACCACGCCTTTGCGCGCGTACGTCCGGCCGCGCGGCAGGCGGTTCGGGTCGAGCTTGGCGCGATCCTCCAGCGCCTCGACCCACGCCTTGCCCCACCACGTGTTGCCGAAGGTCCGCCGCTTCCGGCCGGTCGCGCCGCGCATCAGGTCTCCCCGAGCCGGACGAGGTCGGCGAGTTCGTCGTCGGACAGTTCGGTGATCCAGTTCTCCCCCGCGCCGATGACCGCGTCCGCCAGCCCGCGTTTGGTCTCCAGGACCGTGGCGATACGTTCCTCGAGCGTGCCCTCGGCGATCAGCCGGTGCACCTGGACCGGCCGGTCCTGCCCGATCCGGTAGGCACGGTCGGTCGCCTGGTCCTCGACCGCCGGGTTCCACCAGCGGTCGTAGTGGATCACGTGGGTGGCCTTGGTCAGGTTGAGCCCGACGCCGCCCGCCTTGAGCGACAGCAGGAACACCGGCACCTCGCCCGCCTGGAACCGGGCGACCATGTCCTCACGGTCCTTCGGCGTGCTCGACCCGGACAGCAGCATCGTCGGCAGCCCGCGTTCGGCCAGGCGTTTCTCCAGTAGACGGCACAGCTGGACGTACTGGCTGAACACGAGCACGCTGTCGCCCTCGTCGAGGACGACGTCGAGCAGTTCCTCGAAGGCGGCGAGCTTGCCGGACCGGCCGTGCAGTACGCCGGGTTCCTTCAGATACTGCGCGGGATGGTTGCAGATCTGCTTGAGCTCGGTGAGCAGTTTGAGCACCTGCCCGCGCCGGGCCACCCCGTCCAGCTCGCGGATCATCGCGAGGTTCTCCCGGACCACGGCCTCGTACAGCGTCGTCTGCTCGGCGGTGAGCGGGACGAACCGGTCGGTCTCGGTCTTGCGCGGCAGTTCCGGGGCGATGTCCGGGTCGGTCTTCTTACGGCGCAGCAGGAATGGTCGTACGGTCGCGGCGAGTCGCTCGGTCGCCGCCTTGTCGCGATCGCGTTCGATCGGGCGGGCCACCTTGCGGCGGAACCCGTCGAGCGAGCCGAGCAGTCCCGGCGTCGTCCAGTCCACAATGGACCACAGTTCGGTGAGCCGGTTCTCCATCGGCGTCCCGGTCAAGGCGACCTTCGCGGCTGCCGGGATATTCCGCAGCTCCTTGGCGGTCACCGAAAGCGGGTTCTTGACGTGCTGCGCCTCGTCGGCGGCGATCATCCCCCAGTCCACTTCGGACAGTGTCTCGCGGTCCCGGCGGAGGACACCGTACGTGGCGAGCACGACCTCGTCCGGCGCGACCTCGTCGAGATGCCGCCCGCCGCCGTGGAACCGGCGCACCGGGATGTCCGGCGCGAACCGGGCGAACTCGCGTTCCCAGTTGCCGAGCAACGACGTCGGACACAGGACGAGCGTGGGGCCCTCTTCGAGCGGGCGGCGGTGCAGATGCAGGGCGATGAGCTGGATCGTCTTGCCCAGCCCCATGTCGTCGGCGAGACACGCGCCGAGACCGAGTCCGGTCATCGTCGACAGCCACGCGAGGCCCGCCTTCTGGTACGGCCGCAAGGTGGCTTTCAACTCGGCGGGCTGCTCGATCGGTTCGGCGGCGGAGTCACGGATCCGCCGCACCAGCCCGGTCAGCGCCGACGGGGCGGTGAACTCGACCTTCTCGCCGTCCAGCTCCAGTTCGCCGGTGAGCGCGGCGGCCAGCGCCTCGGCCCCGGACAGCTTCTTCGAGCGGTGGGCGCGGACCTTCGCGATCAGGCGCGCGTCGACCTTGACCCACTTGCCGCGCAACCGCACCAGCGGCCGTTTCGCCTCCGCGAGCGCGGTGACCTCGTCGTCGGTGAGCGCCTCGTCCCCGAGGCTCAGCCGCCACCGGAACCGCAGCAGGCTCTTGAGCGTGAACTCGGGCCCGGTGACGCTGCCGGGAACCTGCGTCGCACTCGCCTTGGCCTTGAGCTCACCCGCGAAGAGGTCCTTGGGCCACTGCACCTCGATGCCGGCGCCGCCCAGCGCCGCGTCACCGTGGGTCAGCAGGTCGACGACCTCGTCGTACTCCAGCGCCAGTTCGGTCGGCGCGGCCGAACGCAGCATGCGGCCGAGCGGCGACCACGCCCGGGCACCCCGGCGCAGACCGAGCAGCAACTGGGTCTCGACCTGTTCTCCCATCCGTTCCAGCACCGCCTCGGGCGCGTCCCACAGCGTCGCCGCCTCGACGATCAAGCTCGGATCCGCCGCACTCCGCACGGCGAGAACGGCGGCGAAAGCAGGCTCTTCTTCGGGGTTTTCGGGCTCGTGGACCTCCATGCGCAAGACGAGATGCGCGCCCTGTGCCTGGCGGGCGCTCAGTTCCGCGAGCCAGGCCGCGCCGTCCGGTCCGACCAGCGTCGGCTCCGGCGCCGCGAACGCCGGACCGCCCGCGGCGACACTCGCGGCGGGCGTGCGCACCAGCACGTCGGCCGTCGCGTCCCACAGCGCGCGGATCAACGACTCCGGCGAATGCAACCGGATCCGTTTCAGGCCCGACAACGGCAACGCGTGCGCCTCGGGCGGCAACGCGGCGGCGAGACCGCGCAACAACTCCTCGTCGGCGACGTCGAGCGGGCCGACCCGCCACGAATCCACCCCACCGGGTGAGGCGGCGGGCAGCAAGCGGCCGCGGGCGATGAGGTTCACGCCCGCCTCGACGACGGCCGACCACGCCGCGATGGCCGGGCTCAGCTCGCCCTCGGCGGTCAGCAGCCGCGGAATCGCGCGTGACAACGGGACGAGCGCCGCGTCGACCTTCGTGCGCCGGAAGACCTTTCCCACCGGCAGCACGAGTTCGATCGCGGTGTCACCCGCTACGCCGTCTCCCCAGAGCGCCAGCACCCCGTCCCGCGGGGGATCCGAGGGGACGAAGGTGGCTTGGGTTCCTGTGCCGAACTCCACGACTCGCACGCTAGAGCACGGGACCGACAGACCGCCTGCGGTGGTGCTATGAACGGCCCGTTCCTTGCAAATTTTGCAAGGAACGGGCCGTTCATAGCACGCTGCGGAGCCGTGACAAGGACTTTCAGGACACCCGGTTCAGGACCGCGGAAGCCCCAGCAGACGTTCGGCCGTCAGCGACAGCAGCACCTGCGTGGTGCCGCCCGCGATGCTGAGGCAGCGTGTCAGCAGGAACTCGTGTTGCGCGGGATCACCGGCCACGAGCGCGTTCTCGCCCAGCGCCTCCAGCGCGAATTCAGCCACCGCCTGCCGATGCCGGACGCCCAGCAGTTTGCGCACGCTCGACTCGGCGCCGGGGTCCTGCCCGTCGAGCCGGCGCAGGGTCGCCCGCAGATCCAGGACGGAACAAGCGCTCCCCTCCGTGATCAACCGGCCGAGGCCCTCCAGGTCGGCGTCGTCACCGGAGTCGGCGAGCAGCTTTTCGACGCCCTCACCCACAGCGGATCCGCTGCCGAGGGCGACGCGTTCGTTCGCCAGGGTCGTCCGCGCGAGCCGCCAGCCGCCGTCGATCTCCCCGACCACCCTGTCGTCCGGGACGAAGACGTCGTCGAGGAAGACCTCGTTGAACACGGCGTCGCCGGTGATCTCGCGCAGCGGGCGGGTGCTGATCCCGCCGGTGGTCATGTCGACGAGGAAGTACGTGATGCCCTTGTGCTTCGGCGCGTCCTGATCGGTGCGGGCCAGGCAGATCGCCCAATCTGCTTCGCGTGCCAGCGACGTCCACACCTTCTGGCCGTTCAGCAGCCAGCCGCCGTCGACCCGCCTGGCCGTCGTGCGGAGCGACGCGAGGTCGGAGCCTGCTTCTGGCTCACTGAACAGCTGGCACCAGGTGATCTCGCCGCGCAGAGTGGGTGCGGCGAACCGCTCGCGTTGTTCCGGCGAGCCGTGTTCGAGCAGGGTCGGCACCGCCCAGGCGCCGATGACCAGGTCGGGACGGCGGACACCGGCGTCGGCGAGCGCGGAGTCGATCCGCAGTTGCTCGGCGGCGGTCGCGCCCCGGCCGTAGGGCGAGGGCCAGTGCGGCGCGAGCAGTCCCGAGTCGGCCAGCGCGACACGACGTCCGGGCTCGGGCAGCGCGGCGATTTCCCTGACCAGGTCACGGAGTTCGGCGTCTTCACCGACGTCGACACCCAGGGTGCGCCGGTCGCCGCGCAACGCGAGTTCGGCCGCACGACGGCGCCAGCGGGCGGAGCCGCCGAGCCATTGCCGCAACGCCAGGGCGCGACGCAGGTAGAGGTGCGCGTCATGCTCCCAGGTGAATCCGATGCCGCCCAGGACCTGGATGCAGTCCTTCGCGTTGGCCACGGCCGCGTCGAGGGCGTAGGCCGCCGCGGTCGCCGCCGCGAGGGGATGCTGGGCGGGGTCGTCGGCCGCCCTCGCCGCGTCCCACGCGAGAGCGTCGGTGGCTTCGGCGCGGCACAACATCTCCGCACAGAGATGCTTGACGGCCTGGAACGACCCGATGGGACGACCGAACTGCTCACGCACCTTGGCGTACTCGACGGCGGTCCGGAGACACCATCGTGCGATCCCGGCGGCTTCGGCGGCACCGAGCGTGGCGGCGTAGGCGTCGACCGGCAGCGACTCGAAAACCGCCTCGGGCACCACGCTGGTGCACCGGACCCGGCCGGCCGGACGGGAGACGTCGAACGGGTCGAGCGGTTCGACGTCCACACCGGACGTTCCCGGCGGAACGAGTGCGGCGACGTCACCCGCGGCCACCAGTAACCATGCCGACGGGTGAACGTCGAGCGCCGGTCCCGACTCCCCGTCGACGACCGAGTCGGAGACGAGGAATCCCGGGCCGAGCACGACCGCCAGCCGTTCGGTCCCGTCCGCGAGTCCGGGCAGGATCTCCTTGGCCGCTTGGGGAACCGTCGCCAGGAGCGCGCCGCCCAACGCCGTTCCGAGTACCGGACCGGGGACGAGCGCTTCGGCCGCGGCGGCGAGCCCGGCGGCGAGATCCGCGACCGTCCCCGGGACCAGTACGAGCGTCGGCGCGTGCGCCTCGATCGCGAAGATCA
>NZ_JACBXD010000174.1 GCF_013870525.1 Amycolatopsis pittospori
ACCGGCCGCGGCGTGGCTCGCCGCTGCCGACCCGCATCCCCCGCCGGGCACGGTGACTTGTCGTGAGTGGCAAGGGTCGTTCTAACGACCCGAATCACTCACGACCACTCAGCGGAAAGCGTCGACGTTCGCCACGGCCCATTCCTGGTAGCTCACGCCGGGCCGTCCGGTGAGTTCCTGCACGACACCCGTCGGCTCCTGCGGGTATTCGAGGATCATCGCGAAGCCATCGAGCAGCCACTGCGTGATCTCGTCCGGCATCCCCTGCGCCGCCCACAGCTTCTCGGCCTCTTCCCTGGACAGCTCCAGGAAGGGGACGTCGACGCCGAGTGCGGCCCCGATGGCGGCGACCTGCTCCCGCTGGGTAACCGCCGTCGGCCCGCTCAGCGTGTACTTCTTGTCGCTGTGCCCTTCGGTGAGCAACACGTGCGCGGCGACCGCGGCGATGTCCCCGAGGTCGATCGGGGTGATCCGCACGTCGCCGTACGCCTCGCGGACCACGCCATCGGTCTTGATCTGCTCGGCCCAGCCGAAGGTGTTGTTCATGAACGCGCCCGGCCGCAGGAACGTCCAGTCGAAACCCGCCTCCCGGACGGCCTTCTCGATGATCGCGTAGTCCACGCCGCTCGAGTTCTCGGGCGGGTCGTCGGCCTCGCTGCCCGACAACGCGACCACTCGCCGGACTCCCGCCTCCTTCGCCAGCTTCACGAAGTCGTGCACCGTCGCCGCGAGCGGCGCGAGGTACACGGTGTCGATGCCCTTCAGCGCTTCGGGCAGTGTCTCGGGCTTGCCGAGGTACCCCTTCACGACTTCCACCTGCTCCGGCAGCGCCGCTTTCACCGGGTTGACGGTCAGGGCCCGCACCGGCGCTCCCGCCGCCACCAGTTCGTCGACCAGCAGCCTGCCGACGTTTCCGGTCGCGCCGGTCACCAGGATCGTCACGATTCCCCACTCCTTTTCGTACGTCCTACGGGAATGAGTTAACCGTACCTCATACGAGAATGTAGAATCCAGTTTCACGGCCGAGTGGAGTGTGGATGGACGTCGAGCGCAGCCTCGATCTGTTGTGGCGCGACCGGACGGAAGCCCGGCAGGCGACCCGGGGACGGAAGCCGAAACTGACCCTCGACCAGGTGATCGCCACCGCCGTCGCGCTCGCGGACGCCGAGGGTGAGGCGACCGTGTCGATGAGCCGGATCGCCAAGGAACTCGACGTCGGCACCATGACGCTCTACACCTACGTACCGGGCAAGACGGAACTGCTCGACCTGATGGTGGACTCGGTCCTGGCCGCCCGGGACCTGCCCGGTCCCGGCGAAACCCGGCCGGACGGCTGGCGCGAGCAGGTCCGGCTCTACGCCGAGCGCACCCTGGCGGTGTTCCGGAAGCATCCGTGGCTGCGCTCGACGTCGATGGTGCGCCCGGTGCTCGGGCCCGGGTTGCTGGCGGGCCAGGAGTACCTGATCGCGGCGGTGTCCGACATCGGGTTGCCGCCGCGCAAGGCGGCCGCGGCCGCGAACAGCATCGAGGTCTACGTACAGGCGAACGCGGCGATGTCGGCCGAAACGGCGCAGGTGGAACGCGAGACCGGGCAGTCGACCGACGCCTGGTGGGGACAGCGGTCGGTGTTCTGGGAGAAGTACTTCGACGTCGACCGGCATCCCGCGATGACGCGGATGTGGGAGAGCGGCGGCTACGAAGCCGATGCCTGCGAAGCCTCCGACGAGGCCTTCAGCTTCGGCCTGGAACGCATGCTCGACGGCATCGAGGCCCTCGTCACCCCTCGCGTTTAGTCCTCTGAATGCGGTGGTTCGCACCACCAACTACCGCATTCAGAGGACTAAACGCGTCAGGAGACGGTGGGCAGGTCCGGGGCCGAGACGTCGAAGACCTTGCCTTCGCGGGTGAGCAGGGCGGCGAGGACCTTCGCCTTGCGTTCGGTGTCGGCCGAGGTCCCCCAGCGCACGGTCTTCCCGTCCGCCAGCGCGAACTCGACGCTTCCGGGGGTCTTCGCCGTCGCCGTGGTGACCTGCTTCAGCAACTGCTGCGGGATCACGCCGAGGACGCCGGTCACCGCGCGGGTCACCGGATCGTCGGCCGACACCGAGGGCAGCTTCAGCTCGGGCAGCCCGGCCGGCCGTTCCTTGACCGTCTTGAACACCACTCCCCCGCCGTCGACGAGGTGTACGCCGTCGCCGCCGGGCCCGCTGTCGAAGAACGCGATGGCGGCCCGTTCGGTCACGGTGATCTCGAGTGTGTTCGGCCAGGACCGGGTGACGTCGACGGTCGCGATCCCGGGCATCTGCGCCACCCGGTCACGGATCTCGTCGGTGTCCAGGCGCAGCATCGGCTTCTGGTCCGGCACCGCCGCCGCACCGCGGACCTGGTCCGCGGGCACCGAATTCGAGCCGATGACGTCCACCTGCTGCACGCCCAGCATCGAGCTGAACCACAGCAGGTAGACGAGCGCGACGACGGTCAGCACCGAAAGCAGCGCGACCCACCGCCGCCGCATCTCCTTGTGCCGGGACGGCCGGGCGGTGCGGCGGCGGTCGTAGACGGACCGCCTGCCGCGCCGGGCCCTGGCCCGTTCCGTGCTCGGACGCCGACCGGGTTCGGCCGGGCGGCGGCGTTCCCCGGTCCGCGGCATGGCTAGCCCGCCCGCCGGTCCAGCTCGGCCAGGATCTCCGGGCCGAGCTGCGTGACGTCGCCGGCGCCCATGGTCACCAGCAGGTCGCCGGGTTTGACCAGGTCCGCCGCGAGCTTCGCGGCGACGTCGAACGCGGGCTGGTAGTGCACGGTCGCGCCGGTGATCCGGTCGGCGATGAGCGCGCCGCTCACCCCGGGTTCCGGCTCTTCGCGGGCTCCGAAGACGTCCAGCACGACGACCTCGTCGGCCAGCGACAGCGCGGCCGCGAACTCCGCCGAGAACGTCTTCGTCCGCGAGTACAGATGCGGCTGGAAGACCACGATGACGCGGCCCGAACCGGCGGCCGTGCGCACCGCGCGAAGCTGCGCGTCGACCTCTGTCGGGTGGTGCGCGTAGTCGTCGTAGACGCGGACGTCGCCGGAGCGGCCCTTGAACTCGAAGCGACGCCGGACGCCGCCGAACGCGGCGAGCCCTTCGGCGAGACCGTCGACCGGCGCACCCAGCTCGATCCCGGCGAGCAGCGCCGCGATCGCGTTCAGCGCCATGTGTTCGCCCGGAACCGCGACGCGGAGGTCGATCTCCTTGCCCTGCAAGGAAACCTTCACCACGCCGCCGTCGGGAGCCGGGGCGAAGTCCAGAATCCTGGCGTCGTCCGCACCGGTGACCGAACGCCCGTAGCGGCGCACGCGGATCCCCCGCGCCGAGGCCAGCGCGCCCAGTTTCTCGGCGCCCTCGTCGTCACCGCAGACGACGAGCACCCCGCCCGGCTCGATCCGGGCGAGGAAGTCGGTGAACACCGAGACGTACGCCTCGGCAGTGCCGTGGTGGTCCAGGTGGTCCGGCTCGACGTTGGTCACCACGGCGACCGACGGCGAGTAGGCCAGGAACGAACCGTCGCTCTCGTCGGCCTCGGCGACGAAGACGCCACCCTCGCCGTGGTGCGCGTTCGCGCCGGACTCGTTGAGGTCGCCGCCGATGGCGAACGACGGGTCGAGGTGGCAGTGCATCAGCGCGACGGTCAGCATCGACGTCGTCGACGTCTTGCCGTGCGTCCCGGCGATGCACGCGACGCGGTGGCCCTCCATCAGCCCGGCGAGCGCCTGCGCGCGGTGCAGCACGGTGATCCCGCGTTCCCGCGCGGCCACCAGCTCCGGGTTGGTCTCCTTGATCGCGGTCGACACGATCACCGAGGACGGGCCCTCGGGAAACGCGTCGAGGTTCTCGGCGCGCTGGCCGACGGCGATCTCGGCACCCTGGGCGCGCAGCGACAGGAAAGCGCGCGACTCCTTGGCGTCCGAGCCGGACACCTGGGCCCCGCGGGCCAGCAGGATGCGGGCGATTCCGCTCATCCCGGCGCCGCCGATCCCGATCAAATGGGCGCGCGTCAGCGTGTCGGGAAGGTTTTCAGGCACCTGCGGCCTCCAGCACGATTTTGGCAAGGGTCTCGTCGGCCTCGCGGTGCCCCAGGCCGACCGCGGCCGCGCTCATCTTCGCGACCCGGGCGGCGTCGGCGACCAGCGGGATCACCAGTTCGGCGACCTTGGCCGCGGTGAGGTCGGCGTCGGCGACCATCAGCGCGGCACCCGCGTCGACGGCGGGCTGGGCGTTGACGGCCTGTTCGCCGTTGCCGTGCGGCAGCGGGACGAACACGGCGGGCAGGCCGACGGCGGAGACCTCGGCGGCGGTCATCGCGCCGGAACGGCACAGCACCGCGTCGGCGGCGGCGTAGGCCAGGTCCATCCGCTCCAGGTACGGCACCGGGACGTACGCGGGCTTTCCGGGGAATTCCTGGACGACCAGCGTGTTCTTCGGCCCGTGAGCGTGCAGGACACCGATCCCGGCGTCCGCGAACTCCTTGGCCGCGCCCGAAACCGCGTTGTTGATCGACTGCGCGCCCTGCGAGCCGCCGAAGACCAGCAGCGTCGGGGCGTCCGGGTCGAGCTCGAAGAACTCGCGGGCCTCGGCGCGCAGCGCGGCACGGTCGAGCGAGGTGATGGACCGGCGCAGCGGGATGCCGACGACCTCGGCCTTCGCGAGCGGTGTACCCGGGACGGCGACGGCGACGCGGGCGGCGAACCGGGCGCCGACCTTGTTCGCCAGCCCCGGCGACTTGTTGGCCTCGTGCACCACGATCGGCGTGCGGCCGCGCGCGGCGAGGTACGCCGGAAGCGCGACGTAGCCACCGAACCCGACGACGACGTCCGCGCCGACGCGATCCAGGACGGCACGGGTGCGCTTGACCGAGTCACGGACCTTCAGCGGCAGCTTCAGCAGCTCCGGCGTCGGCTTGCGCGGCATCGGCACCGGCGGGATGAGCTCCAGCGGGTAGCCGCGCGCCGGGACGAGCTTGTTCTCCAGCCCGCGCTCGGTGCCCAGCGCGTACACCTTCGCGTCCGGGCGCAGCCGCATCACGGCGTCGGCGAGCGCGAGTGCTGGTTCGATGTGTCCTGCGGTGCCGCCCCCAGCAACCACGACCACCGGTGCCTTGCCGACCACGTCGGCTCCGGCACCACCTCTGACGGGCTTACTCACCTATGACCTCTCCGGTTTGCGGTACCCCGTTTCGCGGTACCGCGGTTCACTGCCGTTCGCGCGGCCGTCCGCCTGCCGGGTTCCCGCAC
>NZ_JACBXD010000175.1 GCF_013870525.1 Amycolatopsis pittospori
GTTAGTCCGGCGGTGTCCTACTCTCCCACAACCCTTCGGTTGCAGTACCATCGGCGCTGTCAGGCTTAGCTTCCGGGTTCGGAATGGGACCGGGCGTTTCCCTGACGCTATAACCACCGAAACACTGTGAAACACACTCCCTGCTCTCTCTGAAGAAAGAGAGGGGTTGTGTGGTGTTTCAGAGCTGTAGAGTGGATGCGTAACATCTTTGTGGGCAAGTCCTCGGCCTATTAGTACCAGTCAACTCGACAACACATTACTGTGCTTCCATTTCTGGCCTATCAACCCAATGGTCTGTTGGGGGCCTTAACCCACAAGGGGTGGGATACCTCATCTTGGAACAGGCTTCCCGCTTAGATGCCTTCAGCGGTTATCCCTTCCGAACGTGGCCAACCAGCCATGCCACTGGCGTGACAACTGGCATACCAGAGGTTCGTCCGTCCCGGTCCTCTCGTACTAGGGACAGCCTTCCTCAAGTATCCTACGCGCGCGGCGGATAGGGACCGAACTGTCTCACGACGTTCTAAACCCAGCTCGCGTGCCGCTTTAATGGGCGAACAGCCCAACCCTTGGGACCTACTCCGGCCCCAGGATGCGACGAGCCGACATCGAGGTGCCAAACCATGCCGTCGATATGGACTCTTGGGCAAGATCAGCCTGTTATCCCCGGGGTACCTTTTATCCGTTGAGCGACACCCCTTCCACCAGGTGGTGCCGGATCACTAGTCCCGACTTTCGTCCCTGCTCGACATGTCTGTCTCACAGTCAAGCTCCCTTGTGCACTTGCACTCAACACCTGATTGCCAACCAGGCTGAGGGAACCTTTGGGCGCCTCCGTTACTCTTTAGGAGGCAACCGCCCCAGTTAAACTACCCATCAGGCACTGTCCCTGAACCAGATCATGGTCCGAGGTTGAGATTCCCAATCCGACCAGAGTGGTATTTCAACAACGACTCCACCGACACTAGCGTGCCCGCTTCACAGTCTCCCACCTATCCTACACAAGCCGAACCGAAAACCAATACCAAACTATAGTAAAGGTCCCGGGGTCTTTCCGTCCTGCCGCGCGTAACGAGCATCTTTACTCGTAGTGCAATTTCGCCGGGCCTGTGGTTGAGACAGCCGGAAAGTCGTTACGCCATTCGTGCAGGTCGGAACTTACCCGACAAGGAATTTCGCTACCTTAGGATGGTTATAGTTACCACCGCCGTTTACTGGCGCTTAAATTCTCAGCTTCACCCCCGAAGGGGTTAACCGGTCCTCTTAACGTTCCAGCACCGGGCAGGCGTCAGTCCATATACATCGTCTTGCGACTTCGCATGGACCTGTGTTTTTAGTAAACAGTCGCTTTCCGCTGGTCTCTGCGGCCACCCACCCCTAGTCCGCAAGGGACTTCAGAGTGTTTGGCCCCCCTTCTCCCGAAGTTACGGGGGCATTTTGCCGAGTTCCTTAACCACAGTTCACCCGATCGCCTTAGTATTCTCTACCTGACCACCTGTGTTGGTTTGGGGTACGGGCCGTGCACGCACTCGCTAGAGGCTTTTCTCGGCAGCATAGGATCACTCTACTTCACCTCAATCGGCTACGCATCACGTCTCAGCCTTAATGAATAGCGGATTTACCTACTACTCGGCCTACACGCTTACACCAGTACTACCACTCACTGGCGGAGCTACCTTCCTGCGTCACCCCATCACTCGACTACTACGGAATCAGATCCCACGCTCCACAACCACCATCCACCCCGAAGGGCTTCAAATGGCGCTTTGGGTGGTTAGTATCAACCGCCTCATCCTGGGCGCACGTGCTCGGGTACGGGAATATCAACCCGTTATCCATCGACTACGCCTGTCGGCCTCGCCTTAGGTCCCGACTTACCCTGGGCGGATTAGCCTGGCCCAGGAACCCTTGGTCATCCGGCGGCAGAGTTTCTCACTCTGCATTCGCTACTCATGCCTGCATTCTCACTCCCACACCCTCCACGACTGGCTTCCGCCGCCGCTTCCCTGGATGCAGGACGCTCCCCTACCCATCCACACGACTAGATAACCACCCGAAGATGGAAACCGATCTATATGTGTGAATGACACAGCTTCGGCGGTGTGCTTAAGCCCCGCTACATTGTCGGCGCAGGACCACTTGACCAGTGAGCTATTACGCACTCTTTCAAGGGTGGCTGCTTCTAAGCCAACCTCCTGGTTGTCTGGGCAATCCCACATCCTTTCCCACTGAGCACACACTTAGGGGCCTTAGCTGGTGTTCTGGGCTGTTTCCCTCTCGACGACGAAGCTTATCCCCCGCCGTCTCACTGCCACACTCTCACACCACGGTATTCGGAGTTTGGTTGATTTCGGTAACCCGGTAAGGCCCCTAGACCATCCAGTAGCTCTACCCCCGTGGTGAAACATGTGACGCTGCACCTAAATGCATTTCGGGGAGAACCAGCTATCACGGAGTTTGATTGGCCTTTCACCCCTACCCACAGCTCATCCCCTCAGTTTTCAACCTAAGTGGGTTCGGCCCTCCACGTCGTCTTACCGACGCTTCAGCCTGGCCATGGGTAGATCACTCCGCTTCGGGTCTAGACCACGCGACTCAATCGCCCTATTCAGACTCGCTTTCGCTACGGCTACCCCACACGGGTTAACCTCGCCACGCAGCACTAACTCGCAGGCTCATTCTTCAAAAGGCACGCCATCACCGTAATATCACAAGGATATGCTCGGGCTCTGACGGCTTGTAGGCACACGGTTTCAGGTACTCTTTCACTCCCCTCCCGGGGTACTTTTCATCTTTCCCTCACGGTACTAGTCCGCTATCGGTCTTCAGGAAGTATTTAGGCTTACCGGGTGGTCCCGGCAGATTCACAGCAAATTCCACGAGCTCGCTGCTACTCGGGAACACCAGACAAACAATCCACAACGTGTTTTCGCGTACGGGACTCTCACCCACTCCGGTCGCCCATCCCAAGGCGTTCCACTAACACGCGCAATCATTCCGAGGACTGTCAGATCCTCGACGCTGGGTCCCACAACACCGCTTGTACAACGCCTGACAGCTTGACATACAAACGGTTTAGCCTCTTCCGCTTTCGCTCGCCACTACTCACGGAATCACGGTTGTTTTCTCTTCCTACGGGTACTGAGATGTTTCACTTCCCCGCGTTCCCTCCACGCACCCTATATATTCAGATGCGGGTAACACCACATAACTGGTGCTGGGTTTCCCCATTCGGAAATCCTCGGATCACAGCTCGGTTGACAGCTCCCCGAGGCATATCGCAGCCTCCCACGTCCTTCATCGGCTCCTGAAGCCAAGACATCCACCATGTGCCCTTAATAACTTGACCACAAAGATGCTCGCATCCACTCTACAGTTCTCAAACACCACACCAGAAACAAACTTCCCAGGGGGTTAGCCCCTTGGCGTGTTGCCTCAGGACCCAACAGCGTGCTGAGTGAACGATCATCGACCAGACCCGGCAGAACACTTTCCACGCTCCCCGGAGGAAGCAGTACTCGCACTTGCCGGCAACCTGACCTCAGGTCATAACCAGTAGTTCCACAATTCCTTGAGCAAGCCCGGCAACACCACATTCGGATGTTGAGCCGTGCCCACTCCACCACTGTGGTTCCGGGTATCCCGGCAGGGTGGATGTGTTGCTCCTTAGAAAGGAGGTGATCCAGCCGCACCTTCCGGTACGGCTACCTTGTTACGACTTCGTCCCAATCGCCAGTCCCACCTTCGACCACTCCCCCCCTTGCGGGTTGGGCCATGGGCTTCGGGTGTTACCGACTTTCATGACGTGACGGGCGGTGTGTACAAGGCCCGGGAACGTATTCACCGCAGCGTTGCTGATCTGCGATTACTAGCGACTCCGACTTCACGCAGTCGAGTTGCAGACTGCGATCCGAACTGAGACCGGCTTTAAGGGATTCGCTCCACCTCGCGGTATCGCAGCCCTCTGTACCAGCCATTGTAGCATGTGTGAAGCCCTGGACATAAGGGGCATGATGACTTGACGTCATCCCCACCTTCCTCCGAGTTGACCCCGGCAGTCTCCCACGAGTCCCCGCCATAACGCGCTGGCAACGTAGGATAAGGGTTGCGCTCGTTGCGGGACTTAACCCAACATCTCACGACACGAGCTGACGACAGCCATGCACCACCTGTACACCAACCACAAGGGAAGCCCTATCTCTAGGGATGTCTGGCGCATGTCAAGCCCAGGTAAGGTTCTTCGCGTTGCATCGAATTAATCCACATGCTCCGCCGCTTGTGCGGGCCCCCGTCAATTCCTTTGAGTTTTAGCCTTGCGGCCGTACTCCCCAGGCGGGGCGCTTAATGCGTTAGCTACGGCACGGACAACGTGGATGTCGCCCACACCTAGCGCCCAACGTTTACAGCGTGGACTACCAGGGTATCTAATCCTGTTCGCTCCCCACGCTTTCGCTCCTCAGCGTCAGTATCGGCCCAGAGACCCGCCTTCGCCACCGGTGTTCCTCCTGATATCTGCGCATTTCACCGCTACACCAGGAATTCCAGTCTCCCCTACCGAACTCAAGTCTGCCCGTATCGCCCGCACGCTCCACGTTAAGCGTGGAGTTTTCACGAACGACGCGACAAACCGCCTACGAGCTCTTTACGCCCAATAATTCCGGACAACGCTCGCACCCTACGTATTACCGCGGCTGCTGGCACGTAGTTAGCCGGTGCTTCTTATCCAGGTACCGTCACTTGCGCTTCGTCCCTGGCGAAAGAGGTTTACAACCCGAAGGCCGTCATCCCTCACGCGGCGTCGCTGCATCAGGCTTTCGCCCATTGTGCAATATTCCCCACTGCTGCCTCCCGTAGGAGTCTGGGCCGTGTCTCAGTCCCAGTGTGGCCGGTCACCCTCTCAGGCCGGCTACCCGTCGTCGCCTTGGTAGGCCATTACCCCACCAACAAGCTGATAGGCCGCGGGCTCATCCTGTACCGCCGGAGCTTTCCACCCCTCACCATGCGATGAGAAGTCATATCCGGTATTAGACCCAGTTTCCCAGGCTTATCCCAAAGTACAGGGCAGATTGCCCACGTGTTACTCACCCGTTCGCCACTAATCCACCCGAAGGCTTCATCGTTCGACTTGCATGTGTTAAGCACGCCGCCAGCGTTCGTCCTGAGCCAGGATCAAACTCTCCAACAATGTCAAATTTGATCGAGGCAA
>NZ_JACBXD010000176.1 GCF_013870525.1 Amycolatopsis pittospori
CGTGGCGCTGCTCCATCAATGCGTCGAGGTGGGCGTTCGCGGCGGCGTATGCCGCCTGGCCGGCACTCCCCACCGCGCCGGCGAAGGCCGAGAAGACCACGAAGGCGTCCAGGTCACCGGTCAGGTCGTGCAGGATCCGCGCACCCTCCACTTTGGACTTCAAAACCGCGTCGACCCGCTCGGCCGTCAAGCCGTCCAGCATGCCGTCGTCGAGTACACCGGCGGTGTGCACCACAGTGGACACCGGATGTTCGCGCAGCAGACCGGCCACGGCCTCGCGGTCGGTGACGTCGCAGGCGGCGATGGTCACCTCGGCGCCGAGCGCACGGAGTTCGGCTTCCAGCGCCGAACTCCCCGGTGCGCCGGGGCCACGACGACTGGTCAGCACGAGGTGCCGGGCGCCGCCCTCGGCGGCCCAGCGGGCGACCCGCGCACCCAGCGCGCCGGTCCCGCCGGTGATCAGCACGGTCCCGGACGGCCGCCAGGTGGTCTCCACCGGATCGGCGGCCCGCACCAGCCGCCGGGCGAAGACCCCGGACGGTCGCACCGCGAGCTGATCCTCGACCCCGGCCAGCGCGCCGAGCACCTGGGCGAAGGTCCGGTCGTCGGCCTTGGCCGGCAGGTCGAGGAGACCGCCCCACCGCGCCGGTTGTTCGAGCCCGGCCACCCGGCCGAGACCCCAGATCTGCGCCTGAGCGGGATCCGCGACGCGGTCGGACGGCCCCGTCGACACCGCGCCACGGGTGATCGCCCAGCAAGGCGCGGCGAGCCCCGCGTCGTTCAGTGCCTGGACGAACGCGATGGATGTGAGCACGCCCTCGCCTGCCAGGCCCAGCAACGAGACCACGCCGGTCACTCCCTCACCGGCCGCGCGAAGGCGGTCGGCGAGGCTCTCGCGATCGGTGTCGGTCACGCCGAAGGACACCGCATGCGCACCGAGCGCCGACAGCAGGCCGCTGACGGCTTCGTCGTCCTGAAGTCCTTCGGGGAACGCCACCAGCCACCGGCCGGACGGCGGACCGCCGGGCTGGGACACCGGCCGCCAGTCCGCCCGATACCGCCAGGAGTCCACAGTGGACTTCTCGGTGCCACGCCGTCGCCACGCGGACAGCGCGGGCAGCACCGTGGCGAGGTCCTCCTCGCCGACCTGCAGCGAGGCGGCCACCGCCTCGGCGTCCTGGCGGTCCACCGCTTCCCAGAACCCAGGATCGCCGTCCCCCTGGCCCGCCGGGGCGGGTGCGGCGGCGGTCAGCCAATACCGCTCCCGCTGGAACGCGTAGGTCGGCAGCTCCGGCCGGGCGCCGCCGACGACGCTGCTCCAGTGAACGCCCGCGCCCCGCACGTGGAGGCGGGCGAGCGCGGTCACCGCGGTGCGCACCTCGGGCCGATCCCGGTGCAGCAGCGGGACGAAGTCCGTCCCGGCGGCGTCGGGCAGGCAGTCACGCGCGGCCGCGCAGAGCGTGCTGTCCGGGCCGACCTCCAGGAACGTCGTGACCCCGAGGCCGTGCAGCATCCGGACGCCGTCGGCGAACCGGACGGCCCGGCGCACATGCGCCAGCCAATAGCCGGGCGAGGCGAGGTCGTCGGTGACCGCGCCGGTCAGGTTCGACACCACGGGAATCTCCGCGGCACCGAACGTCAAGGTCTCCAGCACCGCTTGGAACTCGGGCAGCATCGGCTCCATCAGCGGGGAATGGAACGCGTGGCTGACCCGGAGGCGCTTGGTCCGGTGACCCCGCGCGGCGAGGTCGGCCGCGACACGCAGCACCACCTCTTCCGTGCCGGACAGCACCGCGGCGCGGGGGCCGTTCAAGGCGGCGATGCCGGCGTGTTCCTCGGCTCCGCTCAGCAGCGGCAGGATTTCCTCCTCGGCGGCCTCCACCGCCACCATCGCCCCGCCGGACGGCAGTGCCTGCATGAGCTTCCCGCGGGCGGCCACCAGTTTGCAGGCGTCCTCCAGCGACAGCACCCCGGACACGTGCGCGGCGGCGATCTCGCCGACGGAGTGCCCCATCAGGTAGTCCGGCCGCACCCCCCAGGACTCGGCGAGCCGGAACAGCGCGACCTCGACGGCGAACAGCGCCGCCTGTGCGTGCACGGTCTGGTCCAGCAGGTCGCCACCGGCGTAGGTCACCTCGGCCACCGACACGCCGAGCAGCTCGTCCAGCCGGGCGCAGACCAGCGCGAAGTGCTCGGCGAACACCGGGAACTCCGCGGCCAGTTCGCGGCCCATGCCCAGGCGCTGCGAACCCTGCCCGGTGAACAGGAAGGCGACCTTGCCCTTGCCCTGTTCCCCGCGCACCACCCCGGCGGCGGACTCGCCTGCGGCCAGGACGTCGAGGGCTCGCGCGAGCTCGGCGCGATCGGCGCCGAGTACCACCGATCGGTACGGCAGTGCCGACCGTCCGGTGGCCAGCACGTTGGCGACGTCCGCCGGTACCGCCGCCGGATCGTCCACAATGGACCGGAGCCGGACCGCCTGTGCCCGCAGGGCCCGCTCGCTCTTGGCGGAGAGAACCCACGGCACCACCGAGGGCGAGCGCGCGGGCTCCGGTGCCGCCGGTGGCGGCGCCTGCTCCAGGATGATGTGCGCGTTCGTGCCGCTGATACCGAACGAAGACACCCCGGCGCGGCGCGGCGCGGCGTCGTCCGGCCAGTCGCGGGCTTCGGTCAGCAGGGAGACAGCGCCCGCCGACCAGTCGACACGGGAAGTCGGCTCCGCGGCGTGCAGGGTCCTCGGGAGCGAACCGTGCCGCATCGCCATGACCATCTTGATCACGCCCGCCACACCCGCCGCGGCCTGCGTGTGGCCGAGGTTGGACTTCACCGAACCCAGCCACAGCGGCCGATCCCGGTCCTGCCCGTAAGTCGCCAGCAACGCCTGCGCCTCGATCGGGTCACCCAGCGCGGTACCCGTTCCGTGCGCCTCCACAGCGTCCACATCGGACGGTGCCAAGCCCGCACTCGCCAAGGCCTCACGAATCACCCGCTGCTGCGAAGGACCGTTCGGCGCGGTCAATCCGTTCGACGCGCCATCGGAATTGATCGCGCTCCCGCGCACCACCGCGAGCACCCGGTGACCGTGACGTTCGGCGTCCGACAGCCGCTCCACCAGCAGCATCCCGGCACCCTCGCCCCAGCCCGTGCCGTCGGCACCCTCGGCGAACGCCTTGCACCGGCCGTCCGCGGCCAGCCCGCCCTGCGCGCTGAACCCTTCGAAGGCGGTAGAGGTCGACATGATGGTCACCCCGCCGGCGAGTGCCAGCTCGCACTCCCCCTGCCTGAGCGCTTGCGCGGCCCAATGCAGCGCGACCAGCGACGACGAGCAGGCGGTGTCCACCGTGACCGCCGGGCCCTCCAGCCCGAAGGAGTAGGCGACCCGGCCCGACACCACGCTCGGCGTGGTGCCGATCATCAGGTGTCCCTCCACGGCGTCCGGCAGGTCCCCCGCGCCGACGCCGTAACCCTGCGGCCCCGCGCCGACGAAGACGCCGGTCCGGCTGCCCTTCAACGTCGAGACGTCGATACCGGCGTGCTCGAACGCCTCCCAGGAGGTCTCCAGCAGGATCCTCTGCTGCGGGTCCATCGCCAGCGCCTCACGCGGGGAGATCCCGAAGAATTCGGCGTCGAACTCGGCCGCGTCGTGGATGAACCCGCCCTCGTGGGCGTAACCGGCGTCCGGCTGCCAGCCGCGATCGGTGGGGAAGGCGGAGACCGCGTCGCCGCCTTCGGCCAGCAGCGCCCACAGATCCGACGGCGAGGCGACACCGCCAGGGAACCGGCACCCGATGCCCACGATGGCGATCGGCTCGTCGGTCACCGTGGCCGTCCTGGTCACCACGGCGGCGGCCGCGGTGTCACCGGACAGTTCGGTGCGCAGGTACCCGGCCAGAGCCTCGGGTGTCGGGTAGTCGAACACGAGGGTCGCGGTGAGCTTGAGACCGGTCGCCTCGGTCAAGCGGTTGCGCAGCTCGACGGCGGTGAGCGAGTCGAAGCCCAGTTCGCGGAACGACGAACCACCGGAAACGGCGTCGGGGCCGGCGTAACCGAGCACGGCGGCGGCCTCGGTGCGGACCAGGTCCAGCAGGAACTCCTGGCGAGCGGTTTCGGGCAGTGCCCGCAACCGGATGGAGAGCGCCGACTCCGCCGGTTCGGCGACCGCGTCGACGGCGTCGAACTCGGTCACGGCGTCCAGCAGCGGGCTGGGCCGGTGTGCGGTGAACACCGGGACGAACCGCGGCCAGTCGACGTCCGCGACGGTGACGGTGACCTCGTCGTGGTCGAGCGCGTGCCCGAGCGCCGCGGTGGCCAGTTCCGGGTCCAGCCCGGTCAGGCCGAGCCGCTGCAGCTGCGCCCCGGCCTCGCCGGCGGCCATGCCGTCGCCCGCCCACGGGCCCCACGCCACCGACGTGCCGCTGAGACCCTGGCCGCGACGCAGTTCCACCAGCGCGTCGAGGTAGGCGTTTGCCGCGGCGTAACCGCTTTGCCCCGCGCTGCCCCAGGTGGCGGCGATCGAGGAGAAGACCACGAAGGCGTCCAGGTCCTCGGTGAGCTCGTGCAGGTGGCGGGCACCCGCCACCTTGGCGGCCGCCACCTCGGCGAACTCGGCGGGATCGGTGTCGGCCAGCGCGGTCAGCTGCGGCACACCCGCCGCGTGCACGACCGTCCGCACCGGGGCGCCGTCGTCGGCGAGCCGGCGCAGGAGTCCCTCCACCGCCGCGCGGTCGGTGACGTCGCAGGCGGCCAGCGTGACCGCCGTGCCGAGTGCGCGGAGTTCATCGGCGAGTTCGGTAGCTCCTTCGGCCCGCGCGCCGCGACGCCCGCAGAGCACCAGGTGCTCGGCGCCACGGCCGGCGAGCCACCGGGCCACCTGGGCACCGAGCGCGCCGGTGCCGCCGGTGAGCAGCACGGTGCCCGTCGGCCGCCAAGCCGGCGGCTCCTCGCCGGAAGGCTCCGCGCGGACGAGCCTGCGGGCGAAGGTTCCCGACGGCCGGACCGCTCCTTGCACAGCCCGACAGCCTCCTTCGTGACATCGAGAA
>NZ_JACBXD010000177.1 GCF_013870525.1 Amycolatopsis pittospori
TCCGCAAGGCCGGCTACGGCAAGTAGGACTCAGAAGTCCGTGAAGGCCTCCTTCCCGACCCTCAAGGTAGGGAAGGAGGCCTTCACGGATCTTCAGGGGGTCATCGCGTAGGCGCCGGACAGGTCCCGCACCAGGGACCACACGTGATCGAAGCGGGCCGCGTCCACGACGGGCTTCCGGACCGAGGCCAGCGCGAGTGCCTGCTGCGCCTCGGTCGAGGACGACTTTCCGTGCAGGTCGATCGCGGCGACACTGAAGTCCTGCACGAGGACGCCGAAGATCTGGTCGACGACCTCGGTCTCGATCCCGGTGATCTCCGCCTGCTCCAGCACCAGCTGCCCGTAGACGACCAACGTGAACAGCTCGGTCAGCGCGAGCCCGAAGTCGAGGTCCTGCTGCTGCGCCTCGTCCGGGGCGGCGTCGGTGAACAGCTTCACCAGCGCCTCGGCCTGCTCGGTGAACCTTGCGACGTTCGGGATCGCGGACGCCTTCGCGTAGGCCTCACGCCAGTCGTGGAACCGGACCTTCGAAAGCCCGCGCGCCGGGCCCTGGCGGAACAGGAACTCGTCGTCGGCCGCGTCGGTGCGCGTCGGCACGGGCTCGTAGTCCTGCGGCGCGAAGAGGTACGCGGGCACGAACTTCGCGATCAGCGCGAGGTTGACCGCCACCGTGCCTTCCAGCTTCGGCAGGCCGTCGATGTCGTTCTTGGACATCGCGAGATAGGTGTCGGCCTCGAAACCCTTGGCCGCCACCACATCCGCGACCAGGCCGATGACCTTCTGCGCCTCGGTGGTCACCTTCATCTTGGTGATCGGGTTGAACAGCAGGTAGCGGCGGTCGTCCGGGCCCGCGGAACGGAAATAGTCCACGGCCCGGTCGGAGAACAGCTTCATCGCGACGAGCCGCGTGTACGCCTCGACGAACTCCCGGCGCACGTGCGGGAAATCGGTGACCTTCTTGCCGTAGAGCACCCGGTTGTGCGCGTGGGTGATCGCCTCGTACAGCGAGTGCGTCGACATGCCGATGCCGCCGAAGCACAGGTTGAACTTGCCGATGTTGACCGTGTTCAGCGCGGCACTGAACGCCTCGGCGCCGACGTGCAGGATGTCCTCTTCGGACACCGGGTAGTCGTCGAGCGTGAATTCGGCGACGTACATCTGCGACGGCACGACGTTCTTCACCACGTGGTAGTTCGGGTGCTCGGAGTCCGCGTAGAAGAACACGTACTGGTCCGGGCCTTCGACACCGTCGATGCGACCGAAGACCGACACGGTCCGCGCGCAGTTTCCGTTGCCGATGTAGTACTTCGAACCGTTCGCGCGGTAACCGCCCTTACCGTCGGGGGTCAGCACGAGGTCCGACGAGTAGATGTCGGCGCCGTGGTCCTTTTCGGACAGTCCGAACGCGGCGACGCCGCCGGCCGCGAGCGAGTCCGCCGCACGTTTGCGGGCGGCCTCGTTCGCGCTCTGCCACACCGGGCCCAGGCCGAGGATGGTGACCTGCCACGGGTACCAGTAGTTCAGGCCGTAGAAGCCGAGGATTTCCGACAAAGCGGCGACACGCGCGGTGTCCCAGCGCTTGTCGGGGTCGCCGCCGGCGTCGGCGCCGGGAGTGAGGAACGTGGAGAACAGGCCTTCCTTGCCCGCGAACTCGATGAAGTCCGCGTAGAAGGTCCGCTCGTGGTAGTCCTCGACGAGCTTGCGCTTGCCACGCTGTTCGAACCACTCGATGGTGGCACGCAGCAGGCGACGCGTCTCCGGGTCGAACTGCCGTGGGTCGTACCCACCCGGGTTCAGCAACAACGCGGTCGCCTTTTCGCTCATCGTCACTCCTGGTCGCCGAAGTTACTACCCGGTAACCGTAGCGCGCCGCCGCGCCGTCCGGCCACCGAACTCGACCGAAGTCACCTCCCCGTGCTCGTTCCGCAGGAAGCGGGCGGTGGGCGCGCGGGTGTCGGCGGCCGGGGCGATCGCGTCGCCGGCCACGAAGACGGCCTCGAACGGCGGCGGTGAAGGGAAGCCTTCGACGTCGGCGACCATCTGGGCCCACAGGGCGCCGTCGCGATCGGTGATCTCGAACGCGAGGTGCCCGGTCTCGTAGCGGCCGGTGTACTCACCGAGCTCGGGCATCGGCAAGGCCTGAGCGCCCTCGATCGGGGGCAGCCCGACCAGGTTCTCCAGGCACCAGTCGACGACCTTGCGGCCCAGCGCCGCGCCGCCCGCGCTGTTGGTCAGCACGGTGACGGCGAAGTTCTCCTCCGGCAGCGTGACGAACTCCGAGAGCTGCAGATTGCTCACGTTGCCGCCGTGCCGGACGAGCCTGGCGGCGCCGTGGCTCGTATGCAGCCAGCTCAGCCCGACCTCCTCGAAGCGCAGCGCGGCCCTGCGCTGCGGCGTGCGCATGAGGTCCCGGGTCGCGGCACTGAGCGGCGCCTCGCCTTCCGACTCCCCGGTCAGGAAGAAGCGGGCCCATTTCAGCTGGTCGGCCGCGGTGGACCACAGGCCACCGCTCGCGCTGTCCGCGCGGGTCAGGCCCACGGTGTGCGCGACGGCCCCCTCGGCATGGCCGACGGCGTGCGGCCGGGTGAGCACCTCCCACGGCAGGTAGTACGACTCGGTCATGCCGAGCGGTTCCAGCAGCCGGGTGCGGACGACGTCCTCGAAAGGCTTTCCCGCCACCACTTCCACGACGCGGCCCGCCAGCTGGAAACCGGCGTTGCAATAGGAGAAGACCTCGCCGGGCGGGAAGATCTGCGGCAGGTCGCCGAACTGCTCGACAGCCTGTGCCAGCGCGTCGTCACCCCAGCCGGTGTCGAGGTCGACGTCGCCGAGGAACCCGGCCGAATGCGTGAGCAGATGCCGCGAAGTCACCGCCTCGCGTGCCACGGGATCCGCCAGCGGAAGCCCGGGAAGGTACTCCACGACAGGCTTGTCGAGATCCAGCAGCCCGTCTTCGACCAGGGCCAGCATCGCCGCCGCGGCGAACGTCTTGCTGGTGGAGCCGATCATGAACAACGTCCCGGCGTCGACCGCGAGTCCGGTGTCCACACTGGACACCCCGGTGGTGAGCACCGACTCCCGCCCGTCGTGCAGGACACCCACCACCGCCCCGGGTACCTCCGCTTCGCGTGCCCCTTCGTCGAGCAGCGCCCGCAGCTCCTGAACGTCCGACACCGGTGTCCCCTTTCGTCCTGGTCCGGCCAGCGTGCCACCGCGGACGAGCCGGGAACCAGTGGATATCGACGAACATCGGCGGCCTGTTTCGTCGATTCCGGCAAGCCGCCACAGGGGTGCGGGCGATATCACGTAGCCCCCGAGATCACCGAGGCCCTATACTGGCGTCGCGGTCCGCTCAGTTCTGCCTCGGACCGCGTTTCGTTGTCGAAGACCACGCGCCGCGGCCCCCGAGGTCTGCGCCGGGCAGGACAACCGTTTCTATCCTTACGGAGATACCAGGGCGCCCGCGCGCCCATACGCTTATGAGCACACCTACTTTCACCGAACTCGGCCTGCCCGAGAACCTCGTCGACGCACTCGCCGAGCAGGGCGTCACCAGCCCGTTCCCGATCCAGGCCGCCACGCTGCCGCATTCGCTGGCCGGCCGGGACGTCCTCGGCCGCGGCCGCACCGGCTCCGGCAAGACCTACGGCTTCGTGCTGCCCGTCCTGGCGCCGACCCGGGAACTCGCCACCCAGATCGAGGCGTCGTTCCTGCCGCTGGCCAAGCCGCTCGGCCTCAAGGTCACGACCATCTTCGGCGGTGTCAGCCCCAACCCGCAGATCACCCGGCTGCGTGACGGCGTCGACATCGTCGTCGCCTGCCCCGGCCGGCTCGCCGACCACATGCGTTCGGGTGAGGCGAAGCTCGACAACATCGAGATCACCGTGCTGGACGAGGCCGACCACATGGCCGACCTCGGCTTCCTGCCCGACGTCCGGCGCATCATGAGCGAGACGCCGGAGCGCGGCCAGCGGCTGCTGTTCTCCGCGACCCTCGACGCGGGCGTCGACGTGCTGGTCAAGCGCTTCATGACCGACCCGGTCACGCACAGCGTCGACTCGGCCCAGTCGCCGGTCTCGACCATGACCCACCACGTGCTGCACCTGGAAGAGACCCACCGCCTGCCGGTGCTGATCGACCTGACCGCGGCGCCGGGCCGCACCCTGGTGTTCACCCGGACGAAGCACCGCGCCAAGCAGCTCACGCGCAAGCTCATGGCCTCCGGCGTGCCGGCGGTCGAACTGCACGGCAACCTCGGCCAGACCGCGCGGACCCGCAACCTGGAGGCGTTCTCCTCCGGCGCGGCGAAGACGCTGGTCGCGACCGACATCGCCGCCCGCGGTATCCACGTCGACGACGTCACGCTCGTCATCCACGCCGATCCGCCGGTCGAGCACAAGGCGTACCTGCATCGCTCGGGCCGCACGGCGCGCGCCGGCGCGTCCGGCACCGTCGTCACGCTGATGACCGACGCCCAGGTCGGCGACGTCCGCGACCTGACCCGCAAGGCAGGCATCAAGCCGACCACCACGCAGCTCGGCCCCGGCCACCCGCTGCTGGCGGAGCTGGCCCCGGGCGAGCGGACCTTCGACGCGTCCCCGCGTCGCCCGATCGTGGACACCCGGCCGAAGAAGGTCAGCGCCAGCGGCGAGGCCATCCCCCGCAAGGGCGACGACGAAGACGACCGTCCGGCGAACCGCGGTCGTGGTACCCGGGTCGGTCGCGGCCGGGGTCCCTCCGCCGGTGGCCGTGGCGCCTCCGGTGGCCGTCGTGGATCTTCCAGCGACGGCGCACGTCGTGGCGGCTCCGGTGGCG
>NZ_JACBXD010000178.1 GCF_013870525.1 Amycolatopsis pittospori
TCGCGGGCGAAGGCCGCGGGCCGGGGGTCGGAACCGGCTTCTTGCTCTTGCCGTCCTTCGACGGGTACGCGTCACGGAGACGACGGGCGACGGGCGCCTCGACGGTGGACGACGCGGACTTCACGAACTCGCCCTGTTCCTTCAACTTGGCGAGAACTTCCTTGCTGGTGATGCCGAGCTCTTTCGCGAGCTCATGTACTCGGGCCTTGCCTGGCACAGCTCTCCTCATCTGGGGAGGCCGGCGGCAGACCCGCAGACCTCGTCCTATTGTCGCGCGTTCATTGATTCAGCTTCACGGCTGACTCATGACGGGTCGACCTGCTTCCTGATTCCATCCGGCACCGGGGACGTCCCGGTGCCCTTAGTCTTCGGCGGGTCGCTCAAGGCGTTCGTGGACACCCTGGGCGTCGAGCGACCCTGGAACACGAAGTGCCCGGGGAAACGCTCTGCGCCGCTCGGCCTTGGCCAGACAGTCCGGCACGGGGTGCAACCAGGCACCCCGGCCCGGCAACCGCCGACGTTCGTCGACGATCAGCCGTCCATCCGCCGCGACCACTCGCAGCAACTCGCCGATCAAGGCCCGCCGACGGCAACCCACACAGGTGCGAACCGGAGATTTCCGGTCATGCTGGAGGTCGGTTCCCGGCCGCGGGCTCTGAACCACTCGTAAGTCTAGCGCTTCGACCTTCACTCAGCCGAACCGGTTGTCGCGGCGGGCCGCGTCTGACCGGCGTGTGCTTCGTCACCCTGCTCAGGGGCGGCGTCGCTACGGATGTCGATACGCCATCCGGTCAGCCGCGCGGCGAGGCGGGCGTTCTGCCCTTCCTTGCCGATCGCGAGTGAAAGCTGGAAGTCGGGGACGACGACGCGTGCGGTCTTGGCCCGCTCGTCGACGACCTTGACCGAGACAACCTTCGCGGGCGACAGCGCATTCCCGACGAACTTGGCCGGGTCCTCCGAGAAGTCGATGATGTCGATCTTCTCACCCGCGAGTTCGCTCATCACGTTGCGCACACGCGCGCCGACCGGGCCGATGCAGGCGCCCTTGGCGTTGACGCCGGGCACCGTCGAGCGGACCGCGATCTTGGTCCGGTGTCCCGGTTCACGCGCGATGGCGGAGATTTCGACCGTGCCGTCCGCGATTTCGGGGACCTCGAGGGCGAACAGCTTGCGCACCAGGTTCGGATGCGAACGCGACAGCGTGATCTGCGGGCCGCGGTTGCCCCGCGAAACGGTGACGACGAAGGCCTTGATCCGGCTGCCGTGTTCGTAGGACTCGCCGGGTACCTGCTCGATCGAAGGCAGCACGCCTTCGATGTCGCCGACCTGGATGACGACCATGCCGCGGGCGTTGGCGCGAGCGTCACGCTGCACCACACCGGCGACGATCTCGCCCTCCTTGGCGGAGAACTCGCCGAAGGTCTTCTCGTGCTCGGCGTCGCGCAGGCGCTGCAGGATGACCTGGCGCGCGGTGGTCGCGGCGATCCGCCCGAAGCCCTCGGGGGTGTCGTCCCATTCCTCGTCGATCTGGCCGTCCGGGGTGAGGGTGTGCGCGAGGACGCGCACCAGCCCGCTCTTGTGGTCGATGTCGATCCGGGCGTGCGGCTGGTGGCCCTCGGTATGCTTGTACGCGGTGAGAAGCGCGGTTTCGATGGCCTCGATGACCGTTTCGAAGGGGATGTCCTTGTCCCGTTCGATCGCGCGCAGCGCGGCGATGTCGACGTTCACTTCGGCTCCTCCTTCGGTTCGGTAGCGGCGGCGGTGCGGGCCGCGGCGTCGGTTTCCAACAGTTTCAGGTCCTCGGCAGGTGGTTGCTTGAACTCGATCTCGATGACCGCCTTGGCCACCGAGGCGTAACCGACGTCCCGGATCTCGCCGTCGACGAGCACGCGCGCGGACTTCTCCCCCGCGTGCCCGACACGGCCGATGAAGGCGGCACCCTCGGCCGGGGTGACCTTGACCAGACGGAACTTCGCGCGCCGCCAGTGCCGTTGCACGGACAGCGGGCGGTCCAGCCCCGGTGAGGTCACTTCGAGGGTGTAGGCGCTGGCGAGCACGTGCTCGTTCTCGTCGAGCACGGCGGAGACGGCGCGGCTGATGCTCGCCACCTCGTCCAGCCCGACGCCGTCGTCCCCGTCGACGACGACCTTGACCAGCTGACGACGGCCTGCTTGCTGGACCTCGAAGGAATCGAGGTCGAAACCCGCGGCCTTGACGGCTTCGGCCACGATGGGCTCCAGCCTGCTGGCGAGGTCGTTGGGCACTGTGGAGCGCTCCTGTCCGGCTGTGGGCGACCCGGCGGCGTGGATCCGGGTTCGGTAGTGGACCAGCTTATCTGGTGACCCCCGCGTGACGCGCGAGCGGCGGCCCCGCGCGGGCTACTGGCAGGATGGGGCGGCGTGACCGGAAGACCGACCGAGCCCACCTTGCCGAGCCGTCGTACTTTCCTGAGAGTGGGAGCGCTGGCCGCGTTGGCCGTGCCGCTGGCGGCCGCCTGTGGCCCCGGCTACGACGAGAGCCCCGATCCCTTGGCCCCGTTGCTGCGCGCGGCGGAGACCGACGCTGCGGGCGCGAAGGCGCTGACAGGCCCCGAAGCGGAAGCCGTCGCGGCCGCCCGCGCGGCGCACGCGGCGGCGCTCAAGACCGAGGTGGACCGGCTCAACCGGCCGAAGCCGGAGCAGTCCGGACCGGCGGAGACCCCGCCGTCGTCCGTCGACGGGCTCAAGGAACGGCTCGCCACAGCGCGGAAACAGGCCGAAGGACTGGTGCCTTCACTGCCTCGGTACCGGGCCGGGATGGTCGCTTCGATCGCGGCCGGCTGCGCGGCTTTGCAGCAGAGCTCGGACAAACTCGGCCGGGGCGACGACGCCGTGGCCGTCGAAGTACCCGCCGGAGTTTCGCTGGACCAGGAGGCCGCGGAAGCCGTCCAGCAGGCGCTGGGCGCCGAACACGCGTCGATCTGGGTGTACGGACTGGTGAGCGCCTATCTTCCGGCCGCCTTCGCCAGCGCGGTCGCTCGCGGTACGGCCGAGCACGTCAAACGTCGCGATGTGTGCGAACGGATGCTTTCCGCGGCGGGCCAGACGCCCGCCGGCCCCGAAGCGGCCTACGTGCCGCCGAAGCCGGTGACCGACGCGAACTCGGCGATGGAGCTCGTGGCGACGTCCGAGTCGGACGCGACCGCCGCCTGGCTCGGTGTGATCGACCGGACCGACGACGCGGCCTTGCGCACGACGGCGCTGAACGCGCTGATCGGCTCCGCGCGGCGAGGGACGGCGTGGCGGGCGGAGTTCGGCGCGAAGCCGGTCGCCATCGCGATGCCGGGCCAGTCGACCTGAGGCCTTCTCGCGGGGCGCGGCTCCGCGGGCCCGAAGCGTGCTATGAACGGCCCGTTACTGGCAAAATTTGCCAGTAACGGGTCGTTCATAGCATCCGGAACGGGGCTCCGGCGGGCTCAGCGGCGCAGATCTCCCGCGAGCCGCACGGCGTCGGCCGCGATCCGCTCCAGCACCGGCTTGTCGCTGTGCTTGTTGTAGAAGTCGGTCAGCACGATGGTCACGTCGGCGCCGGTGACGTGGGATTCGTAGGCCGCGTTCGACGTCGAGACCTTCGGAGCGTCCTTCGCCTTGAAGGTGCCGTCGCGCACGAGGTCGGACACGTTGCCCGTGCCGTCCTTGTCGGTGAGCGCCTTGAGCTGGGTCGCGGTGACCTCGCCCGGCATGGTGACCAGGACGACCGACACGAGCGCCTTCTGCCCGGCGGTCTCGGTCGTGTACAGCGCACGCGAAAGCCGCGTACACGGCGTCCGGGTGAAGAAATCCTTGGTGTCACCGTAGGACTTGCTCGCGCAGTCGGAGGTGACCTGCGGGCCCTCGACCAGCGTGTACTGGTACTGACCGGTCTTCGACGGCGTGTCCGCGACGGGCGTCGTCTCCGGCTCGTGCCGGATCAGCCACCAGAGCAGGGCGGACACGACGGCGATGACGACCAGCCCACCGCCCTTCAGCGCCAGGCTCGCCGGATTCCTCGGCGGCTTGGACACCGGCGGCGGCCCTGCCGGTCGCACCGGCTGAAGCCGGGCCGTTTCCGTCGGTCCCGGAGTAAATTGCGCACCAACCACGGGAACATACGGTAGTTCACGTCCGTCCGGCGGTTCACCTGAACGTGCTTATCACCCGTTCGACGTCGTCAGCCGTGTTGTAGAGATGGAAGCCGAATCGCTGCCTCCCAGCCCTCGTACCGGCCACGATGCCGGCTTCCCGCACTCGCTCGGCGTCGCCGTCGAGCGAGACGATCGCGCTCCCCTGAACGGGTGACCCGAGCGCTTCCAGGAGCGAGTCGGCGAGCCCGACGCAGTGCGCGCGGACGGCTTCGAGGTCCAAGGACGCGAGGTAGTCCAGTGAGACCGCGGCGCCGACGTACGAGAGCCAGGCCGGGGACAGGTCGAGCGAGCGGACGCCTTCCGCGAGCCGCAGCGGGAGGCCGTAGACGGTCTGCCAGCGGTCCTCCCCCGCGTACCAGTTCGCCGCCACCGGTAACGCCCGCTCCAGCGCCCGCGGATGCGCGGCCAGCCACGCCGTCCCGCGCGGCGCGAGCAG
>NZ_JACBXD010000179.1 GCF_013870525.1 Amycolatopsis pittospori
GACGTCGCGGACCGCGATGCCGTCGCCGCCCTGCTCGAGAGCCTGCCCGCCGGGCCGGACTCGGTGGTGCACGCGGCCGGGGTGTCCCGTTCGGCGCCACTGGGCGAGACCTCGGCGGCCGAGTTCGCCGAGGTGCTCGACGGCAAGGTCGCCGGTGCGGTCCACCTGCACGAACTCACCCGCGACCGGGAACTCGACGCGTTCGTCGTGTTCTCCTCCATCGCCGGGATCTGGGGCAGCGCCGGGCAAAGCGGCTATTCGGCCGCCAATGCCGCGCTCGACGCGCTGATCGAGCAACGACGCGCGGACGGGCTGCCAGGGACGGCGGTCGCCTGGGGCCCGTGGGCCGAAGGGGGTATGGCCGACGGCGAGGGCGGCGAACAGCTACTGCGGATGGGGCTGGCGGGGCTCGCGCCCGAGCGGGCGCTCCTCGCGCTGGCCGGGGCGGTCGGCGCCGGGGACAGCACGGTGACCATCGCCGACGTGGACTGGTCGCGCTTCCTGCCGGTGTTCACCTCGGCCCGGCCCGCCCGGCTTTTCGACACGCTGCCGGAGGCCGCCACCGGACCGGCCGCAGCCGCGGAGCCGGGGCGGCGGGAAGAACTGGCCGGGATGAGCCCGGCCGAACTCCGGCGCACCCTGCTCGACCTGGTCTGCGCCGAGACCGCGGCGGTGCTCCAGCTGCCGGGCGGCGGCGACATCGGTCCCGCACGCCCGTTCCGCGATCTCGGACTGGACTCGGTCACCGCGGTGGAGCTGCGGGACAAGCTCGCCTCGGCGGCCGGTGTCCCGTTGCCCGCCAGCGTCGTGTTCGACCACCCGAGCCCGGACGCGCTCGTCGCGCACCTGGCCGCGGAGATCGCCGGGGACGGCGGCGAGCCCGGCGAGTCCGACGAGGACGGGCAGCTTCGCCGCGCCCTGGCCCTGATCTCGCCGGCCGCGCTGCGGGAGGCCGGGCTCACCGGCACGGTGCTGCGGCTGGCCGGGCTGGCGGCCCCGGATTCGCCGGAACAGACCGGGGACGGAGATCTCCTCGACACGATGGATCTCGACAACCTGGTGAAGATCGCGCTCGACGGCAATTCCTGATTGACACGGCCAGATGGGGATGATGATGGGTACGCCTTCCGAAAAAGTCGTCGATGCGCTGAGGGCGTCGCTCAAGGAGACCGGCAGGCTGCGCGAACAGAACCAGCGCCTGCTGGACGCCGCGCGTGAGCCGATCGCCATCGTGGGCATGGCCTGCCGGTACCCCGGCGGGGTCGCGTCGCCAGAGGACCTCTGGCGGCTGCTCGCCGACGGGACCGACGCGGTCGGCGGTTTTCCCGCCGACCGTGGCTGGAAGCTGGCCGAGCTGTACCACCCGGACCCGGACCACGCGGGCACCAGTTACGCCCGTGAAGGCGCGTTCGTCCACGACGCCGGGCAGTTCGACCCCGGGCTGTTCGGCATTTCCCCGCGTGAAGCGCTGGCGATGGATCCGCAGCAGCGGTTGCTGCTGGAGACCTCATGGGAGGCCTTCGAACGAGCGGGCATCCCCCTGCCCGCGGTGAAGGGCACCCGGACCGGCGTGTTCGCCGGCACCAACAACCAGGACTACGTGTCGTTGCTCGAGAACGGCCCGGACGAGCTGGAAGGCTTCCTCGGCACGGGGAACGCGGCCGCGGTGCTGTCCGGCCGGGTGGCCTACACCTTCGGACTCGAAGGTCCGGCGGTCACCGTGGACACCGCCTGTTCTTCCTCGCTGGTCGCCCTGCACCTCGCGGTGCAGGCGCTGCGCAACGGCGAGTGCGACCTGGCGCTGGCCGCCGGAGTCACCATCATGTCCACTCCGGCGGCGTTCCTGGACTTCAGCCGTCAGCGTGGCCTCGCGGTGGACGGCCGGTGCAAACCCTTCGCCGACGCCGCCGACGGCACCGGCTGGGGCGAGGGCGCCGGTGTGCTCCTGGTAGAGCGTTTGTCGGACGCCCGGCGCGCGGGACACCAGGTCCTGGCGGTGGTGCGGGGATCGGCGGTGAACCAGGACGGCGCTTCCAACGGGCTGACCGCGCCGAACGGGCCTTCGCAGCGCAGGGTGATCCGGGCCGCGCTGGCCAACGCCGCGCTCGCTCCGTCCGATGTGGACGTTGTGGAGGCGCACGGCACCGGGACCTCGCTGGGTGATCCGATCGAGGCGCAGGCGTTGCTGGCGACGTACGGGCAGGACCGTGAGCGGCCGTTGTGGCTGGGCGCGGTGAAGTCGAACCTCGGGCACACCCAGGCCGCCGCCGGGGTGGCGGGTGTGATCAAGATGGTCATGGCGATGCGGCACGGGGTGCTGCCCAAGTCGCTGCACGCCGACGAGCCGTCGTCCCGGGTGGACTGGACGGCGGGTTCGGTGGAACTGCTCGCCGAAGCCACGCCCTGGCCGGAAACCGGGCGCCCGCGGCGGGCGGGGGTCTCGTCCTTCGGCTTCAGCGGGACCAACGCGCACGCGGTGCTGGAACAGGCCCCGGTGGACGATGCGGTGCGGATCGAGCCCACCGCGCCGTCGGTGGTGCCGTTCGTGCTGTCCGGCAAGACCCCGGCTGCCCTGCGGGCGCAGGCCGGTCGACTGCTGTCCGTTGTGGACAGTGGGGCGGACTCCGTCGACATGGCCTTCTCCCTGGTGACGACCCGCACGGCGCTGGAGCACCGCGCCGTGGTGCTCGGGGACGACCTGGCGGCCGGGCTGACGGCACTGGCAGCGGGAACTTCGACGTCTTCCGCGGTCACCGGCGTCGCTTCCCGTGGCCGTTCGGCGTTCTTGTTCGCTGGTCAGGGTTCTCAGCGTGTTGGTATGGGTGCGGAGCTGTATGCGGAGTTCCCTGTTTTCGCTGAGGCTTTTGATGCTGCGTGTGAGTTCCTGCCGCCGCTAGGGGATCTTGGCCGTACGGAGTTCGCACAGCCTGCGTTGTTCGCTCTTGAGGTTGCGTTGTACCGACTTCTCGAGTCGTGGGGCGTGCGTCCGGACTTCCTGCTAGGCCACTCGATTGGTGAGATCGCGGCCGCGCATGTCGCCGGTGTGTTCTCGCTGGAGGACGCGGGCAGGCTGGTATCGGCTCGTGGTCGGTTGATGCAGGCGTTGCCCGAGGGTGGGGTGATGGTCGCGATCGAGGCGACCGAGGACGAGTTCACGCCCACGGCCGAGTTCGGGATCGCGGCGGTGAATGGCCCGAATTCGGTGGTGATCTCCGGTGCTGAACCTGTGGTTGCCCGGATTGCGGATGAGTTCGCGGCCAAGGGTCGTAAGACGAAGCGTCTTGAGGTGAGTCATGCGTTCCATTCGCCGTTGATGGAGCCGATGCTCGCCGAGTTCGCCGACGTTCTTGAGCGCATCACGTTCACTGCGCCGCAGATCCCGGTGGTGTCCACTGTGTCCGGTGGACTGACCGCGGACCTGACGTCGCCGCGGTACTGGCTCGATCACGTGCGCCAAGCGGTGCGTTTCGCCGACGGCGTGAAAACCCTTGCCGCACAAGGTGTGACATCCTTCCTCGAACTCGGCCCCGATGGGGTGCTGAGCGGGCTGGCGCAAGGCTGCCTGCCCGAGACGGACGCCCTGTTCGCGCCGATCCTGCGTCCCGACCGGCCGGAGGTCCGCACCGCGATCACCGCGCTGGGCGCGCTGCACACCCGGGGCACCGAGGTGGACTGGACCGCGCTGATCAGCGGGAACCGCGTCGAGCTGCCCACCTACGCCTTCCAGCACGAGCGGTACTGGTTCGATCCGGCGGACACCGGGGCCGCCGAGGTCGGTGCGGACCCGATCGACGCGGAGTTCTGGGCGGCCGTCGAACGGGACGACGTCGAATCGATCGCCACCACGTTCTCCGTCGACGCCGACCAGCCACTGCGAGCCGCGCTGCCCGCACTGGCGGCGTGGCGGCACCGCCGGCGGCAGGAAGCGGAGGCGGACTCCTGGGCCTACCAGGTCGACTGGCGGCCACTGACTGCCACGGGTACCGCCGATCCCGATGGCCGCTGGCTGGTGGTGCTGCCCGAGTCGCACCAGGACACGCGGCTGCTGACGGCCTTCGGCGACCGCGCCGAGGTGCTGGTCCTCACCGGCACCCCGGACCGCGCGGACCTGGCCGCCCGCCTCGCGGATCTGTCCGGGTTCACCGGCGTTCTGTCCAGAGTGGACGGTGCGAGCACCTTGGTGCTCCTGCAGGCACTCGGGGACGCCGGCTTCGAAGCACCGCTCTGGGCGGCCACCCGGCAGGCGGTGTCCGTCGAACCGGCCGACCGGGTGGCCCGGCCGGAAGACGCTCAGCTCTGGGGACTCGGCCGGGTGGCCGCGCTGGAACACCCCGACCGCTGGGGCGGGCTGCTCGACCTGCCCGCCGAGGACGACGAACAGACGCTGCGGCACACCCTGGCCGTACTGGGCGGCACGGAGGACCAGCTCGCGATCCGGCCGTCGGGCGTGTTCGCCCGCAGGCTGGTCAGAGCCGCCGCGACCACCGGAACCGACCGGTCGTGGCAGCCTCGTGGCACGGTCTTGATCACCGG